>NZ_JBDGIN010000009.1:0-186559 GCF_057657395.1 Telluria sp. Soil_C_11 | reverse complement strand
AGCCGCCTTTACCGTCCAGGTATTGCTGTACCACCGAGAGCTTGAAACGCTCATCGTATTTCGTCATGAAAAAACCCAAAAGTTGGTGTCCAACTTTCGGGGTTCAGTTCACAGACGTGAGCGACAGGCAGCTTTTCGCACCACGCGGCCACGAAGTCGGCCAGCGCTCGGGTTACCCGGGCGTGGCGATCAAGCCAGCTGACGCGCTCGGTCCGCGTTCCGCACTGACTGCACCGCAGACGCCTGATCGGCACACGCAGCCACACGGGTTGCCCCAGCATAGGGAGTTCACGAATGACCCGCACTCCTGCTTCGTGGACCCGATAGCAATGGTGACCACAGCCACTGCATACCATCGGCGCTGATGGACAGCGTCGCAGCTCGATCCACACAGCGCCAGATCGGCGCTCCAATTTTGATGCAATAAAGCCTTCCCAGAACGGGAGCTCGAGATTATGATCCGTCATGAAAGCGGTAAGTTGAGTCAGGTTTTGTTGGTCGCACAACAAGTCTAACTCTTCTTTACCGCTTTCTTCGTTTACCGCTTACTTCCCGCTAATCCGTGAAGAACCAAAAAAAAGCCCGCTACGGGAGCGGGCTGAATCTATCCTTGGAGGAGAATAGAGGAGACAGGAAGCATGATGCTGCATCGCAAAAAAGAAATCCAATTTATATTTGTAATGACCGTTATTAATCGCCTAAATAGCACAGCAGAGGCCGCTTGAACACTTGTCGGGGTGCGCACGCTTGGTGCACTGGGGAAAATGCTCTAGGATAGCAAGATGATCACGAGTCTCCCGCTGCCCTCTGCATTGCCCGAAGTGCCGTATTTACGGTCGGCGCTGCCCGCTGCCTGTCCCACCCCTGTCTTCGTTTCCTGAGCCGGCCGATGCACCGTCACCCGAGCCCATCCCCGAACCGAGGACTACGCCGCCGCCTGGCCGGCTGGGCGCTGCTGTGCGCCGCGGCCTTGTGCGCCGAGCATGGCCTGGTGGCGCCGGCGCAGGCCGACAATGCCGCCACCAGTCCCGCACTCGAACGGCGCGTGAAGGCGGCCTTCCTGTATAAATTCCTTGGCTACGCCGAATTCCCGCCCGGCGCCTTCGCCGATCCGGCCAGCCCGGTCACCATCGGCGTGATCGGCGCCGACGACCTGGCGGCCGAACTGGCGCGCATCGTCAGCGGCCGCACCGTCAACAACCGGACCATCGCGGTGCGCGCGCTGCGCGAGTCCGAGCTCGGCACCCCGGTGCACCTGCTGTTCATCGGCGGGGCCGATCCGGCAAGGGTGGGGCGCATGGTGCGCGCGGCCGGCAATGCGATGCTGGTCGTGACCGAATGCGACGGCGGCCTGCAGCAGGGCAGCGCGATCAATTTCCGCATCGTCGACGAGCGCGTGCGCTTCGACGTGGCGCTGGACGCCGCGGAACGTAACGGCATCAAACTCAGTTCGCGCCTGCTGACGGTGGCGAACCGGGTGCAGAAAGGAGCGCTGCAATGAGCTGGACCATGCGCATGCGCGATAGCGGCTCGGTCCGCCGCAAACTGATCCTGATGGCGGTCTCGACCACCCTGGCGGCACTGGTGGCGGCATCCTGCGCGATGCTGCTGGTCGACCTGCGCGCCTTCCAGCGCTACTGGACCGACGACCTGATGACCCAGGCCGACATCATGGCGCGCGTGACCGCACCGGCGCTGGCCTTCAACGACGACGAGACGGCGCGCCAGAACCTGGCGGTGCTGAGGGTGCGCCCGCAGATCCTGGCGGCCGCCATCTATACCAGTACCGGGAGCCGGTTCGCCGGCTATGTCGCGCCGTCGGCCTCCGGCGCCGCGCTGCGCCTGCCGGAGCGGCCGCAGGCCTCCGGCTACCGCATCGAGGGCAGCGAGCTGGTGGTGTTCCGCAACATCGTCGAGAACGGCGACATGGTGGGCACGGTCTACCTGCGCGCGCGCTATGGCCTGTTCGACCGGCTGCTCAGCTACGGCGCGATCCTCGGCGCGGTGATGCTGGGTGCGCTGGCGGTGGCCTGGCTGGTGGCGTCGCGCCTGCAGGAAGCCATCACGCGGCCGCTGGAAGCCGTCACCGACGTCGCGCGCCAAGTGATGCAGCGGCGCGACTTCAGCCTGCGGGTGCCGGGCAAGGAAAAGGGCGAGATCGGGGTCCTGATCGACGCCTTCAACGACATGCTGGCCGAGCTCGGGCGCCGCTCGCACGCGCTGCAGGAAGCGAATGCGACCCTGGAGCACGAGATGCAGGTGCGCGAGCGCGCCGAACAGGCCCTGATCGTGGCCGACCGCCGCAAGGACGAATTCCTGGCCACCCTGGCGCACGAGCTGCGCAATCCGCTGGCGCCGATCCGCACCGGCCTCGACATCCTGCGCCTGCGCAGCGGCGACGCCCAGGCGACCCAGCGCGCCACCGATATCATGGAACGCCAGCTGCGCCAGATGGTGCGCCTGGTGGATGACCTGCTGGACGTGTCGCGCATCAATACCGGCAAGTTCACGATCAAGTCCGGCCGCGTCGAGCTGAAGGCGGTGGTCAACGATGCGCTCGAGGTGGTGCGCCCGTATATCGACCTGCACGGCCACGAGCTGCAGATCGACCTGCCGGACCGCCCGGTGTTCCTGAACGGCGACGCCACGCGCCTGGCCCAGATCCTGTCGAACCTGCTCAACAATGCCGCCAAGTACACCAACCGCGGCGGGCGCGTCAGCCTGAAGGCGACGGTCGAGGACCGCACCCTGGTGCTGGTGGTGGCCGATACCGGCATCGGCATCGAGCCCGAGATGCTGCATACCGTGTTCGAGATGTTCGTGCAGGTCGATTCGACCCTCGAGCGCTCGACCGCCGGCCTGGGCGTGGGCCTGTCGTTGGCGCGCAAGCTGGTGGAACTGCATGGCGGCAGCATCGAGGCGCACAGCGCCGGCCTGGGCCACGGCAGCCAGTTCGTGGTGCGCCTGCCGATCGTGGTCGATCCGGAACTGCCGGCCAAGCCGACCCCGGCGGCTTTCATCGGCGGGGAAACCTACCGCATCCTGCTGGCCGACGACAATGTCGATTTCGTGAACAGCATCGGCGCCCTGCTGACGGCGATGGGGCATAGCGTGGTGATCACGCACAATGGTCCGGACGCGCTGGCGGCCGCCAAGCGCTTCTGCCCGGATTACGCCTTCCTCGACATCGGCCTGCCGCAGATGTCCGGCTACGACCTGGCGCGCGGAATCCGCGGCCTGTCATGCGGGGCGATGACGGTGATGATCGCGGTGACCGGCTGGGGCCAGGAAAAAGACCGCCAGCTGGCCTTCGAAGCGGGCTTCGACCACCACATGGTCAAGCCGGTGCGCTTCGAGCAGATCGAGGAAATCCTCGGCAACCGCAGCCTGATCAAGAAGCTGCGGACGTAAAAAAAGCGGAGGCGCTTGCGCGCTTCCGCTTTCAATTCCGTCCGGACAGACGCTGGAACTTATGCTGCCTGGTTCGCTGCCTGCTTGCGGCGGCGAGCCAGGAAGCCCAGGACGCCCAGGCCGGCGATCATCATGCCGTAGGTTTCCGGTTCCGGAACCGGAGCAGTCGGCGACATCATCACGGCGCCACCAAAGGATGCGCTGGCGTCGGACACGATGTTGCCGCTGACGAGGACGTAGTAGTTACCCATAGTCAGGTTGTCGGTGGACAGGGTCCACACGTCGATATTGCCCGACTGCAGCGAGGTGCCCGACGTGACCAAGGTGCCGGTGCCGCTGCCGTCGCCGCCAGCAGCGCGATACAGGGACAGGCCAGTAACGTCAAGGCCGGTATCTGCCGTGTGGCTGATCGAGGAGATGATGGCATCGAAGTCCATGCCGGAGGTGCTGTTCACCGAGAAGGTGAAGCGGTCGGAAAACATGGCGCCATTGTTATTGACGCCGAACGTATCGCCAAAGAAGCCGCTACCGGTGGTCAGGTCCAGAACCTGCGGAGTGTTGCCCACCATTACCGGAGTGGTGGTTTGTGCCATGACGGCGGAAGAACCCAACGTTGCGGTAGCTAACACGATACCAGCGATCAGAGATTTTTTCATTTCTTACCTCGCAAAGAAACAGCCGCGTCCTGCAGCTTGGTTTTCAAGAATCGGGGAACTTCATCCTAACAAAACGTCGCTGAAGTGCGCGAAAAACGGCTTTTGTGTGCGCCTCTGATGAGAAATGTGCTGGTGTTCAATTATTTCTTTTCGGATTGGCGATTTACCCTGTTCTCATAGAGGAGAGCGGTGCATTTGCATTGACGAATAGAAAAAATTGGCAGAGTTGTCAGGTATTTGTAGGATCGGTCCTACTTGAAGACGCGCGCAACTCCTCTGCTGAGTTTATTTCCGTTAGCGAACTTTTATTGAACGCTCGGCAATAAATTTTCCTGTAGGGAGCGCTTGTGGAGAGGGGGATATGGCTGGGCCAAAGAAAAATGGCCCAGAAATCGCTTTCTGGGCCATTCGTCTTGAATTGTTGGTGCGGCTGGCAGGAATCGAACCCACGACCCCTTGGTTCGTAGCCAAGTACTCTATCCAGCTGAGCTACAGCCGCCCGATGCACGCATTATAGCGCAATTTTGCCATTTGGCAAAGGATCACGCGGCGAGCCGACAGACGGGTCCGAATTGGTCGGAATCGGCTGACAGTATGCTTGTGAAATTGGTTAATAAAAGAAAAATGGCCCAGAAATCGCTTTCTGAGCCATTCGTCTTGAATTGTTGGTGCGGCTGGCAGGAATCGAACCCACGACCCCTTGGTTCGTAGCCAAGTACTCTATCCAGCTGAGCTACAGCCGCCCGAGGCACGCATTATAGCAGCGTCTTTGCGAATGGCCAAGTGCATCGTCGGACCCGGTTCCGACTCCAGGGCAGGGTGCCTGGCCCTGGCCGCGATGAGGATGGGGCGGAAAAGAAAAATGGCCCAGAAAGCGAAAACTTTCTGAGCCATTCCTCAAGTATAACTGGTGCGGCTGGCAGGAATCGAACCCACGACCCCTTGGTTCGTAGCCAAGTACTCTATCCAGCTGAGCTACAGCCGCCCGAGGCACGCATTATAGCAGTCCTTCCAAGATTGGCAAAGTCCCCATGAAAGCGCGTAAATAACGGGAACAGAGCGATGCCGGAACAGGGCGGAGCGCACAAAAGAAAAATGGCCCAGAAAGCGAAAACTTTCTGAGCCATTCCTCAAGTATAAGTGGTGCGGCTGGCAGGAATCGAACCCACGACCCCTTGGTTCGTAGCCAAGTACTCTATCCAGCTGAGCTACAGCCGCCCGAGTCGCTATTATAGCAGCGGCATCCCTCAGGGGGAAGTCTTAATTTTTCTCAACATAGTGAGGGCTTCTGGTAGATTGAAGGCTGTACTCCGGAAAACTTCTTATGTTCCGTTTTTTCTCCGCCGTCGCCGCCTGCGTGCTGGCCTGCGCCTTCAGCCTGCCCGCCCAGGCCGGCGCACCGCGCAGCCTGCGCTTCGAACACCTGAGCCTGGAACAAGGGCTGTCGCAGGAAACCGTGAAGACGATCCTGCAGGACCGGGCCGGTTTCATGTGGTTCGGCACCCAGGCCGGCCTGAACCGCTACGACGGCTACCGCATCCGCACCTTCCGCAGCGATCCGGCCAATCCCGCCAGCCTGCCCGACAACTTCGTCCAGGCTTCCCATGAGGATGGGGAAGGGCGGCTGTGGTTCGGCACGCGCGGCGGCCTGGCCCGCTTCGACGAGGCCAGCCAGAAGTTCATCCGCTATCCTTTCGTGTCCGGCAGCGAGCAGGTGGCGCGCAACCGCGCCATCGCCGCCATCGTCGGGGACGGCGCCGGCGGGCTGTGGATCGGCACCGGCGACGGCCTGGTCCACCTCGACCCATCGAGCGGACGCTTCCGCGCCTTTCGCCATGCCGCGGGCGACCCGGCCAGCCTGCGCGACGACCGCGTCACCGCGCTGGCGCTCGACGGGCGCGGCGGCCTGTGGGTCGGCACCGGAGTCGGCATCGACTACCTGCCGGCCGGCGCCGCCAGCTTCGTCCATTACGATATCGACCCGCATGGCGGGGCCAAGCGCAATACCGTGCTGTCGCTGTCGATGGCCCAGAACGGCACCCTGTGGATCGGCACCGCCGCCGGCCTCGACGCCTGGCGCATCGGCGACGGCCAGCCGCAGCGCCGCCACATCGGCGCGGCCGAAGGCATGGGCGACAGCGGGATCCTGACGCTGTACCACGACGCCGGCAACAACCTCTGGGTCGGCACCGACCTCGACGGCCTGAAATGGCTGGACCCCGCCAGCCAGCGTTTCGTCGGCTACACCAACGTCCCGCTCGACCGCCACAGCCTGTCGGACAACCAGGTCAGCGCGGTGCGCGTCGACCGCACCGGCACGCTGTGGGTCGGCACCCTGTTCAGCGGCATCAACCGGGCCGACCTCGCCAGCGGCGGCTTCGGCAGTTTCATCCTGCTGCCGGGCGAGCCGGGCGAGAAATCCGCCACCCCCAGCCGCAAGATCAGGGCGATCGCCGCCGGCGCCGACGGCAGGCTGTGGCTGGGCACGACCGGTTCCGGGCTGATCCACCTCGAGCCGATCAGTGGGCGCGTCGAGCGCATCCGCCACGACCCGGCGCGGCGCGGCAGCCTGCCGGACGACACCATCACCGCCGTGCTGCCGGGCCGTGGACGCCTGTGGGTCGGCTCGCCGACCGGCCTGTCCTGGCGCGACGCCGCCAGCGGCAGGTTCACGGCCGTCCCGCTGGGCCGGGATTCGGCCGGCAACCACGTCCAGGACCTCATGCTGGACCGCTCCGGCAACCTCTGGGTGGCCACCCGCGGCGGCCTGTTCCTGCTGGACCTGGACGGTCACATCCTGAGCGCCTGGCGCCACGACCCGCTCGATCCGGCCAGCCTCGGCGAAAACTACGGCTTCGCCCTGCTCGAAGACCGCGCCGGCAACATCTGGGTCGGCACCGAGAACGGCCTGGAGCGCCTCGACCGCGCCAGCGGCACCTTCACGCATTACCGCCACGACGACAAGGATCCGGCCAGCCTGCGCCATAACCGCGTCTATTACCTGTACGAGTCGGCGCGCGGCGAGATCTGGGTCGGCACCGCGGCCGGCCTGCATCGCATGGAACACGGCGCCGCCGGACGCGTGATCTTCCGCTATTTTCCGGTGACGACCGGGCACGGCCCGGTGCCGATTGGCGGCATCCTCGAAGACGGCCGCGGCGAGCTGTGGGTCAGCACCACGGTCGGCCTGACCCGCGTCGACCCGGCAACGGGCGAGTTCAAGAGCTACAGCGCGAAGGACGGCCTGCTGGACGGCACCTATTTCGTCGGTTCGGCCGCGCGCGGCGCCGACGGCGAACTGCACTTCGGCGGCGTGAATGGCATGACTTCCTTCATGCCGGACGCGGTCCGCGACAATCCGTATCCGGCGCAACCCGTGATCACCGATTTCCTGGTGCAGAACCGCTCGCGCCTGCCGCACGGCGCCAGCGCGCCGGCGGAAGTCGCGCTGCCGCACCGCGATTCGGTGTTCACGCTGGAGTTCGCGGCGCTGCACTACGCCGACCCGCAAAGCAACCGCTTCGCCTACCGCCTGCTGGGTTTCGACGAAGACTGGACCGTGACCGACGCCAGCAAGCGCTTCGCCACCTACACCAACCTCGACCCGGGCCGCTACGTGTTCGAGGTCCGCGCCGCCAACAAGGACGGCCTATGGAGCGACGCCCCGGCGCGGCTCGGGATCACGATCGCGCCGTCGTTCTGGATGACCTGGTGGTTCCGCTTCCTCGCCACCTTCGCGCTGCTGGGCGGCGGCGTCGCCATCTACCGCCTGCGCATCCGCGTGCTGGTCCAGCAGACCGAGAGGCTGGAGCGCACGGTCGGCGCCCGCACCGCCGAACTGGTGCTGCAGAAGGAGGCGGCGGAACAGCAGAAGGAGGCGGCGCTGCAGGCACGCCGCAACATCGCGCTGCTGTCCGACATCGGGCGCGACCTGACCGCCAACCTGGACAGCGAAGCGATCATGACCAAGGTCTACGGCCAGGTGCGCCAGTTGATGCAGGCGCAGGTGTTCGCGATCGGCGTGGCCGGTCCCGGCCTGGAGCTCGACTATCCCTTCGTGAAGGAGGACGGGCGGCGCGTCGGCCCGTCGGAGGCGTGCAGCACGCGCGTGCTGGCACTGGGCCGGCGCTGCCTGGAAACCGGCGACGAGATCCTGATCGACGATCTCGACGCGGACGCTCCGCGCTGGATCGGCGACGTGGCCGACCGCCCGGGCGAGCGGCCGCCGGCCTCGCTGATCTGCGTGCCGATCCTGGTCGGCGCCCGCGCGCTGGGCGTACTGTGCGTGCAGAGCCGGACGCGCCGCGCCTACCAGCGCGTGCAACTCGACATGCTCAGCACCCTGGCCGCCTACCTGGGCGTGGCGCTCGACAATGCCGACGCCTACCGCCAGCTGAAGGATACGCAGGCCCAGCTCGCGGCCCGCGAGAAACTGGCCTCGCTCGGCTCGCTGGTGGCCGGCGTGGCCCACGAGCTGAATACGCCGATCGGCAACAGCCTGCTGATGGCCAGCACCCTGCAGGAAAAGACGGACATGCTGGCGGCGCGCTTCGCCCAGGCCAACCTGAAGAAATCGGAGCTGGAAGGCTGGATCGCCGCCGCCCGCGAAGCCAGCGCCCTGATCCAGCGCAGCCTGCACGGCGCGGCCGAGCTGGTGAACAGCTTCAAGCAGGTGTCGGTCGACCAGGCCAGCACCCAGCGCCGGCGCTTCGACCTGGCCCAGGTCTGCCATGAGATCGCCGCCACCATCATGAACCAGGTGCGGCGCGGCGGCCACGCCCTCGAGATCGAGGTCGCGCCGGGCATTGTCATGGACAGCTACCCGGGCCCGCTGGGCCAGGTCCTGCTCAACTTCATCAACAACGCGCTGCTGCACGCCTTCGACGGACCCGGCGGAACCATGGTGCTGGCGGCCGGCCTGTCGGGTGCCGACCAGGTGCGGATCGCGTTCCGCGACGACGGGCGCGGGATTCCGGCCGAGCACTTGTCGCGCATCTTCGATCCCTTCTTCACGACGCGGATGGGGCAGGGCGGGACCGGGCTTGGGTTGAATATTGCCTACAACATCGTTACCACGCTGCTGGGTGGGAGTATTCGGGTCGATAGCGGTGCAGGTGGCGGTACGGTGTTCATTGTCGATTTGCCGTTGCGGGCGGCGCAGACGCCGGAGTTGGGCTTGCCGATTTCTTCTTCATCATCGGTTCAGTAAGAAGGTAGCCGATTTAACTTCTATCTTCCTTCGATATGCATTCCGGGTAACAGTCTCTTTGGCTACAAATTTGCCGAGCAGGTCGAGGAAAGACACAAAATTTCCTGTGTGCAATTTCTGAAAATCGATATAGAATTAACCAACGTCAACATTCGTTGCAAATTCTAATATCGGAATTAGTATGCACATCCTTAAGCTAAGGCTTCAGCTCGTTCTGCGATTTAGCATCATCTTTTGCCTACTCTGCGCACCCTTCACTCACGCGGAAACCGTCGAGCCTCGGTATATTGGTACAAACAATCAAGGCATGTGGCCCACGGTTTTCGACGCCAAAGACTTCTTGACGGCGGGATATCTGAAACAACCGTATGCCTACTGGTACATTCCGGGGGATATTGTGCCGCAAGCGAGTACCCAAACGCTCAACGGGCGTCTTGTGGCATATACGTTGAACTTGACGGTAAGCTCGTCGAATCCAAATAACCTGCCTCCAGGCACTACATCAAGTTACAGCGGCGTGTTCCTCACAGGCGATTGCCCGGCTGGCTTTACGAAGGTCGAAGGCACGATTAACAATGATGCTAGTCGCTTGGTGGCGGCATCAACACCTACGGCTACGTCTCCGGCAATCCTGTCAGCCGCTTCGATCCGCGAGGATTGGATTGCGTAGCATCTGGCGGGACGGTTAGCTGCAACGTACCTGGCGGACCTCATATCAGCTTCCCGCGCCCGGCAGGGTGGCCAGATCGTCTTGGACCAGGCCCCGCAAATTACCACTACTACAACGAGTGGGTGAAGACAGCCGGCCTTGATAAGAAATGCCTTGACGACTACGTCCGCAATCATCCGACGCCCGGCTCGCCAAGTGCCGCGACGCCAAGCGGAACGCCAAACAACGCAAGTCCGAGTTGGGTTCCGTCATTCATGGCGAGTCCTGTGACTAGCTATGCCATGAATTACAACGGAAACCAAGTGATCGTGAACGTGACGATGCCTAATCATCCACTATTCCCTGGCTACGTCGCGCGCGTGAACGACGCTGATGGCACCATGAACAACTTCGGTGAAGGTACGGGAGCACTTCAAGCAGGGTATTCGCCGTTCGCCCGTCCGATCAACAATGTATGGCAGGGCCTGTCGGACGATGCGATTAATGCTTGTTCGTGCAAGAAGTGAGGGTAAAAATGTTCGGCTCAAGAGTTCGAGTGCTATTAGGTTTTCTGATTGCCCCTGGTGCGCCGGCGCTGCTGCTCTATCTCATCAACTTGCAATTTGTCCCGCGACACGATGCTGAGTTCGGAGGGGTAATGCTCGGCATATTGAGCTACATCGCTGCAATCATCTTAGGTATTCCAGCCTGCCTCCTGGCTAGGCGTTGGAAGCTCACTGGTCCGCTGAGTTTTGTTGTACTTGGAGCTTTGGTAGGACTGGCCGTCTATGTCGTGTTTTTTGGATTCTTGGGAATAAGCAGCTATCAGTCTTCACCGGAACACGCGATCGGGCTTGTCAAGAATTCGATGATGAGCGGTCTTCTAGCCGTGGGGTATGCTGCAGCCGCAAGCGGCCTGTTTTGGCTGATTGCGATCAGGGAGTTTCGGTCGTGACGAGACTTCTTACTCCCACTTGGCCCGGACCTCACTTGTATCCTGCTGTAATCCGTCCGTGCCCGGTGCGTATGCTGCGCGTATCCTACTCGTAGCCTGGAAAAATCGATCCTGGGATGCAAATCCCTGCAAGTCATGGGCGGGGCGGAGGTGGCGGGGGGGCCGCCATTCCCTTCCGACCATCACACATCACGCAACCTGCGGTTGCGGCGCAAAGCCGCGCTGCGCTTGGCTTCGCGGGTAATACGGGGTAAGGCTTCGCCGTATTACTGGGGTGGTAAGGAATGGTCTGCAAAGCCCGGCGTGGCGGGCGAAGCTTGGTAATACCAAGGATTTCGACTGTAACCTGCCAACGCGCAGGATAGGCTTTCGCCGGGATTTGTAATGCAAGCTCCGGCTTTGACGGCTCGCGCCGTTGTTTTCTTATAATTGAAAAATAGCTTCCCCAACCCCGCTGCGCGGGGCCTTAGCCGCTAAGAAAAGAACGCTCAGCTACTGGCCCGGGCCAGCACGGTTTCCAACATTTCGTTGACGAAGCGCTGTTTGCTCTTGGGGAGCTCGTGAATGCGCTCGATATTGCGTTCGAGCTGGGAGGCAGGGCCGCGCTTGCCGCATGCAAAAAGGTCATTGGTGGAGGCCATGAATGAAAACGATATATCCTAGTAAAAATTTCAAGGCAGAAATAAAGAGAGCATTTGATATTCGTGAGCCGCTTGTGGTATCGATCGATGGTGGCTGGAGGGGGAAACTACTTGCTAAGGAGGTTGGTTCGTGGCTCCCGGTCAATGAAATCGGGTTGATTGAAATAGGACCTTGGAAGGGGCCTTCAAACTGGTGCGGGCTGTTCATGATGCCGTTATACACAGCACACTATATGGCGATATCGGCCGACTATGAGTTAAAGGCCACGATAGATGGTAATTGCGTTACTTTGAATTACATTCCGTTAGGAGATGAGTAAAGAGATCTCTGTTGAGTACGACACACCGTCGAAAAGCGCGCGCGAGAATTTTTTGCTAACGGGTGATGCGAACGATGATTTATGGTTTGGGCTAACGATTAGTTTTCCCGGCGAGTAAAAAGTTATGCATCGAGTCATCGCTGAGCTTATGTGGGCAGTGTCTGGCTGACCAACACAAGGGAAACGCGCCGCCTGCCCGTGACAAAGCGCGCATTTCCAGCCTAAAAAAACCTGTACAGTGAGCCACTTCCCGCACAGACAGCTGCCCCGCGCGCGTCCGCTTTACCGATCACATGCAACAGTATTTCCACTCCCTGGAACAAAGCCAGTCCAGGTTCCGCCTTTCCTTCGTAGCCGTGTTCATGGTCTACCTCGCCGGTGCCTATCATTTCGACAGGACTGCCGGGAATGCGCTCAGCTATTGGGCGCTGGCGCTGTATCTGGGTTTCGCCGCCGGCATGGTGGCGGTCTCGCACAAGGCGAAAGCCATGTCGTTGACGCGGCTAAACCTGTGCATCGTCATCGACCAGGCCTGCATGGCGCTGTTGTACGTGGCCTTCGGAGAGGTCGGTGCGCCATTGTTGCTGTGCCCCGCGCTGGCGTCCATCGGCTATGGCGTCCGGTATGGGCCCTCGTATGCCTATAAAAGCGCGCTTGCCGGGCTGGTTTGCCTGATTCCGGCGATGGCCATGTCGGCATACTGGCGCAGCGTTCCCCTTGCCGCGGCGGGCCTGATCGTGTCGAACAGCTGCCTGCCGGTGTATGCCGCCGCGATCTCCCAGCATCTCCGCAAGGACAACCTGCGCATGCAGCGGCGCACGAACGATTTGCTGGCCGCGAAGGAAGCGGCCGACATGCGCGCCCGGCAGGATCCGCTGACCGGATTGCTGAACCGCTTCGGCCTCGACGAAGCCATCGATGAAGCCGTTCGGGTACCGGGCCGCCTGGTCGCGGTGGTGGCAATGGACCTGGACGGATTCAAGCAATTCAACGACGCGCATGGCCACCAGATCGGCGACGAGTTATTGATGCGTGTGAGTGACCTGATCCGCTATCGCATTGCCGGCGCGACGGCGCGGTATGGCGGCGATGAATTCCTGTTCGCCCTGAAAACCCCGGATACCTACGCCGACGTCCTCCATTCATTCGAAAAACTGCGGACCGATATCGCTGCGCTCGAAATCGTCCCCGGCGCCGGGGTCAGCGCCAGTATCGGCGTCCACCTGATCGACGGCGCGACACCGGTGAACCGGGCCGAGGTCCTGGCGAGCGCGGACAAGCTGATGTACCTGGCGAAGCGCAACGGCCGCAACCGGATTCAGACCAACTGCTCGGAGTCCGAAGAACTGGCCTGACGCTCGCTGCGATGCAGGGCGAAGCGCTCAAAGGCCTGCGTCAGGAAGGCCACCAGCGTCCGGATCCGTGCCGACTGGTGCTGGTGCTGCGGGTAGATGGCATAGATGTCGGCATCCGGCGTGCGGTACTGCGGCAGCACCTGCACCAGGCGCCCGCTGTCGAGGTAGCGCTCGATGTCCCATTCCGCGCGCATCAGGATGCCATGGCCGTCGAGCGCCCAGTTGACGGCGATTTCGCCGTCGTTGGTGGTCAGGTTGCCGCGCACCTTGACCGTCTCTCCGGGGCCGCTGGCGTCGCGGTCGCGGTGCAGGCGCCAGGTGCCGTAGGCCTCGTCGCCCTGGCGGATGCAGATGCAGTTGTGGCGCACCAGGTCGGCCGGCGCCTGCGGCTCGCCGCGCGCGGCCAGGTATCTCGGCGAGGCGCACAGCAGGCGGCGGTTGGTCGCCAGCTTCTTCGCGATCACGCGCGTATCGCCCGGCTCCCCGAAGCGGATGCAGACGTCGAACTGGTCTTCGGTCAGGGGCGGGGGATTGACCGACAGCTGCAGCTGCACGTCGACTTCCGGATACTTCAGCACATAGGCCGAGATCGCGGGGGCGATGTGCAGGCGGCCGAAGCCCAGCGTGGCGTTCACCCGCAATAAACCCTTTGGCTGCCCCTTCGCGCTGCCCAGCATCTGGTCGAGGTCGGCGATTTCGCCGAGGATGCGCCGCGCGTGCTCGAACAGCACTTCCCCATCCGGCGTCAGGCTCATCCGGCGCGTGGTCCGGTTCACCAGCGGCACGCCCAGCCTGGCCTCCATTTGCGATAGCCGCTTGCTGACGGCGGCGGTGCTGATGCCCAGCTCACGCGCCGCGCCGCTCAGGCTGCCGCAGGTTCCCAACGATACGAAAAAGCCAAGTTCGGCCGGCTGGATGCCACTACTCATTCGATTCTTAACCTCGGGTTAAAGACGGATTAAGTCTAGCCAACATATTTGCCTGCGTCCAGCGCATAAAGTGTGTCCACGGATGCACTTTTACCTACACAGGAGACAGGAACAATGAAGACCTACCAAATCGCGACGATCCCCGGCGACGGCATTGGCAAGGAAGTGGTGCCGGCAGGGCGCCAGGTGCTGGAGGCGCTGGCCGCATCGAGCAGCAAGTTCAAATTTTCCTTCGAAGATTTCGACTGGGGCGGCGACTATTACCGCGAGCATGGCGTGATGATGCCGGCCGACGGCCTGGACGCGCTGCGCAACAAGGACGCAATCCTGTTCGGCTCGGCCGGCGACCCGGACATCGCCGACCACATCACCCTGTGGGGCCTGCGCCTGAAGATCTGCCAGGGATTCGACCAATACGCCAACGTGCGCCCGACCCGCATCCTGCCGGGCATCGACGGTCCGCTGAAACGCTGCGCGCCGGAAGACCTGAACTGGGTCATCGTGCGCGAAAACTCGGAAGGCGAGTATTCCGGCGTCGGCGGCCGCGTGCACCAGGGCCACCCGATCGAAGCCGCCACCGACGTCAGCATGATGACCCGCGTCGGCGTCGAGCGAATCCTTCGCTTCGCCTTCAAGCTGGCCCAGTCGCGTCCGCGCAAGCAGCTGACTGTCATCACCAAGAGCAATGCCCAGCGCCACGCGATGGTGATGTGGGACGAGGTCGCGGTGCAGGTCTCGAAGGATTTCCCGGACGTGAAGTGGGACAAGGAGCTGGTCGACGCGGCCACCGCGCGCATGGTCAACCGCCCGTCCACCCTGGACACCATCGTCGCCACCAACCTGCATGCCGACATCCTGAGCGACCTGGCGGCAGCCCTGGCCGGCAGCCTCGGTATCGCCCCGACCGGCAACATCGATCCGGAGCGCCGCTACCCGTCGATGTTCGAGCCGATCCACGGTTCGGCCTTCGACATCATGGGCAAAGGATTGGCCAACCCGATCGGCACCTTCTGGTCGGTCGTCATGCTGCTCGAGCACCTGGGCGAAAACGACGCCGCGAAGCGGGTCATGCAGGCGATCGAAGCCGTGACCTCGACGCCGTCGCTGCATACCCGCGACCTGGGCGGCCAGGCCACCACCGCCGACGTCACCAGGGCGGTGTGCGACTTCCTGAACGGCAGCCAGGAGCGCGCCGCAGCCTGACGATAACCCCCCGTCCCCGACCGGCCGCGAAGAGCCGGGGGGACACGAAGCAGACAGATAAAGGAGACATCATGTCCAGGAGTTTTTTTGGAAAGCTGTACGTCCAGGTCTTGATCGGCGTGATCGCAGGGGGCCTGCTCGGCTACCTGTATCCGAAGTTCGGCACCGACCTGAAGCCGCTGGGTGACCTGTTCATCCGCCTGATCAAGATGGTGTTCGCGCCGGTCATCTTCGCGATGGTGGTGCTGGGCATCGCCAAGATGGAAAGCCTGAAGGAACTGGGGCGCGTCGGAGCACGCGCCCTGATCTATTTCGAGCTCATGTCGACCTTCGCCCTGCTGCTCGGCCTGATCGTCGTGAACGTGGTCCAGCCGGGCGCCGGCATGAACGTCGATCCGGCCCACCTCGACACCAAGAGCATCAGCAACTACACGGCGGCCGCGGCGAAATCGACCGGCTTCGTCGACTTCCTGCTGAACATGGTCCCGACCAGCGCGATCGATGCGCTGGCCAAGAACGACATCCTGCAGATCCTGGTGTTCGGCACCATGTTCGGCATCGCGCTGTCGCGCATGGGCCGCCACGCCAAGCCGGTGGTCGACATGCTGGAAGCCTTCAACACCGGCATGTTCATGGTGCTCGGCATGGTCATGCGGATCGCCCCGCTCGCCGCCTTCGGCGCCATCGCCTTCACGGTCGGCAAATACGGCCTGTCCTCGCTGCTGTCGCTCGGCCAGCTGATGGGCTCCATGTACCTGACCTGCGTCGCCTTCGTGTTCATCGTGCTCGGCGTGGTCTCCCGGATCTGCGGCTTCAGCATCTGGAAATTCCTGCGCTTCATCCGCGAAGAGATCTTCACCGTGCTCGGCACCAGCTCGTCGGAATCCGTGGTCCCGCAGCTGATGAAGAAGCTGGAGTACCTGGGCGTGTCGAAGCCGGTGGTCGGCCTGGTGGTGCCGTCGGGCGTCACCTTCAACCCGGACGGCCAGTGCATCTACTACACCATGGCCGCGATCTTCATCGCCCAGGCCACCAACACGCCGCTGTCGCTGATGGACCAGCTGGTGGTGCTGGGCGTGCTGATGATCACCTCGAAAGGTTCGGCCGGCGTCACCGGTTCCGGCTTCATCACCCTGGCCGCCACCCTGGCGTCGATGGGCAAGATCCCGGTCTCCGGCATGGTGCTGCTGCTCGGCGTCGACCGCTTCATGTCCGAGGCGCGCGCCATCACCAACACCATCGGCAACGGCGTCGGCACCCTGGTCGTCGCACGCTGGGTGGGCGCGGTCGACAAGAACCGGATGAACCGCATCCTGGACGGCGAACAGATCGAACAGGAGGGCGTCGCGGCGCCGCACGCCGGCGAGGTGCGCGAGGACCTGCCGGTCGGCCTGGTCAAGCCCCATAACGTCTCGGCCTGAGGACTGGCACCGATGAAACACAAGGAACTGCTGGAAGCGATGTTCCGGGCCGCCATCGCGGCGGCCCAGCCGGACAAATGCATTCCGCCCCACCTGCCGGCCCAGCTGCACGGCCGGCTGGTGGTGATCGGCGCAGGCAAGGCATCGGCGGCGATGGCGCGGGCAGTCGAACGCGCCTGGCCGGGCAAGCTGGAAGGCCTGGTCGTCACGCGCTACGGCTATGCGGTGCCGTGCGAACGCATCGAGATCGTCGAGGCGGCGCACCCGGTGCCCGATGCAGCCGGCGAACGTGCTGCACAGCGCATGCTGGAGCTGGTGGGCGGCCTGAGCGCCGACGACACGGTGCTGTGCCTGGTCTCCGGCGGCGGTTCGTCGCTGCTGCCGCTGCCGCTGCCCGGCATCACCCTCGAAGACAAGCAGGCGGTCAGCCGGGCGCTGCTCGCGTCCGGCGCCAGCATCGGCGAGATGAACTGCGTGCGGCGCCACCTGTCCGCCATCAAGGGCGGGCGGCTGGCCGCGGCCTGCCATCCGGCGCATGTGGTGACGCTCCTGATCTCGGACGTGCCGGGCGACGAGCCCTTCGACATCGCCTCGGGCCCGACGGTGGCCGACCCGAGCACCTGCGCGGATGCCCTCGACATCGTGCGCCGCTACCGGATCGCGTTGCCGGGCAAGGTGCGCGAAGTGCTGGAAAGCGGGGCGGGGGAGTCGGTCAAGCCGGGCGATCCGCGCCTGGCAGGACATGAAGTCCGCTTCGTGGCCACGCCGCAGATGGCGCTCGAGGCGGCGGCCCGCGTGGCCGAACGGGCCGGGGTTGCCGTCCACATCCTCGGCGACAGCCTGGAAGGCGAGGCGCGCGACGTCGGCAAGGTCATGGCCGGCATGGCGCTGCAAGTCGCCAGGCGCGGCCAGCCCTTTGCGGCGCCCTGCGTGCTGCTGTCGGGCGGCGAAACCACGGTCACGGTGCGCGGCGATGGCCGCGGCGGGCGCAATGTCGAATTCCTGCTGGCGGCGGCGATCGCGCTGCGCGGCGAACCCGGCGTGCATGGGCTGGCCGGCGATACCGATGGCGTCGACGGGCAGGAAGAAATCGCCGGCGCCTATTTTTCGCCCGACACCCTGGCGCGCGCTTTCGCCAGGGAGATCCGGCCCATGCAGAGCCTCGACCGGAACGACGGGCACGGCTTCTTCCAGGCGCTCGGCGACTCCATCGTGACCGGTCCCACGCTCACCAACGTCAACGACTTCCGCGCGATCCTGATCGACGCGCCCCGATAGGACAAACCATGCATCGTCATCGCAAGGCGAAAATCGTCGCCACCCTGGGGCCGGCCAGCACGGACGCCGCCACCATCGAATCCCTGTTCCGCGCCGGCGCCGACGTGTTCCGCCTGAATTTCAGCCACGGAACCCACGACGACCACAAGGCGCGCCTCGACAAGCTGCGCGCGCTGGAGCAGTCGCTGGGCCGCCCGGTCGGCGTCCTGGTCGACCTGCAGGGACCGAAGCTGCGGATCGGCGCCTTTGCCGAAGGGAAGGTGGTGCTGGAAGCCGGTGCGCCGTTCCGGCTCGACCTGAACGCCGGCCAGCCGGGAGACCGTTCGCGCGTCTCGCTGCCGCATCCCGAGATCTTCGCCGCGCTGGAACCCGGCGCCAGGCTGCTGCTCGACGACGGCCGGATCGAGCTGAGGGTCGAGAAATTCAATGCCGAGTCGGCGGACACCGTCGTCGTCAACGGCGGCGTGCTGTCCGACCGCAAGGGCGTCAACGTGCCGGGCGTCGTGCTGCCGCTGTCGGCGCTGACCGAGAAGGACCGCAAGGACCTGGCGTTCGGCCTGGGCCTGGGAGCCGACTGGATCGCGCTGTCCTTCGTGCAGCGGGTCGAAGACATCCGCGAGATCAAGGAGATCGTCCAGGGACGCGCCCGGATCGTCGCCAAGCTGGAAAAGCCGGCGGCGATCGGCGATCTCGAAGCCATCGTCGAGGAAGCCGACGCCGTCATGGTGGCGCGCGGCGACCTGGGCGTCGAGATGCCCGCCGAGCAGGTGCCGGCGATCCAGAAACGCATCGTGCGGGTCTGCCGCCGCCTGGGCAAGCCGGTCATCGTCGCGACCCAGATGCTCGAATCGATGGTGGCGGCGCCGGTGCCGACGCGGGCCGAAGCCTCGGACGTGGCGACCGCGATCTACGACGGCGTGGATGCGGTGATGCTGTCCGCCGAATCCGCGTCGGGCAAGTACCCGGTCGAGGCGGTCACCATGATGAACAACATCATCGTCCAGACCGAGTCCGATCCGTTCTATCGCGAGAGCATCGCCGCCGGCCAGAGCCCGGCCCGGGCCGAGATCGCCGATGCGATCGGCCTGGCGATGCGCAACGTGGCCGAGCTGCTCGGGGTTGCGGCGACCGCCGCCTACACCAGTTCCGGCCACTCGGCGCTGCGGCTGGCGCGGGAACGGCCGCAGGCGCCCATCATCGGCATGACGCCGAAGCTCGCCACCGCACGCGCGCTGGCGCTGGTGTGGGGCGTGCACGCGGTGCTGACCCATGATGTCGCCGACGTCTCCGAAATGACGGACTTCGCCTGCGCCACCGCGCGGCGCGAGGGACTGGCAGGCGAGGGGCAGAGCATCGTCATCGCCGCCGGCATGCCGTTCGGCGCATCGGGCACCACCAACCTGCTGCGGATCGCGCGGCTCGATTGACGGCCCCGCTCAGGCCTGGACCTGGATATCTCCGAAAAAGCCCAGCTGCAGGCTGCTGGCGATGCGATTGGCGACCAGGATCGCCGGCTCGGCGCCTTCCAGTCCGAACACTTCGATCGCGGTCATCTTGAACAAGGTGAGCCAGCGGACGAAGTGTTCCTTGCCGATGCCGCTCAAGGCCATGTGCTTGCCGAACACGTTGCCCTGGAATTCGCCGGTATCGAGCAGGACCTTGGTCCAGAACGCATACATGCGCGGCATGTGCTCGTCCCAGTGGCCGGCCAGCTTCGCCTCGAACACGGGGCCCAGCACGGCGTCTTCCCGCACGCGGGAGTAGAAGGTGTCGACCAGCTGGACGATGGTCGACGGGGTGATTGCGTTGGAATCCATACTTGGGGACTGCGCGGGGGGCGTTTCCGGCAGTGCCGGGAACGACGACGCGTTAGTTAAACAAGGTTCTTCGGGTTGCCGGCCGCCCAGGCGTCGATATTCTCGACCAGCATGTCGGCCAGCGTCTGCATCGCGCCGCCGCTGGCCCAGGCCACGTGCGGGGTCAGCACGAAGTTCGGCAGGTTCAGTTTCAGCAGCGGGTTCCCGGGCACGGGCGGCTCCTTGCTCAGGACGTCGAAGCCGGCGCCGGCGATCACGCCGTTCTTCAGCGCCTCGGCCAGCGCCGCCTCGTCCACCAGGCCGCCGCGCGCGGTATTGATCAGGATGGCGCTCTTCTTCATCGACGCCAGCTCGGCCGCGCCGATCATGTGGCGGGTCTGCTCGGTGAGCGGCAGGTGCAGGCTGACCACGTCGGACGTCGCCAGCAGCTCGGCCAGGGGCAGCTGCACCAGGTCGGGCTCGGCTACCTTCGAGCGCGAGGCGACCGCGATCTCCATCCCGAAGGCGCGGCCGATCTGCGCCACGCGCCGGCCCAGCGCGCCGTAGCCGAGGATGCCGAGGCGGCTGCCGGCCAGGTCGGCGATCGGGTGGTCGAGCAGGCAGAAGCGGGTCGACTGCTCCCAGCGCCCGGCGGCGACATCGAGAGCGTAGGCCATCAGGTTGCGGCGCACCGCCAGCATCAGGGCGAAGCAGTGCTCGGGCACCGACACCACCGAGTAATTCCGGATATTGCAGACCGCGATGCCGCGCTCGCGGCAGGCAGCCAGGTCGACGTTGTCGGTCCCGGTCGCGGCCACCGCCACCAGCTTCAGGTCGGGCAGCTGCGCGATCTCGGCGGCGCGCAGCGGCACCTTGTTGGTGATCGCGACCGTGGCCCCGCGCAGGCGCTCCACGACTTCGTGCGGCGCGGTGGCCGGATAATCCTGCCAGGCGTGCTCGAAGGCGGGTGGACGGATGGTGGCGATCAGGCTGTCGCGGTCGAGGAAGACGATCTTGTGCATGGCGGTTCCGGTCGATGGGGAACCGTCATTGTAGATTGCTGACGAAAAAAAGACAGGAGCTAGTCCTGTCTTTCGAGGTGGAGGGGCTTGAGCCGCTGGGCTTAGTGAGCTGCCGCGTCGGCCTTCTGGTCTGCGTGGGCAGCGGCCTTGTCGGCAGCTGCGTCCGCCTTGGCCTTTGCGGCCTTCTTGTGTGCTTTGGCCTTGGTCTTGGCGGCGTCGGCCTTGGCGACGGCGACGTCCGAGCTGGCTTCGGCTTCCTTCTTCTCTACCTTGGCATCGGCCTTGGCTGCCTTTTTCATTTCCTTGGCTTCTGCCTTGGCGACATCCTTGTCGGCTTTGACATCGGCTTTGGCGGCAGGGGTCGTCGTCGTGGTCGGCGACGTTGCGGTCGACTGGGCGGCGAATACCGAGGTGGCGAACAGACCGGCGATCAGGGTAGCGACGATTTTGCTCATGGCGATGTTTCCTTCAGTGTTGTCGTTGACATGTGGGACATTCCCGGGTGCTGCTGGTCCCTCAACGCGGCCATCAGTAAGCCAGTTGACGCGTCTTTACATTTATTTACATTTGGCTTTCATTGTTGCAACTTGGCCCCGGCCAGCTTGGCGATCGCCGCCAGCGTGGTCTGGGCGGCATTCAGCCCAAGCAGGTAATCCTTGTCGCTGAAAGTCGACACCAGGTCGGTCGGCTGGTGCCAGTGCGGGTTCCAGCCGGCGCCGATCTGCTGGCCGCGCTCGTTCTCGCGCAGCGAAATCGACGGCACCAGGTCCATGAACGGGGTCGAGTCCGTGTTCGTCATGTGCGGGCCGACCGCGGCCGGGTAGTCGGAAGCGTATTTGTCGTTGGCGGCGCGGAAGGCCCAGGCCAGCTTCTGGGCGCCCTCGGCCTGGCGCGAATTCGCCTGGAACTCGATGTTGACGTCGGCTTCGCGGCGCTGTTCGGGCGGCGGGGCCGTCACCGTCCTGCCATTCGCGTCGACATGGGCGACCGGCATGCCGTGGTCGAACATCATCATGTCGTGCTGGACCATGCCCAGCCAGCGCGGCTCCGGATAGCGGCCCGATCCCTTCGGCGATTCGATTCCCTGCAGGTCCTTGCGCTGGGCGACATAGGCCGAGGCGCCGTTCAGGCCAGTCTCCTCGTTGTTCCACAGCGCGAAACGGATGCTGCGCTCGGTCGTGACGCCGGGTGCGTTCAGGATCCGCGCCAGTTCCATCACCAGGGCGGTGCCGGAGGCGTCGTCGTTGGCCGCTTCGCCATAGCCCATGCCGTCCATGTGGGCCGCCACGATGTACATCTCGTCGGGACGGGTGCTGCCCACCTTGGTGCAGTAGACCTCTTCGCGCGGGCCGCCTTTCGGATCGGGCTGTTCGGCGTTCAGCGCGCGCAGGCGCTCGTCGGGCTGGGCCAGCGGGTTCTCGTTGACGCTGGTCGGCGCGCGGGTGCCGAACAGCGTGCTGCCGCCCTGGCCGGGCGGACCGCCGCGCCCGCCCTGCGGGGCGGCCACACGCGGACTGACGGGAACGCGAGGCACCGGCACGTAGTCGTAGCGGATCCGCTCGGTAGCGCAGCCGAAGGACTCGAGCTGGGCTTCGATCCAGTCGATCGCCTTGCGGTTGCGTTCGGTGCCCTGGCGGCGGTCGCCAAAGCGGGCCAGGCCGCGGATGGTGTCCTTGTAGCGCCCGAGGTCGAGCTGGCCGACCAGGCTGGCGACCGGATCGGGCGCCGCGCCTGCCGCTGCGGCTGGCGCCGCCGGAGCGGTCTGCGCATGCGCGGCGGGCAGGGCCAGCGCCAGGATGAGGACGAGGGAGGAAGGGGCGAGCACGGCGGACGGTTTCACGAGACCTCTCTGGCGGGTGCGGATAAAAGCGCCACTATATGCGATGCGCACGATTGATGCCTGTTTGACATTGGAAATTATTCAAAGGATACTCATCTGGCATTTCCACCAACCAAGAAAACCAGACGCCGTGAAGACCACTTCCCTCACCATCCTTTCCGCAGCCGTGCTGGCCGCGCTGGCCGCAGTGGCCCATGCCGCCCCGGCCGTCAAACCTGCCGTGCCCGCTTCGCAGGCCGTGCAGATCGAAGCTTCCCACCTGTCGCAGGACGTCAAGGTGCTCGCATCGGACGAGTTCGAGGGCCGCGGCCCGAACACGCCGGGCGAGACCAGGACCGTCGCCTACCTGATCAACCAGTTCGAGGCGGCCGGCCTGAAGCCGGGCGGCGACCTGGTCGACGGCAAGCGCGGCTGGACCCAGGACGTGCCGCTGGGCCGTTTCGAGATCAAGGGACCGGTCGAGGTCAGCATCAAGGGCGGAGGCAAGGAAGAAGCGCTGACCCAGGGCGAGCAGATCGCCGTGCGGGCCGCGATGACGGGCGCGAAGAGCGTCGAATTCAAGGACGCGCCGCTGGTGTTCGTCGGCTACGGCGTCACCGCGCCGGAGCGCAAGTGGGACGACTTCAAGGGCCAGGACCTGAAGGGCAAGCTGGCCGTGGTCCTGATCAACGACCCGGACTTCGAGACGGGCAAGGGCGAATTCGGCGGCAAGGCCATGACCTATTATGGCCGCTGGACCTACAAATTCGAAGAGCTGGCCCGCCGCGGCGCGCTCGGCACCCTGATCGTGCACGAAACGGCCCCGGCTTCCTACGGCTGGGCGACCGTGAAGAACTCGAACACCAACGTCATGTACGACGTGGTGCGCAAGAACCCGCTCGAGGCCCATGCGCCGGTCGAGGCCTGGATCCAGCGCGACCTGGCGGCCGACCTGTTCAAGCGCGCCGGCCTGGACTTCGACAAGCTGAAGAAATCGGCGCAGTCGCGCAACTTCAAGCCGGTCGAGCTGCCAGGTATCTCGATGTCCGGCCGCTATGCCGTCGACGCCCAGGTGATCACCTCGAAGAACGTGATCGCGGTGCGCGAGGGCAGCCGGCATCCGGACCAGTACGTGGTCTACAGCGGCCACTGGGACCATCTCGGGGTCGGCCTGCCGGATGCGAAAGGCGACCGCATCTACAACGGCGCGGTCGACAACGCGACCGGCATCGCGGCCCTGCTGGAACTGGCGCGCGTCTACGCGGCCGCCCCGGCGCCGCAGCGCAGCGTGGTGTTCCTGGCCGTGACGGCCGAAGAAAAAGGCCTGCTGGGCTCGGAATACTATGCGGCGAACCCGGTCTATCCGCTGGCGAAGACGGTCGGCGTGATCAATATGGACGCGCTCGACCCGCACGGCAAGGCCAAGGACTTCACGATCTCCGGCAGCGCCAGGCTGGAACTGCTCGACCGCCTGGTGAACAAGGCGAAACTGGCGAAGCTGAGCTACTCGCCGGATCCGAAACCGGAAGCCGGCCACTTCTTCCGCTCCGACCACTTCCCGTTCGCCAAGCGCGGCGTACCGGCGATTTCCTTCGGTTCGGGCGAGCACTGGGAGCAGGGCGGCGTCGCTGCCGGCAAGAAGGAGGCCGACCGCTACGTCAAGGAAAACTACCACCAGCCGTCCGACGAATGGCAGCGCGAGTGGACCTTCGAGGGCATGGCGCGCGACCTGGGCATCCTGTACGCCGTGGGCCGCGAACTGGCCGATTCGAACGCCTGGCCGAACTGGGCGAAGGACTCGGAATTCCGCGCGGCGCGCGACCGCAGCGCAGCCGAGCGAAAGTAATTGCTCGACTGAGTGATCGATCGAGTGCAGGGCGCGACGGTTAACTGCCGTACAGTCGCGCCCGCAGCAGCCCGGTACATTGGCGATATTGCTGCTGATGTACAGGTGATGCCATGCCGGACGCACTCAAGGAATACAAGGCCAAGCGGAATTTTTCGATCACGTCGGAACCCGCGGAAGGCGGCGAAGCCAGCAAGGGCGCGCTGACCTTCGTGATCCAGAAGCACTGGGCCACCAGGCTGCATTACGATTTCCGCCTCGAACTCGACGGCACCATGAAGAGCTGGGCCGTGCCGAAAGGCCCCAGCTTCGACAGCCACGACAGGCGCATGGCCGTGCACGTCGAGGACCACCCGATCTCCTATTCCGATTTCGAAGGCACGATTCCGCCCAAGCAATACGGAGCGGGCGAGGTCATCGTCTGGGACAAGGGCACCTGGGAGCCGATCGGCGACCCGCGCAAGGGCTATGCCAAGGGCGAACTCAAGTTCGAGATCCACGGCCACAAGATGCACGGCCGCTGGGTGCTGGTGCGCCTGCGCGGCCATGAGGACGACAAGCAGGAGCCCTGGCTGCTGATCAAGGAGAACGACGAGTACATGCGGCCGGCGTCCGAGTTCTCGGTGGTCGACGAGATGCCGGACAGCGTCAAGGACTTGCCGATGCCGGGCGCGCCGGAAGACCGCGACGCGGCGCGCGCCAAGGTGGCGATGCTGGAGGCGGAAGCGAAGCCGGCGAGGAAGACCGCCGCGAAGACCTCCGCCAAGCCCGCGGCAAAGACCG
Source organism: Telluria sp. Soil_C_11 (assembly GCF_057657395.1). Lineage (NCBI taxonomy): Bacteria > Pseudomonadati > Pseudomonadota > Betaproteobacteria > Burkholderiales > Oxalobacteraceae > Telluria > Telluria sp. Soil_C_11. The sequence continues at coordinate 161,266 of NZ_JBDGIN010000009.1, read as the reverse complement.
CGGCAAAGACCGCAAAACGCGGCGCCATGCCCGAGGGCGCGGTCAAGGCCGAGCTGCCCGAAACGCTCACGCCCGAGCTGGCGACCCTGGTCGACGCTCCGCCCGAGCGCCCCGAGGAATGGATCTTCGAGATCAAGTTCGACGGCTACCGGATGGTGACCCGGGTCGCCGACAAGGGCAAGGATATCCGCCTGATCACCCGCAACGGCAACGACTGGACGGATAAACTGCGCCCGCTGCAGCAAGAGATCAAGCGCATGAAGCTGCCGGACGGCTGGTACGACGGCGAGATCGTGGTCCACGACGAGAACGGCAAACCCAATTTCAACCTGCTGCAGCTGGCCTTCGACGGTTCCAACCGCGCCCAGATCGTCTACTTCATCTTCGACGCGCCCTACATGAAAGGCTATGACCTGCGCAACGTGCGGCTCGACGAACGGCGCCCGCTGCTGCAGGAAGTGCTGGCCGCAAAGCCGTCCGACACCGTGCGCTTTTCCAGCGAATTCGGCACCGACCCGAGCCAGCTGGTGGTGGCGGCCTGCCAGATCGGCCTGGAGGGCGTGATCGGCAAGCGCCGCGACTCGCGCTACGTGACGCGCCGCTCGCCCGAATGGATCAAGCTGAAATGCGGGATGCGCCAGGAATTCGTGATCGGCGGCTATACCGATCCGCAGGGCGCGCGCACCGGCATCGGCTCGCTGCTGCTCGGCTACTACGACAAGGATGGCGTGCTGCGCTACGCCGGCAATTGCGGCAGCGGCTTCAACGGCGCCTCGCTGCGCCACATGCGCGAGACGCTGGAAGCCATCGAGACCGATGACAATCCCTTCCCGCCGCGCGCGGTGCCCGGCCGCGGCAACCACTGGGTCAAGCCGGAACTGGTGGCCGAAGTCAGTTTTTCGGAATGGACCGCGACCAACTCGATCCGCCACCCCGTGTTCCAGGGCCTGCGCAAGGACAAGCCGGCCAGGAGCGTCGTGCGCGAACAGGCGAAACATGTGCAGGAGACCGCGACCGTGAAGAACGATGAAGAGGCAGCGAAGCCGGCGCCGCGCAAGCGCGCCGGCAGCAAGGCATCGAAGGCTGCGCCGGCGCCGGCCGGCAGCGGGATTCCAGGCGTGCCTCCCACTGGGATGCCCGCCTCGTTCAAAGTCACGCACGGCGAGCGCGTGATGGACAAGCAGAGCGGCGTCACCAAGCTCGAACTGGTCGAGTACTACGCGCTGGTGGGCGAGCTGATGATGGCGCACCTGAAGGGCCGCCCGGTCTCGCTGGTGCGCGCGCCCGAGGGCGTGGGCGGCGAGCTGTTCTTCCAGAAGCACGTGGTCGACACCCGCAAGATGCCGGGCGTGGGCCAGCTCGACCAGGCCCTCGATCCCGACCACCCGCGCATGACCCGCATCGACACGGTCGAAGGCCTGCTGTCCTGCGCCCAGTGGAACGTGGTCGAGATCCACAGCCAGAACGCGGTCGAGAAACGCTACGACACGCCGGACCGCTTCGTGTTCGACCTCGACCCGGGCGAGGGCATCGAGTGGCCGGCGGTGCAGGAAGCGGCCCAGGTGGTGCGCGCCTTCCTGCAGGAGCTGGGCCTGAACCCGTTCCTGAAGACCAGCGGCGGCAAGGGCCTGCACGTGGTGGTGCCGCTCAAGCCCAAGCTGGACTGGGACACGGTAAAGGACTTCTCGCACGCCATCGTGACCCACCTGGCCAAGACCCTGCCGGACCGTTTCTCGGACAAGAGCGGCGCCAAGAACCGGGTCGGCCGCATCTTCATCGACTACCTGCGCAACGGCCGCGGCGCGACCACGGTCGCGGCCTGGTCGGCGCGCGTGCGGCCCGGGCTCGGCATCTCGGTGCCGGTGCGCTGGGAAGAGCTGCCGGAGCTGAGCTCGGGCGCGCACTGGACGGTGCGCACGGTGGGCGAGCGGCTGGCGGTGGGGAATACGCCGTGGGAGGATTACGAGGAGAGTGCGGTGACGCTGACCAAGGCGATGAAGGCGCTGGGGTTCAAGGCGAAATAGGAAAAAGAGGGGCGGCCCGCGGCAGGCGCCCGTCGCCCCCGCGCAGGCGGGGGGCCAAGTTATCGTCCGGAGTTCGTGGTCGGCGGCTCTCGGCGCCATGACCGAAGCCCGTATCTCATACACAAACTTGGGTTCCCGCCTGCGCGGGAACGACGGTCATGGGTTGCAGGCCGCTTCTTCCCCCGTCTCCGCCTCCGCCTCCCTGTGGTTGCGCACGATCCCCCGCACATTCATCGCGCACAAGCCCACCTGCAGCGCGATCAGCGCCCAGGCTTCGTCATGCACCCCCCACACGATCCACATGAGGTTGGACAGGATGAAGGTATAGAAGCCGAAGATCCGGCGCCTGGCGTGCCGCGCGCCGACCAGGAAGGCGGCGCCCAGGGTGACCGCCATGGCAGGCCATTGCAGGAAGTCGATCAGCGTATCCCAATCCACTCAGGCCGCCTTCCTGCGCCGGGCCGGCGCCTTGGCCGCGCCGGCGGCGGCGGCTTTTTTGGCGACGGCTTTCTTGGCAGCGGGTTTTTTTGCTGCGGTGCTGGTCCTGGCCGCGGCCTTCTTCGCGGCCGGCTTCTTCGCCGCGGTGGCGCGCGCGCGCACGGTCGGGTGCGACGCCGGCTTGCGCGTGCGCGGCGGCGGCGTCTCGTCGGCATCCTCGTCCTCGTCGTGCGAGGGCTTGCGCGACTTGCGCGGCGGCGGTTCGTCGTCGTCGTCATCGTCGCCGGCATGCGCGGCGCCGGGCTTCCTGCCCAGGCTGGCCTGCAGCAGCGAGACCAGGTCGATGACGTTGGATTTCTTCGGCTTCTCTTCCTCCGGCTCCGGCATGGTGATGGTCTTGGTCTGGTTGGCCTTGATCTTCTTCTTGATCATGGCCATCACGTCTTCGCGGTAGGTGTCGTGGTACTGCTGCGGCTTCCAGTTCTCGCTCATGCCTTCGACGAGGGCCTTGGCCATCTGGAGTTCCTTGGCCGTCACCATGGCCGCCTTGGAGTGCTCGCCCGGGATCTTCAGTTCGTCGGTCGGGCGGATCTCGTCCGGGTAGCGCAGGGTGATGAGGACGATGGCGTCGTCGACGCACACCAGCGCCGCCAGGTGCTGCTTGACGCGGATGACGACGTTGGCGATGCCGATCTTCCCGACATCGCGAAGGGTCTCGCGCAGCAGCGCATAGACCTTGTCGCCGCCCTTGCCGGGGGCCAGGTAGTAGGGCTGCTCGTAGTAGAGCAGCGGCACCTGCCCGGCGTCGACGAAGGCCAGGATGTCGATGGTCTGGGTGGCTTCCGGGTTGGCGCGGCGCAGGTCTTCGTCGGACAGCACCACGTATTCGTCGGTCGCGTATTCATAGCCCTTGATGATGTCGTCCCAGGAGACTTCCTTGCCGGTGTTCTTGTTGTAGCGCTTGAAACCGATCGGCGCAAAGTCGCGACGGTCGAGCATGTGCAGGTCCAGGCTATGTTCGCTGGTTGCGGGGTACAGTTCGACCGGGATGTGGACCAGTCCAAAACTGATCGCTCCCTTCCACATGCTGCGAGCCATCGCAATCTCCTTGAAGGTTTATTCGCCCACCGAACCGGTAATCGGCAGCACCACGCCCGTCACATAGCCCGAGCACACGTTCGACGCCAGGTACACGTAGGCCGGCGACAGCTCTTCCGGCTGGGCCGGGCGGCCGAAGGTGGTCTGCTGGCCGAACTTGGTGATGTCTTCCGGCGACTGGTCGGCCGGATTCAGCGGCGTCCAGACCGGGCCCGGCGCCACGCAGTTCACGCGGATACCCTTGTCCAGCAGGTTGGCGGCCAGCGACATCGTGAACGCGTGGATCGCGCCCTTGGTGGTCGAGTAGTCGAGCAGCTTCTTCGACCCCTTCAGGCCGGTGACCGAACCGGTGTTGACGATCGCCGCGCCGCGCTTCATGTAGGGCAGGCAGGCCTTGGCCATGTGGAAGTAGCCGTAGATATTGGTCTTCATCGTCTCGTCGAAACGGTCTTCGTCGAGGTCGAGCAGCGATTCGGCGTGTTCCTGGAAGGCGGCATTGTTGACCAGCACGTCCAGGCGGCCGAACCTGGCGACGATCTGGTCGACCGCCTGCTGGCAGAACTCCATGTCCTTGACGTCGCCGGCCACGGTCACGCACTGCCGGCCTTCGGCCTCGATATAGCGCTGGGTCTCGGCGGCGTCCTCGTGCTCGTTCAGGTAGAGGATGGCGACGTCGGCGCCCTCGCGCGCGAACAGGATCGCGACCGCGCGGCCGATGCCGGAGTCGCCGCCGGTGACGATCGCGACCTGGCCGGCCAGCTTGCCGCTGCCCTTGTACTGCTCGGCCATGAACTTCGGCTTCAGTTCCATCTGCGCCTCGAGGCCGGGCTTGGCCAGGTGCTGGGCGGGGAAGTCGCCGGACGGCTGGTTCACGCCGGTCTGGGCCGCGCTGTCGCCGCCACTTCCGCTGCCTTGCCCTTCCTTCTGCATGCTGCCGTCCCGCTGGTCCTGGCGGTTCTGGATCGCCTTCTGCTTGTTCGCCACATCGTCCTGGTTTGCCATGCCGATCTCCTTGTGCATTCGCGTTACATGATCCAGCAGTATTCCCGCCAGCCCGGCTTCGCTACCGTGCGCTTCCACACACAGCGCCACATTTGCTAGGCGGGCTAAGTGCTTTGTGGCAAACTTCAGGCTGTAACGAAGTCTGAGGAGTGCAGGATGTCGCAGCAGGATGGAGGAAGGACCGGGATCTACCTCAGCCCGATGGCGCAGCGCCGCGCCGGGTTCGCCCGGGATTGCGGCCCGCTGTTCGGGCGCCTCGACCTGGCCGACAGCGCCGACATGGCCGCCGAACTGGTCGCCGCGGCCGCGCCGGACCTGCTGGTGATCGACCTCGAACGCTTCGAGCCGGGCATCGACCTCGGCGCATTGGGCGGGCTGCTGGCGCGCCGCGCCGGTGCCCCGACCCTGCTGCTGTGCCCCTTCGCCAACGCACGCTGGTTGCCGCTGCTGAACACCTTCGGCCCGGCCGCGTACGCGATCACGCCGGCCGAGCCGGCGCGCCTGCAGGCGGCCGTGCGGCGCTGCCTCGACACGCCGTCCGGCTGGGCTCCGGCGGTCGACGCCGATGCCCTGCGCGCGCTGCTGGCCTTGCGCACGCGCGTGCAGGCCGCGCTCGAGGAGGGCGATGACGAGTCGACCCTCGGCGAACGCCTGTGCCAGGCGGTCCTGGCGTGGCCGGGCGTGCTGCACGCCGCGCTGTTCCGCATGGCCGCGGACGGCGACCTGCAGCTCGATGCCGAATCCGGACGCGGCGCGGCCGCCGGGCTGCGCCTGGGCACGCTCCTGCAGCGCAGCGAACGGCTGCTGCAGGCGCCGCTGCGCCATGCCTTCCCCGGCCTGCTGGCCGCCGCCGGCGGCGAGCCGGCCCTGCTCGATACGCTGGCGCAGGCCGCCGAACCGGCCCTCGAAGAGAGCCTGCGCGCCCACGGCGTGGCGCAGGCGCTGGGCATTCCGGTCCCGGCCGACGGTCCGGGCGCCCCGCGCGGCGCGCTGTCGCTGCTGCTGGACCACGCGGACCCGCTGGCGCCGGAAGTGTTCGACACCCTGCGCGATTGCGCTGACCTGGCCGCGCTGGGCCTGCGCCTGATCGACATGAACCTCGAAAGCGAACAGCTGCTCGCGCGCCTGACCTATGTGTCGACCACCGACGCCCTGACCGGGGTCGCGAACCGCCGCCACGGCGAAGAGCTGCTCGAACGGGAAGTGCGGCGCGCGCGCCGCTACCGCACCCCGCTGGCCCTGCTGTCCTTCGACATCGACCGCTTCAAGGCCATCAACGACACCTACGGCCATCCGGTCGGCGACGTGGCGCTGCGCACCGTGGCCGACTGCGTGCGCGGGGTGCTGCGCTCGAGCGACGTGCTGGTGCGCTCGGGCGGCGAGGAATTCCACGTGATCGCGCCGCACACCAGCGCGATCGACGGGCTCCGGATGGCCGAAAAGATCCGCCACGCGGTCGAGCAGACCGCCGTGCCGGGCTGCGACCGCGTCACCGTCAGCCTCGGCGTGGCCCAGCTGGGCGAGCAGGAAAGCGCCGATTCGCTGACCGTGCGCGTCGACGCCGCCATGGCGCGCGCCAAGCGGGCAGGGCGCAATTGCGTCGAACTGGCGATGCAGTGAGCGGGGGACTCCCATGCTGGGCTGGTTGAAGGGTTACCGCCGCGCGTGGCTGGCGGGCGATCTGGGTGCGGGCGTGGTGGTGGCCATGATGATGATCCCGCAGGGCATGGCCTACGCGCTGGTGGCCGGCCTGCCGCCGGTGGCCGGGATCTACGCCAGCATCGTGCCGCCGCTGCTGTACGCGCTGTTCGGCACCAGCAGCACGCAATCGGTGGGGCCGATGGCGATCATCTCGCTGATGACGGCGGCGATGCTCGAACCGCTGGCCGCGCCCGGCAGCGCGCTGCACGATGTGCTGGCCGCCCAGCTGGCCCTGCTGTCCGGACTGGTGCTGCTGGCCTGCGGCCTGCTGCGGGTGGGCTTCCTCGCCAATTTCTTCTCGCGCCCGGTGATGAACGGTTTCACCATCGGTTCCTCGATCCTGATCGCCTACGACCAGCTCGGCACCCTGCTGGGCGCGCGGCTGCCGCACTGGCACGGGCCCAGCGCCGCGCTGGGACTGGGCGCGCTGGCGCTGCTGGTGCTGGCGCGCCGCTACGGCGCCCGCCTGCTGCAGCGCTGCGGCCTGTCGCCGACCGCCGCCGACGTCGGCGCGCGCCTGGCGCCGATGCTGCTGGTGGCCGGCTCCATCGTGGTGGTGGCCGCGCTCGGCCTCGACCGGATCGGCGTGCGCGTGATCGGCCAGGTGCCGGCCGGCCTGCCGGGCCTGCACCTGGCGACGTCCGCGGCACATTGGCAGCAGCTGGCCAAGCCGGCCCTCCTGATCGGTTTCATGTGCTTCCTGATTTCGATGTCCGGGGCCCAGGCGCTGGCGGCCCGCAAGGGCGAGAAGCTGCAGACCAACGCCGAGCTGGTCGGCCTGGGCGCGGCCAACGTCGGCAGCTTCCTGAGCGGCGGCTTCCCGGTCACCGGCAGCCTGTCCCGCTCGGCCGTGAACTTCGCGGCCGGCGCCAACACCCAGCTGTCCGGGGTGATCGCGGCGGCGCTGCTGGGCGCGGCCCTGGTGCTGCCGACCGGCTGGCTGGCGCTGCTGCCGCTGCCGGTGCTGGCCGCCACCATCATCGTCGCCGTGCTCGGCATGCTGGAAACGGCGACCCTGCGCACCGCCTGGCGCTACGACCGCGCCGACGCGCTGGCCCTGCTGGCCACCGCCGGCGGCGTGCTGCTGCTCGGCGTCGAAGCCGGGGTAGTGGTGGGGCTGCTGCTGTCGCTGGGCGCGATGATCTGGCGCGAGAGCCGGCCGCACATCGCGGTGTTGGGCCGCATCGCCGGCACCGAGCATTTCCGTAACATCGAGCGCTACGACGCCGAGACGCGCAGCGGCGTGCTGCTGCTGCGCGTGGACGCCGGCCTGTTCTTCGGCAACGTGGAAGCGGTGAATGCCCGCGTCGAGGAAGAGATCGACCTGCATCCCGGCACGCGCGAGCTGGTGCTGGTGCTGTCGGCCGTGAACGCGATCGACACCTCGGCGCTGTTCGGCCTGCTGGACCTGAACGCGGCCCTGTCCCAGCGCGGCGTGCGCCTGCACCTGGCCGAGGTGAAGGGGCCGGTGATGGACCGGCTGAAGCAATCGAGCCTGCTGGAGCGGCTCAGCGGCCAGGTGTTCCTGAGCACCGCGAATGCCTGGCACACCCTCTCTTCAGGAGGCGAATCCTGGTCGGTTTGAGCGCTCCCGGGCCAGCTGTGGCAGTATGGAGCCGTCGACTACTTTCTGGAGAGAAGCATGGTTAGCCGAACCACCCTGGTCTTGCTGGCATCCGCCGTCCTGCTGTTCGCCATCGGCATGCGTTCCGGCATCGACATCGCCCTGGCCTGGGCGACCCTGGCCTCGGCCATGTTCATCGAGCTGGCGCTCTGGAAGCGGGGACTTGGCCGGGCACGCAGCGTCGTCACCGCGCGCAGGGCGCGGCGCCAGCGGCATTGAGCCGGACCTGACGGCTCAGGCCTGCCTGCGGGCCTCGTCCGAGCCGGGTTCGGCCAGGCGGATCGGCGCCGCGTCCTTCGGATACATCGCCTGCACGCCTTCATAGGCCGCGGCGATCGCCGCCATGTCGGCCGCCTCGTCGCCGGTCAGGGTGATCGTCTTGGTGACGTCGACGACCTTCTTGCCATAGTCGATCGCCACCAGCAGCACCGGCACCCCGGCCGCCAGCGCGATGCGGTAGAAGCCGCTCTTCCAGTAGGGACGGTAGCCGCGCGTGCCTTCCGGCGTGATCGCCAGCCAGAACCATTTCGAAGCCAGCATGTTCTCGGCCAGGCGCCGGATCGCGCCCTGCGGGGCGCTGCGGTCGACCGCCACCCCGCCCCAGTAGCGCATCACCACGCCCATCGGGCCGCGGAACAGGGAATCCTTGGCCAGCCAGCGGAACTGCAGCCCGACCGCCCACTTGGCCAGCAGCCCGACGAAGAAGTCGTTGTTCGAGGTATGCGGATAGACCACCGCGATGCCATGCGGGCCGGGCAGGGGCTTGAAGTACAGGTTCCAGCCGATCATGTTCAGCAAGCGCAGCGCGGTGCGCTGGCCCCAGGTCGGCAGCGCCGGCGGGCGCATCAGGTGTTCTTGCATTGTGTCTCTTTCAACCGGGATTCTTCCATTGCGCCCCGGAAAATAAAGCGGGGATTCTATAGCGGGAAAAATCGCCGGACAAGCAAAAAAACTGGAAGCGTTGTAGCGCCGTCGGTATCATGCCTTGCCTGAGCAACAAGACTCACGCACCGTTCAAGAAGGGATTGAAGAAATGGACATCAAGATTTTTCACAATTCGCGTTGCGGCACCTCGCGCACCACGCTCGGCATGATCCGCGAGGCCGGCCATGAGCCGGAAGTGATCAACTATCTGGAGACGCCGCCTGCGCGCGAGCAGCTGAGGGACATGATCGCCCGGGCCGGCCTGGGCGTGCGCGACGCCGTGCGCAGCAAGGAAACCCTGTACGGCGAACTCGGCCTGGACAAGCCGGACGTCGGCGACGATGCCTTGCTGGACGCCATGGTGGCGAACCCGATCCTGATCAACCGGCCTTTCGTGATCACGCCGAAGGGTGTGCGCCTGTGCCGGCCGGCTGAGGTGCTGAACGAGATCCTGTGATTGAGCTTGGCAACCAGTGCATCGACGACTTCCAGTTGGGTCGCGCGGTTCAGCTCCGGATCGAGAATAGCACAATAATTGCTGGATGATAGCAATCTTGATTGCTTGACTAGAGCGGGGAGGATGGCGAAAGCGCAGCTTGCCTCAGTGTTGACATGCCCCGAGATCGACCGCGTCAAGCCGGCCGCGCGGCTTGCCGTAGAAGTCGGGGCCATCGGCGCCATGCTCGAGGCCCTTGCCGATGGCCGCCGAATCCGCCGCCAGGCGGAAATCCGGGGTGCCGATGCGGGAGTAGCCGATGAAGCCCGGCGCCGCGGCGACGGTGCCGGAATGGCGCATGCCCTCGGCCAAATGCCAGTCCGCGTCCCGGTTGCCGTACACCAGGTTGTGACGGTAGCTGTTGTGCCTGCCCGACGCGCCCAGTTCCGCGATGCCGGTGCGGTTGTCGAACACGATGTTGTTGAACACGTGGTTGTAGTCGCTCGATCCCTTGCCGTGGCGTCCGCCGCCGTCCACCAGGATGCCGGTGCCCGTGGCCGCGACCGTATTGTTGACCACGATGACCTTGTGGACATCCGGCCACAGGTGGATGCCGGAGCCGGCGACGCGGTAGACGATGTTGTTGCGCACCGTTCCAGGCGTGTCCATCGCGATGCCCCGCACGTCCCGGCAGCCGGGCGCGCCGATGTTGTGCACGCTGTTGCCCACCGCCATCGACACCATGCCCACGCCGTTGCCATCGCTTTCTCGGTCGAGGCCGATGCCGGCGCCGTTCTTGCCGTTGCAGGGCAGGGTGGTGGCGATGTCGTGCACGTGGTTGAAGGCGACGCGGTTGTAGGCGCCGCCGCTGCGGATTCCCGTCGTCCAGGCCTGTCCGGCGATGTGGGCGCTGCCGTCGACCTCGAAGCCCTGGATGTCGACGTAGCTGGCGCGGTTGTCCCAGGCCATGGCGCTGCGCGACACGGCCGGCGGCACCAGGCGGGCCTGCCAGCGTTCCGTCGAGCGGAACACGATGCGCGCGTTGGCCAGCCCGTTGACGCCGGTGTGGAAGCCGCCCTGGTAGGTGCCCGGCAGGACGTTGACGGTGGTGCCGGGCGTGACCAGTTGCGCCGCGCGCGCCAGCGAACGCAGCGGCGCGGCGCGGGTGCCGGGATTGCTGTCCAGGCCGTCCGGCGCCACCCAGAGTTCGGTCGGCACGACCTGGGGCGTGACCGCCACCGTGTGGTCGTCCCTGACGGTGCAGCCGGCCAGGACGACGGCGAGTAAAACGGAAAGCCAGCGTGTCAGTGTCATGGTCGCGAGGCATGCAGCAGCTAACCGGCCAAGTGTGCGCCGCGGAGTGGCGCGCAAGCCCGCCTGCCTCAATCTCGCTCTTGAGCGCGCACAAGCGCCGTGCCTGGGGTATCGTCGGTTTTTACGCGAAAGGAGAGGCCATGAAGGCTTTGCTATTGCCGTCGGGTAATCGGATCCCCGTGCTCGGCCAGGGCACCTGGAATATGGGCGAGGACCCGTCCGCGCGGCGGGACGAGGTGGCGGCGCTGCGCCTGGGAATGGACCTGGGCATGACGCTGATCGACACGGCCGAGATGTACGGCGAGGGCGGGGCCGAGGAAGTGGTGGGCGAGGCGATCGCGGGCCGCCGCGGCGAGGTGTTCCTGGTTAGCAAGGTCTATCCCCACAACGCCGACCGCAAGGGCGTGCAGGCGGCCTGCGAGCGCAGCCTGCGCCGCCTGGGCACCGATTGCATCGATCTCTATCTGCTGCACTGGCGCGGCAACGTGCCGCTGGCGGAGACGCTGGAGGCCTTCGTGCGCCTGCGCGAGCAGGGCAAGATCCGCGATTTCGGCGTCAGCAATTTCGACCTCGACGACATGCTGGAGGCGGCCGCGCTGCCCGGCGGCGAACTGGTCGCGACCGACCAGGTGCTGTTCAACCTGAGCCAGCGCGGCATCGAATGGGAGCTGCTGCCGTGGTGCCGCGAACGGCGGATCCCGGTGATGGCGTATTCTCCGCTGGAGTCGAACCCGGGCGAGCAGCGCGGCCTGCTGGGCAATCCGCAGCTGGGCGCGGTCGCGCGCCGGCATGGGGTGACGCCGGCCCAGGTGGCGCTGGCCTGGCTGCTGCGCCAGGACGGCGTGGTGGTGATCCCGAAGGCGGTGCGGCTAGAGCACGTGCGCAAGAACCGCGCCGCGCTCGACCTGGTGCTGGGTCCGGAGGACCTGGCCCAGCTCGACGCGGGCTTTCCGGCGCCGAGCCGGCGCCGGCCGCTGGCGATGCGCTAGACGGCGGGACGCTGGATGCCGGCGCGCAGCCAGTCCAGCAGCGCGTTCGACGCCAGCGGGCGGCTGAACAGGTAGCCCTGGCCCTTGGCGCACTGCTGGCCGCGCACGGCCGCCGCCTGGGCTTCGGTCTCGATGCCCTCGGCCACGGTGCTCATGCCGAGGCTCTCGGCGACCTTGACGGTGGCTTCGATCAGCACGCGGTGGTGGTGGCTGGTGTCGGCCTGGCAGACGAAGGAACGGTCGATCTTGACCGTGTCCACCGGCAGCTGGTGCAGGCTCGACAGCGAGGAATAGCCGGTCCCGAAATCGTCCAGCGCGAGCGTGATGCCGAGCGCCTTGAGTTCGTGCAGCCGGTCCTGCACCTGCTGGTCCTGTGCCGCCAGGCTTTCCGTCACTTCGAGCTGCAGCTGGGCCGGGCGCATGCCCGCTTCGTCGAGGATGGCGCGCACGGTCGACGGCCAGTCGGTCTGTCCCAGCTGGGCGCGCGACAGGTTCACCGCCAGCAGGCGCGGCGCCTGTGCCCCAAGTTCGCGCTGCCAGGCCATGAAATCGCGGCAGGCGCGGCGCAGCACGAAGTCGCCGAGCGCGCCGATCAGGCCCGATTCCTCGGCCACCGGGATGAATTCGACGGGCGGCACCACGCCGCGCTGCGGATGCCGCCAGCGCACCAGGGCTTCGACCCCGGCCGACAGGTCGGTGCCGCCGTCCGGGCGCAGCCCGACCACCGGCTGGTAGACCACGAACAGCTCATCCCCGGCCAGGGCCTGGCGCAGCTCGGATTCGATGTCGGCACGGCGCGCCGCGCGTTCGCGCATGGCCGGCTCGAACACCGTGCAGAGCGCACCGCCGGCGCGCTTGGCCTCGACCATCGCGATGCTGGCGTCGCGCAGCATCTCACCCGCGAAGCCGCCGGCGTCCGCGCCCCACACCAGGCCCATCGAGAGCCTGCAGTCGACGACCTGGCCGCCCGGCAGCTGGTAGCTGCGCCCCAGCGCGTCGAGCAGGCGCGCGGCGATCCGCTCGGCGTCCTCGCGGCAGCGCAGGCCATCCAGCAGCACGGCGAATTCGTCGGCGCCGACCCGGGCCGCCATCTGGCCGGCGCCGGCGTTCGGATCGATGCGGTCGCTGGGCGGGCGCAGGGTGGCGCGGATGCGCTCGCCGATCTGCACCAGCAGGCGGTCGCCGGCGGCCTGGCCGAGGGCGTCGTTGATCTGGCGGAAGCGGTCGCAATTCAGGAACAGAAGGGCAAAGCCGGTCCCGCCCGCGCCGCTGCCCGGAAGCCGCGCCAGCATCTGCTGCGCCTGTTCCAGCAGCGCCTCGCGGTTCGGCATGCGGGTCAGGGCATCGGTGCGGGCCGCCGTCTTCAGGCGCCGCGCCATGCGTTCCTGCTCGCGCTGCACTTCGTGGGTGGCGTCGGTGACCACCGCCATCAGGCGGGTCGGGTCGAGCTTCAGCACCGACAGCGACAGCCACTGCGGCGCCGCGGCGTCGCCCAGTTGCAGGCGCAGGCCTTCGCAGACCGCGCCCGAGGGCTCGCTGAAGTTCCCGGTCAGTTCGCGCAGTTGCGGCGCCACGCCCTGCAGCACCGTGAACAGGTTGTCCATGCTGCCGTCGCGCACCAGCGGCATCAGCAGGCTGGACGACATCGGGTTCAGCATGTCGACGGTGCCGTCCAGGCTCGCCTGCACCAGGCCGATCGGGGCCCGGTACAGGAACTGCACCAGGGCTTCGTAGGCATCGTGCTTGTTCGGTTCGGTGTGCATGTCAGGCTGCATCGGCGCGCGGGCTCCAGCACTCGGTCCGGTTGCGCCCCTTGGCCTTGGCGGCGTACAGGGCCTGGTCGGCGCGTTTGATCAGGGTATCGAGGTCGAGCGTCTCGCCATCGTCGATGGCGGCGACGCCGGCGCTGACCGTGTAGGCGATCGGCTTGCCCTCGAACGTGGCCGGCTGGCCTTCCACCAGCCTGCGCAGGCGCTCGGCGACGGCGGCGGCGCCGGCCAGGGTGGAGGAGGGCAGCAGCACGGCGAATTCCTCGCCGCCCACGCGCGCCACCACGTCGATCTGGCGGAAGGTCAGCGCCAGGGCCGCGCCCAGCTGGCGCAGCACGGCGTCGCCGGCCGGGTGGCCGTGGCGGTCGTTGATCCGCTTGAAGTGGTCGGCGTCGAACAGGATCAGGGCGGTCGGGCGCGGCGTGCGGCGGTTGCGCGTCAGCTCCAGTTCGGCCGCCTCGAAGAAGGCGCGGCGGTTGGCGACGCCGGTCAGCTCGTCGCAGAACAGGGATTTGCGGCGCTGGTCGATCAGCTCGCGCTTGTCGCCGATGTCGCGCAGGACCAGGCAATACGCCGGCTCGGTGTCGTCGGCCGGTTCAGGATCGCGGTCCGGCAGCGGCGAAATCATGGCGCTGCCCCAGAACTGGCTGCCGTCGGCGCGCAGGCGCGGGCCTTCCTCCAGGCTCCAGCCGTTGTCGTCGGCTTCGCGCAGGCGGTCGTGCGCGCGTTCCGGCGTGGTCGCATCGTCGGGGTAGAACACCGAATACGGCCGCCCCACCACCGACGGGCTGAAGCCGGTCACGCGGCCGATGGTCTCGTTCCAGCAGCTGACCCGGCCCTCGCGGTCCAGGCCCACCAGCGCATAGTCGCTGATGCTGGTCAGCAGGGCATTCAGCCAGGCGTCGCTCTGGCGCAGCTGGCGTTCGCGGCGCACCTGTTCGCTGACGTCCTGCAGCACCGCCATCAGGCGCGCGTCGTCGAGCTTCACGAGGCTGAGCGAGAGCACCTGCGGCACCCGCAGGCGTTTGCCGGACGCGCCGCCGTTCAGGTGGATGTGCAGCCCGTCGCAGATCATGCCGCTCGGCCGCGCGAACATCGCGCACAGGTGGCGCAGTTCCGGCGCCACGTCCTGCAGCGCGGTGAACAGGTTGGCCAGGCTGCCGTCGCGCGACAGCGGCATCAGGAGCTGGGCCGAGATCGGGTTGATCATCACGATCTCGCCGTCGATGCCGGTCTGTACCAGGCCCACCGGGGCCAGGTAGAGGAACTGGATCAGCGCCTCGTGCTCGGCCGCCAGCCGGGCGTGCGCGTCGCCGCTCACGGCTTGCGCTGGACCAGCACGTAGCGTTGATCGCTGCCCGGTTCGGCCAGCAGGCGCAACGTCACCTTCACCGGGCGCATGCGCAGGGTCAGCACGTAGTCGATGGTGTCGTCCAGCGCGCAGCCTTCATCCTGGGCATCCTCGAAGCGCTGGGCCACCATGAAGTTGTTCAGGCAGGGCGCGACATTGGTGAACAGCGGCTGGCCCAGCACGCGCGGGGCGGTCAGGCCGGCGGCCTCGGACTCGGTCCGGTTGTATCGGCTGACATGGGTGGCGCCATCGAAACCGATCACGCCGAAATCGAGGCGGTCGAGTTGTTCGGGGCTCAGTTGCGCCAGCAGGCCATGCAGGCCGGGCGCGGTAAAGGACAGATCGGTGGCGGCATTCATGGCGGCGTGTTTGCGAATAAGGGAAAAGTGTTGCAGACAAGAAAGGGATGGTGACATGGCGTTCACCATCTGTCAAATCAATCGTGCGAACATGTGACATTGCCCCAGGCGCTCCTGGATTTGACAGGCGCGCCGCCTGCCGGCACCATCCGGGCGCCCATTTCACCTATATACATGACATGACGAACCAAGCCACGCCCGACTGGTGGGAAGACGATGCCGCCATACGGCGCTTCGTGAGCGACCTGCTGGCGGCCGAACTGGTCCAGGCACGGCCCGGACGCGGCACGGCGCCGCTGCCGTGGCCGCGCGGCCTGGACTTCGTGCGCGACCTCGGCGTCGATTCGCTCGAACTGCTGGGCATGGGCACGGCGCTGGCCGAGGCCCTGCACCTGGAGCGCGCCGACGTCGACACGCGCCTGCTGGCCCGGCCCGGCCTGGACGACTGGGTGGAGGCCGCCCGCGCCGGCCTGCGCGCCGCCGCGGCGGACGAAGAAGCGGCGCTGACCTTCCGCACTTCGGGCAGTTCCGGCAGCCCGAAGCGCTGCACCCATGCGCTCGCGCTGCTGTGGCAGGAAACCCTGGAACTGGCGCGCCTGTTGCCGGGCCGCAGGCGCATCCTGAGCGTGGTGCCCAGCCACCACATCTACGGTTTCCTGTTCACGGTGCTGCTGCCGCGCGCCTGCCATGGCGCCGAGGTTCTGGATTTGCGCCTGGCCGCGCCCGGCACCCTGTTGCGCGAGGCGCGGCCCGGCGACCTGCTGGTGGCCCATCCGGGCTGGTGGGAGCAGGCCGCGCGCCTGGCGCCGCGCTTTGCCGCCGGCGTGGCGGGCGTCAGCTCGACCGCGCCGTGCCCGGACCCGCTGGCGCGCGCGCTGGCCGAGGCCGGCCTGCGCCTGCTGCAGGTGTACGGCAGTTCGGAGACGGCCGGGGTCGGCTGGCGCGAGGAAGCCGGCGCGCCGTTCAAGCTGCTGCCCTACTGGTCGCGCCTGGAGGCGCCGGGCGAACTGGCGCGCGCCTTGCCGGACGGCGGCACGGCCCGCTATCCGCTGCAGGACAAGCTGGAGTGGGAGGGAGAGCGCCGCTTCCTGCCGGCCGGGCGGATCGACGCGGCGGTGCAGGTCGGCGGCGTGAATGTGTTCCCGTCCTATGTGGCCGAGGTGTTGCGCATGCACCCGCGGGTCGCGGACGCTGCCGTGCGCCTGATGCGGCCGGACGAGGGCCGGCGCCTGAAAGCCTTCGTCGTCCCGGCGGACTTGCCGGCCGGCGCCGGCGATGCCGCCCTCGAAGCGCTGCGGTCCGAACTGCTGGCCTGGTGCGCCGAGCGCCTGGCGACGCCCGAGCGCCCGGCCGCGCTCAGCTTCGGCGAGCGCCTGCCGCGCCAGGCCAGCGGCAAGCCGGCCGACTGGATCATCGACCTGGCGTAGATCCCGGCGCGGAACCCGGCGTGCAACCCGGCGTGGAATCCGGCGTCGCGGCGGCGGTAATCGCCGGCATGTAGGCGTCCAGGAATTCCTGCGGCATGCGGCGCGGCCGGCCGCTCGCGAGTTCGATGCAGACCAGGTCCCAGCGCCCGCGCAGCACGGTGGCGCCGTCGCTGTTGCGCACCAATTGGAAGCGGCGCTCCATCGACAGCTTGCCGTCGCCGCCCACCAGCCAGGTCGCCAGGGTCAGCGCTTCGTGTTCGAAGGTGGGCAGGATGTAATCGTATTCGCCGCGCCGGATCGCCATCGCGCGGTCGAGGCGATGGTAATCGTCGAGGCCGAGCCCGAGCGATTCCGAATGGGCCCAGCCGACCTGCTCGCACCAGCGCACGTAGACGGCATTGTTGGTGTGGTTCAGCCCATCGATATCGGCGGCCTGGGGCACGCGCGGCAGCACGAAGGGGTCCGGATAATCCCAGTTCAAGGCAGTCCTTCCTGGCGGTGACGGTTGGGCCGGCCATTCTACCGTTGGTCCATGCGACACGCCAGGACGCAGTTTGCGATACTGTCAATACAGCGGACATGGCGCTAGCCCAGTTCGAGCAGCAAGGGCTGGTGGTCGGAGCCGCGCGCTGCCAGATCCCGGCCAGGGGCGCGAGAACACCGTATCGCCCAAGCACCTTGTATGTCATCCGCGTTGAAAACTCACAGGCTGAATGCCGGACGGCGGCGCCGGGCTGATGCAACTCAGGCGTGCGCCGGGGAACAAGAAGACAGAAACGTGGTCAAGCACACGTCCAACACGAGGGAAACATGTACACGATGATCCTGTTGCTGTATCTGCAGTCGGGCCTGGACGTCACGCTCGACCAGGCCAACCTGCGCGGTGAGTTCCGCACGAAAACGGATTGCGAGGCCGCGGCCGGCAAGCTGCGCGGGCCGATGCCCATTCCGCGCAACGTCCAGGCCGCATGGCAGGACGTCATGTGCATCAAGCTCAATCCGAACGTCAGCGTCAACCCGATGAAGCCGGTCGAGCTGGGCAAGCTGCTGCAGGAGAATCCGCCGCTCGGCTGCCAGGCCGAAGGCGCCTGGGAGCGCGTGGCCGAGATGTGCGGCGCGCCGCCGCGGGCGCCGGGTCAGCCCGCGGCGGGCGGCGAGAAGTCCGGCGGCAAGCGCTGAACCTCAGTCCTTCTTCCACTGCACGCCCTTGGGGCAAGGCACATCGCCGGCCTCGTTGGCGAACAGCATGCCGCGCATGCCCAGCGGATTGATGCTGCCGCTGCGCCGGCAGATGGTCGTATTGCCGATGCGCTTGCGGTAGACGATGACGCCGTCCGGCGAGGTATAGCTGTCTTCCTGCACGCTCATCGAGCGCTCGACGTGGGCCGCTTCCAGCCCGCGCCGGAACCGTCCCATCGGCGTATCCGGCTCTTCCGGCACGCCGGATTTCCCCTTGCGCAGTTCGCGGTCGATGCGGCCGGCCTGGCGCTTCGACAGGCCGAGGGCAAAGCCGCCTTCGGCTTGCTGCTGTTCGCGGATCGCTTGCCGGACGTCGGCGGGAACACGGGCGTCTTCCAGGCGCGGCGCGGCCGGGGACGGCGCCGGCGCGGCCGGTTCGGGTGCGGGAATTGGAGACGGCGCCGCATCCGTCGCGGGCGGCAGCGGATGCGGCCACGGCGCGGGCATGCGCGCAGGCGGGTGCGCGGCACGGGCCGGCAGCGTGGACGGGGGAGAGGGCGCAGGGACCGGGTTCGCAGGCCGCAGCCGCTGCGGCTGCAGCAGGATCGTGAGGAGCCGCGGTCCCTCCGGCGTCGAAAAACGCTGCTGGCGCTGCTGCATCCAGGCCAGCAGCGCCAGCATATGCATGAAAAAAACCAGCGCCAGCGCGGTCCGGTTCCTGGAGGGGAAACCTGCCGCGCCGGCGCCGTGGTCCATGCGTGCTTGAAAAAGCGTTTACTTGACCGTCATGGCCTGCCTGATCGCCACGCAGCGCTGGTCTTCTTCGAGCGTGTCGAGCAGGGCGCGCCGGGTGCCGGCCGACAGCGCCGTCATCTTCGTGCTGGCCGCCTGCAGGCGCTTGACGCTGGCCGGGGTGCAGCTGGCCGGGATCATGCTCGGACCGTAGGCGCGCATGTAGACCGGGCCGGCGTTCTTGTCCAGCTCCGGCAGCTTCGCCAGGCGCTGGTCGGCGGTCTGCTCGGCCAGCGCTTTCTGCTCGGTCGGATACAGGCTGCCCATCGCCGTGCGCACCTTCGAGAACGGCAATTTGGTCTTCGTGTCCTGGATCGTGCCCAGCCACTCGCTCTTGACCGCCGGGTCCGGGCGCATGACGGTCGCCGCCAGCGCCGCGGCCTGGCCGCTGTCGGACTTGTCGCGCTCCTGCTCGGCCTTCACCAGGTCGGCCGCGCCCGGGTAGTCGAAGCGGTTCAGGCGCGCGATGATGGACCAGCGCAGGTCCTGGTTGATGGCCAGGTCGTCCAGGGTCTGCTTGCCGTCCAGCAGGGCGGCCAGGCGGTCGAGGGCCGGGCGCGAGCCGGCCAGGTTGACGTAGGTGCCGAACCAGCGGCGCTGGAAGTCGTCGTTGCCTTTCGCGGCGACGGCGGCATTCCAGGCCATGTCTTCGAGCTGGCGGCCGGCCTGGATCGCGTAGGCGCCGTTCGGATCCATCGCGCTCAGGTAGTGGCGCGCGGCGCCGACCTTGCCCAGCACGTCGCCCAGCAGGGTGTAGTCCTGTTCGTGCGGGGCGTTGTTCAGGGCGGTGCTGATGAACTCGTTGAGCGGCAGCTTGGCGTCGCGCACGCCGTCCCACAGGCTCTGCCACAGCATGGCGCGCAGCAGCGGATCGTCGACGCTGGCCAGGCTGGCGCGCGCGGTGTCGAAGGAGCGCTTGTCGAGCTGGACCTTCACGAAGCCCCAGTCCTCGAAGTTCGGGTATACCAGGTCCGGGCAGGCGGCGCCGACCATGCCCGGCACGGCAGTCTTCGCGCCCTTGTAGGTGACGGCCACGTTCTTGTCGAGCTTGAGCTCCTTGCCGTCCATGCGGAAGCTGGCGACCTGCACGCGCTGTTCGCGCAGGGTCGGGAACTGCTTCGTGGCCGTCTGGTCGAGGCTGAACGAAGCGATCTTCCCGTTCTTGCAGCTGTAGTTCGCGGCAATGGTGTTGACGCCCGGCTGGTACAGCCAGTCCCTGGTCCAGCCCTTCAGGTCGCGGCCGGCGGCGTCGCCCAGGCTGCCGATGAAGTCGTCCAGCGTGGCGTTGCGGTACTGGTACTTGACCAGGTAGTTGTGCACGCCCTTGCGGAACACGTCCGCACCCAGCAGGTGGCGCAGCTGCATCAGGGTCGATGCGCCCTTGGAATAGGTGATGGCGTCGATGTTGTCGAACGCGTTCCGGGTCGACGGCACCGGCACTTCGATCGGGTGGGTGGTCGAGCGCTGGTCCTGGGAATAGGCGCCCTGCTTGCCCTGCGAGTAGAAGGCGCGCCAGGCGTCCTTGAACTCGGTGGCTTCGGCGGTCGCCAAGGTGCCCATGAAGGAAGCGAAGCTTTCGTTCAGCCACAGGCCGTTCCACCACTTCATGGTGACCAGGTCGCCGAACCACTGGTGCGCCATCTCGTGCATGATGACGGCGGCCAGGCGCTGGCGCTGCTCGGCCGTCATGTCGGCCTTGTACATGAAGCCGTGCTCGGCGAAGGTGATGGCGCCAGCGTTTTCCATGGCGCCGTACAGGAAGTCCGGCACCAGGATCTGGTCGTACTTCTCGAACTGGTAGGGGATGCCGAAGTAATCGTCGAAGAAGGCCAGGCCGGCCCTGGTGTACTTGAACCACTCGGCCGGCTTGATCTGCGATGCCACCGACTGGCGCGCGAACAGGCGCATCGGGTACTTGCCGCTGGTGTCTTCCCATTTCTTGTAGGGGCCGGCGTGCATCGAGAAGTTGTAGGGGCTCAGCTTCTTCGACTTCGGGAAGGTCCAGCGCTTGCCGTCATTGCTGGCTTCGACCTTCGTTTCGCGGGTGGTCGAGATCACTTCCCAGTCGGCCGGCGCGGTCACGTTGACCTGGTAGCTGCCTTTCAGGTCGGGCTGGTCGAACACCGCGAACATCTGGTGCGCGGCGGCCGGCTCGAAGTGGGAATAGGTGTAGACGCGGCCGTCGACCGGGTCGACCATGCGGTGCAGGCCTTCGCCGTTGGTGCTGTGCGGACGCTCGTAGGCGATGGCGACGGTGTTGCGGCCCTTGACCAGGTCGGCGGCGGCGAGGGTCACGAACCAGCCGTTGTACTGCGGGGTGACGTTCTTGCCGTTGACGGTGACCGACTTGACGGTGGCCTTGTCGAGGTCGATGGTCAGCGGGGACGAGGCGTCGTTCAGGTCGAAGCTCAGGGTCGTGGTGCCGCCGAAGCTCTCCTTGCCGGTCAACGTGAAGTCCAGCACGTAGTCGACGTTCGAGACGCGCGCCGAACGCGCGGCGGCATCGGCCTGCGACAGGAAGGCGTTCTCGGCGCGGGGCGCGGCAGCGGCGTTGGCGTAGGTGGCGGGAGCGAAGGCCAGCGCGGTGGCGATGGCGAGCGGCATCAGGCGAAGAGCGGAGGGTTTCACGGAAGTCCTTGCGACGATTGACGACAATGCCGGCGGCTGGTGGCTGCCGGAACGGATCGCGCAAGAATAGCATGTCAGCAATATTATTCGTATCGGTATGGAGGCCGGAACGAGGAATTTTTGCTGCCGGAAGGGCCTGTATGCGGAAGAAAATGCCCTTCGGCATATGCATGCATATGGCGAAGGGCAGAGAGGGACTGGCTCAGGCGTTGGCCTGCAGCGCCGGATAGTCGATATAGCCTTCCGGACCCGGGGCGTAGAACTTCTCCGGGCGGGCCGGATTCAGCGGCGCATTGCGCTTCAGGCGCTCCGGCAGGTCGGGGTTGGCGATGAACCACTGGCCCCAGGCGACCGCGTCGGCGTCGCCGCTGGTCAGGAGCTGTTCGGCGCTTTCCCTGGTCAGCTTTTCGTTGGCGATGTAGACGCCGCCGAAGGCTTTCTTGAGCGCCGGGCCGAGGCGGTCGTCGCCGATCGCTTCACGCGCGCAGATGAAGGCGATGCCACGCTTGCCCAGTTCGCGCGCGACGTAGCCGAAGGTTTCCAGCGGGGTCGAGTCGCCCACGTCGTGCGAATCGCGGCGCGGCGCCAGGTGCATGCCGACGCGGTCGGCGCCCCAGACCTCGATGCAGGCGTCGGTGACTTCCAGCATCAGGCGGGCGCGGTTCTCGATCGGGCCGCCGTAGGCGTCGGTGCGCTGGTTGGTCTTGTCCTGCAGGAACTGGTCGAGCAGGTAGCCGTTCGCGCCGTGGACTTCCACGCCGTCGAAGCCGGCCTTCTTCGCATTCTCGGCGCCCTTGCGGTAGGCGGCAACGATGCCGGGAATCTCTTCCAGGTCGAGCGCGCGCGGGGTCACGTAGGTCTTGATCGGGCGCACCAGGCTGACATGGCCGGCCGGCTGGATGGCGGAGGGCGCCACCGGCAGCTCGCCGTTCAGGAACAGCGGGTCAGAGATGCGGCCCACGTGCCACAGCTGCAGGAAGATGCGGCCGCCGGCCTTGTGCACGGCATCGGTCACGTGTTTCCAGCCTTCGACCTGCTCGTCGGACCAGATGCCCGGGGTGTCGGCATAGCCCACGCCCATCGGCGTCACCGAGGTCGCTTCCGACAGGATCAGGCCGGCCGAGGCGCGCTGCGCGTAATACTCGGCCATCAGGGCATTCGGCACGCGGCCTTCGCCGACCGCGCGCGAGCGGGTCAGCGGCGCCATGACGATGCGGTTCGGCAGCTCCAGCGCGCCGACTTTCAAGGGGTCAAACAATGTAGTCATCAGTACTCCTGTTCTTGTTGACTCGGAATTCAGTAAAGCGGCGCTCATCTTACGCCACACCGGAAAATCCTGCCGGGACCGTCCCATTTTTGCTTGGCAGTCACAAATCGGGACGTGGCCGCGGTGGTATACTTGCGGCCCTTTCATGTGTGGATGAGCGGAGAAGCCGATGAGCTGGGCGTATTTGGTCGTTGCCGGACTGCTGGAAGTGGCCTGGGCCGTGGGTTTGAAGTACACCGCCGGATTCACCCGCCTGTGGCCGTCCGTGTTCACCCTGGCGACGATGGCCGGCAGCGTCGGCATGCTCGGCCTGGCGCTGCGCGCGCTGCCGCTCGGCACCGCCTATGCCGTATGGACCGGGATCGGCACCGTCGGCACCGCCGTGTTCGGCATGATCATGCTGGGCGAACCGGCCGGCGCGCTGCGCCTGCTGTCGATCGGCCTGATCGTGGCCGGCATCGCCGGACTGAAACTGCTGACGCCGGCCTGATCAGGGAGAGGCCTTCCAGCGCGCGTAGATGCGGCCCAGTTCGCCGTCGGCCTTGAGCTTGTCGATGGCATTGCCGAGCAGTTCGGAGAGGGCGGGATCGGCCTTGCGGCTGACCCAGAAATAGGTCGGCTCGGCGCCCAGCACCGCCGGCAGCACGCGCACCCGCTCGCCCAGGCCTTCGGAGCGGATCTGGTTCTGCAGGCTCAGTTCGTTGAGGTAGGCGAAGCGCCCGTGGCCGCCGAGCATCTTGCGCAGGTTGAGGCGGTTGTCGTCGCTGGCGTCGTCGACCCGGACCCCGGCCCGCTTCAGGTTTTCGGTGAACGAGGAGCCGCGCTGGCTGGTGACCAGCGCACCCAGGCGTACCAGGTCCTGCATGTCGCGCACGACGGCCTGGTCGCCGGCGCGCGCCGCCAGCACGTGGCGCACCACATACACCGATTTGCCGGCCTGTACCGCGATCGCCCGGCGCCGCGGCGTGGCGACCAGCGCACAGGCGGCGTCCAGGCTGCCCGATTCGAGGCCGGCCTCGATGCCGGGCAGCGAGCGGCTGCGGCGATAGCCGGCGAAGTGCAGGCGCGGCTCGACCCGCTCGACCGCCGCCATGATGTCCGGGCAGATGCCGGCGGCGCGCCCGGGCAGCGCGATCCATTTCGGCGCAATGCCTTCCTGCGCGGCCACGCGCACCTCCATGCCCCATGCGCCGGCGCAGGACGCCAGCCCGAGGGAGAGCGCCAGAAGGCGGGCGGACCGCCCCGGCCTTTTTCCGATGTCATCCATTGTTATCGTTGTTGTTCCTGCAGGCACCGGATTGTCGCACGAAGCGACTTCCCGGCGCGCGCCGATCAATTACCCCCGAAACCTTACCTCTACAGCGCACAGCGCGCACGTTTGATCCGTTCGGCATGGCCGCGGTGCCGGCTCCCTAAACTCGGTGGCGAACCGGGGCGGCTGCGCCCCATCCGAGGACCCGGGAGGAAAGGATGATCCTGTTCGCCAGCGCCGCCGGCCGGCCCGCCGGGGCCTGCCATGCATAGCCTGTCGCTGGTCGTGCCGATGCACGACGAGGAAGACAACGTGTTGCCGCTGGCCACCCAGGTCCAGGCGGCGATGGCGGCCTGCCCCTGGCCGTGGCAACTGATCCTGGTCGACGATGGCAGCCGCGACCGCACCGCCGAGCGCATCCGCGAGGCCGTGGGCGCCAGTCCCCTGCACGTGGCCGCCGTGATCCTGCGCCGCAACTTCGGCCAGACCGCCGCCACCCAGGCCGGCATCGACGCCGCGCGCGGCAGCGTGATCGCCACCATGGACGGCGACCTGCAGAACAATCCGCACGACATCGTGCGCATGGTGCGCCGCCTGCTCGACGAAAACCTCGACCTGCTGGTCGGCTGGCGCCGCGCGCGCAAGGACGGCTTCTGGCTGCGCCGGCTGCCGTCGATGCTGGCGAACCGCCTGATCGCCGCCGTCACCGGCGTCAGGCTGCACGACTATGGCTGCTCGCTGAAGGTCTTCCGTACCGAAGTGCTGCGCGAGGTCAGGCTGTACGGTGAAATGCACCGCTTCATCCCGACCTGGATGGCCACCGTGACCTCGCCCGACCGCATCCGCGAGGAAGAGGTCAGCCACTTCCCGCGCCTCTACGGGCGCTCGAAATACGGCCTGTCGCGCACCTTCAAGGTCCTGCTCGACCTGCTGTCGATGTATTTCTTCGTGCGCTTCCGCGCCAGTCCCGGGCACTTCTTCGGACGCATCGGCCTGGCCTGCGCCTTCGCCGGCGTGGCGGCGCTCGGTTGGCTGGGCTGGCTCAAGCTGGGCGAAGGCGAAGCCATCGCCAACCGTCCGCTGCTGCTGCTGGCGGTGCTGCTGGTGGCGATCGGCGTGCAGTTCGTGTGCACCGGCATCGTCACCGAGGTACTGGCGCGCACCTATTTCGAGGTCGGCGCCGCCCGTACCTACCTGGTGCGCGAAACCCTCGGCGGCGACGCCGGCTTCGGCGCGGGCGGCGCCGTCACGGACGCGGGGCCGCGCGCGGGCGCGGCGCGGCAGCCATGAGCGGCGGCCCGGCCAGGGAGGGCGCGTCGCCGCCGCCGGCCCGGTGCGCGCGCGGCCGGCCGGCACGGCTGGCGCGTCCGGCGCAGGCGGCGGCCCCGCCGTTGCCCCCGCCGTTGCCCCCGCCGTTGCCCCCGCTGTTGCTGCCGCTGGTGCTGGCCGGCGCCGCCTTCCTCGGCCTGTTCTTCGGGCTCGGCGCGGTGCCGCTGTTCGACGTCGACGAGGGCGCCTTCGGCGAAGCCACGCGCGAGATGCTCGAACGCGGCGACTATCTCTCCACCTGGCTGAACGGCCAGCCGCGCTACGACAAGCCGATCCTCATCTACTGGCTGCAGGCGGCTTCCGTACGGCTGCTGGGGCTGGACGAATTCGCGCTGCGCCTGCCGTCCGCGCTGGCGGCCTGCGCCTGGATCGCGGCGATCCTCGCGTTCGCGCGCCGCTTCCTCGGCCGCGACGCCGGCTACGCCGCGGCCTTCATCGCCGCCGGCAGCGCGGGGGTCGCCGTGATCGGGCGCGGCGCGACCGCCGATGCGCTGCTCAACCTGTTCCTGGCGCTGAGCATGTTCGATATCGTCCGTTACGCCGGCGACCCGCGCCCGGCCTGGCGCCGGCGCATCTTCCTGTGGATCGGCCTCGGGCTGCTGACCAAGGGGCCGGTGGCGCTGCTGGTGCCCGGCTGCGCCAGCCTGCTCGCGTTTGCGCTGCAGGGCAGGGTGGCCGAGTGGTGGCGCGCCGCGCGCGACCCGGCCGGCTGGGCGATCCTGCTGACGGTCGCCATGCCCTGGTATTTGCTGGAATTCGAACGGCGCGGCGATGCCTTCCTGGCCGGTTTCTTCCTGCGCCACAACGTCGAGCGCTTCCTGGCGCCGCTGCAGGGGCATGGCGGCGGCCTGCTGTACTACCTGCCGGTGATCCCGGTCCTGCTGCTGCCGTATAGCGGCTTGTTCCTGCGCACCTTGCCCGGCCTGCGCCGCATGCAGGCTGCACCGCTCGACACCTTCCTGTGGTGCTGGTTCCTGTTCGTGCTGCTGTTCTTTTCCCTGGCCGGCACCAAGCTGCCGCACTACCTGCTGTACGGGGCGACGCCGCTGTTCGTCCTGATGGCGCGCGAGCGGCATGCGCTGCGCTCGAACCTGCTGGCGTTCGCGCCGCCCCTGCTGTTCCTCGCGCTGGTGGCGGCATTGCCGCGCCTGCTGGCGGTGCTGGCGCCGGAGAGCCGCAACCCCTATTTGCGCGAGGCCCTCGGCCGGACCGGGGTATTCGGAACGGCCTGGCAGGCCGGCGCCCTGGTGCTGCTGGCGGCGGCGCTCGGGCTGGCCCTGTGGCGCGGCGCCTGCCTGTGGCGGCGCCTGGCCGCAAGCGGCGTGCTGTGTTCGCTGGCGCTGGCCGGCCTGCTGCTGCCGGCGCTGGCCGAACTGCAACAGGGGCCGGTCAAGGAAGCGGCCCTGCTGGCCCGGCGCGCCGGCTGGGACGTCCATGGCTGGCGCATCAACGTGCCCAGCTTCTCGGTCTACCGCGGCGCGGTCACGCCTGCCGCGCCGGCGCTCGCCGCTTTGCCGCCCCGCGGCCAGGTGGTGCTGACCCGCAGCGACGCGCTGGCCGGCCTGGGTCCGGTCCAGGTGCTGTACCGCAAGGGCGGCATCGTGCTGGCGCGCATGCCGGACTGAATCCCATGGCGCCGCCGCTGCGTTCCCCCTGGGTGTGGCTGCCGCCGGCCGCCGGGCTGGCGCTGCTGGTGCTGGTCCTGGCGGCGGGCGCCAACCGCGCCGCCTTCCTGGTACTGAACCACGCCGGCCACCCGCTCGGCCCGCTGTTCTGGCTGCACCTCACCATGCTGGGCGACGGCGCGGTGGCGCTGGCGCTGGTGCTGCCCTGCATCCGGCGCCTGCCGCACTGCTTCTGGGCGGCGCTGCTCGCCGCCGTCTTCGCCGGCCTCTGGACCCAGCTGACCAAGCAGTTCATCGACCTGCCGCGCCCGCTGTCGGTGCTGGCGCCGGAGCAGTTCTACCAGGCCGGGCCGGCATACCGGCATGTGTCCTTCCCGTCCGGGCACGCGGCGGCGGCCTTCGCCATGGCCGGCATCTGGTCGATGGGCGGGACCGGCAGCCGGCTGCTGCGCGCGCTGCTCCTGCTGCTCGCCACCCTGGTCGGCCTGTCGCGCATCATGGTCGGCGTGCACTGGCCGGTCGACATCCTGTGGGGCATGCTGGGCGGCTGGCTGGGCGCCTGGCTCGGGCTGGCGATGCACGGGCGCAGGGGCTGGCGCACCTCCGGCGTGGGCGGATTCCTGGCCGGCCTGCTGCTGGCCGGGGTGGCCGCGGCGCTGCTGGTGAGCCAGCATATCCGCGTCCCGGCGGTGCTGCCGGCGCAGCGCGCGGTCGGCTGCGTGTCGCTGGCCTGGGGTGCGTGGGAAATGGCGTGGATGCTGCCGCGGCTGCGCTGGTTGCTGCGCTGGCGCGTTCGGTGGCGCCATCGCTGGCGGCGCGCGCCGTGGCGCCAGCCGGCCAAGGGGAGGGCGGATGGCTGAGGACGGCTGGTGGCTGCTGGTCGGCTTCGGCGGCCAGGCCCTGTTCATGGGACGCTTCGTGATCCAGTGGCTGGCCAGCGAGCGCCGGGGCCGCAGCGTGATCCCGGTCGCGTTCTGGTACCTCAGCATCGTGGGCGCGCTGGTGCTGCTCGCGTATGCGCTGCACCGGCGCGATCCGGTATTCGTCGCCGGCCAGGGGCTGGGCGTGGCGATTTACCTGCGCAACCTGCACCTGATCCGGGCGGAACGGGTGCGGGAAGCCGGCAGCTGAGCGCTTTACTCGCGGCCGAACTGCGGATTCGGACGGGTCAGGTAGTACCACTCCTGGTTCGGTCCGGCGTTCACGTCGGGGAACAGGATGCGGCCCGAGAACTCGGCGGTCACCGGGCTGCCGTCGGCGCGCACGCCGATCTGGTCGCCTTCCTGCACCGGGTCGAAGCTGGCCCAGGTGCGGGTGAAGCGGTCGCCGGCGTCGAGCTTGTCGTGCACGACCACCATCTGCAGCGCTTCCATCTCGTCGAACGGGACCGGTTCCGGCGCCGGGGCGTCGATCAGCTTCAGGTGGGCGAGGGTGTTCATGATCGCGCGGTAGGCGACTTCTGGCGCCTGCGGGTCGAGGTGCTGGCCGCACTCCAGGGTCAGCGCGTAGCCGCCGGTGCTGCGCATGTATTCGGTGGTGCCCATGCCGTAGCGCAGCACGGTTTTCAGTTCGGCGGCGTCGCCGCGCGAACGGCGCTGCACGCCGCCGCCATAGGCCGCCATCCAGCCGGTCACGAAGCGGCGCACGCCCAAGCGGCGCGCCAGCGCGCGTTCTTCGCGCATGTGCTTGAAGGGTTCCAGCGTGCCGTCGTTGTCGAGCGGGCCGACCATCACGAAGGGTTCGCCGTGGGCGGCGTTGAAGGAGTGCAGGTCGAGCAGGACGTCGTGCTGGGCCAGCAGCGGGCACAGCCAGTTGGCGACGCGGTCCTCGAAGTCCTGCGGATTTTCCTTGGGCGAGAGGTCGCGGTTCAGGTTGCGGTCGCCCGAGCGGGTGTTCTTGGCATAGGCCAGCGGATTCACGATCGGCACGAAGGTCACGCTGCCGTTGGCGATGTGGAGCGTGCCGGCGTCGAGTTCCGCCATCACGCGGGTAATGGCCTGGGTGCCGCAGGTCTCGTTGCCGTGGGTCGCGCCCATGATGATGACGCGCGGGCCCGGCCCCTGGCCCGTATAGTTGACGGATTTGAAATGCAGCTGGCTTGCGGCAGAGGTCATGCTTGTGTTCCAAGGAAATATCGGTGCGGGCATTTTATCGGGAA
This sequence comes from Telluria sp. Soil_C_11, assembly GCF_057657395.1. Classification (NCBI taxonomy): domain Bacteria; kingdom Pseudomonadati; phylum Pseudomonadota; class Betaproteobacteria; order Burkholderiales; family Oxalobacteraceae; genus Telluria; species Telluria sp. Soil_C_11. The sequence continues at coordinate 132,580 of NZ_JBDGIN010000009.1, read as the reverse complement.
TCCTTGGCACGAGGGGAGGCGCGTGGCATCATCCGGCGTTTTCGTCGACGATCTTCCACATGAGCCGCGCTTCCGACCGCATCCATGGCCTCGACACCCTGCGCGCGCTCGCCGTGACGCTGGTGGTCCTGCACCATTACGTGCTGTTCGTCAGCGGCGGCGACACCTTCGGCTGGGTCGGCGAGATCGGCTGGGTCGGCGTCGACCTGTTTTTCGCGCTGTCCGGCTACCTGATCGGCAACCAGATCTTCCAGGCGCTGCACCGCCCGGGCGGCCTGAGCCTGGGGCGTTTCTACGCGCGCCGCTTGTTGCGCACGCTGCCGAACTTCTATGCCGTGCTGGCGCTGTATGCGCTGTGGCCGGCTTTCCGCGGCGGCACGCCGATGCTGCCGCTGTGGAAGTATCTCAGCTTCACCCAGAACATCGGCCTGGAGCCGGGCACCGCCTTTTCGCACGCCTGGTCGCTGTGCATCGAAGAGCAGTTCTACCTGCTGCTGCCGGCCTGCGCGCTGATCGCGGTGGCGCTGGGCAGGCGCAGCCTCGGGCGCCGTTGGGCCTGGGCGGCATTCGCGCTGGCATTCGCGGCGGGCATGGCGGTGCGCGCCGGCGCCTGGCTGAGCGGGCAGGATGAAGCCAACTGGCTGCACTTCTACTACAAGTTCATTTATTACTCGAGCTTCTGCCGCTTCGACGAATTGCTGGCCGGGGTGGCGCTGGCCCTGCTGAGGAATTTCCATGGCGGGATATGGGCGCGCCTCATGGGACAGGGCAGGCTGCTGCTGGCGGCGGGCCTGCTGGTGAGCGGCGTGGCGCTGCGCTGGTTCCTGGCCGACCACTATGGATTCGGGGCCACCGTGTTCGGCTATCCGCTGCTGGCGCTGGGCTGCGCGCTGCTGATCCTGGCGGCGCTGGCCCCGGAGTCGCCGCTGCACCGCATCCGCGTGCCGGGCGCCTCGCCGCTGGCGCGCTGGTCGTACGCGCTCTACCTGGTGCACAAGCAGGTCGCCATGCTGGTCGCGCAGTCCCTGGCGCAAGCCGGCTATGGTCCGGAGCACCCGCTGGTCATCGCGGCGGCGCTGGCGGCTTCGGTGCTGGCCGGGTGGCTGCTGTACCGCCTGGTCGAGACGCCGTTCATGCGGCTGCGCGCGCGCCATGTGCCGGACAACGGCGCCGCGCCGGAGCAGGTCAGGGCCGTGCTTCGATGACGTCGAAGGCGGCCGGCATGTCGGCCAGCCAGGCCGCCAGGTGCGCCACCCGCATCGAGGGATCATAGCCGTCGGTACTGGCGATCGCCGCGCGCAGGCCGGGAACGGCTTCCTGCGTGCGCGGACTGGCGTAGGCGTCGATCAGCATCGCCAGCAGCTCGTTCGGCGGGGTGCCGCCGCGGCGCAGGCGGGCGTGGATGACGCCGAGCAGGGCGCGCTGCATGCGCGGGGTCGGGTGCTGGATCCAGGCGAACACGCTGGGCGTGTTGGCGATCGCCTCGGACATGGCCTGCTCGATGCGCTCGGGCTTGTAGTCGGAAGGGATGTCGAAATAGGCCTTGTCCCAGCGGGTGTCGGCGTAGCGATGACCCGGCGGGAAGGCGTCGATGGTTTCCAGCCCGAGCGCGCGGCTGGCGCGCCCGAGCAGGTTGGAGATGACAGGTAGCAGCGGCATGCCGCTAGTGTAGCCGAACAGCGGTCAGGCGAAGCGGCCCGCGCGGAAATCCTCGACCGCCTGGAAGATCTCGGCGTTCGTGTTCATCACGAAGGGACCGTACTGCGCGATCGGCTCGTTCAGCGGGCGCCCGGCGATCAGGACCAGGCGGCTGTCCACGTCCGCCTTGATGCGCACGCCATCGGCCTCCTTCGCATTGTCGAGGATGGCCATGCGCGCCTGCGGCACCGCCTTGCCGTCGACCACGACCTCGCCGCGGTAGACGTAGAAGAAGGCGTTGTGGCCGGCCGGCAGCGGCTGCTCGAATTCGGCGCCTTGCGGCAGCGCGATGTCGAGGTAGAGCGGCTGGGTCGCTTCGCGCTGCACGGCGCCATCCACGCCGTGCGAACTGCCGGCGATCACCTTCACGGCGGCGCCGGAGGGCAGGCTGAAGCGCGGCACTTCCTCGTGCGGGATGTCGCGGTACCAGGGCGCGCTCATCTTGTCCTTCGCGGGCAGGTTCAGCCACAGCTGGAAGCCTTCCATCAGGCCCTCGGTCTGCTCCGGCATCTCGGAGTGGGCCACGCCGCGTCCGGCCGTCATCCACTGCACGCCGCCGTCGCTCACCAGGCCTTCGTTGCCGGCGCTGTCGCGGTGGCGCATGCGGCCGGCCAGCATGTAGGTGACGGTCTCGAAGCCGCGGTGCGGGTGCTCCGGGAAGCCGGCGATGTAGTCGCCCGCCTTGTCGCTGCCGAAGGCGTCCAGCATCAGGAAGGGGTCGAGACGGCGCTGCAGCGTCTGGGTCAGGACGCGATTGATCTTGACGCCGGCGCCATCCATCACGAACTGGCCGCCGAGCACGCGCTCGATGCGGCGGCTGCGTTCGACGCGTTCTTCTTCGGTCATCACTGTCGTTTGCTGTTCCATCTCGATCTCCTCATGAAGTAAAACCGCGGCCGGGGCCGCGGCGCACGCATCATGCCGATGCGTCAGGCTGCTGCTGCAGGCCCCTGCTGCGGGCCTGCGATCAGGCCAGTGCGGCGACCGCGGCGTCGGCGTCGGCCTGGCCCTTGCCGGCCGCATCCGGGCCCATCGCCTGGGCGTTCGAGTACACGAAGGTCGAGTCACTCATGCCCAGGAAGTTCAGCAGCATGCGGATGTGCGGCACTTGCGGATCCGCGTCTTCCGGGTAGATGCCGCCGCGCGACGTGGCCACGAACACCTTCTTGTTCTTCAGCAGGCCTTCCGGGCCGGACTCGGTGTAGCGGAAGGTCACGCCGGCGCGGGCGATGGCGTCGAACCAGGCTTTCAGCTGGATCGGCATGCCGAAGTTGTACATCGGGGCGCCGATCACGACCACGTCGGCGGCCTGCACTTCGGCGATCAGGGCATCGTCCTGGGCCACGCGCGCGGCCTGCTCGGGCGTGCGCTGGTCGGCCGGGGTGAACAGGGCGCCCAGTGCGGCTTCGTCCAGCACCGGGTGGGCGTTGGCGCCGAGGTCGCGCACGGTGACGGTGGCGCCCGGGTTGGCCGCGCTCAGTTTGGCGACGATGTTGCCGGCCACGCGGCTCGATTCGGAATTGGCGCCGCGGACGCTGGAATTGATCTGCAGAATGTTCATGGTGGCTCCTTGGTGTTTGTAGTATCGGTTGGTGTGTCGATGGAGACACTTTAACGGTTCCATCTATCGTGCGGAAGACGATAAAATGGATAACATTATTCAACCGATGGAACAATCAGGAGCGATCATGGATATTGAAGCGAACGACATGCTGCTGTTCGCGCGCATCGTCGAGGCAGGCAGTTTCAGCATGGCCGCGCAGCGCCTGGACTTGCCGAAATCGACGGTCTCGCGCCGCATCGCGCTGCTGGAAGCCGGCCTCGGCGAGCGGCTCCTGCAGCGCACCACGCGCCGCCTGGTGCTGACCGAGTTCGGCGAAAGCCTGCTCGAGCACGCGCGCAAGGTGGCCGACGAGGTCGAGGCGGCCGGGGCGCTGGCCCAGCACCGCCAGGCCGAGCCCAGCGGAAAGTTGCGGATTTCGATGCCGGGCGATTTCGCGAACCTCTACCTGACCGACCTGATCGCACGCTTCACGGCGCGCTATCCGGCGGTGTCGCTGGAGCTGGACCTGTCGCCGCGCCGGGTCGACCTGGTGGCCGAAGGTTTCGACATCGCGATCCGCATGGGCGACCTGCCCGAGGATTCGAGCCTCCACGCGCGCCGGGTCTCACTGGAGCGTTTCGGCCTGTACGCGGCGCCTTCCTACATCGCCCAGCATGGCCTGCCCGAGCATCCGGACGACCTGAACCGGCACGACCTGCTGTGCATCCTGAGCCGCAACGGCGGCGCCGCCCCCTGGGTGCTGGAACGCGGCAAGGTGCGCTGGGAACACCCGGTGCGGGCCCGACTGACCGCGAATTCACCGGAGCTGCTGGCGCGCATCGCCGCCGGCGGCGCAGGCATCGCCGCCAGTTCGACGCTGTTCGTGCAGCCGTACCTGCAGGACGGGGAGCTGGTGCGGGTGCTGCCGGAATGGGAATTCCCGGCCGCGACCGGCTGGGCGGTATTCCCGGGCCGGCGGCTGATGCCGGCCAAGACGCGGGCTTTCCTGGACATGCTGGAAGAGGCGTGCTGCGCGCGGGCGCGCGGGCAGGAAGCGGGCCGGACTGTGCAGCACGGCTGATCGGCGGCGCAATGCATGGCATCGCGGCACCCGCTGCTTGCCGGCGCGATCCGCCGTTGATTCGTTTGGCTGCCGAATCTATCCGCGAGAAATGGCCATGGTATTTGCCCGGAGGCGAAAGGCATCGCTTAATCGATCGCCCGGCTTCGCCTTTCGAATCGCCGGGCGAAAGCCGACACCGAGAAGCCGTCATGAAGGTTGAAATCGAGAACGTTGTTGAGGCTGGGGACTGTCAGCGGCCGTTCCAGGATTGCGTCGGTACCGTCATGGTTGCTGTTGAAATGAGGCCCGGTTTCCGGGTCGGCCAATAATATGAGGATGGAATCCGGCGAACAGCGTTTTAATTCGCCGGTAAGGGAGCGCCGATCGCCGGGATTGACTGCCGTGCAGGTAACGATCAGATCGAACTGGATCATATGGACGGCATGCAAGGCTTTCTTGGGATTGAATACCGGCGTTATCAGGTAGCCCATTGATGAAAGAACGTTGGAAGTCTTGTTGCAGCGCGCAGTATCTTTTTCCAGAACCAGTGCATACTTCATGCTTCCATCCCCGGGCATTCTTTTCGTGGTTTGAAATCTGGAATTGCGGAATAATCGGAGCGATTATAATCCAGTTGAAAAGGCAAACGGGTTTTTGAATGGCAGGTAAATCGGGTTCATTCCGGCTGCATGTTTTGCCGGCATTTCCTGGAAGTTGGCTGGGGCGTTGGCGAATTACACTATTAACGTCCGGAGGAATGGGTAAAATAGATCATCCGCTCACGGGAGAATGAATATGAACAGCACGTCAGGAAAGACTGGCGGCGAATTGCCCGAGAATCGATCGCCGCGTTCCGGAACGTCGTCGACAGACGGCCCGGTCAGCATGTTGCACAAGTTACTTCTCGTGGAAGATGAATCCGACGGCGCGGAATTGGCGGCGACCCTGTTGAGCGCCAACGGCCTGGAGGTCGTGCTCGCCCACTCGGCGGACGAAGCCCTGCGGATCCTTCAGGACGACAAGGACATCGATGCGATGTTCACGGATATCATGATGCCCGGGATGAACGGGCTTGAACTGGCGGACGCCGTCAGCAATATGTACCCGACGGTCAAGATCGTACTGACCTCCGGGTACGTGGTGCCCGAACTGCTGAAGAACCGTGAACGGCCTTACCTGTTTGCCGCGAAACCCTACAGGATCGACGACATTCTCCAGATGCTCCGAAGCTAGACGGCCGGGCAACGGGCACGCAGCGGCGTACCCGGTCCCGCGCACCGCAGATCCCGCATGCGCGCCCGCTCAGGCGCGCGCGCCGACGAAATCGCCCATCTTTTCACCGAGCCGCACCGAACGCTCCGGCGCCCAGTCCTGGTTGAAGGCGATGGTATTCGCCTTGAACAGCATCACGATGGTCGAGCCGAGCAGGAAGCGGCCCATCTCTTCGCCCTTTTTCAGCACGATGTCCTGGTCGTCATAGCGCCATTCGCTGATCTTTTGCGGGCGCTTCGGGTTCACCACGCCGTGCCACACGGTGGCCATGCTGCCGACGATGGTGGCGCCGACCAGCACCATCACGAAGGGGCCGTACTGCGCCGAGTCGAACACGCAGACCACGCGCTCGTTGCGGGCGAACAGGTTGGGCACGCCGCGCGCCGTGGTCGGGTTCACCGAGAACAACGCGCCCGGCACGTAGATCATGCGGGTCAGCCTGCCGTCGCAGGGCATGTGCAGGCGGTGGTAATCCTTCGGCGACAGATACAGGTTGGCGAAGCTGCCGTGCTGGAACTGCTTCGCCAGTTCGGCATCGCCGCCCACCAGTTCGGTGGTGGTGAAACGGTGGCCCTTGGCCTGCAGGATGTGGTGGTCGTCGATCGCGCCGAACTGGCTGATCGCGCCGTCGACCGGGCAGACGAAGGCGGCATCCGCGAGCGGCCGCACGCCGGCCTTCAGCGGCCGGGTGAAGAAATCGTTGAAGCTGGTGTAGCTGGCGATGTCCGAATTCTCGGCTTCGTCCATGTTGACCTCGTACTTGCCGACGAACCAGCGGATCAGCCTGGTCGTCATCGAGCCGCCCTTGGCGCCGGCGACACGGCCGGCGAGGTTCGTCAGGCGCTGCTTGGGCAGCAGGTATTGCGGCAGGACTTTGATGCGATCGGACACGGGGAAACCTCGAATAAAAGATGTCTGATTATAACGGTCAGCCCGGCCAAGTGGGCTATGGTTGCATTTTGACATCATTTTTAATATGCATGCATACGAAATTGGTGCATGCATATCAAAAATATTTACGGGCTGGCAATGAAATGGGCGAAATCTGGTGGAGAATGGCCGTCCCATTTCAACTTTGAATAGATTGACATGCCAGCCTACCGCATTCCGTTCCGCCTGAGCCTGGCCGCAGCCGCCGTCGCGGCCGCCCTGGCCACACCCGTCCATGCCCAGCAGGGACCCGTCACCAGCGACGTCAAGCCTGCCGGCGATGGCAAGATCCAGCAGGTCGAGGTGAAGGGCGCCGCCGCATCCTACGATCCACGCCGCGACGACACCGCCAGCAAGATCGTCGTGAACAACGAAGAGATCGTCAAATACGGCGATACCAATGTGCTGGACGTGCTCAAGCGCGTGCCGGGCGTGACCATCAGCGGCAGCGGCCGCGGCGGCGAGATCCGCATGCGCGGCCTCGGCAATGGTTATACCCAGGTGCTGATCAACGGCGAGCGCGCGCCCCAGGGCTTCGACATCAGCTCGCTGTCGCCCGACGTGATCGAGCGCATCGAAGTGCTGCGCGCCGCCAGCGCCGAGTTCTCGACCCAGTCGATCGCCGGCACCGTCAACATCGTGCTGAAGAAGTCGGTCAAGGCCGCCCAGCGCGAGCTGAAGCTCGGCTACGGCCACGGCGCCGCCATGAACAGCCCGACCGCCAGCCTGCAGCTGTCCGACAAGCTCGGCAAGCTGTCCTACTCGTTTGCGGCGAACGTGTTCCAGAACCGCTTCACCAACCATCCCGAGACCACCGAAACCTTCGTCAACACGGCCGGCGTCCTGACCGGCCTGCGCCGGGGAAACACGCCGCAGGACGCCAGGATCAGCGTGGTGAACCTGACGCCGCGCCTGAACTACACCTTCGAGAATGGCGATGCGCTGACCTCGCAGACCTTCGCCAACTGGGCCAATTTCAGCCAGGTCGAAGCGGGGCACATCGACACGCTGGTCGGTCCGCTGCCCGCCTATCCGCGGCTCGACCAGAGCATGACCAACCATAACCACGTCTTCCGCGAAGAGCTGAACTGGGTGCACAAGTTCGAATCCGGCGCCAAGCTGGACGCCAAGCTGAGCGGCCTGTATGTCGGCGCCGGCAACTCGATGTACCGTTTCGGCAGCGGCAACCCGGCGGCAAGGCCGCTGAGCGCCTTCATCGAGTCCGATGCCGCCGTGCGCGGGCTGACCTCGACCGGCAAGTACACCAGCAGCCGCTTCGAAGGCCATGCGCTGGCCTTCGGCTGGGATGGCGGCTACCAGAGCGGCGACGACAGGCGTCTCGAACGCGACGCCGCGGCGCCGACCGTGTCGCTGCCGGGCGGCGACGAGTTCTACGAGTCGACGGTCTCGCGCGTGGCCGTGTACGGACAGGACGAGTGGAATGTGACGCCTGCCTGGTCGGTGTACCTGGGCGCGCGCTGGGAAGGGATCCGCACCTCGACCGAAGGGAACACCTACGCGCGGGTGAAGAACACGTCGTCGGTCCTGAGCCCGATCGCGCAGACCCTGTACAAGCTGCCGGGCACCAAGGGCGACCAGGTGCGCCTGGCCGTGACCCGCACCTACAAGGCGCCGGGCCAGCAGCAGATCATTCCGCACCGCTTCACCTCGGTCAACAACAGCCAGACCGAACCGGATTCGATCGGCAACCCGAACCTGAAGCCGGAGCTGGCGCTGGGCATCGACGCCTCCTACGAGCATTACTGGGGCGAGGGCGCGCTGCTGTCGGCCAGCGTGTCGAGCCGCCACATCACCGACTACATCCGCAACCTGGTGAGCTTCGACGGCACGCGCTGGATCTCGTCGCCGACCAACAGCGGCAACGCGCGCACCTACGGCCTCGAACTGGAAGCCAAGTTCCCGCTGAAGGCCGTGATGCAGACCACCACCAACCTCGACCTGCGCGCCAGCCTGTCTCGCAACTGGTCGACCGTGGAATCGGTGCCGGGACCGGACAACCGCCTGGATGGCCAGACCCCGTTGTCGGCCACTCTGGGCGCCGATTACAAGACCGGCCCGCTGACCCTGGGCGGCAGCTATGTCTTCAAGAACGGCGGTTTCGTGCGCATCTCGGGCAACCAGGTCAGCTACCAGTCGGTGCGGCGCGACCTCGACCTGTATGCGCTGTGGAAGTTCACCCCGAAACTGCAGCTGCGCGTGGCGACCGCGAACCTGCTGGCCCAGGACACGATCAGCCAGAGCAGCTACACGACGCCGGGCGTGGGCACCCAGACCAGCCGTACGCTGAATCCGGTGCACCGCAGCGTGCGGGCGACGATGGAGATGAAGTTCTAGGCGCTGTTCGCGTTAAGTGTTGAATCTGCCCAGCGCCGCTCTCAGGAAGGCGTCCGCACTGGCGATGCGTTGCCCGTCCAGCGCCCAGCGCCAGCCGAAGTAGTGGGACAGGTAACGGCTGGCGATCCCGCGGAACGGCACCAGCCAGGCGCGCATGCGGCTGTGATAGGCGTTGACGTTTTGGATGTGCAGGGCGCCGCGCTTGCGGATGCCTGCGCTCACGTTCACGGCTTCATGGGCGATCCCGGCTTCACGGGCGAATGCCGGATAAGCGGCATGGCTGTCGGTCACCAGCAGCACGTCGCGCTCGATGCGCGGTCCCAGGTGCTCGAGCAAATGCTGCTTGCGCAGCGCGCCCTTGCCGGTGACGGCATCGATGGTCTGCCCGCTGCGGTCGCGTGCGACCAAAATACACATCTGCTCGTTCGAAATGCCGCGCTTTGACGCTTTGCCGCCACGTTTTCGTGGCGGGCGGTCGAGTTTCCTGGCGCCTTTGTGCGATTCGAGCACATACATTTCGTCGGCTTCGGCGATTCCCTTTAACCGCTCGGGCCGGTCGTCCTTGGTCACGCTGAGGAAGCGATGCCGCCAACGAAAGCTGGTGGCGCTGGCCACGCCCGTTTCCAGCGCCGCGCGGCGCACGCTGCGCGAGTCGAGCATGCCGTCGAGGTAGTCGATCCAGCGCGATTTGTGGCGCAGCCGGGCCAGCGGCGTGCCGCTCAGGGCGTTGAAGGTACGAAAGCAGATGCGGCAGCGATAACGCTGCAGGCCATTCGCATGGCCGTGACGATAAGGACGATCGGCCTGGCAGCGCGGGCAGCAAGGCGCCTGTCCTGGTTGTTCGATGACGTCGAGAGCCCGGTCCAGCCCGGCCGCCGATTGCAGCAGCGCCAGCAGCCGGCCGCGCTGGCGCCGGGTGAGGCTCGGTAGACGCTGGAGAAATTGCTCGAACTGCCGGGCTTGCATGGCGCCTCCGTCAACGGTTCAGGTCGACGTTGGACCGGGCGCTTGCGAAAAAGATTCCACACTTAATGCGAACAGCGCCAAGTTCTAGGCTGCTCCTACTGCGAGTTGAACATGTCGCGGTGGATGCGCCACTCGCCGCCGGCCTTGCGCCAGGCGATGAGGTAGCGTCCTTCCGCCGCGCGGACCTGGTTGCCGTCCGGGCCCGCGGCGTACAGTTCGTAACGCCCGACCTCGCTCGCGCGCGCCTCGTCGCCGTCCACGTCTTCGGTGATGAAGCGCGCGCCGACGATGCCGTTGGCAAAGGCGCCGGCGAAGAAGGCGGCGATCGCGCCACGGTCCGTGCAGGCGGGCGCGCCTTGCGGGATCAGGCGTGCGTCCTCGGAGTAGAGCGATGCGGCGCGCTCGGCGTCGCGCGCCGACACGGCGTCGGCAAGGCGGTCTTGCGCCGCCTGGATCTCGTCTTTCAGGGCCATTGATCATCCTTTCGTCAGGTGCAGGGAATCATACGCCGATCTTTATTAAAAAAACAACCTGGCTTGTCTTGAATTTGCTTTAGGTTTAAAGTATCTGCCGGCCCCACCGACCTATCCTTTTCTCCGGAGCGCTCCAATGACAAGCCTGTCCGCTGCAGAGTTGAGCCCTTCGGCCTACGTCGACAGCTTCGCGCGGGACCATCTCCCGCCGGCCGGCGAATGGCCCGATTTCATCTTCGACCTTCCCGCACTCCGGTACCCGGCGCGCCTGAACTGCGTGGCCGAGCTGCTCGACCGCCACGTGGCCGAGGGCCGCGGCGCGCGCACCGCCGTGCTGGGCGAGCACCTGAGCTGGAGCTATGCCGAACTGCAGCGCCAGGTCGACCGCATCGCCCATGTGCTGCGCACCGACATGGGCCTGGTGCCGGGCAACCGGGTGCTGCTGCGCGGCGCGAACTGTCCGATGATGGCCGCCAGCATCCTGGCCGTGCTCAAGGCCGGCCTGATCGCGGTGCCGACCATGCCGCTGCTGCGCGCGCGCGAGCTCGGCGTCATCCTCGACAAGGCGCAGGTGAACGCGGTGCTGTGCGCGCGCTCCCTGGCCGGCGAACTGGAACAGGTGGCGGGCCATCCGCCGGTGGTCTGGTTCGACGATCCCGGCCATGCGGAAGGGATCGAGGTGCTGATGGCGCGCCACGACCAACCCTTCCATGCGCTGGACACGGCGGCCGACGACGTCTGCCTGATCAGCTTCACGTCCGGCACCACCGGCGTCCCGAAGGGCACCATGCACTTCCACCGCGACGTGCTGGCGATCTGCGACTGCTTCCCGGCGCACACGCTGCGCTCGCGCGAAGACGACATCTTCATCGGCACGCCGCCGCTGGCCTTCACCTTCGGCCTCGGCGGACTGCTGCTGTTCCCCCTGCGCGTGGGCGCGGCCGGGGTGCTGCTGGAAAGGCTCACGCCGGAAGGCCTGCTGGCGGCGATCGACCGCTTCCGCGCCACCGTGTGCTTCACGGCGCCGACCTTCTACCGCCAGATGACGCCGCTGGCGCCGCAGCACGACCTGGATTCGCTGCGCGCCTGCGTGTCGGCCGGCGAGGCGCTGCCGCTGGCCACCCGCGACGCCTGGAAGGCCGCCACCGGGATCGACATGATCGACGGGATCGGCGCCACCGAGATCCTGCATATCTTCATCTCCGCCAGCGGCGCGGACATCCGGCCCGGCGCGACCGGCAAGCCGGTGCCGGGCTACCGCGCCTGCATCCTCGATGCGAAGGGAGAACCGGTCGGCCCCGGCGTCATCGGGCGCCTCGCGGTCAAGGGCCCGACCGGTTGCCGCTACCTGGCGGACGAGCGCCAGCGCAAGTACGTGCTGAACGGCTGGAACCTGACCGGCGACGCCTACGAGATGGACGGCGACGGTTACTTTTACTATCGTTCGCGCACCGACGACATGATCATCTCGGCCGGCTACAACATCGCCGGGGCGGAAGTCGAGGACGTGCTGCTGCGCCATCCGGCGGTGGCCGAATGCGGCGTGGTCGGCCGCGCCGACGAGGAGCGCGGCCAGATCGTCGAAGCGCATGTCGTGCTCAAGCCCGGCGTGGACGAATCGCCCGAACTGGTGCGCGCGCTGCAGGACTTCGTCAAGGAGCGCATCGCTCCGTACAAATACCCGCGCGCCGTGCGCTTCACCGACAAGCTGCCGCGCACCGAAACGGGCAAGCTGCAGCGCTTCAAATTACGTGAGCTTTGAACACCGTATGAATATCGTTTGCATCGGCGGCGGCCCGGCCGGCCTGTATTTCGCGCTCCTGATGAAAAAACAGGATCCTGCCCACCGCATCGTCGTGGTCGAGCGCAACCGGCCCTACGACACCTTCGGCTGGGGCGTGGTGTTTTCCGACCAGACCCTGGGCAACCTGGTGGCCAGCGACGAGCCCACCGCGCGCGCCATCCTGCAGGCCTTCAACCACTGGGACGACATCGACGTCTTCTACAAGGGCAGCCGCGTCACGTCGGGCGGCCACGGCTTCTGCGGGATCGGCCGCAAGCGCCTGCTGAACATCCTGCAGGCGCGCTGCGAGGAACTGGGCGTGGAGCTGGTGTTCGAGACCGACGTGCAGGACGACCAGGCGATCGCCGCGCGCTACAAGGCCGACCTGGTGATCGCCGCCGATGGCCTGAACAGCCGCATCCGCGCCCGACATGCCGATACCTACCGGCCTTCGGTCGAGACGCGCCGCTGCCGCTTCGTGTGGCTCGGCACGAAGAAGAAGTTCGACGCCTTTACCTTCGTGTTCAAGGAAACGGAGCACGGCTGGTTCCAGGCCCATATCTACCAGTTCGACGGCGACACCTCGACCTTCATCGTCGAGACGCCGGAGGAGGTGTGGCGCAAGGCCGGCCTGGACGACATGCCGCAGGAAGAGGGCATTGCCTTCTGCGAGCGACTGTTCGCCGAACACCTGGACGGCCATCCGCTGCTGTCGAACGCCGGCCACCTGCGCGGCTCGGCGATCTGGATCGCCTTTCCGCGCATCGTCTGCGAAGAGTGGGTGCACTGGAATGGGAATGTTCCCGTCGTGCTGATGGGCGATGCCGCGCATACGGCGCACTTCTCGATCGGCTCGGGCACCAAGCTGGCGCTGGAGGATGCGATCGAGCTGGCGCGCTGCTGTGCGGCGCAGCCCGGTGACCTGCGTGCGGCGCTGGCCGCCTACCAGGCCAGCCGCTCGGTCGAGGTCCTGAAGATCCAGTCGGCGGCGCGCAATTCGATGGAGTGGTTCGAGAACGTCGAACGCTACAGCGCTTTGGAAGCCGAGCAGTTCGCCTACTCGATGCTCACCCGCAGCCAGCGCATCTCGCACGAGAACCTGCGCCTGCGCGACCCCGGCTACGTGGCGCGTTTCGAGGACTGGTTCGCGCGGCGCGCATGCGCACAGGCCGGGTTTCCAGCTTTACCTTTGCCGATGCCCGCGGGCGCGCGCGTGCCGCCCATGCTCACGCCCTTCCGCGTGCGCGGGCTGGTGCTGAAGAACCGCATCGTGGTCTCGCCGATGGCCCAGTACTCCGCGGTCGACGGCGTGCCGGGCGACTACCACCTGGTGCATCTCGGCGCGCGCGCGCTGGGCGGCGCGGCGCTGGTGTTCGCGGAGATGACCTGCGTCTCGGCCGACGCCCGCATCACCCCGAGCTGCCCCGGCCTGTACGCGCCCGCACACACGGCGGCCTGGAAGCGCATCGTCGACTTCGTGCATGGCCAGACCGATGCCCGCATCGCCATCCAGCTCGGCCACGCCGGCCCGAAAGGCTCGACGCGCGTGATGTGGGAGGGGATCGACCAGCCGCTGCCGGACGATAACTGGCCGCTGATCGCGGCATCAAGCGAACAGTACCTGCCCGGCGTGTCGCAAGTGGCGCGCGCGGCCACCGAAGCGGATCTGGAAAGGGTCGAAGCGGACTTCGTGCGCGCCACGCTGGCTGCGGAGGAGGCGGGTTTCGACTGGCTCGAACTGCACTGCGCGCACGGCTACCTGCTGTCGTCCTTCATCTCGCCGCTGACCAACCGCCGCACCGACGATTACGGCGGCAGCCTGGAAAACCGCTGCCGCTATCCGCTGCGCGTGTTCCGCGCCATGCGGGCCGCCTGGCCGGCGGGGAAGCCGATGAGCGTGCGGATCTCGGCCCACGACTGGGTCGAGGGCGGCATCACGCCCTCCGACGCGGTCCAGATCGCGCGCCTGTTCAAGGAAGCGGGGGCCGACATGATCGACTGCTCGTCGGGCCAGGTCAGCAAGCAGGAAAAACCGGTGTTCGGCCGCATGTACCAGACCCCGTTCGCCGACCGCATCCGCAACGAGGCCGGCATTCCCGCCATCGCGGTCGGCTCCATCTTCGAGGCCGACCACGCCAACAGCATCATCGCCGCCGGGCGCGCCGACCTGTGCGCGGTGGGCCGGCCGCACCTGGCGAATCCGGCCTGGACCCTCACGGAAGCGGCGAAGATCGGGTTCACGGCGATCGCCTGGCCGAAGCAGTACCTGGCCGGCAAGGCCCAACTGGAGCGCAACCTGGAACGCGAACGCCAGGTCGCGGCCGCGAATACGGGCCTGTCGCCGCAGCAGGTGGCGGCGCGGCTGCTGGAGGGATGATGGACACGCTCAAGGGCAAGCATGCGGTGGTGACGGGCGCCAGCCGGGGCATCGGACTGGCGGTCGCGCGCAGGCTGATCGAGGAGGGCGCGCGCGTGACCCTGATGGCGCGCGACGGGGCCGCGCTGCAAGCGGCGGCGGCCGAACTGGGCGGCGGGGTCGCCTGGCAGGTGGTGGATGTGGCCGACCAGGCCAGCGTGGCCGGGGCCTTCGCGCGCGCGGGCGCGGCCGACATCCTCGTCAACAACGCCGGCCAGGCCGCGTCGAGCGCATTCCTGAAAACCGATGCGGCGACGTGGCAGCGCATGCTGGACGTGAACCTGGGCGGCGCCTACCACTGCATCCAGGCGGCCCTGCCGGCGATGCTGGAAGCGGGCTGGGGACGCATCGTCAACGTCGCGTCCACCGCCGGGCTCACCGGCTACCGCTACGTCGCCGCCTATTGCGCCGCCAAGCACGGACTGGTCGGCCTGACGCGCGCGCTGGCCCTCGAGCTGGCAAACAAGGGCATCACCGTGAATGCGGTCTGCCCGGGCTATACCGAGACCGATATCGTGCAGGACGCCGTGGCCAACATCGTGCGCAAGACCGGCCGTACGGAGGCGCAGGCGCGCGCGGAACTGGCGGCCGGCAATCCGCAGGGACGGCTGGTGCGGCCCGAGGAGGTGGCGCATGCCGTCGCCATGCTGTGCATGCCCGGGGCCGCGGCCCTGAACGGCCAGTCGATCGCGGTGGCCGGCGGGGAGGTGATGTGAAGCCGCGCGAAGAGCACCAGGCGCTCAAGCTGTGGCTGCGCATGATGGTCTGCACCACGCGCGTCGAGAGCGCGATCCGCAGCCGCCTGCGCACCAGCTTCGGCATCACCCTGCCGCGCTTCGACATGATGGCCCAGCTGGAGCGCCAGCCGGATGGCTTGCGGATGGGCGAGCTGTCGAAGCGCATGATGGTCACCGGCGGCAACGTCACCGGCATCGCCGACCAGCTCGAGCGCGAGGGACTGGTGGCGCGCGTGCCCGATCCGCAGGACGGCCGCGCCTTCGTGGTCAGGCTGACCCCGTCGGGCCAGGCCGCCTTCGCCGAGATGGCCGCCGTGCACGAAGCCTGGGTCGCGGAGCTGTTCGGCGACATTCCCGCCGCCGACAAGGCATTGATGATTTCGCTGCTCGACAAGATGAAGCAGCATTTGAACGATCAGTAAAAGGAGCACACCATGCGTTACCTGCAGGGCGACCCGCATTCGCTGCCGCGCAACCGCGCGCAGCTCTCGGGCTACAGCGCCGAGCATTTCCTGTACGAGGCCGCCAACGGCGTCGCCACCATCACCCTGAACCGCCCGGAGCGCAAGAATCCGCTGACCTTCGATTCGTATGCCGAGCTGCGCGACCTGTTCCGCGCCTTGGCCTACGCGGACGACGTGAAGGCGGTGGTGATCGCCGGCGCGGGCGGGAATTTCTGTTCCGGCGGCGACGTCCACGAGATCATCGGCCCGCTCACCCAGCTCGACATGCCCGGCCTGCTGGCCTTCACCCGCATGACCGGCGATACCGTGAAGGCGATGCGCGCCTGCCCGCAGCCGATCGTGGCGGCGGTGGACGGCGTATGCGCCGGCGCCGGCGCGATCCTGGCGATGGCCTCCGACCTGCGCCTCGCCACGCCGCGCACCAGGACCGCCTTCCTGTTCGCGCGGGTCGGCCTGGCCGGCTGCGACATGGGCGCCTGTTCCATCTTGCCGCGCCTGATCGGCCAGGGCCGCGCCGCGGAACTGCTGTACACGGGGCGTTCGATGTCGGCCGAGGAGGGCGAACGCTGGGGCTTCTTCAACCGCCTGTGCGAGCCGGATGCCGTCTTGACCGAGGCCCAGCTTCTCGCGCGCAGCCTGGCCGAAGGCCCCAGCTTCGCGCACGGGATGACCAAGAAGATGCTGCAGCAGGAGTGGAACATGGGGATTGACGAAGCCATCGAAGCCGAGGCCCAGGCCCAGGCCATCTGCATGGCGACCAACGACTTCCACCGCGCCTACCACGCCTTCGTGGCGAAACAGAAACCGGTCTTCGAAGGGGATTGAGATGGCCGACAAGTCTTACCTGGCGTGGCCGTTCTTCGACGGCCGCCACGCCGACCTCGAAGCGGCGCTCGACGAATGGGCGGCCCAGAACGTGCGCGGCGTGCATTCGCCTGACGTCGATGACGATTGCCGGCGGCTGGTGCGCCTGCTGGGCGAGGGCGGCTGGCTGCGCCATGCGATCGCGGGGGATGCGCAAGCGATCGACACGCGCGCGATCTGCCTGATCCGCGAGACGCTGGCGCGCCACAACGGCCTTGCCGACTTTGCCTTCGCCATGCAGGGACTGGGATCGGGCGCGATCAGCCTGTTCGGCAGCGAGGCCCAGCGCGAGCATTACCTGCCGCGGGTCGCGCGCGGCGAGGCGATCGCCGCCTTCGCGCTGTCGGAACCGGGCGCCGGTTCGGATGTCGCGGCCATGCAATGCGCGGCGCGCCTGGACGGCGACAGCTATGTGCTGGACGGCGAAAAGACCTGGATCTCGAACGGCGGCATCGCCGACTTCTACGTGGTGTTCGCACGCACGGGCGAGGCGCCGGGCGCACGCGGCATCAGCGCCTTTATCGTCGATGCCGGCGCCCCCGGCTTCGGGATCGCCGAGCGCATCGAGGTGATCGCCCCGCATCCGCTGGCGCGCCTGCGCTTCGACGGCTGCAGGATACCGGCATCCCAGCGCGTCGGCGAGGCCGGCCAGGGCTTCAAGGTGGCGATGGCGACCCTGGACGTGTTCCGCACCTCGGTCGCGGCCGCGGCGCTGGGCTTCGCGCGGCGCGCCTTCGACGAAGCGCTGGCGCACGCCACCCGGCGCAAGATGTTCGGCCAGACCCTGTCCGATTTCCAGCTCACGCAGGCCAAGCTCGCCGAGATGGCGACCAGGATCGACGCCAGCGCGCTGCTGACCTACCGCGCAGCCTGGCAGCGCGACCGCGGCGCCAGGGTCACCAAGGAAGCGGCGATGGCGAAGATGACGGCGACCGAGTCGGCGCAGCAGGTGATCGACGCGGCCGTGCAGATGTTCGGCGGCCTGGGCGTCATGAGCGGCCACCCGGCCGAACAGCTGTACCGCGAGATCCGCGCCCTGCGCATCTACGAGGGCGCGACCGAGGTGCAGCAACTGATCATCGCGCGCGAACTGCTGAAGGAGAAGCATTGATGGACATCCTCCAACCCCCGGGCTGGCCGCGCCCGCGCGGCTATTCGAACGGCGTCGCCGCCAGCGGCCGCCAGGTCTTCGTGAGCGGCATGATCGGCTGGAACGCGCAGGGCCATTTCGAGAGCGACGATTTCGCCCTGCAGGCGCGCCAGGCGCTGCTGAACGTGGTCGAGGTGCTGCGCGAGGCCCAGGCGCGGCCCGAACACATCGTGCGCATGACCTGGTATGTGCTCGACAAGCGCGAGTACCTGGCCGCCTCGGGCGAGCTGGGCGCCGCCTACCGCGAGATCATCGGCAAGCACTACCCGGCCATGACGGCCGTCGAAGTCCGCGCCCTGATCGAAGACAGGGCGCGGGTCGAGATCGAGGTGACGGCCGTCGTGCCGGAAGTCTAGGTCAGCGCAGCGGCAAGTCCCACACGCCGCGGCCGTAGGTCGAGGCGCGCAGGAAGCTGCCGTCGGCCGGCATGTAGAGGTCGCTCACCTCGACGGTCGGCAGGCCGGCGCCGAACTGGCTCCAGCTGATGCCGCCGTTGGTGGTGCGATACACGCCCAGCCAGGTCGCCGCATACACCGTGTTGCCGCTCAAGTCGTTCGGCGCCGCCAGCAGCTTCTGGATCGGCACGTTCGGCAGGCCGTTGCTGGCCGCGCTCCAGGTCGCGCCGCCGTCGGTCGACTTCACCACCCATACGCCCTGGCCGAACGGATTCTCCGAGCCGACATACAGCACGGAATTGTTGGCCCAGGCGACGGTGCTGTTATAGCCGCTGTGGCCCGGCACCAGCGTGCTGCGCAAGGCCCAGTGGGCGCCGCCGTCCGAAGTCAGCAGCAGCGCACCGCCGGGGGAGACCGCCGCTACATGGTTCAGGTCGATCGGGCTGACCGCCACGCTGTGCGACGCGCCGCGAACGTAGGTGTAGGCCGTGTTGCCCTTGAAGATAGGACGCCAGGACGCGCCCGCGTCGTCGGTCCGGTAGACCAGGCTGGCGGTGTTGGTGAAGTAGGTCTTCCCGCCCGGATCGGCCATGGCGCTGGGGGTGGCGATCGGCGTCACGAAGTAGGCGTTGCAGGCGTTGATGCCGTTGTAGGTGCAGGTCGCATCGTCGAAGGCCGGGTCGGTCCACTTGCGCTGGATGTTCGGGTCCTTCTGCGCCGAGTAGATATAGCCGTAGACATAGCTGCCGAGCGCGGTCACGTTGGTCTTCGACTGGCTCCACCCCACGCCGAAGCCGTCGCCGCCGAAGCTCTGGTTGAACACGCTGGTGTTGCCGGCACGGATGCGGGTGCCGTTGTCCTGCAGGCCGACCAGCACGCTGTTCGGATCGGCGCCCGAGGTCGCCATCGAATAGATCAGGTGATCCACGATGCCGGTGTTCTTCTGGTCGGTCCAGGTCTTGCCCTCGTCGTAGCTGAGGAACAGGCCGCCGTCGGTGCCGAACATCACGCGCTTCCTGCCGCCCGCGGTCGAGACCACGGCGGTATGGTGGTCGGCGTGGGCGTAGGGCATGCCGAACTGGGCCAGCCAGTTGGTGAGCAGGCGCCAGGTCTTGCCGCCGTCGGTGGTCTTGCCGGTGTTGAGCTGGCCGCCCAGGTAGACGGTATTACGCGACGGGTCGGTCTGGTCGACCACGATCATGTGGTTATAGAAGCCCTGGCCGCCCATCAGCTCCATGGTCGGGTTTTCCTCGTTCGGATTGACCGGCGCCTTGGTCTTCAGGCCCAGCGCGGTCCAGGTATAGCCGCCGTCGGCCGAACGGTACAGGTCCTTCTGGTCGCAGCCGGCGTCGCAGGAGCGGGCGGCATAGGCGTAGACCACCGCATCGCCCGGCGCACCCACCGCCAGCGTGATGCGGCCGGCCCCGTTGGTCAGGTTGGGCGCGGACAGCGGCGACCAGTTGACGCCGTCGCTGGAGAGATACAGCGTGGCCGGGCTGTAATAGCCGCTGGTGGCGACCGTCGCCAGCCAGCCGACATTCGTGCGCGCCAGGCTCCAGACCCGGCCGGCATTCAGCACGCTGGCGTAGGTGTTGCCGCCGTCCGCCGAGCGATAGACGCCGGCGTCGGTGGCCACCAGCACCACGTCTTTCGCGCCGCGGGTGTCGACCTTGACGTCCAGCACCATGCCCGAATTGCCGAGGAAGGTGAAGGGCGACCAGGTGTTGCCGCCGTCGGTGGTCTTCAGCATGGCGCCGCCGACCAGCGGGATGCCGTCGAAAGGATCGCCGGTGCCGTAGTACAGCGTCTGCGGGTCGCGGCCGAGCGCCGCCGCGCCGCCGCTGGTGGTGATGACCTTGTCGGTGATCGGCGTCCAGCTCGGGTAGGGCGCTTCGAAGTTGGTGGTCTTCCAGATGCCGCCCGAGGACGACAGCAGGTAGACCGTGTTCGGGTCGGTCGGATGGGGGAGGATATTGCGCACGCGGCCGCTGTCGGTCACGCTCAGCTTGTAGCCGTTCTCGGTCTTGACGGCGCGGGTCGGGCCGATCGACTGCCATTGCGGCACGCCGGCGGGCGGCGTGGCGCCCGGGGCCAGCTGCGGCCAGGTGCTTCGCTGCTTCGCCCATTCCTGCGCCATGCGGCGCGAGAAATCGGCGGGCAGGGTAGCGCCATAGCGGGCCTTGAGCCATTCGAGCCGGCCCATCACGGTCGGACGCGCCTCCTCGTCCCCGCCCGCGTTCTGGAACGAGCGGAAATCCTGGGCGCTGCGGTAGCCGCTGTCATCGGTCGCGGTCTGGGCCTGGGCCGCGGATACTGCACTGGCTGCGGCAAGGATAGCGGCGAGCCATTTTCCTGAAAGTAACGAAGCCATCGTGTCTCCATTTGTCGTGGTTGTCGTGGTCCGCAGCCGGCCAATTCCGCCATGATGCGGAACTGCCGAGGCTACTGCTTTCCCGCTCGGGCGTTCCGTAAGTTTTCGTGAAGTAGACGAAAAAACAACTCAGCAGGCGTAAGCGACTTGAGTATGCGAGGACAATTGACAAATGGTTTGAATCGGCACGAGGATCGGCGCCCGGCCGCGACCGGGCGCCGGACCATCTCAATGCACGGCATTCCCCAGCACCGCCCCATCCGCGGTGCCGTAATAATAGGGACCGTTCAGCGACGAGCCATCGCCATAGGTCTGCACGGACTGCGAGGTCCAGTTCGAGGTATTGAAGGAAGCGCTCACCTTGAAGCTGTACTGCGGCGCGCTGGCGTAAGGCGAGGGCCTGGACGGCTGCGCACTCAGGCGGTACACCTGGATCCCGCTGTTGTCGACCAGGGGCTTGCCGGCCACGCACTGCACCGGCGCGCCGGTGTACTTGACGAAGTAGGCGGAATTCTGCGCGGTATATTGCGCTGTCGTGTTCTCGGCGTTGTAGGGATTGACCGCCATCTCCGCTTTGGCGCTGCCCGGCGCGCCGGAGACCAGCAGCGCGGTTTCCTCGTCGATGCCGATGCCGGCGACGTCCCCGGTATTCACCACGCCGCCGGGACAGTCCTTGCCGATCCGCGCCACGAAGGAGAACAGGCGGCCGAGCCGGTCGCGGGTATTGAAATGGGTGTCGGTGATGGTGTTGCCCAGCGACGCGATATTCAGGAAGCTGCCGGTCTGGACGAATTTCTTCGACGCGGTGTTCAGCGGATCGATCGTCACGTAGCGGTTGAACGGATCGCTCAGGGCCGCGGGCGATTCCACGGCCCCGTTCAACGCCGCGAAGGCAAACTGGCCCAGCATGGCGGTGCCGGCGCTGGTGCCGCCCACCGGAATGCCTGCCGCCACGGCTTTCTGGATGAGCTGGGTCAGCGAGGTGCCTTGCCAGTAATTGTAGTAATCCGCCTGGTCGCCGCCGGCGACGAAGATGGCGCTCGCCCGCCCGACCACTTTCAGCACGAAGGGATCTTCTGCGGCGGCCCGGTTGGGGATGACCAGGGTTTCGACCGAAGTCAGCCCGAGGTCCGCGCCGCCCACCATTTCGTAGCCGCGTGGGCTGGTTGGATCGACTTGCCCGAGGCGGCTGTAGATGTAGGGATTGTAGGCATCGGTGCCGGTGGCGCGGATGATCACGAAGCGCCCGCCCGTGCTCTTCGAGATGCCGGCGCGGGCGATCATCCAGCGGAAGGCCTCGCCGACGTCGTAGCCGCCGCCGACCAGGGCGATCGAGGGTGTGCAGCTTCCTTTGGCGCAGGAGGCAGGCGTGGCGGACACGCTGGGATTGTCCGGATTCCCGAGATAGGAGTAGGTATAGCTTTTCGCCGCCGTCGCCGCATTCGATGCCGAAACGAACAGGAAAAGGGCGGCGCACAGGGGCTTGTTACGGAAATGCATGAAACCTCCGTCGGGAAAGTGGAGCGCATCGCGCTGGTGGAGCCTGCTAGCGACCTTAGCAAATTGTCACGAGCTCGACAACCGCTTCACGCGAGGCGCATGGCGGCGGCGCCACAGGCGATCAGCGTGGCCGCCAGCAGGCGCCAGCGTCCGACCCGTTCGCGCAGGATCAGCGCGGCGATGGCGGTGGCGAACAGGATCGAGGTCTCCCTGAGGGCGGCGATGGCGGCCACCGGCGCCAGGGTCATCGCCCACAGCGCGATGCCGTAGGACCCGAGCGTGCTGACCCCGCCCAGCGGCAGCAGCAGGGGCCGCGCGGCGGCCAGGCGCAGCAGGTCGCGGGCGCGCCTGCGCGCGGCCCATGCCGTCACCGCCGTGCCGTTCAGCAGGAAGATCCACATCGTGTAGGCGGCCGGCGCGCCCGAACGGCGCACCCCCGCGCCGTCGATCATGGTGTACAGCGCGATCACGCAGGCGGTGGCCAGCGCGAAGCCGGTGGCGCGGCGCTGGCTGCGCCGGGCCTGGTCGGCGTGCGGCGCGGGTGCGCCCAGCAGCATCGCCAGCACGCCGCCGCAGATCAGGCAGACGGCGATCCACTGCGCGCCGTTCAGCCGTTCTCCGGTCAGCACGCCGTTCACCGCCGCCACCAGCAGCGGCGCGCTGCCGCGCATCAGCGGATAGGCATGGCTCATGTCGCCGTGCGCGTAGGCCTGGATCAGCAACCGGTAATAGGCCACCTGGACGATGCTCGACGCGCCGATGAACGGCCAGCTGGCGGGCGCCGGCGCGTTCACGAAAGGCAGCAGCAGGGCGCTGGCGAGCGCGCCGCCGGCGACCACGATCACGGTGGCGGGCAGCGGGTCGCGCTGCCGTTGCGCGGCAGGGGCGCGGCCCTTGACCAGCGCATTCCAGGTCGCATGCAGCAGCGCGGCGCCCAGCACCGCCACGATCACATGAGGCGGAATCGCCGCCGTCACGCTTGGCCGTGCGAGCGGAAGTAGCGGCGCGCCACGACGATCGCCACGGTCTGCATCGCCGCGCACACGAAGAAGGGACCGCCGACGCGCCAGTCCTGCGGCGGCAGGTGGCTGGCGGCGCCGAGGATGAAGGTGCCGAGCAGCGGCATCAGGATCACGCCCAGGCTGCCGACCGATTGCAGGGATCCCATCAGCTCGCCCTGCTCGCCGGGGCCGGCGCTCTTCGAGATGATGCCCTGCAGGGCGGGGCCGGCGGCGAAGGCCAGCAGGTTACACAGGATGAACACGTACATCATCCAGCCCTGGGTGGCGAGGCCGTACAGCATGTAGGTGACCGCGCCCGAGGCCAGTCCGAGCAGCGACAGCCGCACCTCGCCGAAGCGCCGGATCAGTACCGCCAGCAGCCCGGCCTGCACCACGATGCTGGCGACGCCCACGCAGAACATGGCGATGCCGTTGTCGCGCGGGGTCCAGTCGAAGCGGAAGGTCGTGTACAGCACCCAGGTGGACTGCAGCATCATCTGGGCGAAGGTGACCAGCACCGTGACCACCACCAGGCCGCGGATCTCCTTCTTGCGCGCCAGCCGCGCCAGGCCGCCGAAGGGATGGATGTCCGAAAAGCGGAAGGGCTTGCGGTTCCCCGGCGGCAGCGATTCCGGCACCGCCAGGAAACCGTACGCGAAGTTGGCGGCCGACAGGCCGGCCGCGACGTAGAAGGGCAGGTGCAGCGAGATGTTGCCGAGCAGGCCGCCCAGCATCGGCCCGCAGACGAAGCCGAAGCCGAAGGCGGCGCCGATCTTGCCGAAGCTCTTCGCGCGCTCTTCGGGTGCGGTGACGTCGGAGGCATAGGCCATCGCCACCGACATGCTGGCCGAGGAGGCGCCGCCGATCACGCGGCCGATGAACAGGCAGGCCAGGTTAGGCGCCCAGGCCGTGGCCAGGAAGTTGATGCCCATCCCGGCCATCGAATACAGCATGATCGGACGCCGGCCGAGCCGGTCGCTGGCCGCGCCCACCATCGGCATGAACAGGAATTGCATCAGCCCGAACACGGCCGACAGGATGCCGTACCAGAACGCCTGCTGCTCGCGTCCATGGACGAATTCGCCGACCAGGGCCGGCAGCACCGGCACGATCAGGCCGATGCCCAGCATGTCGATGAACACGCAGATCAGGACGAAGTTCAGGTTGCCGGCCTTCGGGCTGGCGAGGGTCGCAGTGCTGGACATGGGAGCGGCGTCGCGATGTCGAAAATCCCTATGGTAGCACTGTTGCCTGACGGTTAATCCATCGCGTTGTCGCCAGTCCACTCGGCGGCGAACGCGGAGCGGAACTCCATCAACAGGCGCAGGCGCCGCTCGCCGAGGCGGCGCCCGGCCTCGGTCTGCATCATGCCGGGAAGGCGCGCCAGCTTGACCGGGATGTGGTCGAGCGAATAGGCGCGGTCGTCGAGCGGACGGTCCGTTGCCAGCGGATCGCCGCCGTGGGCCAGCCCGCTGCCCATCCGGCCGGCGATGTAGAACATGCGCGCCAGTCCGACCGCACCGAGGCCGTCGAGGCGGTCGGCGTCCTGCACGATCTGCGCTTCCAGGGTGCGCGGGACGATCGCGGCCGAGAAACTGTGGGCTTCGATCGCATGCGCCACCGCGTCGAGCTTATCGGCCGGAAAGCCGAGCGCGGCCAGCCGTTCGCGCGCCAGTGCGGCCGAACGGCGCGAAGCGCTGGCGCGGGCCGGGTCGTTCTTCGGCAGGTTGACCAGGTCGTGCAGGTAGCAGGCCGCCAGCACCACCAGCGCGTCGGCGTCAGGGTAATCGGCGAGTAATGCCTGGGCATTGCGCCAGACGCGGTCGAGGTGGTTGCCGTCGTGGGCGCCATCCAGGTCGCCGGCGGCGCATTCCATGGCGAGGGCGGCCAGGCGCGGGCGCCAGGCGCCGGGTTCAGGGTGTGTGTTCTGCATCGGTGTCGGAAAGGGGGAAATCGTCGAAGGCGCGCTGCGAAAGGGCATCCGCCTGGGCATTCTTGTGGCGCGGGACCCAGCGCAGCGCCAGTCCGTCGATGCGGGCCATGAGTGCGCGCGCAGTGGCGCGGTAGGCCTGCAGGGACGGGGCGGCGAGGGCGTCCGGGCCGCTGGCGTCGCCGATCACGACCTGGCTGTCGCCGTAGACGGTCAGGCTCGCCACGCCGCGCGCGACGGCCGCTTCCAGCACGGCGATCAGGGCGCGGTATTCCGCTTCGCTGCTGTTGCCATAGCCGGCGGCCTGGGCGATCTCGACGGCGCCGTCCGGACCCTCGAGGCGGACCCCGATGCCGCAGCGGCCAGGATTCGGACGCGCCGAACCGTCGAACCAGGCGCGCCAGGTGCTGGGCGCGCCATCGTGGCGCCGGGCCTGGCGTGCGCGCGCCGCGGCACGGACGGCGTCGCGCGCCGCGCTGCGGCCGGCCTGCGCCAGCTGCTCGGCGCTGCGCGCCTCGACCAGGGCGGCCAGGCCCGCCTTGCCGGCCTTGAGTTCGAGCGTGCGGCGCAGGGCTTGCTCGTCGGACAGGCCGGAAGCGGCGGCCAGGCGCCGGCTGGCCGCGCGTTCGCCCTTGTAGGCGATTTCTTCAAGACGGGAAAACTCGATCATGCCGGGAGGATACCCGAAAACGACAAAAGCGCCGGCGGGCGGCGCTTTCGTGGGTGGGGCCGAGGCGGCGCGGATCAGCGGCGCCAGGCGTTGTCCGGACGGCGGTCGTAGCGGTTGGGGACGCCGTCGCCGTCGCGGTCGCGGTCGTAGCGGTTCGGCACGCCGTCACGGTCCTGGTCCCAGCGGCCGCCGCCGCGGCGGTGCTCGTAGCGGTCGGGGATGCCGTCGCGGTCGCGGTCCCAGCCGCCGCGGCGGGCCTCGTAGCGGTCCGGGATGCCGTCGCGGTCACGGTCGCGGTAGCCGCGGTCGTAGCCGCCGTAGGCCGACCAGCGGGCCGGCTGCATGTACCAGCCGCCATTGTTCTGGTACCAGACCGGCGCGTTGTAGACATAGCCCGGGCGTTCGACGACCCAGTAGCCCGGCGCCCAGACGTGGCGGTGGCCGTTCCAGTTCCAGTAGCCAGGCGCCCAGACATAGCCGGGGCGCGGCGCCGGTACGCGTTCGTACATCGGCGCGGGCGGCGCGGTGCCGATGTAGAGGCTGACGTTGCTCTGGGCAAGCGAGGGCAGCGGGGCAGCGGCGACGCCGGCGAGGATCAGGGCTGCAAGGGTAAGGGTGCGTTTCATATTCGGTCTCCAGTCCAGTGCGGATCAAGATGCGTTTGCGACGAGTTCACTATAGCTCGCTGCGCAGTGGCTGTGCGTCCCTGAAAGAAGTGCTTACATCTGAAACAGAATACGGGCGTTCGATGATGCCTGGTAGCCACATTGGCCTGCAACAGGAGAGGATCGGAGGGGAAAGCGGGGCGGGAATTGCGTGGAGGGAATGCGGGAGCTCAGCTGGCCGCGGGCGGGTTCCGGCAGGGGAACCGCCCGCGGTCGCCGGCGCTCAAGTCTGGCTCCCGGCACGTTCGGCCTGCAGCGACTGGCGTTTTTCGGCGTCGGTCATGCGCTTGGCGACCACGTGCACGACCGGCATGTCCGGCTGGACGGCAGCCTCGACGCGGACCGGGGCGCTGGCCTCGGCCGGCGGGATCGCATCGAGCGCCACGCTGGCCACGCCGGCGACGCTCAGGGAAATCAGGAAAGCGGCTTCCATGTGTTTGAGGACGTTCATGATGGTTCTCCTTTCGTTTCTGGGTGGTGATTCGTGTGTCGATGTGTGCACTGTATCGAAGCCGCGCCGGCGTCTCCAGCGGCGTGCGACAGGCCGCAAAAAATGCGGCATGAAGTGCGAAATTCCGCCGCCGAAGCCGCACAGTTTTCCTGCTTCCCCCGCTAGGGCTGCTCGAGCATTCGAGCGGGAGGACAGGCATGATCGGAGCGGTGTTCGGGGCCCTGGCGGCGGGGCAGGCGCGCTGGCGGCGCGCGCGCAACCTGCGGGCGGGGCAGGCGCGCACGCGGGCGCCCGTACGGACCCAGGCGCCGGCGCGCGAGGCGGGGGCGCGTCCGGCCGCGCTGCGCTGGCTTGGCCTGGCCTGCTGCCTGCTGGCCGTCGGCGGCGCCGTCGCGATCGGCGTGCACGCGCGCTGGATCGCGGCCGCGGGCGAAGCGGCGGCGGCCGGCCCGGCCGGCCTGGCCTCGCTGCAGCCGGTGCTGCCGGGCGCCGCCTTCACCGTACCGCCCGGCCCGGCGGCCGTGCTCGAACCGCATGGCGGCGCCGCGCTGTTGATCCTGTCCGGCCTGCACCCGGAACCGGCGCGCCGCATCGACCTGTGCAGCCAGATGCTCGACCCGGCCAGCGGCCGCCTGCTGCCGCTGCGGATCGGCGTGCGCTTCGACGAGGTGGCGGCGCTGGCGGCCCGGAATGCGCAGGCGGCCAGCCCGGTCCTGCTGCGCAACGTGGTGCTGGCCGAGGACGCCATGCCGCGCGTCCTGATCAAAGGGAGCGTCGCCGCGCCCGAGCTGCGCTGGGAGGGTTATGCGGCGCGCTGGGTCGGCGACCAGGGGACCGTCGCCTACCAGGCGGCGGCGTCCGGGCAGGCACGACTGGGCCGCCAGGGCTGGCTGCTGTGGGACCGCCAGGCGCTGCACTTCCTGCGCCGTCCGGCCCCATCCTGCGCGGCGGGCGAGCTGGTGTTGCAGCTCTACCGCCCGGCGGCGCCGGCGCAGGGCGGCGCGCGCGCGCTGGCGGTCGCCTTTCCGGCGGCGGGCGCGCCGGCCGAAGCCTGGCTGGCGCCCGGCGATTATCGCGTGCCGGCGCTGCCCGCAGCCGCGCTGGAAGACCAGCGCCTGTTCGAGAGCCTGCACGCGCGCGGCCTGCTGCGCATGAAAGCCGACGGCCTGGCCGAGCTGGCGCCGCCGGACCTGGCGGCCTGGCGCACACAGGGCAAGACCGGCTGGGAGCGGGTGGCCATCGACCCGGCCACGCTGCGCCTGCTCGAGCGCCTGTACCGGCACGCCGACGGCGATTTCGTGCGCGAGCAGGTACGGATCTTCAACAGCGAGCGCCGGCTGCTGGCCTGGCGCCTGCGCCCGGCGCTCGACGCCGGCCGCTGGCAGGCCGAGGCGGGCGGGGCGCCGGCGCCGCTGGCGGGCGACCTGCCGGCCGCGGCGGCCCGGCTGTTTGCCCGTTTGCCGCAGGGCTGGGGCGGCTGGCAGCGAATCGCCGCCTGGCCGCTCGGCGGCGAAGGCGCGCGCCTGCGCCTGCGCCTGCCGGACGGGCAGCAAGCCGCGACGCTGGAGCTGATGCTGGCCGGGCGCCTGGTGGGCCTGCGCGGCGCGCGGCTGGTCTCGGCGGCGCCGGCGTGCGGCGGGCGGGCCTGCACCCGGCCGGACGAGGTGCAGGTGCTCGCGCTGGCGCCGGACCCGGGCGCGCGCGAAGTGGTGCTGGATGCCGCGCCGCTCGGCATCGATGCGCTGGCGGCGCCGGGCGATGCCCGCTACCGCCACATCGTGCTGAAGGACGGCGGCCTCGCATGGCAGGCGCTGCCGGCCGGCCAGGGGCGGCGCGCGCCGGCCGGGTCCGAGGTGGCGCTGCGCGACCGCCGCGGCCGCAGCCTGTGGATCGACGGCGCCCCGAGCGAGGCGGCGCGCCAGGCCGGGCTGGCCCCGCTGCTGGGCGTGCGGGCCGGGCACGCCAACAGCGTGGCCGGCATGCTGGCGCGGTTGCCGGGCAGCGGCAGCCACCAGGCCGTCCTGACGCTCGACCTCGAACTGCAGACGGCGGCCCAGGCGGCGCTCGACTGCATCGCCATGCGCCGCGGCGCCTGGGATGGCCGCCGCTGCAGCGGTGGAAGCGCACCGCCGGCCGGGCGCCAGGCGGGAATGGTGGTAATGGACGCCGGCAGCGGCGAGGTGCTGGCCGCTGCCGGCGCCGGGGCCGGCGGGATCGACGGCGCGAACTGGGCCGAAGTGCGCGATTTCGACCGCATCGACCCGGCCGCCAGCCCGCTGCGCCTGCCGGCCTTCCAGCACGACGGCGGCGCCGAGCGGAGTCCGGGCTCGACCTTCAAGATCGTCAGCGCACTCGGGCTGGAGCGGGCGGCGCGCCAGGACGCCCGGCTCGACGCGCTGCTGGCCGGCGAGCCGCTGGCCGCCATCAATGCGGCCGCCGCGGCGCGCGGCTTCGCCTTCCGCACCGATGCGCCCACCTATCCGGCCGACGGGCGCGCCCGCATCACGAACTTCCGCGACCAGGGGCTGGACCGGCGCGCCCAGGATGGCCGCCTGGGCCTGCAGCAAGCCATCACCTACAGCCTGAACACCTGGTTCGCCTGGGCCGGCGAACTGTCGGACCGCAGCCTGCTGGGCCGGCCCGACGGTGGCGCGCCCGACCTGCAGCCGCTGACGCCGGGCGCGCTGGACCCTGTCCGGCCGATCGTCGCCATGGCGCGCCGGCTCGGCTTCGGCGAGGCGCTGCGCCTGGACGGCGGCTTGCTGCCGGCCGACTACCCGTGGTCGGCGTGGGACGCGCTGCAGGCCAGCCCCAGCGGCATCGACCCGGTGCATACGCGCCACGAACTGCGCCAGATGGCGATCGGGCTGCGCATGCAGGCCACGCCGCTGCAGATGGCGCTGGTGGCGGCGGCGGTGGGCGAGGGGCGCGTGATCCGGCCGCGCCTGCTGGCCAGCCTGGACGGGCGCGCCGCGGACGCGCATCCCGGCCCGGAGCTCGGGGTGCGCCTGGACCGCATCCGTGCCGGCATGAAGGGCGTGATCGACGCCGGCACCGCCGCCGGCGCCTTCCGCGCGCCCGAGCTGGCGGCGTTGCGGCGCGGCCTGTACGGCAAGACCGGCACCGCGCCGGTCGGCGACGGCGACCTGGCCACGGTCTGGTTCACCGGCTGGCTCGAACCCGGCAGCCTGCCGGGCCAGACGCGCCGGCTGGCCTTCGCCGTGTTCGCCAGCCGCTCGGACGAGACCGGCGGTGGCCATGCGGCGCCGGTCGTGGCGGCGCTGCTGCGCGCGATGCAGGACATGAAATGGACGCCGGCGGCGCGATAGGCGGAATTGGCGGGTGATTCGCGTCCTCCAGCGCGCCTCGCTTTCGTGTTTGTATGGCATTATTTTGCTGGATTGACACGAAAGAGGAAGGTATGCGTTTGCCGGGGACCCGGTACCAGGAGCCGGGCTGGGAGGAAGTGCGCAAGCTGCTGGGGCAATGCTCGCTGGCGGCCCTGCGCGGCTGTGCGCGCCTGGTCGATCCTGCGCGCCTGTCCGACCCGTCCGTCATGGAGGAGACGCTGGCCGACTACGTCGAGCTGACCGCCGACCGCCTGCGCCAGGCCCGGCGCACCCCGCGCGCGCTGGCGGCGGGCAACAGCTACGGCGACACGGTGCTGGAACTTTCGCTGGGCCTGCTGTACGAATTGCGGGCCCGTCCCGCCGACTGGCACGCCTTCTGCGCCGCCATCGCGGCCGAGCAGGCGCGCATCGGGGCCTTCTGGCGCGACGCCGGCGGCGAGGCCCTGCTGCGCAAGAAGGTGAACGATATGTACGCCGTCCTGCGCGACAAGGTCGACGCCGACAACTACCTGGCCGCCTGCGGCCGCCCCTGCAGCCCGAACCGGATGTACGCCTACCGCATGCTGGACACGGCCTATGGCGAGATCGCCCGCCTGTTCGCCGGCTGGGAGCAGCACCGCGCCCAGGTCGGCGCCATCCTCGGGCGCGAACTGCAGGGCACGCCGATCGAAGTGCGCCAGCTGCGCTCGATCGCCGACTGCCGCGCCGAATGGCTGCTGCGCTGGAGCGAGACCCTGGAGCGCTTCACCGGCAGCGCCGGCCCGTTGCACACCCGCTCGAAGCGCTTCGCCAGCCTGAAGGGCGCACCCGACCGGATCGCCGCCATGCTGGCCGAGATCGGCGACTACGAAGCCTTGTCGTCGAACCAGGACCGCGACTGGCTGCAGGACCGCGACGACGCCGCGCTGTGGATGGAAGATTACTGGCGCGTGCTGCAGGAGTCGGA
This sequence comes from Telluria sp. Soil_C_11, assembly GCF_057657395.1. Taxonomy (NCBI): domain Bacteria; kingdom Pseudomonadati; phylum Pseudomonadota; class Betaproteobacteria; order Burkholderiales; family Oxalobacteraceae; genus Telluria; species Telluria sp. Soil_C_11. Next base: position 101,587 of record NZ_JBDGIN010000009.1, on the reverse strand, counting down.
ACAGGCGGCCACGCCCGGACCGGACCGGATCCTGGAAGCGTGCGAAGATGCGCTCGATGTGGATGGCGCGGCGGAGCCCGAGCCGGATCCGCCGCTCGACGAGGATCCGCAATGGGAGGCGCTGGCCGCCGCGGTTTCACTTCCCCCCGGCTACATGCTGGCGGCGGGCGAGGCCGAGCAGCGCGCGGGCTGGGTGGCGCGCGAACTGGCCAGGGACGGCCTGGCGCTGCGGCTGGCCGTGTATGCGAAGCTGCTGGGGCCGGGCGACGATGCGTATCCGGACGCCTGGCGCGACCCGGCCACCGGGGAATTGCCGACCATGCAGCAGCTGGCCGGACTGGCCCAGGTATCGCTGCCGACCCTGCGCAAGCGGCGCGACGCGGCGATCGCCCGCCTGCAAGCGGCAACCATGAGGAGAAGCGAATGAACACGAACACCGCACGCGACGGCGGCATCGAGCGCCGCCTGCAGGAACGCCTGCTGCTGGACCGGCGCGTCGAGGGCGACCGCCTGGTGCTGGCCGACGCGACCCTGGTCGCAGCGCTGGACGGCAGCCGGCCGTTGACGGCGGGCGAGCGCGCCGCCCTGCAGGCTTCGCCGCTGACCCTGCGCCGCCTGCGCCAGCTCGCGCTCGAGCGGCGCGCCGCGCAGCCGGGAAGCGCCGGGGCCCCGGGATGGCGCGCCAGCCCAGGCCGCCTGCGCGCGGCCAGCGGCGGCGCGATCGACGCCCTGCGCACCGACGACGGCTGGTTCACCCTGCACCTGGTCGCCGACGGGGCGGGGTGGAAGACGATCCTGCAGCTGGCGGCCGAGGCGCCGTTCGCGCCGGCGCTGCTGGCGGCGCGCGCGGCGCTGCGCGTGCGCGACGGCGCCGGCCGCACGATCCTGGAGGGCCGGCTGGACGCGGATGGCGAATGCGAAGCCGCCTGGCCGTTCCGGGATGCGCCCGCCAGCCACCTGCAGGCGGCCGGCGCCGCCTTCGCCGTCGAAGCGCTGCCCGGATGAGGACATGATGCTGGGTTTCTTCAAGCGCGCCGCCGTCCCCGAACAGGCCTGCGAACTCGGCCGGACCGTGGTCGCGCTGGCGCTCCCCGCGGGCGCCGCGCCTCCCGCCGGATGCCAGGCCGTGGTGGTCGGCACGGATGGCCGCACCCGCCGCCTGCAGGCCGCGCGCCGCATCGAAGCGCGGCCGGAAGAGACGGCCTATGCCTTCCACCCGGGTCCTTACACGGCCGACCTGCTGCCCTTCGCCGCGGCGCCGGAAATCGGCCTGCGCACCAGCTTCGCGGTCGACGCGCCGGATCCGCAGGCGTCCCAGCAGCGCTTCGACCTCTACCTCGCGGCCGAGGTGACCGGGCGGCTGGAGCTGGCCGCGCTGGCGGCGGCGATCGAGTCCTCCTTGCGCCACGAGCTGGAAACCGGCGGCCTGGAGCTGCCGCCCTGTACTACCCTGGACGAGTGGAACGCCTTCCGCCAGGGCTTGAACCAGCTGCTCTACATGCGTTTCGGCGTGACCGTGGACGATTGCGTGCCGGTCGACCTGGCCGATACGCATGACTATGCGCGCGCGCTGGCGGAGCGGGCCGAAAGCCAGGCCGCGGCGCCGGCCGCGCCGCCGCCCGAACCGGTGGCCATCGAGCGTTTCGATCCTGTGCAGGAGGACGCGAAGGCGCTGCGCCGCCTGTTCCTGGAGCTGCCCTGCCTGATGTGCGGGACGCGGCTGGCGGCGATGCCGGCGGCCTCGGCGCAGTTCCAGCGCCAGCAAGCCTTGCTGCAGCGCCTGGACCTGGTGTCGGTGGCCGTCAACGCGATGCCGGCGCTGGACCTGGCGGCGCCGGGCCAGCCGCTGGCCGCGGACCAACAGCTGCGCCGCGCGCGCCACAGCCGCCGCGCCTGCGTGTCGCTGGACGAGGCCTGGGCCTTGCTGGCCCGCCTGCGCCAGGCCGGCGAGGCCGCGCTGCCCCGGTTGTACGACGAAGCCGAGCGTATCGTCGCGAACCTGGAGGCCGATTGCGCCGGGCGCCGCAGCGTCACCGGCGAAGGAGAGGCATCATGAACCCGATTCCCGACACGGTGCTGGTGCGCTGCCCGCTGGCCGACGGCGCGATCCTGACCCTGACCGCCACGCGCCGCCCGCGCGCCGGGCGCGCCGAAGTCAAATGCGCGGTGCCGGACGATGCGCTCCTGGCCGGCCGCATGCAGCAGGTGGTGCGCCTGGCGCGCCTGACCGAGCCGCGCTTCGACAGCCGCGACCAGGTCGTGCTGAGCCTCGACCGCCGGCCGCCGCCGGGCGAGCGCGGCTGGGAGCTGGCCGCGGTGCTGGCCGACCGGATGGTGCGCGGCCTGCAGCGGCCCCGGCCCGGGCTGCTGGCCAACGGCTGGTCCGACGAATGGGAGCGTGGTCGCGTGGCCGGCAACACCCTCGGCGCGGCATCGGCGGCACAGGCCGCGGATGCGCTATTGGGCGGCGCCGGCCTGCCGCACCTGGGCCTGCTGAGCGGCCACGCCGATCCGGCTGCGGCGGTATCGACCGCGCGCGCCTGGTTTCCGCTGCACAGCGGCGCGGACGGCGGGATGGGCTGGGTCGAGGTCAGCGTGCATCCGCTCGGGCGCCATGCGGGCGCGGAGGCGGCGGACGAGGAGCAGACCATCGCCGCGCCGGACCAGGACGCGGCGCGCCAGCTGGCCGTGCGCCAGGTCCTGGGCGGCGCGCGGCACTTCGACGGCCGCGCCCTGGGCCGCTGGCGCAGCGTGGTGCGCTTCGGCGCCGAAGCGTTTGCCGGCAATTCCTGGGAACTGGCGCTGGTGATGGCGGACCGGCTGGCGCGCGGGCGCGAGTTCGTGCCGCGCGGACGCCTGATCGCCAGCGGCTGTTCCGGCGCCTGGCATGCCGGCCGGGTCGACCCGGTCGACGGCGTCGCGCCGAAGTGCGCGCTGCTGCTGCGCGAGGCCGGCCCCGGCGACCGCATCCTGCTGCCGCGCGCCTGGCAGGAGCAGCTGCCGGATGGTTTCGCAGAAGGGCTGCGCGCACAAGGCGCGAGCGTGGCCTGCGTGGAGCGGATCGGGATCATTTGAAGCCTGCGCACGATTGTCGTGTGGACAACAAGGCGGGCGGGCGGCTGCTAGAATCGGCTGGCAACCGGGCTGTATGAACTGGGCGGTATGAAGAGGAGCGGGTCATGTTGAAGATGTTCGGAATCGGCGCTGGCGCCTGTCCCCGTTGCGAGCACGGCAATGCCGCCGGGGCCGCGTACTGCGCCTCCTGCGGCCTGCTGCTGGGCGCGCCGCGCCACCGTCCGGTGCTGGTCGAGAACCGCTGGGCGCCGGGTCCGGACGAGCTGGCCGTATTCTTCGGCGTGCGCGACCTGTCCGGCATCTTCGTCAAGACCCTGCACGTGCCGGCCACGGCCCGCGCCTACATCCTGCAGGGCGGGCAGGCCACCGAGGTGCCGCAGGGGGAGTACGAGATCGAAGGTTTCTTCACCCGGCTGAACAACCTGCTGCGCGACCAGCATGCGGAAATCCTGGTCACCCGCAGCGCCGCGCTGCCGGTCGAATTCGTGCTCGACGGCCTGGCCACCTGCGAACACCTGCAGGTCGAGGCCACGCTCACGCTGTCGCTGAAGATCGAGAACGTGCCGGCCTTCGCGCGCCACTTCATGACCATGCCCGGCACGATCAAGGACGCGCAGCTGCGCGAGCTGCTGTTGGAGCCGGTGCGCCAGCTGGCGCGCGAATTCGTGGCGGCGCGCTCGCTGCGCGACATGGCCGGCCGCCGCGAGCTGCGCCTGGAACTCGACCAGCATCTGCAGGGCGGCCTGGCGCTGCTGCTGTCCGGCTACGGCCTGGCGGTGGTGCGGGTCGACACCATCGCGCTTCGTCACGACAAGTTCGACGCCAACCGGGAGCGCATCGGCACCCTGTGGCTGGCCGCGGACGAGCAGCGCGTGCGCATCGAGCACGCGAAGCAGCTCGACGAGCTGTACGGCGAAGCGGAGTGGAACCGGATCCGCCGCGAGGAACAGGAAAGCCGCCTGCGCCACCGCCGCGCCGAGCTGCGCCAGGACGGGAGCCTGGAGCACGCCGGCCTGTCGCTCAAGAACGCCGAGCGCGCCCAGGCGATCCGCGCGCGCCAGATCGAACTGTACGGCCGCATCGTCGAATCGCGCACCCGCAAGCAGGCGATCGAGCGCGGCGCCGTCGATGCCGTGGCGGCGCTCGAACACGCGCTCGAGGGCAAGCACGGCGCGCGCCAGGACGAGGCGGCGCAATGGCAGCAGCTGCGCGAGCTGGCCGCGATCCGCATGCGCACCGAACTCGAAGTCGCGCAGCAGGATGCGGCGCAGGCGCGCGCCGTGGCCCGGCAGCGCTTCGCCCACCAGCTGCTGCAGCAGCAGATCCGCAACAAGATCGAGCAGGCGCGCGGCATCGAGGACGCCAGCCGCCAGCGCGCCGAGCTGGCCAGGCTGCACGAGGCCGAGCAGGCGGCGGCGCGGCGCGCGCGCGAGATCGACGACGAGGGCCATGCGGCGCGCCTGAAGCTGCTGCGGCTGGAGAACGAGGCCCACCGCCGCGAAGCCGAGCGGGTGCTGGAGTGGCAGGATGCCCAGGCCGCGGGCCGCCTGTCGCTGGACGCCGAGCAGGTGCGCCAGCAGCTCGAGACCCTGCGCCGGGGCGGCGCCCGGGAGGACGCGCTGGCCCAGCACGAAAAGCTGCTGCGCACGATCGAGGCCGACGCCATCGCCGCGCGCAACGAGCGCGAGGGCGAGCGTGAGAAGCGCATGCACGAGCTCGACCTGGTCCGGGCCGAGATCGAACGCGCCGCAGCGCTGGGCGCCCTCGACGACAGCGCCAAGGTCGCGCTGGTGGCGCCCGCCAACGCGGCCCTGCTTGCCGACGTGATGAAGACCCGCATGCATGCCGGCATGCGCGCCGATCAGCTGGCGGCCCTGGCCGGCGTGGTCGGCGCCGCGAATACCGATGCCTGGCGCCTGGCGCAAGAGCAGGTGGAACAGGAGCGCGTGCGGCGCGACGCCCAGCTGGAGCGCGAACGCCGCCACCAGCTCGAACTGCTCGCCCTGCAGAACGACGTCAACAAGACCGCGCTGGCGACCCAGGCCCAGCTCGGCGCCGGCGTCGCCGGCGCGCTGGCCGGAGCCGTGAAGGCCTGCGTCCACGCCGGCGCACACCCGGGCGACCGTTTCTGCGCGGCCTGCGGCGCCGCGCTGCCGGCACGGGGATGATGCAGACCGCGATCGACAAGCTGCGCGAACTGCGCGCCCTGCACGAAGACGGCCTGCTGAGCCGCCAGGAATTCGACAGCCGCAAGAACGCCATCCTCGACGCCGCCTACGCGCCGCCCCTGCCGGCCGACGCCGCGCCGGGGCAGGCCGCCATGCCGCTGCGCGCCCCGGCGGCCGAGCGCGGCACCGAGATCGGCCTGATGACGGGCCAGGAAGTCGGCCCCATCGGACGCCGCTATCGCCTCGAGCGCCTGATCGCCCACGGCGGCATGGGCCAGGTGTGGCAGGCCACCGACCTCGCCACCCACGCGGAACTGGGCCACAGCGCCCGGGTCGCGCTGAAGATCCTGCCGCCCCGGCTGACCCTGAACACGGCCCATGCACGCCTGCTCATCGAAGAAGCCGCGCGCGCCCGCCAGCTCGCCCATGAGCACATCGTGCGGGTCTACGACTGGGCCCAGGACCCGGCCACGGCCAGCTACTTCATCATCATGGAATGCCTGGAAGGCGAGGACCTCGACAGCCTGCTGGCGCGCGAGGGACCGCTCGGCCTGGAGCGCACGCTTGCCTTGCTCAAGCCGGTCGCGGCCGCCCTCGAGCATGCCTGGGAGCGCCACCAGCTGGTGCACCGCGACATCAAGCCGGCCAACCTGTTCCTGACCCGCGCCGGCGAGGTCAAGCTGCTCGACTTCGGCATCGCCGCCCGCGCGAGCGGCACGGGCGAAGCGCCGCTGGAGGCGCCGGCCAGCTCGGGCACGGCCGGCTACCGCGCTCCCGAAGCGGGACGCGGCGCGCAGCCGGAGACGCCGGCGCGCGGCCTGGACGTGCATGCGGTGGCGGTGATGGTCTACCGGATGCTGAGCGGCCGCCTGCCGTTCGGCGCCGGCCAGGACGAGCGGCCGCTGCCGCCCCGTCCCGACGGGCTTTCCGACGCCCAGTGGGAGACGCTGCAGGCCGGCTTTGCGGCCGACGCCGCCGCGCGCCCGGGCAGCGTGAGCGCATTGATCGAGCGGCTGGAGCAGGGCACCGGCCCCGGCGAAGCCGAACGGCGCGCCGACGGCGAGTCCGGGCAGGACGCCGAACAGGCCACGCAAGCCGAACGCGAAGCGGCCGAGGCCGAGCTGCTGCGCCGCGCCCAGGAAGCGGCGCTGCGGCGCCGTGCGGAAGCCGAGGCCAAGGCCAGGGCTGCGGCCCAGGCCGCGCTGGACCGCCAGCGCCGCGAACAGGAGCGCCTGGCGCGCATCGCGGCCGAGGAAGCGCGGCGGGTGCGCAAGGAAGAACTGCGGCGCCAGCTGGCGGAACGCCGCGCGCTCGAGGCGGAAAAGGCGCGCCAGGAAGCCGAGCAGGCCCGCCGCAAGCTGGCGCAAGCCAGGGCCGCCGCGGCCTATCTCGCGCAACAGCAGCGTGCGCGCGCGGAGCTGGCGGCGCGCAACCAGGCCGAGCTCGAAGCGCTGATGCCGACCCCGCACAGTCCGGTGGCCGACCTCGAAGGCGTGCTGCGCGACCGCTTCCTGGACGGCGAGGGCCAGGGCCCGGAACTGGTGCTGCTGCCGACCGGGCGCTTCCAGATGGGCTCACCGGAGCATGAGCGCCGGCTCGCGATGGAGGCCGGCTCGCAAAAGAGCTGGCTGGCGCGCGAGCTGCCGCAGCACTGGGTCGGCATCGACCGGCCGATCGCGATGGGCCGCTACCCGGTCACGGTGGGCGAGTGGCGGGCCTTCGTGCGCGCCACGGGCTGGCGCCAGAGCGGTGAAGTGAACTGGGAAGCGCCGGGCTTTGCGCAGACCGATGCGCATCCGGTGGTCGGCGTCAACTGGTACGACGCCCAGGACTATGTGCGCTGGCTGTCGGAGGCCACCGGACGCCATTACCGCCTGCCGAGCGAAGCCGAGTGGGAATACGCCTGCCGCGCCGGCACCAAAACCGCGTTCAGCTTCGGCGACACCATCTCGACCGCGCAGGCCAATTACGACGGCAATTTCACGTACAACGGCGGCGCGCGCGGCGAATACCGGCGCGGCACCACGCCGGCCGGGATGTTCCCGCCCAACCCATGGGGCCTGTTCGACATGCACGGCAATGTCTGGGAATGGGTGCAGGACGTGGTGCATGACAACTACGAAGGCGCGCCGCTGGACGGCAGCGCCTGGGAAGAGGGCGGCGACCAGGCCCGCCGCATCCTGCGCGGCGGTTCCTGGCTGTACAACCCGCGCTACCTGCGCTCGGCCCTGCGCAACGGCTTTTCGAGCGCCTTGTCGAACGACATCGTCGGCTTCCGGGTCGTGCGCGACTTGCTGTAGGTCCGTGGGATAATCGGTCGTGCATTTCGAGTGACCGGCGGTCGGCCGTGCACGCATGAGTCGACGCCACCGCTCAACGGAGGGCTATCATGCGTATTCCGGAGAGTATCCGTATTCCCGTCATCGTGTTTTCGCTGGAAGCCGCGCTGCTGGCAGGCGCCGCGTTGATCTTCCTGGTGCTGCGCCCGGGCTGACCGGAACGCCGTTCAGGCGCCCGACAGTTGCGGAACGGCGCGGCGGTCGGCGCCGCGCACTGCCCGGACGTCGGGGTAGGGCGTGGCGGTAAAGCGTACCTGGCCGTGGAAACCGGCCAGGCGGTCGAGTGCGGCCGCAGGACCCAGCGGGGTGTCGGCGCCGGTGCCCGGATCGCGGTGCCAGAAACCGCCGTCGCGGTGGAACAGTTGCGGCAGCACGGCGGCGCGCGGCAGGGCGCTGCCAGGATCGGTGGACGGCGCCACGCCGGGCGCCAGCAGCGTGAAGCATTCGGCGGCGCCGCCGGCGTCGACGCGGTGCAGCACCACGGCATGCGGCAGCAGCGCCGTCACCACCAGCGCGGCCACGCCCCGGATGCTGGCCGTCAGTTCGATGCGCATCCCCAGCCGCAGCGGCACCGGGCTGGACTTGCCGGGCCAGGCGCCGTCCAGCAGCAGGCCGTAGCGCGACACATCCTCGATCTCGAACCCGTGCCGGCCCGGCCGGATCACGGCGTGGCGCGCCGAAATGCGCCGCGTCAGGCCTTCGTACTCGGGGCCATGCTCGCCGTAATGGCACAGCAGCAGGTCGGCCTCGGCGTCGATCCGGCCCAGTACGCATTCGTCGAGGGCGAACAGGCGCAGGTGGCGCTGCATGCCCGCATCCGGTTCGGCATGCACCAGGCAGGCGCGCGAGGCCGGGCAGGGGTGGGCCGCGCGCGTGGCCGGCAGGTCGATCTCGATCAGCTCTTCGTCCCAGGCGATGGTCGGCAGCGCCAGGTCGATCTTGCCCTGGGGTGCGCCGGACTGCGGTCCGAGCTGGAGCTGGGCGATGGAGGCGTTGCGGGCCTCGATCGCGATGTCGAGCGGGCCGGCCGCGTCCAGGCCGTGCAGGCGCGCGATCGAGGCGTCGTCGGCGTGGATGCGCACGTTCTTGCGCGCCGCCAGGTAAGTCTGGTGGATCTCGGCCAGCGAGGCATCCAGGCGCGGCACCAGCAGCACCACGGTCGCGACCCAGGTGCGGGCGTTGCCCGGCTGTCCGGGATCGCGGGCGTGCAGCTCGACGTCGACGCGGTACTGGCCATGTTCGCGGCCGCGCGACGAGAACTCGACCACCACCGGGCGCCAGCCGCCGCGCAGGCTGCGCGTGAAGGTCTGGCGGCCGCCGCCCTGCGGCAGCAGCGCCGAGCGCAGCAGCATGGTGAGCTCGGCCGGGGTGTCGTCCGGCATGCCGCGCAGCTCCAGTCTGATGGCCTGGCGGCCGCCGGCGGCGCGCGGGTCGAAATCGCTGATGTGCAACAGCGGCCCGGCCTGTCCATGCGCCGGGAGTGCGGCGGCGCCGGGGCGGATCGCATCGGCGGCGTCGCGCCTGGCGCGGACGGACTGCAGCATGTCGAAGCTGGAACCGAGGGCATCCGCCGCCACCGCAGGCTGGCCATGGCCGTGCGCGCAGGCCTGCTCGCCGGGCATGACCCAGGCGGTGCAGTGCGGATGGTCGGGGCTGCTGCAGCGTTTCATGGTCGGTCGGCTGGTTCTCGTCAGGGATAGCTTACGTGATGTTGGCTGGGCTCAGGCGCCCGGCAGGACGGTTTCGTCGCGCGCACCCGGGGCCGGACCCGGGCCCGGCGTGCGCAGCAGGATGGCCGTCACGTTGTCCGGGTGGAAGAAGGCGGGTGGGTGCGCTTCGTAGGCCCGCAGCAGGGCCGCCAGCATGCCGGCCGCATCGAGCCGCCCGCCGAGCAGCTGCGGCCACTGGCCAACCCAGCCGTAGGGATCGGAGCAGGACCACAGGCCGTCGGTGGCCAGCAGGTAGGTGGCGTCCGGGCGCAGGTGGAGCACGCGCCGGTCCGGCAGGGCGCACAGCCAGGACGGCAGGTTCAGCGGGGTCAGTTCGAACAGCGCATCGTTCAGCTGGGCCGGGTTGGCGAAGGCATTCCCGAGGATAAAGGCTTGCGAGACCTGGGGCCGGTGCTCGCCGTGCACCTGCTGCCACCATTCCTGTTCGCCGATCAGGCCTGCCATCGCGAAGGCGGTGGCCGGCACGTGGTCGACGGTCAGCGGCGCCGCGCGCTCGCGCGTGATCTCGTACAGGCGCGAATCGCCGATGTGGTACAGGATCGGGTCGCCGTGTTCGGGCAGCTCCAGCAGGGTGAGGGTGGTGCCGGGACGCGGCCCGGCTCCGGCCAGCTGCGCGAAATGGCGCTGCAGCCCGGCGTGCAGCTGGTCGAGGTGGCGGGTCAGTGCGGCTGCCGAATCGCAGGGCGGCATCGCCAGCAGGCCGGCCACGACCGCTTCCGCCGCTTCGCGTCCATGCCCATGGCCGCCCATCCCGTCCAGCACGGCGAGCCGGGCATGGCCCGGGCGCCAGCGCGCCAGCTGGCGGCGCTGCGGCTGCTGGCCGTGGAGCCAGACGGCGTGGCCGGAGGTGTCGACCAGCAGCAGGTTGTCCTGGTTTTCTTCGCGCAGGCGCGGCCCGGCGCCCAGCCGCGAAGCGGCAGCCACGTCGAACGCGCCGAAGCGCAGCGAGGAAGTGTTCAAACCTTCGGAAGTCTGCATCCCCCTACTCTAACCGAAATGGCAAAAAGCCAAGCGACGATTAGAGGCAGGTTTCCCTTATACTCGATACACCATGCTGATCCGCTCCCTGGTCCCCGACGACATCCCGGCCGCCGCCGCGCTGCTGCGCCGCGCCGCCGGGGAATTCATCCTGCACGAATCCACGCCGGCCGATGGCGCCGTGTTCCTGGCCGAGCAGGGCGAGGAGGGCATGCGCGGTTTCCTCGCCAAAGGCTATGTCTACCACGTGGCCGAGGTGGATGGGACGCTGGCCGGCTTCATCGCGATCCGCGAGCGCAGCCATGTCTACAGCCTGTACGTGGACAGCCGCTTCCATCGGCGCGGCATCGCGCGCAGGCTATGGGAGACGGCGAAGCAGGCCGCCCTCGGGCCTGGCCATCCGAACGCCTTCACCGTGAATGCATCGAACCACGCGCTGCCCTTCTATGCCTCGCTGGGCTTCGTGCCGACCGCGCCCACGCAGGTCGGCATCGTGCGCTACAACCCGATGCGCCTAGTCCTTGGCCCCGACAGCCCCCTCGTCGATCCGGCGTAGCCACAGGCTGCTGGCCCAGCCCTCGACCTCCCTGCCTTTGACACGGGCGCGCACCCGCCACCAGTCGCCGTCGGCGGCGCCGGTGCGCGTGACGAAGGTCCCGGCCGGCAGCACCGCCAGCCGGGGAGCACCGGTCGCCGTGGCGGCGCGCAGGTTCAGGTCGTCGACGACCCGGTAGCGCAATGCCGCCATCGCCGGCGCGGGAACCACCGCCGCCGCCAGCGGGACAGGCGCCGCCGCCGGCCGCGCGGCCGCCGGCAGCAGGCCCGCGAGCAGGGTGCCGAAGGCCAGCGTACCGCCGCCGACCAGGGCCAGCGTGCCGGCGGTCGGACGGCGCCACCAGCGCCGCGGCGTCAGGCAGCCTGCCAGCACCAGGGTCAGCGCCAGGCCCAGGCCATAAGCGGCGGCAAGCGCCCAATGGTTGGAGGCGTTCATCGTCAGGCGTCGAAGCGCAGCACGTAGTGGCCGGCGACCAGGTGGTGGCCGGGCGGCAGCCGGTAGGGCTGCTCGGGCGTCGCATCGCCGATCGCCGCCACGAAGCGCAACTGCTCGTCGAGGTGGTACAGGGCCTGGGTGGCGCTGGCGCGCGCGATGCGGTAGCCGTCGGGGCCGGCCTCGAAGCTGAAGGCGTTGCGCGACAGGCCGAGGCGGTCTGCGCTGGACGGGGCGGCGCCGGGTCCGGCGCGCAGGAAGCGCGGCGAATCCAGCACCCGCAGGCCGGCCAGCATCGGCGCGCCGCGGCCGAACAGGAAGCGCGCGCCCGGCGCCACCGGCAGCGCCGGCGCGTGCGGCAGGCGCAGCAGGGCGAGGTAGCGCTCGGCCATTTCGGGGGCAGGAGCCAGCAGCTCGACCCTGGCGCCGTCGACCGGGCTGAAGCTGCCGGGGGCGGCCACCGGTTCGCGGCCGGCGGCCGTGACCGCGTGCAGGACGTCGCCATCGTCGACCGCGAAGCCGAGGATGGTGTCGGCGCCCGGGGCGACTGGCGCCAGGGCGCGGTCCAGGCCGATCTCGAGCGCCTGGGCGCCGGTCTCGCGGTAGCGCGACAGGCGCGGCAGGGCCAGCGCCGCCAGCGCCACCCGCTGGCGCGCCACCGGCGCATAGGTGGCGTCGCTTTCCGCCGCGCCGGCCGCCGGCCGGGCCAGCGGCACCGCCGTCATGTCGGGCGCCAATGCCTGGCGCGGCTTCCAGACTGCCGGGCGGGCCGAGGGCGCCGGCGCCGACGGGGTGCGGGCCGGGGCCGGGATAGCCGAGGCGGCGCTGCGGACCGGGGCCGGCGATGGATTGGTGCGCGCGCCCGGCGCCGGGGTAATCCGCAGCAGCAGGCGCGGCGCGGCGCCGCCGGCGTCGGCCCCGCCGCGGCGCGAGCGGATCGTGTAATAGCCGCCGGCCGGGTCGTAGCTGCACTCGAAGGCGTCCTTGGGCCGCACCTGCACTTCGAGCGGAGACTCCGGGCCGTCGTTGATCAGCAGGATCGCGCCTTCCGCGCCGAAAGGCCAGCCGGGCGCCGCGTGGGTCGCTTCGTGCTCGTCATGCCCGATCAGGGTCAGGCGCTGGTTCGGGTAGACCGGGCAGACCGTCTTCCACACCGCGCTGTCGCGCGACACGCTTACCGTGTACTGCACCTTTTCGCCCGGCGCCGGCAGGTAGACCGCGTGGCCGAAGCGGACCTCGACCTCGCCCGGGGCCAGGTCTTCGGCGCCGACCACGTGGTAGCGCACTTCATCGCCGCCGAGCAGGTCGCCGAAATCCTTCTGGTGCAGCGCCGCCAGGCCCTGGGCCAGGTCGCGCACGCGCGCGCCGCGCGTGAGGTGGCGGTCGTCGTCGACCTCTTCCTGCGGCAGCGCCAGCGTCACGTGCGAGAAGCAACGCGTGGCCGCGCGTCCGCGCTGCTCGCGCGGCGCGCGTTCCAGCAGGTCGCGCAGCAGCGGACGGCGCGAGAACAGGGCCAGCCCGGGCGCCTGCCAGATCGCCTCGGGGCTGAACACATCGTTGATCCTGGCAAGGGTTTCGTGCTGTACGTAGACCGGCATGATTCGTTCTCCTCTAATGTTGAGCGCGGGTTGCGTGTTCGCTGGCGACGCCGACAGCTAGCAGGGGGCAGATGAAAAACAGCAGGTGCGAGCCGCCCGCCGACAGGAAGCTCATCGGCTGGCCCATCACGGGAAAGATCGCAAGGTTGGTGCCCCACGAGAGCAGGAAGTGGCCGGCCACGAAGGCTGCGCCGCCGCACAGCAGGAAGCAGCGGAAGCGGGCCAGCCAGGCCAGGCGGAAGTCCCGCGCGCCGGCGGCGTCCAGCCAGCAGCGCACGGCGCTGTGCAGCAGTCCGGCCAGGAACAGCGCCTGCAGGCCCCACAGCAGCAGGGCGGCGGCCAGGCCATGCCGGTTCAGGAAAAAGGACGGCGCGAAGTCGTCCTGGACGGCGGGGATGCGCAGCACCGCGCCGGCGTCCTGGCCCAGCGCGGCCAGGCCGAACGCATGGTCGGCGCCGAACCAGCCGCCGCCGGCGATGGCCTGGGCGCCGAGCAGCAGCTGCTGGCCCGTGTGCGGATGGGAGCCCGGGTCGAGCCAGACCATGAAACGGTCGGCATAGAAGTTCCAGCGTGCGAATTCGGCGGGGCCGGCGGCGCGCAGCAGGACCACGCCGGCGATGCCGGCCAGCGCGGCGCCCAGGCAGGCCAGCGCCAGCCGGTGCCGGCCGCCGGCCAGCGCGAACGCCAGCGCCATCGCGCCGCCCCACACCGCCAGCAGGATCAGTGGCGAATAGTCGTCGACCTGCACCAGCGCCACCGCCAGCAGCACCAGGAACAGCAGCGCCGGCGCGCCCAGGCGCAGCGCGCGCAGCAGCAGGCCGCCCGGCGCCGGCTGGCTGCCCGAGGCCAGCGCCAGCGAGTGGGCGCTGAGGGCGGCCAGGGCCAGCTTGGCGAATTCGACGGGCTGCAGGTCGAACACCCCGGTCTCGTCGCCGAACGCGACCTGCAGCAGCAGGAGCAGCAGGGCCACGCCGCTCAGCAGGAGCAGGGCCAGTTCGACCTGCGCCTGCGCCAGCGGCCGGGCGCCGCGCAGCGGGCGCAGGGCGCACAGCAGCCCGCAGGCGCCGGCGCCGATCGCCAGCAGCGCGCCGGTCTTACCGGCGTGGCGCAGCCAGGACGATTCCGGCGCGCCCAGGCCCAGTTCGAGCTGGGCCAGCAGGCCGACCGCGAACAGCAGCACGGCGGCGCAGGCGGCCAGCGAGCGGCCGGCGGCCAGCCAGATGCACCACAGCGCGGTCCAGGCGGCCAGCAGCACGATGCCGATGCCGGCCGGTGCGCCGCTCTTCTGCAGGAACATCAGGACGCCGCCGCTCGCGGCCAGCAGCAGGGCGCCGAGCGCGCCGAGGCTGCGCATGTGCCCGAGGCGGCGCGCGGCGCCGCTCAGGAACAGCGCCGCGCCGGCCGCCAGCGCGAGCGCGAGGGCGGCGCCCAGCGGCGGCAACGCCTGTTCCGGCAGGCGCCAGTGCGTGCGCCGCGTCCACGACCAGCCCACGCCGTCGGGCAGGCGCAGCTGGGCTTCGCGGTACAGGGCGACGTGGGACGCCGGCTGCAGGTGCAGCAGGTCGCCGTTGCGTTCCAGCAGCAGGCGGGTGCGGCCCAGCTGCAGGGCATTGGCGCCGTCCAGGCTTTCCTCGCGCTCGGCCAGCAGGACGGCATCGCCTGGACTGCCTGCCGGCTGCAGGCGCAGCGGGGCCTGGTCGGCGCCCGCGCCGCCAGCCAGCAGCATCCCCTCGGCGGTCTGCCTGATGGTGGCGGCGGGCGCAGGGATGCCGGCGATGGCGATGCGGTTGCCGCAATCGAGGTTGCCGCCGAAGACCAGCGGCCGGTCGATGCCGAGCAGCGAAGGCAGCAGGCGGTTCCAGGCGCCCACCGCGCGCGCGGCCAGCCGGGCATCCGGGCAGTCGGGCTGGGGCAGGCCGCCGCGCAGCAGGGTGGCGCCGTCGTAGCGCCAGTGCGCGCCGCCGCGCGTGAAGGTCACGCTGCCGGCCTCGACCGCAACGACGTCGAACGTGGAGGCGCCGAGCTGGAAGCGCTGCCCGTGGGCCAGCGGCACGCTGCCGGCACGGCGCCGGCGTTCGCCATGCTGGACCGTCAACGGTGCATGGGTTCCTGCGCCGGCGGCCCACCAGTTGCCGGCGGCATCGCGGCGCAAGCGGATCCGGGCGCCATCGCCTGGCGGCAGGCCGAGGGCGGCGCCGTCCAGCAGCACGTCCTTGCCGGCGCCGAGGGCGACCGATATCCGGCCCGGCAGCCAGGCGTCGGGCGTCCGCAGCAGGCAAGCCAGCTGGAGGGCGCACAGCAGCAGGAGCAGGGCCGCGGCCAGCATGCGGCCGCTGCGCCAGGCGGCGAACGCCGCGGTGCCGGCGCCGGACCAGGGAATCGCCAGGCGGTACAGCGCCGCGCCGCTCATGCCGCGCTCCGCATCGCGTCATGCGTCCAGCTGGCGCGCGCACGCTCGATCAGGCGGCTGATCTCGAGGGCGTGGCGGGGCCGCTGTTCCGGCCGCGGGGCCAGCAGCGCGCGCAGCAGGCCAAGGGCCGCCTCGCCGGCCGCGGCGGTGGCGAGTCCGGCATGGCGCAGGTAGAGTGCGGCCTCGTCCGGCGCCAGGATGGCCGGCAGCCCGCCCTCGTGCCGGCTGCGCAGGACGGCCGCGGCCGCGGGGCCGTGCTCGCGCCAGGCGCCGCCGCAGGCGCTGCAGAAGCGCAGCATGGCGCCGGTGACCACGTGGTAGAGCAGGGCGCCGAGCGCGAAATAATCGCTGCGCGCATCGGTGAGGTAGCGCCCGTCGGCGCCGGGGAAGAATTGTTCGGGCGCCTGCCAGTTGGCGGTGCCGGCGTAGGAGTGGGCGGCGCGGTCGGCCAGCGGGCGGTTGGTGCCGAAGTCGGCCAGCTTGAGCGCGCCGGCGCCGTCCACCAGCAGGTTCGCCGGTTTCAGGTCGAGGTGGCGCCAGCCGTACTGGTGCACCTTGGCCAGCGCCTGGTTGACCTGGGCGGTCCAGTCGAGGGCCTGGCCGAAGGAGGGGGCGTCGCCGCGTGCGCGCAGCGCATCGAGGTGGCGTCCGAGGTCGCCGTCGAGCCGTTCGAGCGCCATCGCCGGCAGGCCGAGGTGCTCGCCGCTGTCGAGCAGGCGCACGACGTGGCGCTGGTCCCACGGGCGCAGCGCGCGCAGGAAGGCGATCTCGGCTTCCAGGCAGTCGGTCCAGCGCCGGCGCTGCGGCGGCAGGGCCAGGGCCATCTGTTCGGTATTCACCAGCTTCAGGACGGCGGGCAGGCCGCCGCCGGCCGGTTCGGCGCGCCACAGCAGGCCGTAGCTGGAACTGGCCAGCGGTTCGCGCAGGCGCCAGGCGCCGGCCGTCAGGGTGATGATGTCGCCCGCTTCGAGCATGTGTCCTCCCGTCCACGGCGGCACAGGCGCCGCCGCTCCGGGCTAGCGGAGGGAAGGAGAAAACGGGCGAAAAAAAACCGCGCCGGAGCGCGGTTCCTGTCAGCAGGGACGATCAGCGGCGCCAGCCGCCGTGGTGATGACCATAGCCGCGGTCGTAGTAGCGGCCACGATCGTAGTAGCGGTCACGGTCGTAATACGGGCGCGATTCGACGTACACCGGACGCGGTTCGTAGTAATAGCGCGGACGCGATTCGACGTACACGGCGGCCGGGGCCGGCTGGTAGTAGCCGTTCGAATAGTAGGTGTTCGAGTAGCCGCTCGGGTAGCTGTTGTAGCTGTAACCGCGGTTGCGGTAATAATAGTCGTCGTCGGTACGCACCGAGTTGCCGACCGCTGCGCCGATGGCGGCACCGACCAGGGCGCCATCGCGTCCACCCGCACTGCCGCCGATGGCGGCGCCGGCCAGCGCGCCGATGACGGTGTTCGCTCCCCGATCTTGAGCCATTGCCGTGGAGGAGACGGCGGCCGCGGCCAGGAGTACCGCACCAAAGCATTTTTTGTTCAACATGGCTGTTCCTTGGGCCTCAACGGGGATCAGGATGATCGCAACAACGCCAGGCATGACGGTACTATAGCCCCCACCGGCGAGGCTGCCACCCGTTAATACAGATTCTTACACCTGCATCAGAGAGCGAAACATTTCGAACCGGCAGGGCTTGCAGTCGGGCCCGGCCGCCCCATCTAGCGAGTGTCTTCCATTGATCACCGAGTTCATGGCGCGCCGACGATCTTCTGTTTCCGTTCTTGCAATCCTGGTGCTGGTGCACCTGTATATCGGCCTGCGCTTGCTGCCGGGCATGGAAGTGGGCATGTTGGGGATGCTCATCGGCATCATCCTCTTGGCGCTGTCCGCCGTGCTGGTGCGCATCGGCCTGGTCGCGCCCAGCCTGCGCCGCAGTCGCTGGTCCGGCCCGCTGGCCTGGACCGGACTGCTGGCGATGGGATTCTTTTCCTCGCTGCTGGTATTGACGCTCGCGCGCGACGTACTCCTGCTGATCCTGACGCTGACCGGCGCGGTCGGTCCGGCGCTGGTCCGCAACAGCGCCGTCGGCGTGCCCCTGCTGGCGCTGGCCGTGACCGCCATCGGCTTCGTCAATGCGCGCCGGCTCGCGCGCGTGGTGCGGATCGATGTGCCGATCGCCGGGCTGCCGCAGGAACTGGCCGGCTACGCGATCGCACAGATTTCCGACATCCACGTCGGCCCGACCATCAAGCGGGCTTACCTGAACGCCATCGTCAACAAGGTCAATTCGCTCAAGCCCGACGCCATCGCCATCACCGGCGACCTGGTCGACGGCAGCGTGCAGCGCCTGGCCCTGCATACCGAGCCGCTGGCGCGCCTGTCGGCGCCGGACGGCGCCTTCTTCGTCACCGGCAACCACGAATACTACTCGGGCGCCGAGCAGTGGATCGCCGAGGTGCGCCGCCTGGGCCTGCGCGTGTTGCTCAATGAACACGTGATCCGCCGGCGCGGCCAGGCTTCCCTGATGATCGCCGGCGTGACCGATTTCACGGCCCAGCATTTCAATCCTGCCCACAAGAGCGACCCGCACCTGGCGGCCGCCGGTGCGCCGGACGACGTCGCCGTGAAGGTGCTGCTGGCCCACCAGCCGCGCAGCGCGCCGGCGGCGGCGGACGCCGGCTTCGACCTGCAGCTGTCCGGCCACACCCACGGCGGCCAGTTCTTCCCGTGGAACCTTTTCGTGCCACTTCAGCAACCCTTCGTTGCCGGCCTGAACCGGGTGCGCTCGCTGTGGGTCTACACCAGCCGCGGCACAGGGTATTGGGGGCCGCCGAAGCGCTTCGGGGCGCCATCCGAGATCACGCTCGTGCGTCTCGTGCCCGCCTGACGATTCCCCAACTATGTATTTACTGCAATAAATTTCCTAAAACGACGGCGATTGCGTTATTGTTTCAGTCATTTCGACCCGAACCAAAGGACAATCGCATGGACCGCCGCACCCGTCTTCCCGCCCTGACTCTTGTTGCCGCCACCCTGCTGAGCGGCTTCGCGAATGCTGCCCAGCCAGGCAATGACCCGGCCGCACTCGCCAAGGTTCGCGATACGGCGATGCAGAGCGATTATGCCTACCAGCGCCTCGAAGACCTGACCGACCTGGTCGGTCCGCGCCTGTCCGGTTCGGCCGGCGCCGCCGCCGCCGTGACCCAGGTCGCCGACGAGCTGCGCAAGCTGGGCGCCAAGGTGACCCTGCAGCCGGTCAAGGTGCCGCACTGGGTGCGCGGCGTCGAGACCGGTGAAGTGGTCGACTACAAGGGCCGCCCGGCCGGCGTCACCCAGAAAGTCGTGCTGACCGCCCTGGGCGGCTCGGGCGCGACCCCGGCCGAGGGCATCACGGCCGAGGTGATCGTGGTGCGCACCTTCGAAGAGCTGAAGGCGCGCGCGGCCGAAGTGAAAGGCCGCATCGTGCTGTTCGACGTGCCGTTCGACCAGAACATGGCCGACCGCGGCCTGGCCGGCACCGCCTACGGGCAAGCCGTCGCCTTCCGCGGCGCCGGCCCGCGCATGGCGGCCGAGATGGGCGCCCAGGCGGCCCTGGTCCGCGCCGTCGGCGGCGCCGCCTTCCGAATCGTGCACACCGGCGCCACCAACCTGCCGGAAAACAAGCGCATTCCGGCAGCCGCCATCACCATCGAGGATTCGATGCTGATCTCGCGCCTGTCCAAGCGCGGCCCGGTGCGCCTGCACCTGACCGTGACCCCGCAGACCCTGCCGGACGCCGACAGCTACAACGTCATCGCCGACTGGCCCGGCACCGACAAGGCCGACGAGATCGTGCTGGTGTCCGGCCACCTGGATTCCTGGGACCTGGCCACCGGCGCCAACGACGACGCCTCGGGCGTGGTCAGCGCCATGGGCGTGATCGACACCCTCCGCAAGCTCGACTACCGTCCGCGCCGCACCATCCGTGTGGTCGCCTGGATGAACGAAGAAAACGGCGGCCGCGGCGGCAAAGGCTACAACGATGCCTACAAATCGGCGGCCGAGAAGCACTTCGCCGCCTACGAAGACGACGGCGGTTCGGGCCGCCCGTTCGGCCTGCGCGCCGGCGTCGGCCTGCAGTCGGCCAAGCTGGTGGCGCCGCTGCAAGCCGCGCTGTATCCGATCGGCGCAGGCGCCTTCCGCCGCGAAGACGTGATCGCCTCCGGCGACCTGCACGACCTCGAATCGTCGGGCGTGCCGACCTTCGAGCCGTGGATCGACTCGGCCAACTATTTCAATTACCACCACACCACGGCCGACACCTTCGACAAGGTCGATCCCGACAACCTGCGCCGCCACGTTGCCGTGATGGCGACGACGGCGTGGTTCCTGGCCAATATGGACCAGGCGATCGGCCGTTCGAACGTGGCTGTGCCGGCAGCGTCGACTACCGCCGCCAAGTAATCAGATTTGCCGGCGCGGCGGCGGACGGCTCAGCTGCTGCCGATCCGCCGCACCGCCCGCGCGTGGCCGCGGAAGGGCCTGCCGTACACGGTCTGGATGCCGCTGGCGAAGTTCTGCCCCCACACCAGTTGCGGCCGGGTGTCGTGTTGCTCGCTCGACCAGTACCACACCCGGTCGAAGCGTTCGCGCAGGTTGGCGAACAGCAGGGCGAGTTCGCGCCGCGTGGGCAGGTCCCCATCCTGGGAAGCCGCCCATTCGCGCGCGGTTGGCCAACTGACATCCGACACATCGTCCGGCAGGAGAACCAGGTGGTAGTCCGGCTCGCCTTCCTTGCCCAGGATGAGGCCGGCATACGCCTCGCCTTCCTTGAGCATTTCCTGAATCCTGAGATATTCACCCATCGCGCAATCCTCGCTCATGTCCTTCGGTCTGGTAGTAAGACCATGTTCACCGCGAGTCAGTTGCCGCGCGCAATACGACGCAGCTCATAACATTGTGCGCCTGATCCGTGCTAGGTAAATTTTTTTTGAAAAAATTGAACTCTGGCAGTTTCCTTCCGTCAAAGGGATACGTTCGCTTTTTGCCGTAAGGAAGCTTTAGATGAAAAAACTCGTTGCCCTCGTATCGGGTATCCGACTCAATGCCGTGCTGTGCTGCGGCGCCGCGCTCCTGTTGAGCGCATGCGGCGCCGGCGTGAGCGACCCTGTCAACGGCCCGCCATCGCAAACCGCAGCGGAGCTCGCCAGCGGCACTGCCCGGCCCGCGGCAAACAATGCCCCCGCCACGCCCTACGGCGACGACGCCGCGCCGGCCATGGCCGATGCTGCGGCGGTCGTGCCTGCCGTTACGTCCGCCGCTGCGCCTGCCGCTGCACCTGCCGCTAAACCGGCCCCGTCCGCCGCGCGCGCGGCTGGCGCTGCCGCCAACATCGAACCGGCCTATGACAGCAACCGGCAGGCAGCGCGCACGGCAGGCTTCTCCGACCAGGCGGAAACCCCGGTGGAAGTCGCGCAGGAAGCGGCTCCGGCCTGCGACGCTGCCGGCTGCCAGCACTGACCGGGAACAGTTTTGCTCTCCCGGCCTTTTCTCCGGGGGCCGGGTTCAGTCCGCAAGCCGCAAGGCCTGCGGGCTTTTTATTCGCCGTCGTCGCCGTCGTCGACCGGCTGGGCAACCTGCGGGCCATCCGCAGTGGGGCGGTTCACGGCCTTGCTGACCTGGTGCCATTCGAAGGCTTCGGCCGGCACGGCCGCGTGCCGGGCCAGTTCGAGCGCCTGTTGCGGACTGAGGGCGGGAGACAGCCAGAGCGCGGCATCCTCGGCGCCGAGGACGACCGGACGGCGGTCGTGGATGTCGAGCATGCCGCCCGAGGCGTCGTCGGTCACCAGCACGAAGCCGGCTTCCGCGCGGTTTTCCTCGAAGGGACCGAAGTTGGCCAGGGCCAGCAGGAACAGGGGAGCGTGGTCCTTGCGGTGGATGTGCCAGGGCTGCTTGTGGCCTTTTTCGCCGGTCCATTCGTACCAGCCCTCGGCGGGCACCACGCCGCGCCCGTTCTTGAGCAGGCGCGACCAGTAGCTGCTGCCGAGCTTTTCGAGCCGCGCATTGATGGCGATCGGGATCTTGCCCTCGGCCCATTTGGGGCGGTAGCTCCAGAACACGTCGTCGACGCGGTGCTGGCCGTCCTCGATGTGCATCACCGGCCGGTAGGTGCCTGGCGCGGCGTTCGTGGTCGGCCCGGACTCGCTGTCGAACACGGCATCGGTCCAGCCCAGCAGATTGGCGTAATGGCGCGCGGTCTGGCTTTGGTCAAATCGTCCACACATGGCCCGATCCTACCGTAGTTGCGCGCAGCCCGGCGTCCGTTAGCCGGGCAGCAGCCGGCTCAGGTGACGACGCGCCGCGCCACCGGTATCCGCGACACGATCCAGGTGGAGGCCAGCGACAGCAGGAACACCAGCAGCACATAGCGCAAGCCGCCGGCCGGCCCGGCCTCGATCCCGTCGAAGGCGCGCAGTCCGTCCACGAACAGGTAGTGGGAAGCATAGACGCCGAGCACCAGCGGACCCAGCGCGGCCAGCGCCGGGATCCGCGCCAGGCGCAGGTCGGACAGCGCGATCATCGCCATGCCGAGGCCGAACGGCCAGGTGCCGAGCGTGAAGTCCTGCGCCATGCCGGTGCCGAAGCGCTGGTGCAGCCAGGCGACTTCGCCCAGTTGCAGCAGCAGTCCGCAACCGGCCAGCAGGGCGCCGGTGGCCGCCCAGGAGGGTTGCGGTCCGCGCCGCTGCAGCGCGTGGCCGGTGGCGAACATCAGCAGGCTGAAGAACGGGCCGTTGCGCAGGTTGAAGGCGGTGTGGAAGCCGAGCGGGGTGTCGGCGTAGGCCTTGCCGGCAAGGCCGATCGCGTACAGGAGGATGGCCAGTGTGAACAGGGTCCGCTCCAGGTGGCGCGACAGTAGCGCGCCGCTGAGCAGGGCCGCGATCGCCAGCGCCGGCAGGAACCACAGGTGGACCTTGGCGCCCTGCAGCAGCATGGTGGCGTAGCCGCCGCGCAGCGCCCCGAGCCGCGCGGCCCAGGCGGCGAGCGTGCCCGTCAGGCCCAGCCGGCGGATCGTGTCCAGCTCCGACACCAGGAAATAGATGGCGCACCAGGCCAGGAACAGCAGCAGGACGCGCCGGCCGAGCGCCAGCGAGCAGCGCAGGTAATCGGCGCGCTCGCGGCATTTCGCCGACCAGAAATAGCCGGACAGGATGAAGAACAGGGGAACGGCAAAGCGTTCGACCTGGTTCAGGAAAGTGGCGGCATCGAAGGCGGTCCCGACCGCGCCAGGACCCTCGTGCCGGGCCGTGTGCAGGGCGATGACGGCAAGGATCGCCAGCACCCGGAACACGTCCACAGCTTGGAAACGGGGCATGGGACGATCTTAACCTCGACAGGAAAAATATGCCGATGGAAACGTGTCGGCGCAGCCACGGAGATTGTGCGATTGCGCTGACGTGAGGACGGGAAGTCCTTAACCCACATCGGCCCTTGTGGCCGCCTGGGTCGTCCCAAATTCCTGTCATGTTCGTTCAGTAGTTCTCCGTAAGTTCTCTGTACTTCTTTGTGTCTCCACCTCAGTGATCGGCTGAGCATTGGCCGCTGTCCGCGCAAGCGACAGCGGCATTTTTTTAGGCGCTGTTCGAATGGATAAGGTATAGACTTCCTTGCCGATAGGACAAGATCCGTCCGGCATGTACGTTTGGCCGTCCATGTATTTGCAGGCGCACCTGTCCAGGCGTATGCTGGCCTTACACAAGAGCCCATGAGCGGAGACCATCATGAAACTTCGGCTGGCACCATCGAACCTCTCCACGCGTTTCCACGGCCCCTTGCGCTTCGGTAGCCGCTGGCGCGGCCATGAGCTGCCGCTGCGTGTCTTCCAGCTGATCCTGCTTGGCTGGCTGGCGGTGGCGGGGGCGCGGTTGATCGGCCAGGGCATCGCGCGGCTGCTGGCCGGCTGAGTACGCCGAAGCCGCTTGCCAGGCGTATCGTTATTTCTGTGCTGATCGGCCGGGCCTGCTTCGGCCAGGCAACTCAGATGCGGCTGATCTGCCGGTCGATCGCCTTGCGCGCCCGCTCGTTGCGCTCGCTGTAGCGGTCCGTCAGGTAATCGGTGCGGCCGCGCATCAGCAAGGTCATCTTGTACAGCTCTTCCATCACGTCGACGACACGGTCGTAGTAGGCGGACGGGCGCATCCGCCCGGCGTCGTCGAATTCCTTGTAGGCCATCGGCACCGACGACTGGTTCGGAATCGTGAACATGCGCATCCAGCGCCCCAGCAGGCGCAGGGTGTTCACCACGTTGAAGGATTGCGACCCGCCGCAGACCTGCATCACCGCCAGGGTACGGCCCTGGCTCGGCCGGATCGCGCCCATTTCCAGCGGAATCCAGTCGATCTGGTTCTTCATCACCGCCGTGATCGCCCCGTGGCGCTCGGGGCTGCACCACACCTGGCCTTCGGACCACAGGCACAGCTCGCGCAGCTCGACCACCTTCGGATGGGTCTCGGGCGCGCTGCCCACCATCGGCAGCTCCATCGGGTCGAAGATCTTCACCTCGGCGCCGAAATGCGCGAGGATGCGCGCGGCTTCGTGCGTCAGGAAGCGGCTGAAGGAGCGTTCGCGCAGCGATCCGTACAGCATCAGGATGCGCGGCGGGTGGTTCATCCCGGCCGCCGGCTCGAGCTTCTCGGGCGTGGGCAGGTCCAGCAGTTCCGGCTGGATGTTGGGGAGGTTCGGTAGCGGCTCAGCCATGCTTGGGCTCCGGTTGTTCTTCGGTATCGGGGAAGTCGCTGCGCGCCACGGTGCCCGCCACCGTCGCATCGCGGTGCGCCGCCGGGTACAGCCAGCAGAACAGCGGCGTCGCGGCGGCAGCCCCGAGCAGCTGCGCCACGATGAAGCCGAAGGCATCGGCGGGACGGATGCCGGCGAAGGTATTGGTGGCGCTGCGGGCCAGCGTCACCGCGGGGTTGGCGAACGAGGTCGACGAGGTGAACCAGTAGGCGGCCGTGATGTAGGCGGCGACCGCGAACGGGGTCAGGCCTGGCCGGCTGCGCGAGCAGCCGATGATGACCGCGATCAGGCCGAAGGTCGCCACGAACTCGCTCCACCATTGCGCGGGACCGGCGCGCACGTGCTCCGAAGCGGCGAACACCGGCACCTCGAACATCAGGTGCGCGGCCGCGACGCCGGCGAAGGCGCCGGCGATCTGGACGGCGATGTAAGGAACGACTTCCGCGGCCGGCAGGTTCTTCTGCCACGCTTCCGACAGCGTGACGACCGGGTTGAAGTGCGCGCCCGAGATGGTTCCGAACATCAGGATCAGGGCGACGAGACCGGTGCCGGTCGCGATCGCGTTGGCCAGCAGGGCGATGGCCACATTCCCGCCGGCCAGCCGTTCGGCCATGATGCCCGAGCCGACCACCACGGCCAGGAGGAGGGCCGTGCCCAGGCCTTCGGCGACGATTCGTCTGGCAAATGTCATTGCTTGGTTCTCCTTCGTCGTAGGGCGGTCAGGGCAGCAGCTTGCCGATGCGGTCCAGCTCCGCTTTCAGGCGCGCCCGGTCGTTCTGCAGCGCGTCCAGCGGCAGGGCCAGGAAGGCTTCGATGCGCGCGCGCAGGATCGCATAGGCCCGCTCGAAGGCGGCGCCGATCTCTGCTTCGGTGCCGGTCACGTGGCTGGGGTCATCCACGCCCCAGTGCGTGCGCAGGACCGGGCCGAGATAGGCGGGACAGGTTTCGCCGGCGGCGCTGGCGCAGACGGTGACCACGATGTCCGGCGTCACCGGCAGCCCGTCCCAGGACTTGCTGTAGTAACCCGCGGTCGGGATGCCTTTGCCGGCCAGCAGGGCGAGCGCCCGTTCGTTCAGCTTGCCGGCGGGCTGGCTGCCGGCGCTGATGGCATGCCAGCCGGCCGGGGCCAGGTGGTTGAAGACGGCTTCGCCGATGAGCGAGCGGCAGGAGTTGCCGGTGCAGAGGAAAAGTACGTTCACGTCGGATCTCGGTCGGAAACGGGATTGGCGGGCGGCTGCTCAGGAGCCGCAGGCGGAAGCGCCCGGCGCGCACGCTGCGGCGGCGCCGGGGGAGCACGGATTGCCGCCGCAGCAGTTCTCCGTCAGGAAGCCGAGCAGGGTGTTCATGGTGTCGAACTGCGCGGCATAGATGACGAAGCGGCCCTCGTGGCGCGCCGCGATGAGCTTCGCATTGGACAGCTCTTTCAGGTGGAACGACAGCGAGGAGGGCGGCATGCCGAGCGCCTCGGCGATCCTGCTGGCGGCAAGCCCTCCGGGTCCGGCCTGCACGAGCAGCCGGAAAGTCGCCAGCCGGGATTCCTGGGCGAGGGCAGCCAGGGCAAGCACCGCGTCCTTGTTTTCCATGATCGTCCAATCTAACCATTCGATACTTCGAGTATAGTCGAATCGACAGGCGCCCACAAGCCACTGCCGGCTGTGCGTGGGGCGCGCAAGGGGCGGCTGCCGGCCTTCGGGTCCGGCTGGAGATGACGTTTCGAGTTTTGTCGAAATGTCTTGACACGGTGGATCTGTTCGCAATATTCTGTATTCGTCGAATCACGAATAAGAATGTTTGAGCGCCAGGCCGGTTCCAGTCCGGCCATTCTCATCTCCGCTTATTCGTAATTCGACGAATAAAAAACCGCCGCGCAGCGCGGCGCTGACCAACAGCCGGCCAATGCCGGCCAGACGAGGAGAGCAAGCATGAGCACGAACGACAAACAAGCACTGCCGGTGGCCGTACTGGGCGCCGGACCCGTGGGCCTGGCGGCAGCAGCGCACCTGATCGAGCGCGGCCTGACGCCGCTGATTCTGGAAGCCGGCGCCAGCCCGGGGGCCAACCTGGCGACCTACCGGCACGTGCGCCTGTTCTCGCCGTGGCAGTACAACGTGGACAAGGCCGCCCGGCGCCTGCTGCTTCGGCATGGATGGAAGGCGCCGGCCGACCAGGCCTTGCCGACCGCCGGCGAACTGCTCGACGATTACCTCGCCCCGCTCGCCGCGACGCCCGCGATCGGGAGCCATCTGCGGCTCGGCCACCGTGTCACCGCCATCACCCGGGTTGGCTTCGACAAGGTCAAGACCAGGGGCCGCGATGGCGCGCCTTTCCTCATCCGCGCGGAAACGGCTGACGGTCCGCGCCAGTACCTGGCCCGCGCGGTGATCGACGCCACAGGCACCTGGTCGCAGCCGAACCCGCTGGGCGCGGACGGCATCCCGGCGCTCGGCGAGGCGGCGCTGGCCTGGCGGATCGAATACGGCATGCCCGACGTGCTCGGCGCCGCGCGCGAACGCTTCGCCGGGCGCCGGGTACTGGTCGTGGGCGCCGGACACTCGGCCGCCGGCACCCTGCTCGCGCTCGCCCAGCTGGCCCACGATCACCCCGGAACCGGCATCGTCTGGGCGACCCGCGGCAGCCAGCTGGCCCGGGTGTTCGGCGGCGGCGAAGCGGACGGGCTGCAGGCGCGCGGCCAGCTGGGGATGCGCCTGAAAGCCCTGCGCGATTCGGGCGCGCTGGAACTGCACCAGAACTTCCGGATCGCGCAGCTGCTCGAGGCCGGCGGCCGGGTGCGCATTATCGGCGAAGAGACCGGCGGCGAGGAGGCCGGCGGCGTGGCGCCGGTGATCGATGGGATCGACCGGATCGTCTGCTCGGCCGGCGCACGGCCCGACCTTGCGCTGACCCGCGAGCTGCGGGTGCGCCATGACCCCTGGCTCGAGAGCACCGATGCGCTGGCGCCGCTGATCGACCCGAACGAGCATAGCTGCGGCACGGTCCGCCCGCACGGCCACCGTGAACTCGCGCATCCGGAGTCCGGCTACTACGCGGTCGGGGCGAAGAGCTATGGCCGCGCGCCGAACTTCCTGCTGGCGACCGGCTACGAGCAGGTGCGTTCGGTGGCCGCGGCCCTGGCGGGCGATCTGGCGGCCGCCGACGACGTCCAGCTCGACCTTCCCGAAACCGGTGTCTGCAACACGCGGCTGGCGTACGAGGACGCGGCGGCCAATGCGGTAAGCTCGTGCTGCAACGCGTCCCCTGCGGCGGCGGCATCCTGCTGCGTGCCGGCGCCGTCCCCGTCCGGCGCCTGCGGCTGCGCCAAGCCGGCCGAGGCGGGCTGCTGCGCCTGATCCGGAGCATGCCATGCACCAGCCATCGAAGACCATCGGCATCCTCGCCGTCACCCAGATCGTGTCCTGGGGATCGCTTTACTATGCCTTCACCATCCTGGCGCCGGGCATCCGGCGCGAGCTGGGCCTCGCGCCCGAACTGGTGTTCGGCGCCTTTTCCTGGGCGCTGCTGGTGGCGGGCCTGGCGGCAACGCCGGTCGGGATCCTGCTGGACCGCTACGGCGGCCGCCATGTGATGGCGACCGGCTCGCTCCTGTGCTTCGCGGGGCTGGCCTGGCTTGGCCGCTGTACCGGCGCCGTCTCTTACTATCTCGCCTGGACGCTGATCGGCCTGGCGATGGCCCTGACCCTGTACGAAGCCGCTTTCGCCACCATCAACCGCAAGCTCGACACCGGCTCCAGGCAGGCGATTTCGACCCTGACGCTGTTCGGCGGCTTTGCCAGCACCCTGTTCTGGCCGCTCACCGCCAAGCTCCAGTCGACGCTCGGCTGGCGCGACACCTACCTGTGCTACGGGCTGGTGCAGCTGGCCGTGTGCATGCCGCTGCATCTCTGGCTGGGCGCCGATCCCGCCCGCAGCCGTGCGGAGGCGCCCGCCGGCGCGCGGCGCAGCCATACGCTCGCCGAAGCCTTGCGGCACCCGGCGTTCTGGACCCTGGCGCTGGCATTCTCGGCCAATACCTTCATCTTCTCGGCGCTGGCGGTGCACCTGATCCCCCTGCTCGAACGCCTGGGCCAGGCGCCCGCGGCGGCGGTCCTGCTGGCCGCCCTGATCGGGCCGATGCAGGTGGCCGGGCGGGTAGGGGAGATGACGCTCGGACGGCATGCGCGGCCGCAGGCGGTCGGCAAGCTGACCTTCGCGATGCTGCCCGCGGCATTGCTCGCGCTCGTGCTGTTTGGGGCGCAGGCCTGGGCCGTGGCGCTGTTCTGCGTCCTGTATGGCCTGAGCAACGGCATCCTGACGATCGTGCGCGGCGCGATTCCACAGGCCTTGTTCGGCCGCGAGAACTACGGCGCCATCGCCGGCGCCATGGCCGGCCCTGCGCTGCTGTCGAAGGCTGCCGGACCGCTCGTGGCGGCGCTGGTCCTGCGCCCAGCCGGCGGTCCGGCGCTGCTGCTGTCCGTGCTGCTGGCCATGTCGCTTGCCTCGCTGGCGTTCTACCTGAAGGCCATCGCCGCCGAAAGCGGGCCGCAAGCCGCCGATGCCTTTGACAAAGGTGCCGCGTGACGACTATCCTTCATTCGCCCAATCACGAATGACCCCCATGTCAACATCCTGCTGCCCCCCGGCCACCGCTGTCCCGCGCGCCACGGAAATCGACGCCGACGACCTGGCGCGCATGTGCAAGGCGCTCGCGCATCCCGCGCGCATCCAGCTGCTGCGCCACCTGATCGATTATGGCGAGTGCTACTTCGGGAGCCTGGCCGACGTGCTGCCCCTGGCGCCGTCGACGATCTCGCAGCATGTGTCGATCCTGAAGGAGGCCGGCCTGATCGAAGGCGCGTCGGACGTGCAGCGGGTCTGCTACTGCGTCAACCGGGAACGCCTGCAGCAGCTGCAGCTGGCGATCGGGGCGCTGTAGGCGGCGATCCGCTCACTCGTAGTGCTGGTAGACCGACGTCGTGCCGTCCTTGCGGACCAGCAGCACGTCGTACGGCACGTGCACCGCGGCTTCCATGCCGGGAGAGCCGGGCGGCATCGACGGCACCGCCAGGCCCTTCGCCTGCGGCTTCGAAGCGAGCAGGCGCCTGATGTCGGCGGCCGGCACGTGCCCCTCGATCGCATAGCCGCCGACGACCGCGGTGTGGCAGGCGCCCAGCCGGTCCGGCATGCCCATTTTCTCGCGCATGTCCGAAGGATTGGCGACGTTGTGCGGGTTGACCTGGAAGCCGTTGGCGCGCAGGTGCTCGACCCACGCTTCGCAGCAGCCGCAGGTCGCGCTCTTGTAGACTTCGATGGCCTGGGTGGCGGCGCTTGCCAGCATCGGCAGCCCGATCAGGGCGGCGGCCGCGAGTCTTTTTGCGTTTTCGATGAACATGTTTTCCTCCTCGGTGTGGGGCAGGCATCTTACATCTGTTCGGCCGGGGTCGGCGTCGCCGCCAGCCAGGCCGCCAGCACGACGACCGCGACCAGCACCAGCGCTTCGATCCACAGTATGTGCCGGAAGCGCAGCGGCAACGCGTCGGCTGCGGGCCGTCCCGCGGATTCACGGGCAAGCCAGGGCGGCATCACGAACAGGCGGTTGACGCCGCCCAGCATTGCCGCGGACCCGACCAGCAGCAGCTTGGCCAAGAGCGTCGTGCCGTAGGGGTTGCCGAGCAGGTGCCCGAATCCGCCCAGGTTGCGCCAGGCCGCGTACAGGCCGGTGACGACGATGCCGGCCAGCGCCAGGGTGGCCGAGCTGGACAGGGCGCCGGCATATGCGGCGCGCGCCTGCCGGTCGGCGCCGCTCATGTCTGCGGCGCCCGCCAGCATGATCGCTCCGGCCACCAGTACTTCGCCGAGCCACAGGCTGGTCAGGCCGCCGTGCAGCCAGTCGGCCAGCAAGGGCAGGCTGAAGTCGCCTTCGCTGGCGGCATGGCTGGCCATGCTCCGCGAGTACCAGAACACGGCCAGCGCGGCCAGGGCCAGCAGCGCCGGCGCCGGGCTGCGCTCGCTCCGGATGAAGGCGCCGGCGGCGGCAAGCGCCAGCCCGGCCATTCCGATGGCCCACGCCAGTCCGAGGTGGGTGGCGCTCAGCATCGTCCAGGTGGCGCCGGCCGCCTGGCTGACCGGCACCTCGGCCATCGCCGCCGATGCGAGCCACAGCAGGACGCCGTTGGCGGCCAGCGCGAGCACGGCGCCGGCGCATGCGGCCTTGCGGATGGGCGGGCGGCGCGCCGCGGCCCAGGCGGAGCCGTCGCGGGCCAGCCGCCAGCGGCAGGCGCTGGCCCCCGTCAGCACGGCCACCGCCAGGTTCAGCAGGGCAGTGAACAGGTGCAGGACCGTCTGCAGGTCCAGCCCCATCACTTGACCGTGAAGACGACTTCGCCCTTCACCCGATGGCCGTCGCGGGCCATGGCGGTCCATAGGATGCGGTATTCGCCGGCGGACAGCGGCGGCAGCGCGGCCGTCATGACGGTGGGATCGGCCTTGTCGACGGTGGTCGCGGCGAGCGCGATCTCCTTGTTCTCAGCGCCCGTCACCCTGATCCTGCTGAACGCCGGCTCGAGCGCTTCGTTGAACTTGAGGCGGACCTGCTTTGGCGCCGCGCGAAGCGTGCTGCCGGCCTGGGGATCGGAAGATTGCAGCTTCGCGTGCGCGAAAGCCGACGGGGTGGCGGCGCTTGCCAGGACAAACGCGGAGGCTGTCAAAAAACGCTGGATCGGCATGGTGACTCCTGATTCGAAGGCGACAAGTTCCATGATGATATACGCACCGATGGCATGCCTGGCCAGAAGCCTGCGCCCGGCCGGAACTCGACGACTAACACTGTCCGTGCTGCTCGTAGTACAATCCCGGCCGGCGCGGGCATGGCGAAATTGGTAGACGCATCAGACTTAAAATCTGCCGCCGCGAGGCGTGCCGGTTCGATTCCGGCTGCCCGCACCACTGTTGTTCTTTACTCCTGGACCGGCTTCCAATATTGCCGCGTGACTTTAGTTGAATCCTTGCATGGTGTAGCATGCGCACAGCCATCGCATTACGCAAGGATTTGAATTGAACATCACGATTAACGACGAACTCCGTACCTACGTCGACCCCCTCACGCCCGCCGAACACGAAGCCCTGGAACGCAGCCTGCTCACCGAAGGGTGCCGCGAAGCGCTGATCCTGTGGCGCGACGTCCTGATCGACGGCCATAACCGCTACGCCATCTGCAGCCAGCACGGGATTCCCTTTCGCACCGTCCAGAACGACAATTTCGACTCGATCGAAGACGTCAAGCTGTGGATGATCGATAACCAGCTGGCGCGCCGCAGCGTCACCGACTTCCAGCGCGGCCTGATGGCGCTGCGCAAGAAGGAGATCCTGGCCGCGCGCGTGGTCCAGAAAACCGACGACGAACTGCAGACCGAAGCCGACCAGGCCGTCCCGTTCTCGCCGCCGTGGAATACGCGCCAGGAAGTGGCCCGCGCCGCGCGCGTGTCGCCCAACACCATCAGCCAGATCGAGCGGATCCAGAAAGCGGCCGCGCCGGAGCTGGTGGAGGCGGTGCGCAGCGGCACCATCTCGATCAGTTCCGCCGCCAACGTGGCGTCGCTGCCGCGCGAAGCCCAGGTCGCGGCCGTCGCCGGCGGACGCAAGGAGCTGCAGCAGGCCGCGCGCCAGGTGCGCGAGCAGAAGAGCGCCGCCAAGCCGAAGAAGGAAGCGGAGTTCGAGACGCCCGAAGACCAGGTCAGGGCCCTCAAGGCCCAGGTGGCCGAGCTGAAGGACCGGGTCGCCACCCTGATCGGCGAAAACGACGTGCTGAAGCAGAAGCTGGTGCTGCTCGGCGCCGCATGACGACAAGATAAAAACAAACAGGAGACCCCATGCCGACCACCCGTTCGATCGCCTCGGCCGCACTGAGCCTGGCCATGCTGGCGGCGCTGCCGCCCGCGGTGGCGGCCGCCGCCCCCAGGGCCGCAGCGCAGGCGGCCGCCAGCTTGTCGCACGCCGAACTGGCGCGCCTGAAGCAGGCCGCGCAGCGCGTGACCATCCTGCGCGACAAGTGGGGCATCCCGCACGTGTTCGGGAAGACGGACGCCGACGCGGTGTTCGGCATGGTGTTCGCCCAGGCCGAGGACGATTTCAACCGGGTCGAGCTCAATTACATCAATGCGATGGGGCGCCTGGCCGAAGTCGAAGGCGAGAAGGAGATCTGGCGCGACCTGCGCATGAAGCTCTACATCGACCCGGCCGACATGCGCGCCAAATATGCGGCCAGCCCGGCATGGCTGAAGAGGCTGATGAACGGCTGGGCCGATGGCCTGAACTGGTACCTGGCCACCCACCCGCAGGCCAAGCCGAAGCTGCTGACCCGCTTCGAGCCGTGGATGGCGCTGGCTTTCAGCGAGGGCAGCATCGGCGGCGACATCGAGTCGATCAGCCTGAAGAACCTCGAAGCCTTCTATGGCAAGCGCCCGGCGCCCGCCCTGGCCATGTCGATGGCGATGGCCGACCTGGGCAAGGGCTTCGATCCGGAGCCGCAGGGTTCGAACGGTTTCGCGATCGCCCCGCAGCGCAGCGCCGGCAAGCACGCGCTGCTGATGATCAACCCGCACACCTCGTTCTACTTCCGACCCGAAGTCCACATGGTCAGCGAAGAGGGCCTGAACGCCTACGGCGCCGTGACCTGGGGCCAGTTCTTCATCTACCAGGGCTTCAACGAGCGCCTCGGCTGGATGCATACCTCGGGCGGCGGCGACGTCATCGACGAGTACCTGGAAACCGTGGTCGAACGCGACGGCAAGTTCTTCTACAAGTACGGCAGCGAACAGCGCGCCATGCGCAGCAAGACCATCGTGCTGCCGTACAAGACCGCGGACGGCATGCGCAGCCGCAGCGTCACCGCGTACTTCACGCACCACGGCCCGGTGATCCGGGAAGAGGGCGGCAAGTGGGTGGCGGTGAAGATGATGGACGATCCGGTGCATGCGCTGGAACAGTCCTACGGCCGCACCAAGGCCCGCGACTACGCAGGCTTCCTGAAGGTGATGCAGCTGCGTACCAACTCCTCGAACAACACCGTGTACGCGGATGCCGACGGCAATATCGCCTACTTCCACGGCAATTTCATCCCGCGCCGCGACCCGCGCTTCGACTGGACCCATCCGGTCGACGGCAGCGATCCTGCCACCGAGTGGCAGGGCCTGCACGAGGTCAGGGAAACCATCACCGTCTTCAATCCGGAGAGCGGCTATATCTCGAACACCAACAACTGGCCCTGCACCGGCTTCGGCGCCAGCAGCCCTGACTGCAAGGCCTATCCGGGCTATATGTGGTCGCTGCCGCAGAATGCGCGCGGCATCCACGCCGAGCGGGTGCTGCACGATGCGCGGGACCTGACCATCGATGGCCTGATCGGCAAGGCCTACGACCCCTACCTGACGGCCTTCGAGCCGCTGGTGCCGGCGTTGCTGAAGGACTGGGAAGCGCTGCCCGAGGGCGACGCGCTGAAGGCGCGCCTGGCCGGGCAGGCGGCGCTGCTGCGCGGCTGGGACCTGCGCTGGGCGGTCGATTCCACCCCGACCTCGCTGGCCGTGTACTGGGGCCAGGACATGGTCGCGCAACACGCCGCGCGCGCCCGCGCGCAGCAGGTGCCGGTGGTCGACTTCATCCAGACCAGGCTCACGGCCCAGGAGCGCCTGGAGTCGCTGGCGCGCGCTTCCGACAGGCTGCAGGCCGACTTCGGCAGCTGGAAGACGCCGTGGGGCGAGATCAACCGCTTCCAGCGCCTGAGCGGCGAGGTCGACCAGCAGTACGACGACAGCAAGCCCAGCATCCCGGTCGGCTTCACCTCGGCCAACTGGGGCTCGCTGGCCTCGTTCGGCATGGTGGCGAAGCAGACCACCAGGCGCATCTACGGCGACCGCGGCAACAGTTTCGTCGCGGCCGTGGAGTTCGGGCCGCGCGTGCGCGCCAAGAGCATCCTGGCCGGCGGCGAAAGCGGGGACCCGAAGTCGCCGCACTTCAGCGACCAGGCCGAGATGTACAGCCGCGGGCAGTTCAAGGACGTGCTGTTCTATAAAGAGGACATCGAGAAGCAGCTGGAACGCAGATACCATCCTGGCCAATAAGCGGCCAATAAGCGGCCAGCAAGCAGCCGCCCGGACGCCGGTTGTCGGCCCGGGCGGTTTTCGATTGCGGGTCCGCTTGCTATAATTTTGCAAGTTATTAAGACGAGTGGAATCCGGGCGCGACTGCAGTGGCAAAACTATACTTTCGATATTCGGCAATGAACGCCGGCAAATCCACCTCGCTGCTGCAGGTGGCCCACAACTACGAAGAGCAGGGCCAGAAGGTCAAGCTGTACACGGCCGCCATCGACGACCGCTACGGCGTCGGACTGATCACCTCGCGCCTGGGGCCGCAGCGCGAAGTGGACGTGTTCGACAGGGCCACCGATTTCCTCGACAGCGCCCCGGACGTGTCCTGCGTGCTGGTCGACGAAGCCCAGTTCCTGACCAAGGAACAGGTGGTGCAGCTGCACCGCCTGGCCCAGGTGCGCGGCGTGCCCGTGCTCTGCTACGGCCTGCGCAGCGATTTCCGCGGCGATCCCTTCCCCGGCTCGGCCTACCTGCTGGCGCTGGCCGACGACATCGAGGAAATCAAGAACATCTGCACCTGCGGCAAGAAGGCGACCATGAACATCCGGGTCGACGCGGAAGGCCGCCGCATCCGCGAAGGCGAGCAGGTCAGCATCGGCGGCAACGAAAGCTACCGCCAGGCCTGCGGGCGCTGCTTCTACAAGGGCTGAGCGGGACCTGCCGGGATGGCCGACATCCTGCTCTACCTCGTGCCCTCGCTGGCGCTGGCCTTCCTGATCTGGCTGGTGACCTCGCTGCACCCGCTGTTCTTCGTGTTCAGCGCGGCCGGGACCCTGTGCCACGAGCTGGCGCATTTTTCCGTCGGCCTGCTGCTGGGCGCGGAACCGACCGGCTTCTCGATCGTCCCGCGCCGCACCGGACGCACCTGGGAACTCGGTTCCGTCACCTTCGCCAACCTGCGCTGGTATAACGCGGCACCGGCCGCGCTGGCGCCGCTGCTGGTGCTGCTGGTGCCGCTGGCGGTGGCCTGGTGGCGTACCCGCGGCGCATGGCGCTTCGGCCCGGCCGACCTGGCCCTGACCCTGCTGCTGGCGCCGCAATTCCTGTCGTTCTGGCCGTCGCCGGTGGACTGGCGGCTGGCGTGGCGCAGCTGGCCCTGGCTGGTGATTATCATGGCAACAGCGGTCGCTTTGTATTGGTTCCGCCCCGGTCTGTTTCAATTTGTAAAAGCGTGACCGCGCCTGGCCGTCTTCGACTTAAGCTCGGCTGAAGAAGCATACAAGCCGACTCTACGCCGTCGCGCTATCCTGTAGAATTGGTCGCACACGCGCGGCCCAAGTCCAATCGGCCCTTGCCGCCGCCTTATATTCCGCCCGGAGATACGAACAATGAAGAAGCAGATGTTGATGGTTGCGTTGGCGTTCGCCTCGGCGCACGTCGTCACGGCGCAGCCGGAAAAGGTTCAGGTCAACCCGGCCCAGGCCAGCACGGTCCAGGCCAGCGCGGCCCAGCCCAATGCGCTCCAGCTGAAGCCGACCGCGGCCCAGACCCAGGCCGCGCTGTGGGCGTCGCGCGTGCTCGCGCGCTACCACTACAAGGCCGTGCCGCTGGACGATGCGATGTCGGCCAAGATTTTCGACAACTACTTCAAGACGCTCGACAGCGAGAAGCTCTATTTCACCCAGGCCGACATCGACCAGTTCGCGCCGGCCCGCACCAGGTTCGACGACGCGATCAACAACGAGGACCTGACGCTCCCGTTCCAGATCTATAACATCTACCAGCAGCGCTTCAACGACCGCATGGCCTATGCGCGCGAACTGGTCGCCAAGGGCAATTTCGACTTCACCGCCAACGAATCGCTGCAGATCGACCGCGAGAAGGCGCCCTGGGCCAAGAGCGACGACGAGGCGCGCGACCTGTGGCGCAAGCGCGTCAAGAACGACTGGCTGCGCCTGAAACTGGCCGGCAAGGACGACAAGGGCATCCGCGAGACCCTCGACAAGCGCTACGAGGGCTACCAGAACCGCCTCAAGAAGCTGAACAACGAGGACGTGTTCCAGATGTTCATGAACGCCTACGCCACCGCGATCGAGCCGCACACCAATTACCTGGGCCCGCGCTCGGCCGAGAACTTCGACATCATGATGCGCCTGTCGCTGGACGGCATCGGCGCCGTGCTGCAGTCGCGCGACGACTACACCGTGATCCGCGAGATCGTCCCCGGCGGCCCGGCCGACAAGTCGGGCAAGCTGAAGGTGGGCGACCGCATCGTCGGCGTGGCCCAGGGCAACGGCCCGTTCACCGACGTGATGGGCTGGCGCATCGACGACGTGGTCCAGCTGGTGCGCGGCGAGCGCAACTCCACCGTGCGCCTGGACGTGCTGCCGGGCGATGCCGGCCAGGACGGCAAGCACGTCACGATCCCGCTGGTGCGCCAGAAGATCAGCATGGAAGAGCAGTCGGCCAAGAAGCAGATCATCGAAGTCAGGGACGGGGGCGTGAAGCGCCGTATCGGCATCGTCTCGCTGCCGACCTTCTACCAGGACTTCGAGGCGCGCCGCAAGGGCGACAAGGACTTCAAGAGCGCGACCCGCGACGTGCAGCGCATCCTGGGCGAGCTGAAGAAGGAAAAAGTCGACAACGTGCTGATCGACCTGCGCAACAACGGCGGCGGTTCGCTGATCGAGGCGGTCGAACTGACCGGACTGTTCATCGACAAGGGTCCGGTGGTCCAGCAGCGCACCGCCGAGGGCCGCGTCGAGGTCGAGAGCGACACCAACGCCGGCCTGGCCTGGGATGGCCCGATGGGCGTGCTGATCAACCGCGGCTCGGCCTCGGCATCGGAGATCTTCGCCGCTGCGATCCAGGACTACGGCCGCGGCATCGTGATCGGCGAACCGAGCTTTGGCAAGGGCACCGTGCAGACCCTGATCAACCTCGACCGCTTCTCGCAGAGCGACAAGATGAAGTACGGCGAGCTGAAGATGACGATCGCCCAGTTCTTCCGCATCAATGGCGGCACCACCCAGCTGCGCGGCGTGACGCCGGACATCAAGCTGCCGGTGACCTCCGACGCCGAGAACTTCGGCGAGTCGTCCTATGACAATGCGCTGCCCTGGGTGCAGATCAAGCCGGCGACCTACCTGCCGTCCGGCGACCTGAAGGAACTGGTGTCGCCGCTGCAGAAGCGCCATGAGGCCCGCGTCGCCAAGGACAAGGAGTTCCGCGAGATCGAGCAGGACATCGCCGAGGCCCTGAAGCTGCGCAAGGACAACCTGATCTCGCTGAACGAAGCGGTGCGCCGCAAGGAGCGCGAGAACCAGGAAGCCAAGGCCCGCCTGCGCGAATCGCGCCTGGCGGACGAATCCGGCAAGGGCGACGAGCCGGTCGCCGGTCCGGGCAGCAAGGAACAGCGCGCCAAGGCCCCGAATCCGACCGCGCCGAAGAAGAGCAACGTGGCGCTGAAAGGCGCGCCGCGCTCCGACGACGGCCTGCAGGGCGACGAGCGCAGCCTGGCGGCGGAAATCGCGGCCGAGAAGGCGGCCAAGAACGCCAAGGACGTGTACCTGCAGGAAGCCGCCCATATCCTCGCGGACGAAGCCGGCATGCTGAAGGCCGACACGCGGATGGCGTCGCGCACCATGCCGTACTTGTCATTAGTGAAACAGAACGGCAACTGATGTATTAATCGTAAAGCAACATTGAAATTGCGCGCCGGAAGGTTGTGGTAGCGCCAGGAAACGAGGCTCCCCCCCCAGTGGGAGCCTCGTTGTTTTTATGCGATTCAATTGAACTTAGGATTTCGAACAGATATGGTAGAGTTGCTCTGCAATTGTAGAAATTATAATCTTCAACGCAGAGCAAGGAGTGCAAAATGGCAATTCGTTACTTCATCGCAGCGGCCTTGATGGCCAGCGCTTGCGCCGCCCATGCAGACGTCATCCAGACGTCCAGCGGCGTTG
Organism: Telluria sp. Soil_C_11; assembly: GCF_057657395.1. Classification (NCBI taxonomy): domain Bacteria; kingdom Pseudomonadati; phylum Pseudomonadota; class Betaproteobacteria; order Burkholderiales; family Oxalobacteraceae; genus Telluria; species Telluria sp. Soil_C_11. The sequence continues at coordinate 63,488 of NZ_JBDGIN010000009.1, read as the reverse complement.
GCGTCATCAGCGGCAGCAATATTGCTGGCGCAGTGGGTGACTCCAGCGTGATCGCCGGGGTCAACCGCGGCGCCGGCAGTGATGCCCTGGTGGAAGCGCTGTATCAAAAAGTCAGCGCCAGTGTCGGCAGCGACATGAAAGTCTCCCTGAAACAAGGCATCGACGGTGTCTACGTGACGGGACTGAGCTCGGCCAAGGCAGCCGCCCTGGCGGGTGACGGCATGTCGGTGATCGTGACGCCGGACGGCTTCAAGATCGTCGATGCCACCATCGGCAAAGCGACCCTCGAAGACGGCGTTGGCGCCGGCAACGGCGGTGGCGCCGCCGAGGTTCCGGAGCCGTCGAGCATCGCCCTGATGCTGGCCGGTATGCTGGGCGCCGCCGGTCTGGTTCGCCGCCGCTCGCGCTGATCCTTCGGCAGCACGGCATCATCCCGAAGCGGGCTGCGGCCCGCTTTTTTTTCGTCCATTTTTTCGGGTACAATCTTTTGAACGGTCGTGCTTTTTTGCCGCGACCCGAAGAATATAAGCGCCTAACAAAAGCTGCAGGGCAAGGGGTGCGGCCCGCCGACGCAGCGTCGAAGACAGTACTTTAGTACGGCGAGACGGTGCAACGCCGCCATGCAGTTTTTGTTAGGCGCGCTAAGAGGAGATGGAATGGACCTGAACTATACGAGCGATGACCTGGCTTTCCGCGACCGGGTGCGCGCCTTCCTGGAAGCCGAACTGCCGTCCGACCTGCAGCACAAGGTGCTCAACCACCTGCGCCTTGCCAAGGACGATTACGTCCGCTGGCACAAGATCCTGGCGCGCCAGGGCTGGGTGGCGCCGGGCTGGCCGGAACAATTCGGCGGTCCCGGCTGGACCCCGGCCCAGCGTCACATCTTCGAGGAAGAATGCGCGCGCGCCGGCACGCCGCCCATCATGCCCTTCGGCGTGAACATGGTGGCGCCGGTGATCATGGCCTTCGGCAGCCAGGCCCAGAAGGACTATTACCTGCCGCGCATCCTGTCCTGCGAGGACTGGTGGTGCCAAGGCTATTCGGAACCCGGCGCCGGCTCGGACCTCGCGTCGCTCAAGACGACCGCGGTACGGGGCAAGGACGATGAGGGCGAGCACTACATCGTGAACGGCCAGAAGACCTGGACCACGCTGGCCCAGCATGCCGACATGATCTTCTGCCTGGTGCGCACCGATCCGGGCGTGCGCAAGCAGGAGGGCATTTCCTTCCTCCTGGTCGACATGCACAGCCCCGGCATCACGGTGCGTCCCATCGTCATGCTCGACGAAGACCACGAGGTCAACGAAGTCTTCTTCGACAACGTGCGCGTCCCCGCCGCGAACCTGGTCGGCCAGGAAAACCGCGGCTGGACTTACGCCAAGTACCTGCTGGGCCACGAGCGCACAGGCATCGCCGCCGTCGGCCGCTCCAAGCGCGAGCTGGCGCGCCTGAAGCGCCTGGCCGGCCGCGAACGGAAGAACGGCCGGCCGCTGCTCGAGGACCCGCTGTTCGGGGCCAGGGTCGCGGAGCTGGAGATCGAGCTGATGGCGCTGGAGACCACCGTGCTGCGCGTGCTGGCGCAGGCCGCCAAGGCGCCGGGACCGGAAGCCTCGGTGCTGAAGGTGCGCGGCACCGAGATCCAGCAGCGCCTGACCGAACTGATGGTCGAAGCCGCCGGGCCGATGGCCTTGCCCTTCGACGACGCCTATCTTGCCGGCGAGAGCGAACACAGCGCCTTCGACGACGACTTCGCCGCGCCGCTGCTGCCGCATTACTTCAACTACCGCAAGACCTCGATCTACGGCGGCTCGAACGAGATCCAACGCAACATCATTTCCCAGATGATCCTGGGCCTGTAAGGAAAACGAGCATGAACTTCGATTTCAAGGAAGAGCAGCTGCAACTGGCCGACGCCCTCAAGCGCTGGATCGCGCGCGACTACGGCTTCGAGACGCGCCGGACGATCGTGCAATCCCCCGGCGGCACGTCGGAGCAGGCCTGGGCCACCCTGGCCGAGCTGGGCCTGACTGCGCTGCCGGTGCCCGAAGAGCAGGGCGGTTTTGCCGGCGACGCGGTCGACATGTTCGTCGTGATGCAGGAACTGGGACGCGGCCTGGTGGTCGAGCCGTATTTCGCCACCGTGCTGGGCGCCGAGTTCCTGCGCCTGGGCGGCGGCCACGCCGATCTTCTCGAGAAAGTGGCGCCAGGCGAACTGAAACTGGCCTGCGCGCTGGGCGAGCGCCAGTCGCGCCACGACATGCGCGATATCGTGACCAGCGCCGCCCGCGCCGGGCAGGACGGCGATGGCTGGCTGCTGGACGGCGAGAAGAAAGTGGTGCTGCACGGGGCCCAGGCCGGCGTGCTGGTGGTCTCGGCCCGGATCGGCGGCGCACAGCGCGACGAGGACGGCATCGCGCTGTTCGCGGTGCCGGCCGATGCCGCGGGCGTCCACCTCACCGAATACCGCATGCTGGACGGCCAGCGCGGCGCCGACGTGCGCTTCGATGGCGTGCGCGTCGGGCCGGACGCCGCGATCGGCCGGCCGGGCGCCGGCTGGCCGATCCTGGAAGCCGCGCTCGACTACGGCGCCGGCCTGCTGTGCGCGGAAGCGGTCGGGGCGATGGACGCGCTGTTCGCCGCCACCCTCGAGTACCTGAAGACGCGCCAGCAGTTCGGGGTCCCGATCGGCAAGTTCCAGGCCCTGCAGCACCGCATGGCGGACATGTACATCCACCTCGAACAGGCCCGTTCGATGGCCCTGCTGGCGGCCGTGCGCCTGCGCGCGGGCGATGCCGCCGAACGCCGCCAGGCGGTGTCCGCCGCCAAGTACCGGGTCGGCCAGGCCGCGCGCTTCGTCGGCCAGCAGGCGGTCCAGCTGCATGGCGGCATGGGCGTGACCGACGAGCTGCCGGCCGCGCACTACTTCAAGCGCCTGAGCACGATCGAACTGAGCCTGGGCGATTCCGACCACCACCTGGCGCGCTTCATGGCCCAGCCGGGTTTTACCGCAGGAGCCGCGGCATGAAGACCGAATGGTATTTCGAGGACTTTTTCGCGGGCCAGGACATCGACCTCGGCACCCGCACCGTGAGCGAAGACGAGATCGTCGCCTTCGCCAGCCAGTTCGATCCGCAGCCCTTCCACATCGACCGCGAGGCGGCCGCGCAGTCGATCTACGGCGGCGTGATCGCCAGCGGCTGGCATACCTGCAGCATGATGATGCGGATGGTGGTCGACGGCCTGATGGCGAAATCCTCCAGCATGGGCTCGCCCGGCCTGGACGGGGTCCGCTGGCTGGCCCCGGTGCGCGCCGGCGATACGCTCAACGTGCGCTACCAGACCACCCGGGTGAAGGCCTCGAACTCGAAGCCCGACCGCGGCGTGGTGTGGTCGAAGTGGGTCGCCATCAACCAGCATGGCGAGACCGTCTGCACGGTCGAGGGCATGGGCATGTTCGCGAGGAAGCCGGCCTAGCCGGTGGACGTGCGGTAGCGGTTGCGCCCGCCGGCCTTGGCCTGGTACAGAAGGGCGTCGGCCACCTGCACCAGGTCGCCGGGCGCGCCGTGCTCGCCAGGCACCATCGACGAGATGCCGATGCTGACCGTCAGGCGCTGGCTGGTGGGCGAGGCGGCGTGCGGCAGGTCGAGCATCTCGAGTTCGTGCATCAGGCGCCGCGCGACCCCGGTGGCGCCCTGTTCGTCGAGCTGGGGCAGCAGGATCGCGAATTCCTCGCCGCCGTAGCGCGCCACCAGGTCCTGGCTCCGGGCGGCGGCGCGCCGCATCGCACTGGCCACCTGCACCAGGGTGGCGTCGCCGGCCGGGTGGCCGTAATGGTCGTTGTACAGCTTGAAGTGGTCGATGTCGACCATCAGCAGCGACACCGGCAGCTGTGCGCGTCCGCAGCGCCGCCATTCCATCTCCAGGCGCTCGTCGAAGGCGCGGCGGTTCGCCACCCCGGTCAGGGAGTCGGTCAGGATCAGGGCGCGCAAGGCGTCGCGCTGGCGCTTCACGGTCAGCTGGGTCCGCACCCGCGCGCGCACCACGGCGGCATTCACCGGCTTGCTGATGAAGTCGGCGGCGCCGGCGCCGAGGGCGCGGGTCTCGTCCTCGGGCGACTTGAGGGCGGTGACGAAGATCACCGGGATGTCGCTGGTTTCCTCGGACGCGAACAGCTCCCGGCACACGGCGTAGCCATCCATGCCGGGCATGACGGCGTCCAGCAGGATCAGGTCGGGATGCTGGGCGCGGGCGATCTCGAGCGCGCGCGCGCCGTCCATCGCGAACAGGACCTCGTGCTCGTCCTGCAGGGCGGCGTGCAGGATCTGGATGTTCTCCATCGCGTCGTCGACCACCAGGATGCGACCGTTGACGGCCATGTCGGTCCAGCTCATCACTCTCCCCGTTTCACAGATTCCCGGCGATTTGCTCCACCAGTGCGGCCGCCGCCTCGAAACGCAGGGTCGCCACCGCATCCGCCAGCGGCGCCACGGCGTCCGGGGCCATGCGCGCCAGGGCGGGGCGCAGCGATTCGAACTGCGCCATGGCTTTCATGTTGTTATTCTGTAGCAAATCGCGTAAATGCGCCAACGCGTCCTGGAGCGTCCGTTGTTCCATTTCATCCCGGGCATGTTCGCCATCCGGGGCGGGATCGGCAGGCTCCGCCGGCAGATCGCGCGCCGCCTGCAGCACGGTGGCCAGGGCGGCCTCGAGGCGCGCCAGGCGCAGCGCCAGGGCAGCCTCGTCCTCGCCCCGCAGCGCCTGTTCCAGGTCGAGCGCCTGGCTGGCCACTTCGGTGGCGCCGAGGTTGGCCGCGACCCCGCGCAGGCGGTGGACCAGCTGGCCGGCGCGCACCCGGTCGCCATCCGCCAGCAGGGTGCGCACTTCGGCGACCACGCCGCCCTGCGAGCTCTCGAAGCGCCTGAAGACGGCGGCGAAACCGGCGAAACTGCCGCCGAAGCGGGGCAGGGTCGCCTTCAGGTCGATGCCCGGCAGCATGCCAGGCGGGAGCGCCGCCGCGCCGCCGGTCGCCGCTTCGTCCGGATGGCCGGCGCCAGCCTCGTCGCCGGCCGTCCCGGCGCGCCCGGTCAGGCGGCGCAGCGCGCCCACCAGTTCGTCGACGTCGATCGGCTTGGGCAGGTAGCCATCCATCCCGGACCGCAGGGCACGCCGGCGGTCGTCCTCCATCGCGTTGGCCGTCATCGCCAGGATCGGCAGGTCCGTGAAGCCCATGGCGCGGATCGCGGCCGCGGCTTCGAAGCCATCCATGACCGGCATCTGCAGGTCCATCAGCACCGCGTCGTAGTGTTGCGTGCCCTCGGCCAGCATGCTGACCGCGAGCCGGCCGTTGCCGGCGAAGTCGACCGCCGCGCCGGCATGCTGCAGCACGTAGTTGGCCACTTCCTGGTTCAGCAGGTTGTCCTCGACCACCAGCACGCGCAGGCCGGCCAGGCGCCCGCCCAGCGAGCCCGGCGGCGGCGGCGGGGCCGGCACGCCGCCGTTCGCCATTTCCGCCAGCGCCTCGGCCAGCGCGCCCGGCGTGAAGGGCTTGGCCAGCACGGCGTCGACGCGCAGGTCGGCCGAGACCGCATCGAGGCGCTCTCGCTCCGGATCGGCCGCCAGCAGGGCGCAGCGCGGCATCGGGATGGCGCGGTCGGCGCGCGCGAAGGCCAGCACCGAGGCGCCGTCGAGGTCGGGCATCACGCTGTCGATGAAGGCCAGGTCGTAGCGCCGCGCGCCGCGCAGCAGGGACAGGGCTTCGGCGCCCGTGGCGGCGCGCTCGACTTCCCAGCCATGGCCTTCGAGTGCGCGCGCCAATGCCTCGCGGCTGCTGGCGTTGTCGTCGGCCACCAGCACGCGCGCGACGTGTTCCGGCAGCGGCGGAGCCGGCGGCGCCGCGGCGTCCACCTCGAACCAGGCCGAGAAGCGGAAGCAGGCGCCGGCGCCGGGCGCGCTCTCGACCCGCAGGTCGCCGCCCATCAGCGCCACCAGGCGGCGGCTGATCGCCAGGCCCAGGCCGGTGCCGCCATACTTGCGGCTGGTCGAGCTGTCGGCCTGCGAGAAGGCTTCGAACATGCGCTGCTGCTGTTCGGGGGCGATGCCGATGCCGGTGTCGCGCACGGAAAAGGCCAGTTCAGTGCGGCCTTCCGCGCTGGCCGCCACCTCGATCGCCAGCACCACCTCGCCGCGCTCGGTGAACTTGACCGCATTGCCGACCAGGTTCAGCAGCACTTGCTGCAGCCGCATCGGGTCGCCGACCAGGCGTGCCGGGACGTCGGGGGCCACCGCGAACACCGGTTCGATGCCCTTGTGCCAGGCGCCGGCCGCGCCCAGCACGGCGACGCTGGCCAGCACGTCGTCGATGCGGAACGCGGTGTGTTCCAGCACCAGCTGGCCGGCTTCGACCTTCGAGTAATCCAGCACGTCGTTCAGCATCGACAGCAGCGACCTGGCCGCCATCTGCATGCGCGCCACGTAAGCCCGCTCGCGCCGCTCCAGCTTCGCTTCCTCGAGCAGGCGCGCCAGGCCGATGATGGCGTTCATCGGGGTGCGGATCTCATGGCTCATGTTCGCCAGGAACTCGCCCTTGGCGCTGCTGGCCGCTTCGGCCGCGCGCAGGGCTTCCTCGAGGCGCGACTGGGTGCGTTTCAGTTCGGTGATGTCGGAATGCAGCATGTAGAAGCCGCGCACACGGCCGCCGTCGTCGACGTCCGGGATATAGCTGCCCCAGGCTTGTATCACCTGGTCGCTGTCCTTGCGCTGCAGCTGGCGCTCGAAGAACTGCGGCTCGCCGGCCAGGACCCCGTCGAGGTAGGGCTGGACCTGGGCCATCTGGGCCTCGTCCATCAATTCCCATGCCGTGTGGCCGATCACCTCGCTGGCCGGGCGGCCCAGCCATTCGAGGTAGGGCCGGTTGGCGAACTGGCAGCGCAGCTCCGCGTCCCAGTAGCCGACCAGGGCCGGCAGGTTGTCGGTCACGGTGCGGATCATGCGCTCGCTCTGCTCGAGGCGCTGGCTGGCGGCGCGCAGGGCCGCATCGGTCTCGACCCGCGCCGTGATGTCGCGGATGGTGCCGCTCACGATGCCCTTGCCGCCGATGTCGACGCCGTTCAGCAGCACGTCGGCGTGGAATCTGGTGCCGTCGCGGCGCATGTGGATCCAGTCGAAGCTGCAGGTCCCGGCATCGATCGCCCGGCGCATGTACTCGTGGGCCAGTTCGTCGGAGCGGCGCCCGTTGGGCTGGAACTCGGGCGAAAGGCTGGCCGGGGACAGTTGCAGCAGCTCGTCGAGGTCGGCGCAGCCGAACAGTTCGACCGCGGCCTGGTTGGCGCTGACGAAGCCGGCGCCGAGGGCGGCCAGCACGTGGGCGTCGGCCGATCCTTCGAACAGGGCGCGGAACAGGGCTTCGTTGTCGCGATTGCGCTCTTCCTGGCGCTTGCGCTCGGTGATGTCGAGCACCACGGCGTTGATGCCGACCAGTTCGCGATCCGGACCGTGCACCGGGTAGTAACTGCAGATCCAGTGGCGCGTCACGTTCGGCTCGGCCGGCGACTCGCCGCTGTCCTCCACCTCGATCAGCGGGCGGCCGGTGTTCAACACCCGGCGGTAGGGTTCCTCGATGGCGATGCCGCGCTCGCCCAGCAGCTCGGGCAGGGTGCGGCCGATGTGGCTGGCGGCCGGCAGGTTGTTCACGGCCGCCAGGTAGTCGTTGATCATGATGACGCGCAGGCCGCGGTCGAGGAAGGCCAGGCCCACAGGCGCGCTGGCGTACACGGTGGCGAGCAGGGCGCTGGAGCGCTGCAGCTCGTTGGTGCGCGCTGCCACCAGCGCTTCCAGGCGGTGGCGGTATTGCAGCAGGTCGCCCTCGACCTTGCGCAGCGCGCGCGCCACCGCCGCCGCTTCCTTGGTGCCCAGTTCGGGAATCGACAGCGGCTGGCCGCGCCCGAGGTCGGCCGCCGGCTCGGTCAGGGCGCGGACATCGCGTGCGATCGAGCCGCCGATGGCCCAGGCCAGCAGCACGCTGATGGCGAGCAGGGTGCCGATGCCGGCCAGGGTCGCGCCGGGCGAACGCCCCAGCAGGTCGCGCGCCGCGTGGCGCGGGAAGCCGATCGCCACGGTCCAGCCGTGCATCGGCGTGCTCGCGTAGGCGGCGTTGATGGTGTCGAGGCCGGGCCGCGCCAGGCTCGTCTGGCCGCTCGGGCTGCGCGCCAGCGCCGCACGCAGCTCGGGCGGAATCGGCGAACCGGTGCCCTGCACGGAGTCGCCGTTGCGCGCCACCAGGCGGCCATGGTTGTCGTAGACCTGGGCATCCCAGCGCTCGGGCAGCTGCTGGCCGGCGAGCAGCTCGGCGATGCGGCGCGGGCGCTGTTCGACCGACAGCGCGTAGGCCACCTTGCCGTCGCGCCAGACCGGCACCGCGATCGAGATCACCCACGGCATCGACGCGTTCCGGCGGTGCAGGCCGGAGGTCACGCTGTCGCCGGTCTCGAACACCTTCCGCACGTCGGCTTCGTTGCCGCTGGGCGGCAGCGCCGTGCCCCAGGCGTGCCGGGTATCGAGCAGGTCGCGGCCGTCCGCGCCGCTCAGCACGAAGGCATAGGCCGGGAATTCCGGGCGCAGCAGGGCCCGCGCGGCGGCGTGGAAGGCCGCGAGGTCGCCGGCCGCCAGGCTCGGTTGGCTGGCGAGGGCGCGCGCCGCGGTTTCGCCGTTGTCGAGGTCGCGGTCGACGGCCGCCGCCAGGGCGCGCGCGATCATCTGCGCATCCTGCGCCACGTGCTGGGATTCGCGGCGGTCGGCGTCGCGCGCGAAGGCGAAATAGCCGAGCAGGATCGGCAGTGCGCAGGCGAACACCAGGGTGATCAGGCGCGACCGGATCGATGGAAGGTATCGTTGTTGAAACAACAGCAATGCAAGCTCCGGCTGTCAGCGGAGCCCATGCACCGCTTCAGGCCATGTTACTTGAGGCGGCGCGCCAATGCCATGCTGGTCCGTCTCGCGTGGCGCTCAGGCGTATCTTGCCAGCTCCAGCTTGGCGATGGCGTTGCGGTGCACCTCGTCCGGCCCGTCGGCCAGGCGCAGGGTGCGGTTGCCGGCCCACTGGTAGGCCAGCGGGAAGTCGTCCGACACGCCGGCCGCGCCATGGGCCTGGATCGCCCAGTCCAGCACCTGCTGGGCGACGCCTGGGGCCAGCACCTTGATCATCGCGATCTCGGACCGGGCCTGCTTGTTGCCCACCGTGTCCATCAGCCAGGCCGTCTTCAGCGTCAGCAGGCGCGCCGTATCGATGCGGATGCGACTTTCGGCGATACGCTCGCGCCACACGCCCTGTTCCGAGATCCTGCGGCCGAAGGCGACCCGGCTGTGGAGGCGCCGGCACATCAGTTCGAGGGCCCGCTCCGCCACGCCGATCGCGCGCATGCAGTGGTGGATGCGGCCGGGCCCCAGGCGGCCCTGGGCGATCTCGAACCCCCGTCCTTCCCCGAGCAGGATGTTCGAGGCCGGGACGCGCACGTTCTCGAACAGGATCTCGCAATGGCCGTGCGGCGCGTCGTCGTAGCCGAACACGGGCAGGGGGCGCTTGATCGTGATGCCGGGCGAATCGCTCGGCACCAGGATCATCGACTGCTGCCGGTGGCGGTCCGCACCGGGGTCGGTCTTGCCCATCACGATGAACAGCTTGCAGCGCGGGTCGCCGGCGCCGGAGATCCACCATTTGTGGCCGTTGACGAGGTAGCCGTCGCCGTCCTTTTCGATGCGCGTTTCGATGTTGGTGGCGTCGGAGGAAGCGACCTCCGGCTCCGTCATCGCGAAGGCCGAACGGATCTCGCCCTGCAGCAGCGGCTCGAGCCAGGTGCGCTTGTGGTCTTCGCTGCCATAGCGCTCCAGCGTTTCCATGTTGCCGGTGTCGGGCGCCGAGCAGTTGAACACCTCGGGCGCCCAGGCGACCCGGCCCATGATCTCGCACAGCGGGGCGTAGTCGAGGTTCGACAGGCCTTGGGGCGCGCGTTCGGAGCGCGGCAGGAACAGGTTCCACAGGCCTTGCTGGCGGGCCAGGGGTTTCAGGCGCTCCACGAGTTCGGTCGGCATCCAGCGGCTGCCCTTTTCGATCCCGTTGCGCTCGACTTCCTGCCTGAAAGCCTGTTCGTTCGGGTAGATATGCTCGTCCATGAAGGCGAGCAGGCGGGCTTGCAGCTCCCGGCAGCGGTCGGAGTAGTCGAAATCCATGGGTTCTCCTTTTATCAGGACGATGCGTCAGGACGATGCGCGCAGGGCGAACTGCCAGGCCATCTCGGCCATCGGGCGCGCGGCCTTGCCGTTTTCGAGCGCCTGGCTGCTTGCCGCGGTGCCGTCGACGTAGCGCTTCATGATCCCCTGCATGATGCCGGCCAGGCGGAACAGGTTATAGGCGAGATAGAAGTTGAAATCCTCGCGCCGGATCGCGCGGCCGGTGCGGCGGCTGTAGGCGGCGATGTATTCGTCCTCGCCGGGGATGCCCAGCGCCTGCAGGTCGAGGCCGGCGATGCCGCGGAATTTGCCGGGCGGGATATGCCAGCTCAGGCAGTGGTAGGAGAAATCGGCGGCCGGATGCCCCAGCGTCGACAGTTCCCAGTCCAGCACGGCCAGGATGCGCGGCTCGGTCGGGTGGAAGATCATGTTGTCGAGGCGGTAGTCGCCGTGCACGATGGCGGTGGCGTCGCCCGGTGGGATGTGGAGGGGCAGCCAGTCGATCAGCCTGTCCATCGCGTCGATGGTTTCGGTCTGCGAGGCCTGGTATTGCTTCGTCCAGCGCTCGATCTGGCGCGCAAAATAATTGCCGGGTTTGCCGTAGTCGGCCAGGCCGATGGCGGCGTAGTCGACCGTGTGCAGTTGCGCGATGACGCGGTTCAGTTCGTCGTAGATGGCGGCGCGTTCCTCGCGCGTCATGCCGGGCAGCGACTGGTCCCACAACACGCGGCCTTCGACGTATTCCATCACGAAGAAGGCGCGGCCGATCACGGATTCGTCCAGGCACAGCGCGTACTGGCGCGGTACCGGGAAGCCGGCCTTGTACAGTGCGTCCATGACGCGGAATTCGCGGTCGATGGCGTGGGCGGACGGCAGCAGTCTGGCCGCGGGGCCGGGCTTGGCGCGCAGCACGTAATGGCGGTCATTCGCACGCAGCCTGAAGGTCGGGTTGGATTGCCCGCCCTTGAACTGTTCGACGGCGGGCGCGCCGCCGGGGTAGCCGTCGACGTGGCTTTCCATCCAGGCGCCCAGCGCTTCGGCGTCGAAGCGCTGGCGTTCGGACACGGGTTTGGTGCCCATCATCTCTTCGAACATTCATCTCCTCCCGCTACGTCGTCCCCGCGCAGGCGAGGACCCAAGTCATCGTTATCGAATCATCATAGCGCAACCGCGAACGAACGTGCTTTTTTCAGCGCGAGCGACGGTACTGCTCGAACAGCAGCTCCATCGTGGTCATGCGCGCCCCCGGCTGCAGTGCATCCAGCGGGTTGTGGTTCACGCCGCGCACCACCCAGTCCCGCTCATCCGCGCCGACGTCGAGGGCATTGATGCATCCCGGCGCCTGCGCCAGGCCGCCCAGGAACAGGCGCTGGCCGGTGAGGGCGAGCGACAGGATCGCGCAGTTCACGCCGCCGTGCAGCACCAGCAGGACCGTGTCCCAGGACGCATCGGCACGCAGGCGCGCCATCGCCGGATGGACCCGGTCCATCAGCTCGCCGACCGATTCGCCGCCCAGGAAGCGCTGCCCGGCCGGCACCAGTCCCTCGAACGCGCCGGTGAAGGCGCGCTTCAGCTCCGCGGCCGGGATCGCGGACAGGCGGCCGCCGCGGATCTCTTCGAACTCCGGCCACACCTCGGCGTCGATCGCCTGCCCGGTGACGGCCAGCACCCGGGCGGCGGTCTCGACGGTGCGCGGCAAGCCGGACACGATCACCCGGTCGAAGCGCACGCCGGCGCCGGCGAAAGCGCGGCCGGCCGCATCGGCCTGGGCACGCCCATCCTCGTTCAGCGCGACGGTTTCCGGCAGAAACGGTTTGCCGGCGCTATCGAAATACGTGACGCTGCCATGGCGCATCAGAAAAATCCGGCGGCGGCAAGTTGTCATATCGGCTCCATTTGCGTTACCCCAAACCGGGGTCAGACTCCGGAACTTGGCAATTTCCCAAGGTTTGTTGCCAAAAATCTGAGTCTGACCCCGGTTTGGTGTTGATCATATTACATGTCGAAAGGGCTTGACGTTACGTATGGACGACAGAATGTAATTCCGCCGGTTAATTTTTGGTGTTTCTGTCTTACAATTGCAGGACTAGTCCTACAAATTGTGAAGGGTGACATGGCGAGGCCTGAAAAAGTCCGGCTCGGCGAAATCTTGGTGCAACAGAAGCTGCTGTCGGAAGAGCAGCTGAATGCGGCGCTGGCCGACCAGAAGCGCACCGGGCGCAAGCTGGGCCGGGTGTTCGTCGAGAACGGCTATGTCACCGAGGAGCAGATCTCGGGCGCGCTGGCGCGTCAGATGGGCATCCCCTATATCAACCTGAAGTTCTACAACATCAACCAGGACGTGGTGCGGCTGCTGCCCGAGACCCAGGCCCGCCGTTTCCGCGCGCTGGTGCTGGAAGACCGCAGCGAGACCGTGCTGGTGGGCGTGTCCGACCCGACCGACCTGTTCGCCTACGACGAGATCGCGCGGCTCCTGAAGAAGGGCGTCGAGCTGGCGGTGGTCAACGAGACCGAGGTGCTGCAGGCGATCGACCGCATCTACCGCCGCACCGGCGAGATTACCGGCCTGGCGCGCGAGCTGGAGCAGGACCTGGGCGACACGACCTCGGTCGACTTCGGCGCGCTGGCCTCGAATTCCGGCCTCGAAGAAGCGCCGGTCGTGAAACTGCTGCAGTCGGTGTTCGACGATGCCGCCCAGGTGCGCGCCTCCGACATCCACATCGAGCCGCAGGATGGCCGCCTGCAGATCCGCTTCCGCATCGACGGCGTGCTGCACCTGCAGACCGAGGCCGACATCAAGATCGCGACCCCGCTGGCGCTGCGCCTGAAACTGATGGCCGATCTCGACATCTCGGAAAAGCGCCTGCCGCAGGACGGCCGTTTCGCGGTCAAGGTGCGCAACCAGCGCATCGACGTGCGTATCTCGACCATGCCGACGCAGTACGGCGAATCGGTGGTCATGCGTCTGCTGAACCAGGTCGGCATGAACCTGCGCCTGGATGCGATCGGCATGCACCCGCGCCTGGTGGAGCGCTTCCGCGCCATCGTCCAGCGGCCCAACGGCCTGGTGCTGGTGACCGGGCCCACCGGTTCCGGCAAGACCACCACCCTGTACAGCGCGCTGGCCGAACTCAACTCGGTGGAAAAAAAACTGATCACGGTCGAGGACCCGGTCGAATACCGCCTGCCCGGCATCAACCAGGTGCAGGTGAACGACAAGATCGAGCTGAATTTCGCGCGCGTGCTGCGCTCGGCCCTGCGCCAGGACCCGGATATCGTGCTGGTCGGCGAGATGCGCGACCAGGAAACCGCGCAGATCGGCCTGCGCGCCGCGATGACCGGCCACCTGGTGCTGTCGACCCTGCACACCAACGACGCCGCCAGCACCCCGCTGCGCCTGATGGACATGGGCGTGCCGCGCTATATGGTGGGCGGCTCGCTGCAGGCCGTGCTGGCCCAGCGCCTGGTGCGCGTGATCTGCGAGAGCTGCGTCCAGCCCTATGCCGCGCCGGCGCCGGAGCGCGCCTGGCTGCGCGCCGAACTGGGCGAGCGCGCCGAGAGCGTGCCTCTGTTCCACGGGCGCGGCTGCTCGCACTGCAACGGCACCGGCTATCGCGGCCGCACCGGCGTCTACGAGCTGCTCGAGATGACGCGCGCCGTGCACGAAGCGATCAACCATCCGGACCCCGGCCACTTCCTGAAGGCGGCCCAGGCCGAGATGCGCGGCGAGACCTTGCGCCGCAGCGCGGTGCGCCTGGCGGTGCAGGGCAAGAGCACGGTGGCGGAAGCCATGCGCGTCAGTAACCAGATGGAAGACTAACGCATGCCGTTTTTCGCCTACAAGGGCCGCAACGGCAGCGGCGAACTGGTGGCCGGCGTGCTGGAGGGCGCGGACAGCGGCGCGGTTGCCGACCAGCTGTTCGGCGGCGGCGTGACCCCGCTCGAGATCAGCCCGACCACCAGAAAAGCCACCTCGGCCGCCACGCCGGCCGGCGCCGGCAAGGAAGGCCTCTGGGAGCGCCTGACCCGGAAGAAGGTCACCTCGCTCGACGTGCAGCTGTTCAGCCGCCAGATCTACACCCTGCTGAAATCCGGCGTGCCGATCATGCGCGGCCTGGCCGGCCTGCAGGAGTCGGCCGTCAACAAGAGCTTCGGCGTGGTGATCCGCGACCTGCGCGAATCGCTCGACGCCGGCCGCGAGCTGTCGACCGCGATGCGCCGCCACCCCGAGTGCTTCACCCCGTTCTACCTGGCGATGGTGCGGGTCGGCGAGATGACCGGCCGCCTGGAAGAAGTCTTCCTGCGCCTGTTCGACCACCTGGAGTTCGACCGCGACATGCGCGAGCGCGTGAAGACGGCGCTGCGCTACCCGACCTTCGTGGTCATCGCGATGATCGCGGCGATGGTGGTGGTGAACGTGTTCGTGATCCCGCAGTTCGAAAAGGTGTTCAACAGCTTCCACGCCGAACTGCCGCTGATGACCCGGATCCTGATCGGCACCTCGCGCTTCACGGTGGCCTGGTGGCCGGCATTCGCCGCCGGTGCGGCCGGCGCGGTGTTCGCTTTCCGCGCCTGGACCCGCAGCACGGCCGGCAGGCTGGCGTGGGACCGCCACAAGCTGCGCCTGCCGATCGCCGGCAAGATCATCCACAAGGCGACCATGGCCCGCTTCGCCCGCAGCTTCGCGCTGTCGATCCGCAGCGGCGTGCCGATCGTGCAGGCGCTGACCGTGGTGTCGCAGACCGCGGACAACGCCTACCTGGCGATGCGCATCGAGCAGATGCGCGACGGCGTCGAGCGCGGCGAAAGCATCCTGCGCACGGCCACCAACGCCCAGGTGTTCACGCCCATCGTCCTGCAGATGATCGCGGTGGGCGAGGAATCCGGCTCGCTCGACGACCTGATGGACGAGATCGCGATGATGTACGAGCGCGAGGTCGACTACGAACTGAAGACCCTGTCGAGCCAGATCGAGCCGATCCTGATCACCTTCCTCGGCGTGCTGGTGCTGGTGCTGGCGCTGGGCATCTTCCTGCCGATCTGGGACCTGGGCAAGGCGGCCCTGCATAACAAATGAAGACGCCATTCCGCCGACAACGAGGGCAGGACGGCTTTACCTTGCTGGAATTCGCGCTGGTGGTGCTGGTGTCCGCCGCCGTCAGTGCGGTGGCGCTGAACCGCTTCGAGTACTACCGCGAGCAGGCCGAACTCGCCGCGGCGCGCCAGGTCGTCGCCGCGCTGCGCACCTCGCTGCAGGTGCGGACCGCCCAGCTGGTCTCGACCGGGCGGGAAGCGGAATTGCGCGCGCTCGCCGCCGGCAATCCGATCGACCTGCTGCTGTGGAAACCCGAGAACTACCTGGGCGAATACTATGCGCCGGACCCGGAGCAGATCGGCCATGCCGGCTGGGTGTTCGACCCACGCGACAAATCCCTTGTGTATTTGCCCAAGAATACTAAAAGTTTTTCTTTCAGCACATCAAGGTTGCTTAAGTTCAAGGTAGAATTTGTCAGCACAAGCAAAAGCCTGGCCCTGCATCAAGTCAGTGGGTAGGCGGTCGTTAACAAGCATAAGCGGCGTCGAAGTCGCAACCACCCAACTTTATTCGGAGAGTTTGATGAACAAGAATTTCAAGGCGCAGGCGCAAGGCGGCTTTACCCTGATCGAACTGATCGTCGTGATCGTTATCCTGGGCATCCTGGCGGCGACGGCGCTGCCGAAGTTCGCCAACCTGGGCGCCGATGCGCGCGTCGCCAGCGTGAACGCGGCGCGCGGCGCGATCTCGTCCGCCTCGGCGATGGTGCACGGCAAGTACCTGGTCAGCCCGGCCACTTTCGCCACCAGCCCCCAGGCGTTCGAAGGCGTCAACGTGGCGGTGACCACCAACGGCTATCCGACCGCCGACGCCAACGGCATCATGGTGGCGGCCGGCCTGACCACGAACGACTACACGGTCTATACGACCGCCCAGAACGGCGGCGCCAACGTGCCGGTCGTTCCGGCCGACGGCATTGCCCTGGTCCCGAACAGCCTGGTCGGCACGGCTGCCGCGACGACCTGCTTCGTCAGCTACAGCATGGCGGCGCCGACTGCACAAGCCGCGAATCCGGTCCCGACCGTGGCCGCCACCACCACCCGCTGCGAGTAATCCCAGCGGACCATGACGGCAGGCGTCGTGCTCAGGCGTGAGCTGGCTGGCGCCCGCCGTCCAATCCTCTGCCGCCGCCCGGACGGCTTCACGATGGTCGAACTGGTCGTCGTGATCGTCCTGGTCGGCATCCTCGGCGCCATCGGCGCCGCGCGTTTTTTCAATCGCACCGGCTTCGACGCCGCCGCCTTCGCGGACCGCAGCGCCGCCATGCTGCGCTACGCCCAGAAGCTCGCCATCGCCCAGAACCGCAATATCTACGTGCAGGCCACCAGCCAGGGCCTGCGCCTGTGCTACAGCAACGCCAGCCTGTGCCCGCTGGCGGACCGGGTTCGCGCACCGTCCGGCAGCAACAGCGGCAGCGACGCCAGCCGCGCCTTCTGCGTCCTCGGCGGCAGCTGGGTACGGGACTGGGAGTGCGAGGGGGTGCCCCGCGGCGCCACCATGACCCTGGCCCAGGGCGCGATCGCGGCCTTCTATTTCAACGGCCTGGGCCGGCCCTACCTGGGCGGCGATACCACGGACAGCAGCTTCACTGGCCTGACCCTGACCATCAAGGGCGATGACGTCAACCGCACCGTCTCGGTTGCGCAGGAAACGGGCTATGTCTTCTGAGCGCGCATGCCCCGGCGTGCGCCAGCGCGGCGTCACCCTGGTCGAACTCATTCTCTTCATCGTCATCGTCGGCATCGCGGTGGGCGGCATCATCACGGTGATGAACCTGACCACCCGCGGCAGCGCCGATCCGGTGCGCCGCAAGCAGGCGCTGATCATCGCCGAAGGCCTGCTCGAAGAAGTCGAGCTGGCCAGATTCTCGTATTGCGACCCGGCCGATCCGAACGCCGGCGACGCCGACCTGGTCAAGTCCGCCGCCGACTGCGCCATTCCCGAACGCTGGGGCCAGCTGAGCCCCGAACCGGCCGGCGCGGGCAGCGGGCGCCCCTTCGACAACGTCAACGACTACGTCGGCGCGCCCAACACCTGGACCGCCGCCTTCGACAATCCCGGCGGCGTGCTGGCCGACGCCAACGGCAATCCGCTCGACGTGGCCGGCTACAGCGCGCGCCTGTCGATCGCGCCGGCTTCGCTGAACGGCATCGGCAGCGATACCGACACGACGGCCGACACCGACGTCCTGCGCATCACCGTGCAGGTCAGCTACGGCGGCGAGACCGTCGCGCTGGACGGCTACCGCACGCGCTACGCGCCGAATCACCTATGACGCGCGAGCCCGCGCTGCCGCGCCGGACGGGCGGCTTCACCCTGGTCGAGGCGGTCGTGACGATCGCCATCCTCGGCATCGTGGCCGGCATCGTCGCGGTGTTCATCCGCGCGCCCATCCTCAGCTACCGCGACACGGTCGACCGCGCCGAACTGACCGACCAGGCCGACCTGGCGCTGCGCCGCGTCGCGCGCGACATCCGGCTGGCGCTGCCCAACAGCGTGCGCGTGAGCGACGCCGGCGACCATCTTGAATTGCTGCTGACGCGCTCCGGCGCGCGCTACCTGTCGGAAGACGATGGCGTGCCCACGGTGCCGGTCCTCAGCTTCGACAGGCCGAGCACCATCACCTTCACTGCCATCGGCATGCCGGGCACGTTCGCGCAAGTGAGGGCAGGCGACTATGTGGTGGTCTACAACCTGGGACCGGGCTTCGAGCCGGCCAACGCCTACGACCTCGCCGGCACCGGCATCACCGGCTGCCCGAGCACCTCGGCAGCCGGCGCCGCCGGCAACATCGCCTGCGTCAACGCGGTGTCTGCCGAGGCGGCGACGACGATCAATGGCCAGTCCATCCCGGCCAGGACGATCACGCTGGCCGGCAACCCTTTCGCCTGGCAGCAGTCCCCGCTGACGTCGCCGGTGCAGCGCTTCCAGGTCGTCTCCGGCCCCGTCAGTTTCTACTGCGCGCAGAACACGGACGGCCGCCTGGCCCTCTGGCGCGCCTGGGGCTACCCGATCGTGAAGGACCAGGCCGTGCCCACCGGGGGCAAGCGCGCCCTGGTCGCCACCGGCCTGACCAGCTGCAGCGGCATCTTCAGCTACGGCGCCGCGGCCCGGCGCACGGGCC
Source organism: Telluria sp. Soil_C_11 (assembly GCF_057657395.1). Classification (NCBI taxonomy): domain Bacteria; kingdom Pseudomonadati; phylum Pseudomonadota; class Betaproteobacteria; order Burkholderiales; family Oxalobacteraceae; genus Telluria; species Telluria sp. Soil_C_11. The sequence continues at coordinate 45,048 of NZ_JBDGIN010000009.1, read as the reverse complement.
TGGTGGGCATCGCGCTGTCGCTGCGCGGCCGCACCGAGGCGCCGGCCGTGATCCGCCTGGTGCACCAGGTCCACGTGGACAATACGCCATGAATCGACTCCTTCGCATCCGCCGGCGCGAGGCCGGCGTCGGCATCGTCACCGCGATCTTCCTGCTGGTCGTGCTGGCCGGCCTGGGCGTGGCGATGGTCGGCATCTACACTGCGCAGCAGGGCAGCGCCAACGTCGACCTGCTCGGCGCGCGCGCCTACCAGGCCGCACGCGCCGGGCTGGAATGGGGCATCTTCCGGCGCACCCGCAACGGCGCCTGCGCGGCCGAGACCATGTTCAGGATGCCGGCCGGGACTTCGTTGTCGGGCTTCAGCGTGCAGGTCAAGTGCCAGCAGCAGGGCGCGGGCGAGCTGGCGCGCTACGTGATCACCTCGACCGCCTGCAACAAGCCGGATGACCAGGGCCGCTGCGTGGACCTGAACGATGCGGAATCCGTGCGGCGCACCCTGGAGGCAGAACTATGATGCACCGCTTCGCCGGCTGCTGGACCGGCCTGCTGCTGGCCTGCCTGTTATTGTTCGGCGGCCTGCCGGCGCGCGCCGACACGCCGGTCTCGCTGTTCCAGAGCTTCCGCGGCAACGTGAATTTCACCGGCACCGAGGAGACCCAGCGCAATAAGGACAACGCCAGGTCCTGCAGCGTGTCCAACCCGAACAAGAAGCTGACCGCCTACCTGTCGGGGATTCCGGACGGGGCGACCATCAAGAGCGCCCAGCTGTACTGGGCCGGCTCGGGCGCCACGCCCGACTACACGGTGAGCCTCGACGGCTACAGCGTGAGCGCGGACCCGAAGCGGCGCTATGTCGCCACCTCCAGCAGCAGCGGCGCGGCGCTGACGTATTTCAGCGGCGCGGCGGACGTGACGGACTACGTATCCAAGAAGGGCAATGGCTATTACACCTTCAACGACCTCACCGTCGACAACGGCGGCGCCTGGTGCAACGCCCAGGCCGTGCTGGCCGGCTTCTCCCTGGTCGTGGTGTACGCGCACCCGGACGAGCCGTTCCGCATGCTGAACCTGTACGAAGGCTTCCAGGCCTTCCAGAACAGCAGCCTGACGATCGACCTCGGCAACTTCAGCGTGCCGAACCCGCTGCCACCCAGGGTCACCGGCAAAGTAGGGCACATCACCTGGGAGGGCGACGCAACCCTGTCGCAGGGCGGCGAGGACCTGCTGTTCAACGGCTACCAGATGTCGGACACCATCAACCCGCAGGGCAACCAGTTCAACTCGGCCAGCAACGTCACTGGCGACACGCGCTCCTACGGCATCGACTTCGACGTCTACACCCTGACCTCGCCGGTGATCCAGCCGGGGCAGAACAGCGCGTCCACCACCTACCGCTCGGGCCAGGACCTGGTGCTGCTCGGCGTCGAGATCGTCGCCATGCCCTACGTGGCGAACGCCGACCTGGCGCTGTCCATGACGCGCACCGGCGACCTGACGGTAGGCAGCCCGACCAACTACACGCTTACCGTGAGCAACGGCGGCCTCGACGACGAAATCGGACCGGTGACCGTGGTCGACACGCTACCCGCCGGCCTCACCCTGATGTCGGCGAGCGGCAAGGGCTGGACCTGCTCGAACGCCCAGGCCAATGGCCAGACCGTGGTCACCTGCACCCAGCCCGGGCCGCTCAAGCCGGGCGACAAGATGACGCCGCTGGTGATCGCGGTGACGCCGACCGCGTCCGGAAGCTATACGAATACGGCCACAGTGACCGGCAAAACCGGCGACAGCAAGCCCGCCAACAACACCGCCGCCAACAGCGGCACGGCGTCCGACCATGGCTCGTCGGCGTTTGCGTTCACCAGCGAACCCTGCACCGACGGCCAGAAGATCGTCACCTCGCCGCAGGAGGCGGGATGCCACCGCTTCCTCGGGCCGGTGGTCGCGGCGGACAAGAACGCGGCGATCTACATCACGTCCGTGAACAGCGCCGGGGTGGCCATGAAACTGCAGGATACGGACTATCCGCTGTCGCTCGACCTGAAGTTCGCCTGCCTGCCGAATTCCGCGGTCGCCGTCACCTACGCGGGCAGGGCCGATTTCGATTGCGCCGGCACCTGGCGCACGGTGAGCGCCAAGCTGCCGGCCGGCAAACCGAGCGCCGTGCTGGCCGACGGCAGCGCGCTCGCGCCCCTGTTCTACGCCGACGTGGGCAGGATGTCGATGACGCTGCGCTTCAATAACGCCATCATCGGCACCGTCGATTTCATCTCGCGGCCGGCCGACATCCGCTTCCAGCGGGTGTTCCGCGCGGATGGTACCGACGACTACATGGGCACCGTGGACGACAACTGGCTGAAGGACGAGCGCTACGGCTTCGCCAGGGCGGGCGACCCCTTCACCATGCGCGTCGGCGCGCTGATGGCGAACAACCGGTTCGCGCCGAGCTTCGGCAAGGAAGCGGCCGAACTGAAAGGCGTGCTGCCGGACGAGACGATCGGCCTCGACCTGCGGCTCGACCTGTTCCTGTTGAACGCCAGGGTATCGCCGAAAGTGGGGATCGACGAAAAGAGCGCTGTCGTGGCCGCGGCCTTCGCGCTCGACCAGCCATTCGCGCGCAATGCCGGCGTCACGGATTTCGGCGCGATGGATGCCACGGTCCGCTGGTACGAGGCGGGCAACCTGACGGCGACGCCTTACGTGGTCGATTACCTCGGCACCGGGCCGGTTGGCGCGCCGCCGGATGACGTCGGCCTGCATCCCGAGAATCGCCTCAGGACCGGCACCCGCGTGATCGGGCGTTTCTATCCCGATCATTTCGCGACCGAAGTCAACGCGGACTTCGACTGCTTGCCGGCGATGAACTGCCCGGCCGTCTCCACCGATCCCGCAAAGCCCACCTTCCCGGTCAGCGGCGCGGCCTACTCGCGCCAGGCGTTCAGCTACGTCGTCATTCCCTATGGCTTGCCGCGCAACGGCACGCCGACCATGCTGTCGCTGTTCCAGAACGACGGCGCACGGCCGGTCACGGTGTCGGCCGCGAAGGCGCCCAACGATGCGGCGGCGCCGGCAAGCGGGACGCTGAGCGCCGCCGTGCTGGCGTTCAGTACCGGCCCCACCGACTTCCGGCGCATGGAAGGCACCGCCAGCTTCAGCACCGGCAATCCGTACAATGCGGCCAGCGCGGCTACTCGCAGCGCGCGCGACTGGGGCGGCCCGACCCTGGTCTACCTGCGCGCCAGCATGCTCGAGACCATCCGCCCGAGCGGCAGCGCGAATCCGGTCATCACCTCGAGGACGCCGGCCAACACCTGGACCCCGCAGTACGAAGACGGCCTGCTGGTCGTGGCCGGGCGCCTGTTCGTACCGAACGTGTTCGGCTCCGACCTGCTGCGCCTGCCCGTGCCGCTGACCGCCCAGTACTGGAATGGCACGGCCTGGGCCGCCAGTGCCAGCGACGAGACCAGCCTGGTGGCGTCAAGCATCCGGCCGGTCGACGGCGGTTGCCGGAGGTTCTTCGCCCAGGACCCGAAAACCGGCCTGTGCAAGCCGAATCCGCTGACGGTGGCCGGCACCGGTGCGGTCGGCCTGATTCATGGCAAGGGCACCCTGGTCCTGCAGGCGCCGCCGCGCGGCACGGTCGGCAGCGTCGATCTGACCCTCGACAGCGCCGACGCGCCGTGGCTGCCCAGCACCCAGGCGCGCGTCACTTTCGGCCTGTATAAGAGCCCGCTGATCTACCTGCGCGAGGTGTATTGACAACGCCCGCCAGTCTCAATGTGGTGAAAACCGGAAATATTTTTCCTGAGTGGAAAAAATGATATCGGTTTTCCACGCGACTTGAATATAATCAAGGATCTAGCGAAATTCCGTCGAAACTCACCAAAACCCACCGCCACCGCATGCGTTTTTTTAGTAAAGCTCAAAAGACAGAAGCCTGGTTGGCGATGGTATTGCAGCGCGACGGTATCGCGGCCGCCAGCGTGCGCCATCCTGCCGCGGGCAAGCCTGCGCTGACGCTGGCCACCTTCTTCCCCGGGCCGCCGGGCGCCGAGGCGCTCGAAAAGGCCGGCAAGGAAGTGCACGCCGCGAACTACCGCTGCACCACGGTGCTGGGCGGCGGCGAGTACCAGTTCATGTCGGTGGAAGCCCCCAATGTGCCGCGCGAGGAACTCAAGGCCGCGGTGCGCTGGCGCCTGAAGGACATCCTCGACTTTCCCGTCGATGAAGCGAGCTATGACGTGCTCGATATTCCGCTCGACCCGAACGCCGCCGTGCGTCCCCAGCAGAGCGTGTTCGCGGTGGCTGCGCGCAACAGCACGATCCAGGCGCGCCAGAAACTGTTCGTCCAGTCGAAGATCCGGCTGCGCACCATCGACATTCCCGAAATGGCCCAGCGTAACGTCTCCGCCATGCTGGAGCCGGACGGCCGCGGCATCGCCATGCTGTCCTTCGGCGAGGACGGCGGCCTGCTGACCGTGTCCTGGCGCGGCGAACTGTACCTGTCGCGCCGCATCGATGTCCCGCTGGCCCAGCTGCTGGACGGCGACGCCGAACGCCGCCACCAGAGCTTCGACAAGATCACCCTCGAGCTGCAGCGCTCGCTCGACAATTTCGAGCGCCAGTTCTCCTTCATCAGCGTGGCGAAGCTGGTGCTGGCGCCGAGCGGCGCCGAAGGCCTGCAGGAATACCTGGCCGGCAACCTGTACACCCGCGTCGAGACCCTCGACCTGGGCCAGCTGCTGGACCTGGACGCGATTCCCGAACTGCGCGAACCCGGGCGCCAGCAGCGCTTCTTCGTCGCTATCGGCGCGGCGCTGCGCGTGGAGGAGGGCGCGGCATGAGCCAGCAGATCAATCTCTTCAATCCGGCCTTCCTGCAGAAGAAGAAGATGTTCAGCGCCGCCACCATGGCCGCCGCGCTGGGCGTGCTGGTGCTCGGCCTGGCGGCGATGGGCGTGGCCGCCAGGGTGCGCGTGGCCAGCCTGCAGGCCCAGGCCGACCAGGGCGCCGCCCAGCTGGAGAAGGCCCGCAAGCGGCTGGCCAGCGTGAACGCCGAATTCGCCCCGCGCAAGGAAGATCCGCGGCTGGCCGAAGAACTGGCCCAGGCCCAGGACGAGCTGCTGGGCCTGAAGGAAGTCGCCGGCGTGATCGAGCGCGGCGAACTGGGCGACACCCGCGGCTATGCCGAATACTTCCGTGCGCTGGCGCGCCAGAACGTCGACGGCCTGTGGCTGACCGGCGTCAGCATCGCCGGCGCCGGCCTCGACCTCGGCGTGCGCGGGCGCGCGCTGGACCCGGCCCTGGTGCCGGGCTTCCTGAGCCGCCTGCGCAATGAACGGGTCATGCAGGGCAAGCCGGTCGGCAGCCTGCAGATCGGCGAGGCCGCGGCGGTGAAGGTCGTCAGGGATGGCAAGGAAACCAGCGCCCCGGCGCCGTACGTCGAATTCAACCTGCAGTCCACGCCGCAGGCCAAGGCGGGAGCCCAGCCATGAAACAGCACTGGCTGAAATTCGCGTCCCGCGTCGATGCGCTGAGCCAGCGCGAGCGCATCCTGAGCTTCGCCGCCGCTGCCTGCGGTCTGGCCTTCATCGCCAACTTCGCCGTGATCGGTCCGCTGCTGCGCACGCAGGACCAGCTGCGCAGCCAGGTCGTCCAGCAACAGAACAACATCGCCGGCATCAACGCCGAGATCCTGCAGAAGCTGCAGGCCGCCGAAGCCGACCCCGATGCGCCGGCGCGCGCCCGGCTGGCGACGACCCGGGAAGAATCCGCCCGCCTGGGCGAAAGCCTGCGCGCGATGCAGCAGGGCCTGGTGCCGCCGGAACGGGTGGCGCCGCTGCTGGAGACGATCCTGCGCGCCAACGGACGCCTGAAGATGGTGTCGGTGCGCACGCTGCCGGTCGAGCCGCTGGGCGGCATGAACGCGCAGCGCGACGCCGGTGCGGGCGCCACCGCCGCCGCGGGCGCGGGGGCAAGGGCATCGGCGAAACGCGAGCTGCTGTTCCGCCATGGCGTCGAACTCACCGTGCGCGGCAGCTACCTCGACATGGTCGATTACATGACCGCGCTGGAAGCGCTGCCGACCCAGCTGTTCTGGGGCAAGGCCCAGCTCGAGGTCGAGGAATACCCGAGCGTGCGCCTGACCCTGACCCTGTACACCCTCAGCCTGGACGAAAAATGGATGAAGCTCTGACCCTGGCGAAAGCCGCCGCGCTGTCCCTGCTGTTTGCCGCCGCCGCGCAGGCGCACGGCCAGGCCCTGCAGGACCCGACCCGCCCGCCGGCCCTGGCGCTGGCCCCCGGCGCGACGCCGGGCGTTGCCGCCGGCGGTCCTCAGCTGCAGAGCATCCTGATCGGACGCGAGAAGGGCGGCCGCCACCTGGCCGTGATCGACGGCGAAACCGTGCGCCTGGGCGAGCAGTTCCATGGCGCGCGCGTGGCGCGGATCGGCGAGAACGAAGTCGAGCTGGTGCGCGGCGCCGAGCGCCAGGTGCTGCGCCTGTATGCCCAGGAAGCCTCCGGCATCACGCCGGCGCAGGCGCACGCCAAAGCGCAGGCCCGGCGCTGAGAGCCCGAGAAGAGGACGAACACGATGCGACATACCCTTTCGATGACCGTGCTGGCTGCCGCCGTGCTGGCCGGCTGCCAGACCGCCCCGAGCACCACGACCTACGACCAGATCCGGGGCGACATCGCCAGCGCCGGCGGCGCCAACAAGCGCGCCCCGGCCGCGCCGGCGGTCGACGATGCCGTCGCCAACGCGCTGCTGCCGCCGGCATCGAGCCTGGCCACCCAGCTGCCGAAGGCCAGGCCGGCACTCGAGGAGCGCTTCAACGTCTCCTTCAACAATGTGCCGGCCCAGCAGTTCTTCCGTTCGATCGTCGCCGGCACCCGCTACAACATCCTGGTGCATCCGGACGTCAGCGGCTCCATCACCGCCAACCTGAAGGACGTGACCCTGCAGGAGACCCTGGATGCGGTGCGCGAGATGTACGGCTACGACTACCGGATCGAGGGCACCCGCATCTCGATCAAGCCGCTCACCATGCAGACCAGGATGTTCCGCGTGAACTACCTGGTCGGCAACCGCCGCGGCATGTCCAACCTGCGCGTGTCCTCGACCTCGGTGGCGAACGCCGTCAACAACCAGAACGGCAGCCAGGGCAACAACCAGAACAGCCAGAATAACCAGAACAACCAGAACAATCCCAACGGCCAGAACCAGAACCAGATCCAGAGCACCGACGTCAGCACCACCTCGAGCACCGACTTCTGGGTCGACCTGAAGTCGTCGATCGAAGCCATCGTCGGCTCGAAGGAAGGCGGCCGCAGCGTCGTGGTGAGCCCGCAATCCGGCGTGATCGTGATCCGCGCGATGCCGGACGAACTGCGCAACGTCGACGCCTACCTGAAGGCGACCCAGCTCGCGGTCGACCGCCAGGTGATCCTGGAAGCGAAGATCCTCGAGGTCGAGCTGAACGACAGCTTCCAGAGCGGCGTGAACTGGGCCTCTTTCGCCTCGATCAAGAGCGCCCACGACAACCGGATCTCGGGCGGCCTGCTGGCGCCGGGTGCGACCCTGACGCCGCTGCCGTTCGGCGGCGGCCAGCCGGCCGTCATCAGCGACCCGAGCACCGGCCTGTCGGCCAGCACCGGCTTCTCGCTCTCGAACGCGGCCGGCGCCGCCGGTTCGATGTTCGGCCTGGCGGTCCAGACCAGCAATTTCGCGGCCCTGATCTCCTTCCTCGAGACCCAGGGCACGGTGCACGTCCTGTCCAGCCCGCGCGTGGCGGCGGTCAACAACCAGAAGGCGGTACTGAAGATCGGCACCGACGAATTCTTCGTGACCGGCGTGACCACCAACACCAATTCGACCGCCGCCGGCACCACCACCACGCCGAGCGTGACGCTGCAGGCCTTCTTCTCGGGCGTGGTGCTGGACGTGACCCCGCAGATCGACGACAAGGGCAACATCCTGCTGCACGTGCACCCGTCCGTGAGCCAGGTGTCGACCGTGAACAAGGCCGTCAGCCTGGGCTCGGCCGGCAACCTGAACCTGCCGCTGGCGGCGTCCGCGACTTCGGAGCTGGACAGCATCGTGCGCGGTGCGAACGGGCAGGTGGTGGCGATCGGCGGCCTGATGCGCCAGTCCTCGACCGCCGACAATTCGCAGGTGCCGGGCGCCGGCAGCGTGCCGGTGCTGGGCAACCTGTTCGGCGCCAAGAAGCGCGTCAACCAGAAGCGCGAGCTGGTGGTGCTGATCAAGCCGACCATCGTCGAAGGCGTCAACAACTGGAACGACGACCTGCTGGACGCCGGCCGCCGCATCGAGCAGCTCGATCCGCGAGGGATGCGGTAATGTACACCGCCCACTTCGGCCTGCGCGAAGCGCCGTTCGGGATCACCCCGGACACCAGCTTCTTCTTCGGCAGCCCGCGTTCGCAGGAAGCCCTGAACACGCTGCTGGTGGCGGCGCGCAACGGCGAAGGCTTCATCAAGATCACGGGCGAAGTCGGCACCGGCAAGACCCTGTTGTGCCGCAAGTTCATGGCGACCCTGGGCGAGGCCTTCGTCACCGCCTACATCCCGAATCCCTACCTCGAACCGCGCACCCTGATGCTGGCCCTGGCCGACGAGCTCGAGATCCGGCTCGACAAGGACGTCGACCAGCACCGCCTGCTGAAGTCGATCATGGACCGCCTGCTCGAGCTGGCCGCGCAGGGCAAGCGCGTGCTGCTCTGCCTCGACGAAGCGCAGGCGATCCCGGTCGAGAGCCTGGAGGCGCTGCGCCTGCTGACCAACCTGGAGACGGAAAAGCGCAAGCTGCTGCAGATCGTGCTGTTCGGCCAGCCGGAGCTGAACCGCAAGCTGGAACTGGATTCGATCCGCCAGCTGGCCCAGCGCATCACCTTCCACTACCACCTCGGCCCGCTGAGCCGCGACGACCTCGATTTCTACGTCGCGCACCGCCTGCGCGTGGCCGGCTTCAGCGGCGCGCGCCTGTTCTCGAGCGGCGCGATCGCGCGCCTGTACGCGGCCAGCGGCGGCGTGCCGCGCCTGGTCAACGTGCTGGCGCACAAGGCGCTGATGCTGTGCTACGGCGAGGGCGGGCACGCCATCACGCGCGCGCACGTGAGCGCGGCCGCGCAGGACACCCTGGCCACCAGCGGCAGGCGCCGCATGCTGCCGTGGGCGGCCCTCGGCGCCCTGCTGGCCGGCGCCGCCGCCGGCGTCGGCTGGGTGATCACGAAATCATGAGCAGCCCGATGAGTTTGCGATGAGCCTGATTAACAAGATGCTCCAGGACCTGGACGCGCGCGGCACGCCGGGCGCGCAATCCTTTCCGTCCCAGATCCGCCCGGTGGCGCGCGAGCGCGCGGGCCTGGCCGGCCGCGCCAATCCGCGGACCATGGCCGCCGCGTCGGGCGGCGCCGCCGCCATCCTGGCGCTGGCCTGGTTCGGCTGGAGCTGGCAGCAGCAGCCGCGCGCCGCGGCCAGGCCCGCCGTGGCCAGCGTCGCCAGGCCGGCGCCGGCCGCGGTCAAGCCGGTGCAGGGCATGAGCAGCACGCTCAGCGTGGCGCCGGCGGACGCCGCCTCGCCTGCGCCGGCCGCCGCTCCCGTCGCCGCTGCTTCTGTGTCCACTTCTGCGTCCACTTCTGCGTCTGCCTCTGCGGCGGCGCCGGTGGCCGACGCGCCCGCACCCGTTGCCGTCGCGGCAGCCGCGCCGGCGCGGGCCACACGGCGCGAGGATGCCTTCGACGCTCCCGCGCCGGCGCCGAAGAAGCACACTGCCCCGCAGCCGGCGGCGCCCGCGGCCGTGGCGCCGGCCGCCCAGCCCAAGAGCGTGGCGGGCTACGAGCCGGACAGCGAGGAAGCACGGGCTGCGCGCCAGGCCATCATGGCCGAGCTGCAGGCCCGCATGTCCGCCGGCGCCGCGAAACCGGCGGCGCAGCGCAGCGCCAAGGCCGACGAGCGCCGCGAGCACAAGACGGCTTCACCGGCGGCGGCCGGGGCACCGGGCCGCCAGGAATCCTCATCCCAGCGCGCCGAAGGCGAGTACCGCCGCGCGCTGGCGAGCCTGCAGGATGGCCGCATGACCGAAACCATCGCCGCGCTGGAACAGGCCCTGAGGCTCGATCCGGGCCACGAAGCCGCACGCCAGACCCTGGTGGGCCTCCTGATCGAAGCCAAGCGCGGCGACGAAGCGATCCGCCATCTGCAGGGCGGACTGGCCCTGAACCTGCGCCAGCCGGCGCTGGCGATGCTGCTGGCGCGCCTGCAGATCGAGCGCGGCGGCTCCGGCATCGACACGCTGGTCCGCACCCTCCCGTACGCCGGCAACAACGCCGATTACCACGCCTTCCTGGCAGGCGCGCTGCAGCGCGACCAGCGCTACCGCGAGGCGGCCGAGCAGTACCAGGCCGCGCTGCGCGTGGCGCCCGGCAACGGCGTGTGGTGGATGGGACTGGGGATGTCGCTGCAGGGCGACAAGCGCAATGCCGAGGCGCTGGAGGCTTTCCAGCGGGCGCGCGCGAGCGGGACGCTGTCGGCGGAGCTGCAGGCGTTCGTGGAGCGGCGCTTGCAGCAGCTCGGCCGCTGAACGCCAGACCGTCGTTCCCGCGGAGGCGGGAACCCAAGTTCTGCATGCGTTACGTTAGCGCCGACAAACTTGGATCCCCGCCTTCGCGGGGACGACGTTTACACGCTGCGTGCCGTCGCGCTGCAGCCCGCCTTACACCTTCGCCAGCCGCTCCAGCGCCACCTTCAAGGTCTCATCCTGCTTCGCAAAGCAGAACCGCACGATCCCCGACTCCTTGCCCTGGCTGTAGAAGGCCGACACCGGAATCGCCGCCACCTTGATCTCGCGCGTCAGCCACTGCGCGAATTCCGCTTCGCTCAGGTCCGAGATGGCGTCGTACTTCACGCACTGGAAATAGGTGCCGTCGGCCGGCAGCAGGGTAAAGCGGGTGCGCGCCAGGCCGTCGCGGAACAGGTCGCGCTTCTTCTGGTAGAAGGCGGGCAGGTCCAGGTAGGGCTGCGGGTCGCGCATGTAGCCGGCCAGGCCGTGCTGCATCGGCGTGTTCACGGTGAACACATTGTACTGGTGGACCTTGCGGAACTCCGCCGTCAGGGCGGCGGGCGCCGCCACATAGCCGACCTTCCAGCCGGTCACGTGATAGGTCTTGCCGAAACTCGAGACGACGAAGGCGCGTTCGGCCAGCCGCGGGTCGCGGCTGACCGACTCGTGGCGCTGGCCGTCGAACACCATGTGCTCGTAGACCTCGTCCGAGAGGATCAGGATGTCGGTGCCGTCGACGATGCCGGCCAGCGCATCCAGGTCGGCCTTGCGCAGGATCGAGCCGGTCGGGTTGTGCGGGCTGTTAATCACGATCATGCGGGTGCGCGGGGTCACCGCCGCGGCCAGCGTGTCCCAGGGCACGCTGTAGCCGGATTCGTCGAGCCGCATCGACACCGTCACCGGCGCGCCGCCGGCCAGCTGCACGGCCGGCAGATAACTGTCGTAGGCCGGTTCGATGATGATGACTTCGTCGCCCGGATGCACGGCGCACAGGATCGCGGTGGTCAGGGCCTGGGTGGCGCCGGCCGTCACCGTGATCTCGGTGGCGGCATCGTAGGCGTGGCCGTACAGGGCCTGGATCTTGGCGGCGATGGTTTCGCGCAGGACCGGCACGCCGGACATCGGCGGATACTGGTTCAGGCCGGCGCGCATGGCCTCGTCGACCAGGTCGAGCAGGCGCGGGTCGCAGCCGAAGTCCGGGAAGCCCTGGCCGAGGTTGACCGCAGCGTGCTCGTTGGCGAGCGCGGACATGAGGGTGAAGACGGTGGTGCCGACGGCCGGCAGGCGGGAGCGGAGAACGGGGGGAGCCATGATGGTTTTACGGTTGGGAGCCCAGCTTGACCCAGGCATCGGGTTGCATGATCCGGAACAGGCCTTCGCGCGCGGTCTTCCTGGCCAGCTTGAGCAGGGCCTTGTCCTTGGTGACGAGGATGGCGGCATCGGCGTCGCGTGCGATTTCGAGGAATTTCTGGTCGTCGCGGTCGGTGCAGACCGGCAGGCGGATCGCGCGGCTGTCGGGCGCCACCACGCGGATCAGGGCGTCGAAGCGCGCCGCGGCATCGGGACGCGTGCTGTCGTCGAGCGGCAGGTGAGGGTAGTGCAGGACGTGCAGGTACTCGTCGCGGCAATCGGCCCGGGTGACGGCCTGCACCGCGCCGCTTTCTAGCGCGGCCAGCAGGCTGGCCCAGCGCGGGTCGCGGAAGACGAACAGGTCGAGGCAGACATTGGTGTCGATGACGATGGGATTCTGTAGAGCAGGTATCATGTCGGCAATTCTACCGGTTGTACCGTTTTCTTACCTATGCTGATCGTTCTTTCGCCCGCCAAATCGCTCGACCTCGATACCCCGCCCACCACCGACCAACGTACGACCCCGCAATTCATCGACCGCGCCGCGGAGCTGATCCGCGTGCTGAAGGCGTATTCGCCGGCGCAGATCGGCGCGCTGATGAGCATCTCCGATCCGCTGGCGGTGCTCAACGTGACCCGCTACGCCGGCTGGCATCCGGACCACGGCGATGCGCGCCAGGCCGTGATGTCCTTCGACGGCGACGTCTACACCGGCCTGGACGCGCGCAGCCTGAAGCCGAAGGCGCTGGCCTATGTGCAGGACCACGTGCGCATCCTGTCCGGCCTGTACGGCGTGCTGCGCCCGCTCGACCAGATGCATCCCTACCGGCTCGAGATGGGCACCAGGCTGGCCAACCCGCGCGGCAAGGACCTGTACGCGTTCTGGGGCGAGACGGTAACGGACGCGCTGAACGAGGCGCTGGCCGCCAGCGGCGCGAGCGCGCTGGTGAACCTGGCCTCGGAAGAGTACTTCAAGTCGGTCAAGCCGAAGCTGCTGAAGGCGCCGCTGGTCGTGCCGGTGTTCGAGGACTGGAAGAACGGCAAGTACAAGATCATCTCCTTCTTCGCCAAGCGCGCGCGCGGGATGATGGCGCGCTATGCGGCCGAGCGGCGGATAACCGATCCGCAGAAGCTGAAGAAGTTCGATGTCGACGGTTATGCGTTCGATGCGAGCGTGTCGACCGAGAAGGAGTGGGTGTTCAGGCGGCGCGTCGAGGGTTGAGGACCGCCTGCCCAAAAACGTCGTCCCCGCGCAGGCGGGGACGACGGTCGAACGCTAACTAAATTACTGCACCGCGTCCTTGGGCGCCGGCGCCGGTCCCGACTTGGCCCAGAACTTCCACCACGGCGCATCGCCGCTGCCCTTGCCGCCCAGGAAGTGGCTGTTCGGGTAGTTCTTCTGGAACACGCGCTGGGTGTCGTCGCGCAGGTCGAACATGCCCAGCTTGTCGTAGGCGCGGATCATGATGAACAGCGCTTCCTCGCGCGCCGGCGAATCCGAGTAGTCGGTCACGGCGCCTTGCGCACGGTTCAGCGCGGCCAGGTAGGCGCCGCGGCGGTAGTAGTAGTTCGCCACGTGGACCTCGTAGGAAGCCATGGCGTTGATCAGGTAGTTCATGCGCAGGATCGAGTCCGGCGCGTATTTGCTGTTCGGGAACTTGTCGACCAGTTCCTTGAAAGCGGCGAAGGCTTCGCGGGTCGCTTTCGGATCGCGCTCGGTCGGGTCCTGCGCGTAGATGAAGCTCATGAAGCCGATCTGGTCATTGAAGTTGATCAGGCCGCGCAGGTAGTACATGTAGTCGACCTGCGGGTGGTTCGGGTGCAGCTTGATGAAGCGTTCCACCGCGGCCAGCGCCTCGGCCTGGTCCTGGGCCTTGTAGTGGGCGTAGGCGATTTCCATCTGCGCCTGGGTCGCATAGGTGCCGAACGGATAGTTGGTTTCGAGCTTTTCGAACAGCTTGATGGCGGCTTCGTAGTGGGCGCCGTCCATTTCCTCGCGCGCCTCAGCGTATAATTTCGACGCTGACACGTTCTTGCTATCGTCGGACTTTCCCGGCAACAAGCCGCAAGCTGACAAACTGAGCAGAGCACCCGTCACAACCAATACAGACAATTTTTTTTGCATGAGCTTTTTGCAAGAAAGTTTTTACCGAGATACAACGAACGGCTGATTATAGCCGATGGGAACAACGTGATATTAAATGCTGCGCCGAATTCGGCGGAAATGCCTCTCGACCCCGATTTGGACGACGACCTGGACGCCGAGTTCGCACCTGAACCCGGCCTGGCCCCGGGCGGTGCCGACTTTTCGCCGATTACCCTGACCCTGGACCCGTCGCACTGCGGCCAGCGCCTCGACAAGGTCGTGGCAGGCCTGGTGCCGCAGTTCTCGCGCAGCCGCCTTCAGCAATGGTTCGACGCCGGCCACATCCTGGTGGACGGCAAGCCGGCGAAGGGCAAGAACACGGCCTACGGCGACGAGACCATCGTCGTGGTGCCGCAGCCGGCGCCGGAAGACACGGCCTTCACGCCGGAACCGATGGAACTGAACATCGTCTACGAGGACGAGTCCATCATGGTGATCAACAAGCCGGCCGGCCTGGTCGTGCATCCCGGTTCGGGCAACTGGTCCGGCACGCTGCTGAACGGCCTGCTGCACCGCTGTCCGCAACTGGTTTCGGTGCCGCGCGCCGGCATCGTGCACCGCCTCGACAAGGATACCAGCGGCCTGATGGTGGTCGGCAAGACGCTCGAAGCCCAGACCGACCTGGTGCGCCAGCTGGCGGCGCGGTCCGTCAAGCGCGAATACTTCGCCCTGGTGTGGGGCACGCCGCGCCTGTCCGGCACGGTCGATTCGCCGATCAGCCGCCACCCGACCGAGCGCACCAAGATGGCGGTGTCGAACGCGCCGATGGCCAAGCCGGCGATCACGCACTACGAACTGCTGGCGAAGGGCGAGCTGGACCGCCGTCCGGTCAGCCTGGTCCAGTGCCGCCTCGAAACCGGCCGCACCCACCAGATCCGCGTGCACATGCAGTCGCTGGGCTACAGCCTGGTCGGCGACACCGTGTACGGCAAGCCCCACCTGCTGTCCTTCTTCCACCGCCAGGCCCTGCAGGCGCGCCGCCTGGGCCTGACCCATCCCGCCACCGGGGAGCACATGGAATGGGTCGTGCCGCTGGCCGACGATTTCGCCGAACTGCTGGCGCGCGCCGGCATCGACGAGCCGGAAGCGGCCTGATGGCGGGACTGCCCATCGACGATGTGCTCCGGCCCGACTGGCCGGACCTGCCCGCCAACGTCGGCGCGCTGGCGACCACCCGCCTGGGCGGGGTCAGCGCGGCGCCTTTCGATGACGGCCAGGGTGGTGGCGGCCTCAACCTCGGCCTGCACGTGAAGGACGATCCGGACGCCGTGCGCGAGAACCGCGCGCGCCTCCAATCCCTGTTGCCGGGACGCCCGGCCTGGATCGCGCAGGTGCATGGCGCCGACGTGGTCGAAGCGGGCTTGGTGCAGCCGGGCGCGCCGGTGCAGGTCGGCGATGCCAGCATCGCTACGGAGCCCGGCGTGGTTTGCGCGATCCTGACCGCCGATTGCCTGCCGGTGCTGTTCGCGGACCTGGAAGGTAAGGTGGTCGGCGCCGCCCATGCGGGCTGGCGCGGGCTGGCGGGCGGCGTGTTGGGTGCGACCGTGGCCGCGATGCGCGCGCGGGGCGCCGGCGGGATCACGGCCTGGCTCGGGCCCGCGATCGGTCCGCAGGCCTTCGAAGTCGGGCCGGACGTCGTGGAGGCCTTCCGCGCCGCGCTGCCGGATGGCGCGCATGAAGAGGGCTTCCGGCCTTATCCTGGACGCGACGGCAAGTACCTGGCCGATATCTACCTGCTCGCGCGCCGCCTGCTGGCGCGCGACGGCATCACCCGCGTGCATGGCGGCGGCCGTTGTACCTTCACCGAGGCCGATCGCTTCTATTCCTACCGGCGGGACGGGGCAGGGAGCGGGCGCCAGGCCAGCCTGATCTGGCGCGTTTAAGCGGAATCAAGGGCCAGGCGCACTTCCGCGCTTAGAGTGCTGAGCTTCCCGCTTGCGTGCACGTCGCCTGCGCGCATGTCCGCGCCACGCTCCCGTCAGGTAAAAAACGAGAGATAATGGCAAGATGCCGTAAAAGAGAAACGTCATGATGCCGGCCACCACGGAGGGCTCGGTGGCCGCCATCAGGGTCACGACATACATCCATCCGATGGCGACGATCCACATGATGCTTTCCCTGTCTGCACGCTTGAATACCCGATTCTAAACAATGGACGCCGATATGAATACGCCCGAAGCCACTCAGCAGCCTGGCGCTGCCTGGATGTCGCAGTTTTCCGATCCCTCCGTCTGGCAGTCCTGGATGAAATTTCCCGATCCATCGGCGTTTGGCGGCGGCATGGCGCTGCAGGCCGCGCCGGTGATGCGCATGCTGGGCGATTTCGGCGCCGGCCTGCCGAAGGCCAGGCTGGAAGCGCTGCGCGACGACTACCTGCAGAAGGCGACGCGCCTGTGGCAGGACGTCATGAGCGGCAAGACGCCCGAGTTCAAGGACAAGCGCTTCTCGGCGCCCGAATGGACGGCGAATCCGCTGTCGGCCTTCAGCGCCGCGTCCTACCTGCTGAATGCCGAATTCCTGATGGCGATGGCCGAAGCCGTCGAAGCGCCGACCCGCGACAAGCACAAGATCCGCTTCGCCGTGCAGCAGATCGTCGACGCGCTGTCGCCGGCCAACTTCCTCGCGACGAACCCGGAAGCCCAGCAGAAGCTGATCGAGACCAAGGGCGAGAGCCTGACCAAGGGCTTGCAGAACATGCTGGCCGACATGCAGAAGGGCCGCATTTCGCAGTCCGACGAGTCGGCCTTCGAAGTCGGCCGCAACGTCGGCATCACGCCGGGCACGGTGGTATTCGAGAACGAACTGTTCCAGCTGATCCAGTACACCCCGGCGACGCCGACGGTGCACGAGGTGCCGTTGCTGATGGTGCCGCCCTGCATCAACAAGTTCTACATCCTCGACCTGCAGCCGGAAAATTCGCTGGTGCGTTATCTGGTGGAGCAGGGGAATACCGTGTTCATGATGTCCTGGCGGAATCCCGACCGGAACCTTGGCAAGCTCGGCTGGGACGATTACATCGAACAGGGCGCCATCCAGGCCCTGAACGTGGCGCGCGACATTTCCGGCAAGGACAAGGTCAACGTGTTCGGCTTCTGCGTCGGCGGCACCATCGCCGCCACCGCGCTGGCGGTCGAGGCGGCGCGCGGACGCCAGCCGGCGGCCAGCCTGTCGCTGTTCACGACCCTGCTCGACTTTTCCGACAATGGCGTGCTCGACGTGTTCGTCGACGAAACCCAGGTCGCCCTGCGCGAGCAGCAGCTGGCGGCGGGCGGGCTGATGCCGGGGCGCGACCTGGCGACCACCTTCTCGTCGCTGCGGCCGAATGACCTGGTGTGGAACTACGTCCAGCAGAATTACCTGAAGGGCAAGACTCCGCCGGCCTTCGACCTGCTGTACTGGAATGCCGACAGCACCAACCTGCCGGGCCCGATGTTCTGCTGGTACCTGCGCAACACCTACCTGGAAAACAGGCTGAAGGAGCCGGGGGCGTTGACGGTGGCCGGCGTGAAGGTCGACCTCGGCAGGATCGACTGCCCGGTGTTCATCTATGGTTCGAAGGAAGACCACATCGTGCCGTGGGAAGCGGCGTTCGCCGCGATGAACCTGCTGAACCCGAAGAAGGCGAAAGCGAACCGGTTCGTGCTGGGCGCGTCGGGCCACATCGCCGGCGTGATCAATCCGGCCTCGAAGAACAAGCGCAGCCACTGGGTCAACCAGGCCAACGGCCGCACCCGCCCGAAGACTCCGGCCGACTGGATGGCCGGCGCAACCGAAGTGAAGGGCAGCTGGTGGCCGGAGTGGGTGAAATTCCTTGCCGAAAACGGCGGCAAGGATGTGGCGCCGCCGGCCCAGCCGGGGAATGCCCGCTACCAGGCGATCGAGGCGGCGCCGGGACGCTACGTCAAGGCGCGCGCCGACTAGGAAGCCGGACCAAGTTCTTGGCGGACAGGCAACTTGCTAGAAAAATACGTGAGTTGCCTGTTGAATAATTGCTGCGCCTGCGTTCACAACGTGGTATTTTAGAGAATATCCTCTTGGAACGGAGACGCCGCGGCACAGCCAGTATGCCCGCGGACCGCATAACAAAAGCGCTGCGGCGCAATATTTGGAACCTGAGATGAGCAGTGGAAAAAAAAGCAGCGAACGCCTGATCAAGAAATACCCGAACCGCCGGCTGTACGACACCCAGACCAGCTCCTATATCACGCTGTCCGACGTCAAGCAGCTCGTGCTCGATGCCGACGAGTTCACCGTGGTCGACGCCAAGACCAACGAAGACCTGACCCGCAGCATCCTCCTGCAGATCATCCTGGAAGAAGAAGCCCACGGTGCGCCGATGTTCTCGAGCGCCGTGCTGTCGCAGATCATCCGCTACTACGGCCATGCGATGCAGGGCATGATGGGTTCCTACCTGGAAAAGAACGTCCAGGCCTTCACCGACATCCAGAACAAGTTCGTCGGCTCGGCCGCCGGGGCCCTCGAGGGCAAGCCGTTCTCGACCGAGATGTGGACCCAGTTCATGAATATCCAGGGCCCGATGATGCAGGGCATGATGAACAACTACATCGACCAGAGCAAGAACCTGTTCCTGCAGATGCAGGAGCAGATGCAGAGCCAGAGCAAGGCGATGTTCGGGACCTTCCCGTTCGGGGTGCCGACGGACAAGAAATAACCGTCGTCCCCGCGCAGGCGGGGACCCAAGTTTGTTGAGCAGACAATAAGCGAGCAGAACTTGGGTCCCGCCTGCGCGGGGAGTCGCTTCCGGCAATGCCGGGAACGACATGGTCCGGTACCTGTCCCATTTTCACCCCTCGGTTTTCCTCCTCCCCCGCTTCCTGTACAATCGCGGATTGCCCAGAATTTTTCGCCGCAATCCGACATGCAAGAACTCCGCCGTAAGCCTCTTCCCGATTCCCAAGATTCCGCCGCCGCGGCCGCTGAAGCGCCGGTCATGATTCCGCCCGCTCCCGCGACGACGAACGGCGCGACGCCCAAGGTCGGCTTCGTCTCGCTCGGCTGCCCGAAGGCGCTGGTCGACTCCGAGCAGATCCTGACCCAGCTGCGCGCGGAAGGTTACGAGACCGCCAAGTCGTATGCCGGCGCCGACCTCGTGATCGTCAACACCTGCGGCTTCATCGACGCCGCCGTGCAGGAGTCGCTGGACGCCATCGGCGAAGCGCTGGCCGAGAACGGCAAGGTCATCGTGACCGGCTGCCTCGGCGCCAAGAAGGATGCGGCGGGCGACGACATCATCACCAAGGTGCACCCGAAGGTGCTGGCCGTGACCGGCCCGCACGCCGTGGCCGAGGTGATGGAATCGGTGCACATCCACCTGCCGAAGCCGCACGACCCCTTCGTCGACCTGGTGCCGGACCATGGCGTCAAGCTGACCCCGAAGCACTACGCCTACCTGAAGATTTCGGAAGGCTGCAACCACCGCTGCAGCTTCTGCATCATCCCGTCGATGCGCGGCGACCTGGTGTCGCGTCCGATCCACGACGTGCTGCAGGAGGCCGAGAACCTGTTCAAGGCCGGCGTGAAGGAATTATTGGTCATTTCGCAGGACACCAGCGCCTACGGCGTCGACGTCAAGTTCCGTACCGGCTTCTGGAACGGCCGCCCGGTCAAGACCCACCTGACCCAGCTGACCGAAGAACTGGGCAAGATGGCGAAGGAGTACGGCGCCTGGGTGCGCATGCACTACGTCTACCCGTACCCGCACGTCGACCAGGTGATCCCGCTGATGGGCGAGAATGTCGTGCCTTACCTCGACATCCCGCTGCAGCACGCCCATCCGGACGTCCTGAAGCGCATGAAGCGCCCGGCCAGCGGCGAGAAGAACCTGGACCGCATCCTCGCCTGGCGCAAGATGAACCCGGACCTGGTGATCCGCTCGACCTTCATCGCCGGCTTCCCGGGCGAGACGGAAGAGGAGTTCGAATACCTGCTGGACTTCCTGCGCGAGGCGCAGATCGACCGCCTCGGCTGCTTCGCCTACTCGCCGGTCGAGGGCGCGAGCGCCAATCAGTTGGAAAATCCGGTGCCGGAAGCGGTGCGCGAGGAACGCCGCGCGCGCGTGATGCTGCTGCAGGAAGAGATCTCGCTGAAGCGCATGCAGGCCAAGGTCGGCAAGAAGATCCGCGTGCTGGTCGACGAGGTCGGCCCGCGCGAAGCGATCGGCCGCTCGAACGCCGATGCGCCGGAGATCGACGGCGTGGTGCACATCAAGCGCGCGCTCCAGCCGGGCAAGGCCAAGCCGGCGGTCGGCGAGTTCATCGAGGTCGTGGTCACGAAGGCCGACGCGCACGATCTGTGGGCGACCGTGGCCTAAGGTTAACCCGTCGCTCCCGCGAAGGCGGGAATCCGGGTTCGTCGAGCAGTCGAGGCGCATGCAAACCTGGGTCCCCGCCTGCGCGGGACGACGGATCAATTCGGAGCAAAAACAATGACCAAAAAATCCCTCCAGACCACCCTGATCCACAGCGACTACCGCGCCCCCGAGGGTTTCGAAGCCTTCCCGGCCGCCATCCACCACGCCTCGACGGTCCTGTTCAAGGATGTCGCCAGCATGCGCAGCGGCGAGTGGAAGGACAAGAACGCCTACACCTACGGCCTGCACGGGACCCCGACCACCTTCACGCTCGAAGCCCGCCTGGCCGAGATCGAGGGCGGCAGCCACTGCCTGCTGGCGCCGTCCGGCCTGGCCGCAATCTCGATGGTCGACCTGGCCCTGCTGAAGTCCGGCGACGATGTCCTGCTGCCGGAGAACGTCTATAACCCGAACCGCGAACTGGGACGCTGGCTGTCCGCCGACTTCGGCATCACGGCGCGCTTCTACGACCCGCTGGTCGGCGCCGGCATCGCCGACCTGATCCAGCCGAACACGAAGCTGGTCTGGACCGAGGCGCCGGGCTCGGTCTCGATGGAAGTGCCGGACCTGCGCGCGATCTGCGCGGCGGCGAAGGCGAAGGGCGTGCTGGTCGCGCTCGACAACACCTGGTCGGCCGGCATCGCGCTGCGCGCCTTCGATCTCGGCGTCGACATCGTCATGCATGCGCTGACCAAGTACCAGTCGGGTGGTTCGGATGTGCTGATGGGCGCCGTGATCACCCGCGACAAGCTTCTCATCGACCGCATCGCCCTGGCCCACATGCGCCTGGGGCTGGGCGTCAGCGCCGACGACGCCTACCTCGTGATGCGCGGCCTGCCGACCATGAAGCTGCGCTTCGAGGCGCACGATGCCGCCGCGCGCAAGGTGGCGGCCTGGCTCAAGGCACGCCCGGAAATCACGAAAGTGCTGCACCCGGCCTTCGAGGATTGTCCCGGCCACGAGCATTTCAAACGCGACTTCACGGGCGCCGGCGGCCTGTTCTCGGTCCTGTTCGACGCGCGCTACACGGAACAGCAGACCGACCGCTTCGTCGATGCCCTGGCGCTGTTCGGCATCGGCTATAGCTGGGGCGGCGCCAACAGCCTGGTGATGCCGTACCGGATCCAGGGCATGCGCCGCAACTGGCCGGATGCCGGCATCCTGGTGCGCTTCAATATCGGCCTGGAAGATACGGACGACCTGATCGCCGACCTGGAACAGGCCCTCGGCAAGCTGGCCTGAGCCGGCCGGCAGGCTGACAGCGCGGTACAGGATGGCCACCTTCGGGTGGCCTTATTGTTTTCTGCAACAGGCATGCCTGAAATTATTTCCAGGTGGAAATCTTTGTGCTAAACTTTCCCATAAGCAATAATAGTTGCTTTCGGATAAGTCGCTGAGCCACACAAGGATAAACCATGACCACCACCACCTCGTCTGTCACCACCACGCTGGCATCCACGGTCGATGACCTCACCCTGACCGGCACGGCCGATATCAACGGTACCGGCAATGCGCGTAACAATACGATCACAGGCAATTCCGGTTCCAACGTGCTGAATGGCATGGGGGGCGCGGATACCCTGATCGGCGGCGCCGGCAACGATACCTATGTGGTCGACAACGTCGGCGACGTGGTCGTGGAACAGGCGGGCGAGGGCACGGATACGGTCCAGTCCGGCGTCAACCATACGCTGTCGGACAACGTGGAAAACCTGGTCCTGACCGGCAGCGCCAGCACGGCCGGCACCGGTAACAATCTCGATAACGTCATCACCGGCAACAGCGGCAACAATGCGCTGAGCGGTGGCGCCGGCAACGATACCCTGCTGGGGGGCGCCGGCAACGACGTCCTCGACGGCGGCAGCGGCGCCGACGACCTGCAGGGCGGCACCGGCAACGACACCTACGTCGTCGACGAGGCGGGCGACCTGGTGACGGAAGCCGCCGGCGCGGGCCTCGATACCGTCAACGCCGGCATCGACTACACGCTCGGCGCCAACCTCGAGAACCTGAGCCTGACCGGCACCGGCAACACCAGCGGCACCGGCAACGAACTCGATAACGCCATCACCGGCAATGCCGGCGACAACAGCCTGGCCGGCGGCGCCGGCAACGACACGCTGGATGGCGGCGCCGGCGTCGACCGGCTCGACGGCGGCAGCGGCAACGATACCTATGTGGTGGATAACCTCGGCGACGTGGTCGTGGAGCAGGCGGACGCGGGCAACGACACGATCCAGTCCAGCGTCGGCTATACCTTGAGCGACAATGTCGAGAATCTCGTGCTGACCGGCGCCGCCGCCATCAGCGGCAACGGCAACGAGCTCGACAATAATCTGGTCGGCAATGCCGCCGCCAACGCGCTGTATGGCTATGCCGGCAACGATACCATCGACGGCGGCGCGGGCGCGGACTCCCTGGTCGGCGGCACCGGCGACGATACCTATGTGGTCGACAACGCCGGCGACCTGGCGATCGAGAACGCGGGCGAAGGCACCGACAAGGTGCTGTCGAGCGTGACCCATGTGCTCGGCGCCAACATCGAGAACCTGACCCTGACCGGCGCCGGCAGCATCGGCGGCACCGGCAACGAGCTGGACAACACCATCACCGGCAATTCCGGCAGCAACGTCCTGGATGGCGGCGCCGGCAACGACACCCTGGTCGACAACATCGGCAACGACGTGCTCGATGGCGGCACCGGCGCCGACACCATGTCGGCCGGCACCGGGAACGACACCTACGTGGTGGACAATGCTGGCGACGTGGTGATCGAAGCCGTCGGCGCGGGTACCGACACCACGCGCTCGAGCATCGATTACACCCTGACCGACAACGTCGAGAACCTGACCCTGACCGGCAGCGCCGACCTGGACGGCACCGGCAACGTACTCGCCAATGTCATCACCGGCAACAGCGGCAACAATACGATCGATGCGCTGGCCGGCAACGATACCGTGAACGCGGGCGCGGGCGACGACCTGGTCCATGGTGGGGACGGCAACGACCTGCTGTACGGCGAAGGCGGCAGCGACATCCTGTACGGCGACGCCGGCAACGACCGCCTCGACGGCGGCGCGGGCGCCGACCAGATGGCCGGTGGCGCCGGCGACGATACCTACGTGGTCGACGACGGCGGCGACCTGGTCAGCGAAGACGCGGGCGCCGGCACCGACCTGGCCGAGTCCGGCATCACCTACACGCTGACGGCGAACGTCGAGAACCTGACGCAGACCGGCCTGGCCGACATCGACGGCACCGGTAACGACCTCGACAACATCATCAATGGCAATGCCGGCAACAATGTCCTGTCCGGCCTGGCCGGCGCGGACACGCTGAACGGCGGTCTCGGCAATGACACCCTGGATGGCGGCACCGGCGCCGACAACCTGCAGGGCGGACTCGGCAATGACACCCTGATCGGCGGCGAGGGCAACGACCTGCTGAACGGCGGCGCGGATGCGGACAACATGGCCGGCGGTACCGGCGACGACGTCTACATCGTCGACCAGGCCGGCGACCTCGTGACCGAGGCGCTTGGTGAGGGCACGGACCTGGTCCAGGCCAGCGTCCATTACACGCTCACCGACAATGTCGAGAACCTGACCCTAACGGGCAGCAATGCCATCAACGGCACCGGCAACGCGCTGGACAACACGATCACCGGCAACAGCAACAGCAACATCCTCTCGGGCGGCGCCGGCAACGACACGCTGTCCGACAATGGCGGCAACGACCGGCTCGACGGCGGCCTCGGCGCCGACAGCATGGCGGGCGGCAGCGGCAACGACACCTATGTGGTCGACAATGCCGGCGACCTGGTCACCGAGACCCTGAACAATGGCCTGGACACGGTCGAGGCGAGCGTCGACTACACCCTCACCGCGAACGTCGAAAACCTGGTGCTGACCGGTACCGACGACCTGGTCGGGAATGGCAATGCGCTGGCCAACGTCATCACGGGCAACAGCGGCAACAACACGATCGACGCCCTGGCGGGCAACGACACGGTGAATGCCGGCGCCGGCAACGACGTCGTCAGCGGCGGCGACGGCAACGATTCGCTGTACGGCGAAGCGGGCGACGACCAGCTGGCGGGCGGCACCGGCAACGACCTGATCAACGGTGGGCTGGGCGCCGACCGCATGGATGGCGGCCTTGGCGACGACACCTTCGTGGTCGACGACGCCGGCGACCTGGTCGTGGAAGCCGGCATGGGCGGAACCGACCTGGTCCAGTCCAGCATCACCTATACCCTGACCGCGAACGTCGAGAACCTGACGCTGACCGGCAGCGCCGACATCGACGGCAGCGGCAACGAGCTCGACAACATCATCAACGGCAATACCGGCGCCAACGTGCTGAACGGCATGGCCGGCAACGATACGATCAACGGCAATACCGGCGCGGATACGCTCATCGGCGGCGAAGGCAACGACGCGCTGAACGGCGATGCGGGCGACGACCTGCTGTCGGGCGATGCCGGCAACGACGTCCTGAACGGCGGCGCGGGCAACGACACCATGCGCGGCGGCAGCGGCGACGATACCTATTTCGTCGACAGCACCGCCGACATCACGGTCGAGAATGCCGGCGAAGGCCTCGACACCGTGCAGTCCACCGCCAGCTATACGCTGTCGGACAACGTGGAAAACCTGGTCCTGACCGGCAGCGCCAGCATCTCCGGCACCGGTAACGACCTCGATAACGTCATCACCGGCAACGGCGGCGCCAATGCGCTGAGCGGCGGCGGCGGCAACGACACCCTGTCTGGCGGCGGCGGCAACGACGTCCTCGACGGCGGCAGCGGCGCCGATAACCTGCAGGGCGGCACCGGCAACGACACCTACGTCGTCGACAACGCGGGCGACCTGGTGACGGAAGCGGCGAACGGCGGCACCGACACGGTCAACGCCAGCATCGACTACACGCTCGGCGCCAACGTCGAGAACCTGGTGCTGCTGGATGGCGCCGTGAACGGCACCGGCAATGGCCTGGCCAACAACATCACCGGCAACGCCGCCGATAACCTGATCGACGGCGGCGCAAGCGTGGACACCATGGCCGGCGGCCTTGGCGACGACACCTATATCGTCGATGCGACGGCCGACGCGGTGGTCGAGGCGGCCGGCGCCGGCAACGATACCGTGCGCGCCAGCGCCAGCTACACCCTGTCCGCGAACGTCGAGAACCTGGTGCTCACCGGCAGCGCGGCGATCAACGGCACCGGCAATGCGCTCGACAACAACATCACCGGCAACGGCGCCGACAACGTGCTGAACGGCGGCGCCGGCAGGGACGCGATGGCGGGCGGCGCCGGCAACGACAACTATATCGTCGACGACGCGGCCGACACGGTCGTGGAATATGCGGGCGAAGGCGTCGATTCGGTGCAGGCGAGCGTCAGCTACCGCCTGTCCGCCAACGTCGAGAACCTGAGCCTGACCGGCAGCGCCGCCATCGACGGCAGCGGCAACGAACTCGATAACGTCATCACCGGCAATGCCGGCAGCAACGTCCTGTCCGGCGATGCCGGCAACGACATCCTGGCCGGCGGCGCGGGCGCCGACCTGCTGCAGGGCGGGGCGGGCAACGACAGCTATCGCTTCGGCCGCGGCGACGGCGCCGACCGCGTGGTCGATGCCCAGGGCACCGATACGCTGCAGCTGACCGGCGGCCTGACCCAGGCCGACCTGGTGGCGACCCGGTCGGGCAACGACCTGGTGCTGACCATCAAGGGCACCAGCGACAGCATCACGCTGGCCGGCTGGGTCAGCCAGGCCGAAGGCGTCAACCGCGTCGCCTTCGACAACGGCAGCACGCTCGACCGCGCCGGCATGATCGGCCTGCTGGCCGATGCGCCGGCCGTCGCCGACAGCCTGGCCGCGCATGAAGACGGCGGCCCGGTCCAGGTCGCGCTGGCCAGTCTGCTGGCCAACGACGGCGACCCGGCCGCGGCCCTGGTGTCGGTGAGCGCAGCGTCGGCGCTCGGCGCCCAGGTGACGCTGTCGAACGGCGCCGTCCAGTACGACATCGGCGCCCGCTTCCAGGAACTGGCGCAGGGCGAAACGCTCAAGGACAGCTTCACCTATACCGTGCGCGACGACCTGGGCAGGACCTCGACCGCCGTCGTCGCCGTCGAGGTGACCGGCGTGAACGATGGCCCGGTGGCGGTATCCGACCGCGCCGCGTTCAAGGAGGCCGATGGCACCGCCATGACCGGCAACGTCCTTGCCAACGATGCCGATATCGATCATGGCACCGTGCTGCAGGTGGCGCGTCCGGGCACCATCGCCGGCGCCTACGGCACCCTGACCCTCGACAAGGACGGCAACTACAGCTATACCCTGAATCCGGCCGGCTCCTACGACGTGTCGAAGGCGGTGGCCGGCGTGCTGACCGAGCATTTCGACTACCAGGCGACCGACGGCATCGACAGCGCCGCGGCCACCCTCGAGATCGCGGTGACCCTGGCGAACCAGGCCCCGGTCGCGGAGGCCGACCTGGCGCAGATCGCCGAAGACGCGGCCGCGGCGAGCGGCAACGTGCTGGCCAACGACCACGATGCCAACCCGGCCGACGTGCTGAAGGTGGCGACGCCAGGCAGCTATGCCGGCACCTACGGCGCCCTGGTGCTGGCGCAGGACGGCGGCTACACCTACACCCTGGACAACGGCGACGCCCGCGTGCAGGCGCTGGCCCAGGGCCAGACGCTGGCCGAGCATTTCGGTTTCAACGTGACCGATTCGATCGCCACGGTCGCCTCGATGCTGGACATCGTCATCGCCGGCGCCAACGATGCGCCGGTGACGGTGGCCGACGCCGCGGCGGTCGCCGAAGACGGCGTGCTGGCGGCGAGCGGCAACGTGCTGGCCAACGACAGCGACGTGGACAGCGGCGCGGTGCTGAAGGTCGCGGCTCCGGGCAGCTATGCGGGCCTCTACGGCACCCTGGTGCTGGCGCAGGACGGCGGCTACACCTACACCCTGGACAACGGCGACGCCCGCGTGCAGGCGCTGGCCCAGGGCCAGACGCTGGCCGAGCATTTCGGTTTCGACGTGACCGATTCGATCGCGACGGTCGCCTCGGTGCTGGACATCGCCATCGCCGGCGCCAACGATGCGCCGGTGACGAAGTCCGACGCCGCGGCGGTCGGCGAAGACGGCGCGGTGGCGGCGAGCGGCAACGTGCTGGCCAACGACAGCGACGTGGACAGCGGCGCGGTGCTGAAGGTCGCCGCGCCGGGCAGCTATGCGGGCAACTACGGCACCCTGACGATTGCACAGGACGGCAGCTATACCTATTACCTGAACAACGACGCGAAGGCAGTGCAGTCCCTGGCCCAGGGCGCCTCGGTGGTCGACGCCTTCGGCTACGGCGCGACCGACGGCAGCGCGACCGTGGCCGGCAGCCTGGCGATCACGATCACCGGCAGCAACGACAAGCCGGTCCTGAAAGCCGACACGGCGACGATCCTGGCGAACCGGGCTTCGGTCGGCGGCAATGTCCTGCTGAACGACAGCGATATCGATGCCGGCACCGTGCTGTCGGCGACGGCGGGCACCTTCGCAGGCAAGTACGGCACCCTGGTGCTGAACGCGGACGGCAGCTATGTCTACGACCTCGACGCGACGGCCAGCGCGGTCAAGTCGCTGGGCCGCGGCGCCGCCGTGACCGAGCATTTCGACTACGCGGTCGACGACGGCTTCGCCGCCTTTCTCTCCACGCTGGATATCACGGTCGCGGGTACCAACGATGCGCCGGTCCTGATGAAGACGATGGCCGACCTGCACGTCAACTTCAACAAGGCGTTCTGGTTCCAGCTGCCGGCCGGCGTGTTCGCCGATGTCGACAAGGGCGATATCCTGGTCTACTCGGCGACCCTGGCCAACGGTTCGGCGCTGCCGTCGTGGCTGAAGTTCGACGCCGCCACCGGCACCTTCTCGGGCACCGCGCCGAAGCAGGTGACTTCCCTCGACGTGCGCCTCACGGCCACCGACAAGGCGACCGGCGCCGGCGCGAACCTGTCGGTGTCGGACGTGTTCAAGCTCTACGTCGACCACGGCAACAACGGCATCGGCAATGGCGTCGATGCGGCGCCGCCGGGCCAGCTGATGGACAAGGACACCCCGCCGGCCACGGACAGCCTGTGGCTGCTGCAGGCGGGCAGCGCGAACGGCCATGTCCAGACGCCGGGCGCCGGCCACGCCCTCAGCGGCGACATGATGGCGGCGCTGGTCGGTGTGCATGACGTGGGCACGATCGACTTCATGCTGCGCTGATTTAAGTCAGCGAAACGGGGCGGCCGGGGCGAAACCTCCGGCCGCCCCGTTTTTTTGCGGGAGCCTGTGCGGCGCCCGGGGCGTCAGACCGGCATCGCGCGGTTGTTGTTCAGGTCGAGGAAGCCGCGGATGATCCGGTAGGCCATCCATACCCAGGCCACCACGCCGACCAGCCAGGCCAGCGGAATCCCGATGATGGTGATGGCAAGGAAGATCGCCACCGCCATCCACACCACGTACCACCAGAACGAACGGATCATCCAGGTGTGGTGCGTGTAGACCATGGTTCCGGCCGTCTCCGGGCGCCTGATGTAATTGATGATCAGGACCAGCAGGTTCAGCATCCCGAGCGAAAAGAAGAAGGTCGCCGCATGGGCAATGTACAGGATGCGGGCGAACTGCTTCGCATCCTCGAGACCACGTTCGTAGACGAGTTCCTGGGACATTCCGGCCTCCTTGGCTGAGTGGGTGACGTCCCCCCGACGATAGCCGAATACGCGCTCAGGCGGCGCGCGCCCGGGATTGGACCCAGGAAACGATGCTGGCGGCGTCCATCGCCCCGGCCTGGCGCGCGACTTCCTGGCCGCCCTGGAACAGCGCGATGGTCGGGATGCTGCGGATGCCGAACAGCCCGGCGATATCCTGGGAAGCCTCGGTGTCCACCTTCAGCAGGCGGACCCGCGGTTCGAGCCGCCCGGCGGCCTGGGCATAGGCCGGCGCCATCATGCGGCAGGGGCCGCACCAGGCGGCCCAGAAATCGACCAGCACCGGAATATCGTTGCGGCTGATGTGGCGCGTGAAGCGCGCACTGTTCACGTCCAGCGGCTTGCCTTCGAACAGGTCGCGCGCGCACTTGCCGCAGACCGGCTTGTCGGCAAGCCGTTCGTGGGCGACGCGGTTGACGGCGTCGCAATGGGGACAGACGATGTGCATCGGATCGGCCATGATCGGCTCCTGCAAATAGCGATTGTTCAAGCGTCGTTCGTCCATATTGTAAAGCCGGCGCCGGCTGCCTGCCGGCCGTGCGACGTGCAGCGGTGCTCCCGGCATAGAATCTGCCCATGAGCGACAGCAACCCAGCACATACCGGCGCCGGCGGCGCGCGCCTGATCGGCTGCGCCGGCTGGAGCCTGCACAAGGACGTGGCGGCCGACTTCCCCGAGGACGGAAGCCACCTGGAGCGCTACGCGGCCGTGTTTCCCGCCGTCGAGATCAACTCCTCGTTCTACCGGCCGCACCAGCCACAGACCTACGCGCGCTGGGCCGCCAGCGTGCCGCCCGAGTTCCGTTTCTCCGTCAAGCTGCCGAAGGCGATCACGCACGAGGCGCGCATGCGCGATGTCGACGCGCTGCTCGACCGCTTCGCCCACGAGGCCAGCCACCTGGGTGCGAAGCTCGGCTGCGTGCTGGTGCAGCTGCCGCCGAAGGGCGTGTTCGACGAGGAGGTGGCGCGCGACTTCCTGCCGCGCCTGCAGCAGCGCCTCGGCTGCATGCTGGCGCTGGAGGGACGCCATCCGACCTGGTTCTCGGAGGCCGCCACCGCGGTCCTGCGCGAGCATGGGGTGACGCGCGTGATGGCCGATCCGCCGGCCGGCCAGCCCGGGCCGCACGTGCCGACGACAAAGGCCAGCTATATCCGCCTGCACGGCACGCCGAAGGTCTATTACTCGGACTATCCGCCGGCCTTCCTTGCCGAGGTGGCGCAGCGCATCGAGGTCTTGCGCGCCGGCGGCGCCGACTGCTGGTGCATCTTCGATAACACGGCGGCCTTCGCGGCGGTGCCGAATGCGCTCGAGGTGCTGCGCGCGTTCGCCGTCGGGACGTGAGCCGGCCATGGTCTGCGCCACCTTCCGCTTCTACGGCGAGCTGAATGATTTCCTGCCGCGCGAACGGCGCGGGCACGAGATCACGACCCCGTGCGCGCGCATGGCCACCACCAAGCACATGATCGAAGCGCTCGGCGTGCCGCACACCGAGGTCGCGCTGATGCTGGTGAACGGCGAGGGCGCCGGGCTCGACCTGCTGCTGGAAGAGGGCGACCGGGTCGCGGTCTATCCACGCTTCACCCGCTTCGACGTCGCGGACCTCGCGCCGGCGCCGGCCCTGCCGCCGGGCCGGCTGCGGTTCGTCGCCGACGCCCACCTCGGCGGCCTGGCGCGGCTCTTGCGAATGGCCGGGTTCGACACCATCTACGACAACAGCCTGCGCGACGACCAGGTCGAGGCGCTGGCGGTGGAAGAGGACCGCATCGTGCTGACGCGCGACCGCGAACTCCTCAAGCGCCGCACCATCGCCTACGGCTGCTATGTGCGGGCCCTGAAGGCCCAGGCACAGTTGCGCGAAGTGTTCGAGCGCCTGGGGCTGGCCGAGCGCGCGCGACCGTTCACGCGCTGCCTGCACGACAACGCGCCGCTGCGCGAGGTGGCCAAGGCCGCGGTTCTGGACCGGCTGCCGCCGCAGGTCGCCGCCACCCAGGAAGAATTCAGCACCTGCGACACCTGCGGGCGCGTCTACTGGAAGGGCTCGCACTGGCAGCGCATGAGCGAAGTCCTTCATAATGTACACTGTGACAATCCTTGCTTGACGACGTGAGCCCATGTTGCAACAGGTAACCTTCCCCCTTCGCACCGAATGTCCGCCAGGCGCCTGCGTCTGCGACCGTGAGCGCCTGCTCGGCGAACCCGGCGCCGACCTGCGTCCCCTGCGCCTGACGCGCATGGAGGAGCAGAAGCTGATCGAGCGGATCGAGGGCATCGCCAGCTACGAGGACCTCAAGCGCCTGCAGGACAGGATCCGCGCCAACCTCGGCGTCGAGCTGAAGATCGCGCCCGGCCCGAACGAGGTGCGCACCCTGCGCGGCATCGTGATCCTGCTGGAGGACCGGCCCGGCCTTTGCAAGAAAGTGCGACAATCCATTCCGGCCGCGGTGCGCAAGGCGCTCGACCGTCATCCCGAGATCACCTGGGCGATCCTCGATGCCCACGACCTGTTCGGCGTCGATCGCCGGGAATGACGGTTGGCGCGGCCCGTCAACCGCTGAATAAAAGGGGAGTCAATGAAAGTCGTCATCGCGCCGGATTCGTTCAAGGAGAGCCTGTCGGCCCTGCAGGTGGCCGAAGCCATCGGGGCCGGGTTCCGCGAGATCTTCCCCGACGCCGAAATCGTCAAGCTGCCTGTTGCCGACGGCGGCGAAGGCACGGTGCAGGCGATGATCGACGCCACCGGCGGGCGCCGCGTCGAACTCGAGGTGACCGGGCCGCTGGGCCGGCCGGCCGGCGCCTTCTACGGCTTGGCCCCGGCGCCGGATGGCGGCGCGCCGCTGGCCGTGATCGAAATGGCCGCCGCCAGCGGTCTCGAAATAGTGCCCCCAGACCGCCGCAATCCGATGACGGCCACCAGCCGCGGCACCGGCGAACTGATCCTGCACGCGCTGGACGCCGGCGTGCGCCGCTTCGTGCTCGGGGTCGGCGGCAGCGCCACCAACGACGGCGGCGCCGGCATGCTGCAGGCCCTCGGCGTGCGGCTGCTGGACGATGCCGGCCAGGACCTCGGCCCGGGCGGCGGCGAACTGGCGCGGCTGGCGCGCATCGACCTGTCCCGGCTCGATCCGCGGGTGCGCGACAGCAGCTTCGACATCGCGTGCGACGTGAACAACCCGCTGGTCGGGCCGAATGGCGCCTCCGCCATCTTCGGACCGCAGAAGGGTGCGACGCCGGAGATGGTCGCGCAACTGGACGCCAGCCTGGCGCACTACGGGCAGCTGATCGCGCGCGACCTCGGCAAGGACGTCGCCGGCATGCCGGGCGCCGGCGCCGGCGGCGGCATCGCGGCGGCGATGGTCGTGTTCCTGGGCGGGCGCCTGCGGCCCGGCATCGAGA
Source organism: Telluria sp. Soil_C_11 (assembly GCF_057657395.1). Taxonomy (NCBI): domain Bacteria; kingdom Pseudomonadati; phylum Pseudomonadota; class Betaproteobacteria; order Burkholderiales; family Oxalobacteraceae; genus Telluria; species Telluria sp. Soil_C_11. The sequence continues at coordinate 12,442 of NZ_JBDGIN010000009.1, read as the reverse complement.
TCATCGCCGAAGCGGTCGGGCTCGAGAACGCCGTGCGCGACGCCGACCTCGTGATCACGGGGGAAGGGCGGATCGACGGCCAGAGCGTCAGCGGCAAGACCCCGGTCGGGGTGGCGCGGGTCGCCAAGCGCCACGGCAAGCCGGTGATCGGCATCGGCGGCGGGCTGGCGCGCGATGCGGCCGCGGTCCACGCGCACGGCATCGACGCCGTGTTCGCGGCGGTTTGCCGGCCGTGCACGGTCGAGGAGGCGCTGGCGCAGGCCCACGACAACCTGCGCTCCGCGGCGCGCAACATGGCGCAGGCGCTGCGGCTGGGGATGCAGCTGGCTTCCCGCTAAGCGCAGCCGTCCATCTGCCGGGATAAACGGCGCGCGGCCACCACGCCCAGCAGCGCGCCGAGCAGATGCGCCTGCCATGCCACCGCCACGCCCGGAGGCAGGTCGGTGAACGCGGCGGTATGCGCACAGGCTTCCCACGAGGTCTTGGCTGCCAGGGCCAGCGCGGCGCAGCCCAACATCGGGCGGCTCGCCGGTTGGCGCCGCCAGGCCAGTACGCCGCCCAGCACCGCCGTCAGTACCGCCAGCCCCGAAGCGCCGCGATATTCGCTCAGGGCCGGCGCCAGCGCCAGCAGGCCGAGCGACAGCAGGATGGCGGCGCCCGCCAGCAGCAGGCCGAAACGGCGCGACCCGATCAGCGGCTCGGCATACCAGCCCATCGCCAGCAGCACCAGCGCATCGGCCGCCGCATGCGAGAGCGAATAATGCACCAGGTGGCCGCTCCACAGGCGCCACAGCTCGCCGTGCAGGATGCCGGCGCGCTCCCAGGCGAGTCCCGACGCCAGGGGCTCTCCCGAGCTGGCGAGCAGCAGGCAGGTGCCGCCGATCGCCAGCGTCACCGGCGCGCCCCTAATCACGGCGCCGCCTCAGGCAGAAGACCAGGGCGACCAGCGCCAGCGCGGCCGGCCAGTCGAAGCTGCCGGCGCCCCGTGCGCCGTTCGCACGCTCCACCTGGATGCCTGGGTCGGATTTCGCGCGCTCCCTGAAGCCCGCCAGTTCCGTCTGCAGCGCCGGAATCATCCGGTCGACCGCCTGCGTATAACCGTCGGCCTGGGCGCCGCGGATGTCCTTGCTGTAGCCGGCCATCGTCGAGGAGCCCTTGACCTGGCTGGTCCCCGGCGCGCGGAACAGCAGCTTGCGGCTGCGCACGTCGAACACGGCGGCGTCGACCATGGTCTGGACGTCGTACTGGTCGCCCTTGACCAGGTAGGCGCCCACCACGGTCCAGTACAGCACCGCGAGGCGGTTGGTGTCGTTGAAGCGGATCTGGTCGTAGGACGCCAGCGCGATCACGTCGACGTTGAACATGCGCGCCACCTGGTCGAGGTTGTCGAAGCCGCCGCGCGGGCGCAGGTAGGCGGCCGGGATGACCTCGATGCTGCCGATGAAATCGTACTGCGAGAAGGCCGCCCTGACCCGTTCGAGCAGCTGCAACTGCGCCGCTTCCTGCGGGCCGGCGCCGCCGGGGGTGCCACTGCGGGCCCCCGGCGCGAAGGCGATCCCGACGCGCACCGGCAGCCGCAGGCGGGTGACGGTCGGCTCCATCTTCGGCGGTTCATTCGCGTCCGGGTACAGGTAGTCGACGGCGCTGCCGGCCTGGCGCGCACCGGCATGGGAAAACATCGATGCGCAGCCGCCCAGGGCAAGGAGGGCGAGTACGCAGAGAAGGGTCTTCAAGCGTTTCATGCATGCCTTTCGGTGGAGGCCATCGCTGGCCGACCGGGGAATGATGACAGGGCTTGAAGACCAGATACACCGGGAATGGCGAAGCGCAGGAATCCGCGCCCGCCAGTATCGCCGCGCGCGACTTCAGTGCGCGTGCCCGCCGCCCAGGTAAGCCGCCACCACCTTCGGATCGGTCTTCAGGCTCGCCGCCGGCCCGTGCACCGCGATGGCGCCGTTCTCCAGCACGTAGCCATAGTCGGCCACGTTCAGCGCGGCCTGGGCGAACTGCTCGACCAGCAGCATGGTCACGCCCTCGGCCTTCAGGCGGGCGATGATGCGGAACACCTCGTCGACCAGGATCGGCGCCAGGCCCATCGAGGGTTCGTCGAGCAGCACCACTTCCGGGTTCAGCATGACCGCGCGCGCCATCGCCAGCATCTGCTGTTCGCCGCCGGACAGGGTGCCGGCCAGCTGGGTGCGGCGCTCCTTCAGGCGCGGGAACAGTTCCAGCGCGCGTTCGAGGTCGTGCTGGATGTCGCCTTTCGGGCGCGCGCGGGTGAAGCGCGGGAAGGCGCCCAGCAGCAGGTTGTCGGTGACGCTCATGGTGGCGAACACGCGCCGGCCCTCGGGCGAGTGGGCCAGGCCGGCGCGCGCGATGCGGTGCGAGTCGAGGCCCGTGATGTCCTGGCCGCCGAGCTGGACGCTGCCGCTCTTCGGCTTGATCATGCCGGAGATGGCGCGCATGGTGGTGGTCTTGCCGGCGCCGTTGCTGCCGATGAGGGTCACCAGCTTGCCCTTCGGGACCTCGAGCGAAATTCCGTGCAGGACTTCGACCTTGCCGTAGGCGGCGTGCAGGTTCTGGATCGTTAACATGCTTGCTCCTAGATTGCGGCGGCTTGCGGCGGCTCTGCTTCGGCGGCGCCGCCCAGGTAGGCCTCGATGACCTTCGGATCCGACTGCACCCGGGCCGGCGTGCCTTCGGCGATCTTCTGGCCGAAGTCGAGCACCGTCACGGTGTCCGAGATCGACATCACGACGTCCATGTGGTGCTCGATCAGCACGATGGTGATGCCGTGGTCGCGGATCTTGCGGATGATCGCCATCAGCTCGCGGATGTCGGGCGCGGTCAGGCCGGCGGCCGGCTCGTCCAGCAGCAGCAGGCGCGGGTCGAGCGCCAGCGCGCGGCCGATCTCGAGCAGGCGCTGCTTGCCGTAGGGGAGGTTGCGCGCTTCTTCCATCGCCAGGTCGGCCAGGCCGATGAATTCCAGGATGGCCGCCGCGCGTTCGCGCGCCGCCGCTTCTTCCCGCTTGTAGCGCGGGGTGCTCAGCATGGCGTCGAACACGGTCGAGCGGAAGCTGTGGTGCAGGCCGACCAGCACGTTCTCGGTGGCCGTCATCTCGCCGAACAGCTGCACGTTCTGGAAGGTGCGGGCGATGCCGCCCAGCGCGATCTGCGAGGGCGTGCGGCCGGCGATGGGCTGGCCGGCGAACACCACGCCGCCGGCGGTCGGCTTGTAGATGCCGGTCAGGACGTTCATCATCGTGCTCTTGCCCGAGCCGTTCGGCCCGATCAGGCCATGCACCGAGCCGCGCGCCACGTTCAGGTCGACCTGGTTCAGGGCCTTCAGGCCGCCGAACTGCATCAGGATCTGCTCGACGCGCAGCAGCTCGCCGCCGGCGCCGGCGGCATCGGCGCGGGCGCCGGCGAACGGATCGGCCTGGCCGGCCCGCGCGGCGGCGACGTGCAGGCGTCCGCGTCCCATCAGGCTCTTGAAGAAGCCGACGATGCCGTCCTGCAGGTAGTAGACCACGAACAGGGTCATCAGGCCGAAGATCGTCAGGCGCCAGTCGACCATGTTCTGCAGGCGGTAGGAGACGATCGCCATCGCCAGGGTGCCGACCACCGGCACCGCGACCTTGGCGATGCTGGTGCGGCCGCGCGCCAGCGCGATGCCGGCGCCGATCACGGCGACCGCGGCGGCGGTGACGGCGATCTTGCGGAACAGCTCGATGTCCGACAGGAGGCTGGGCAGCATCACGACGATCGCGGCGCCGATCAGGGAGCCGAGGCGGCTCTTGCGTCCGCCCATGATCACCGCCAGCAGGAACAGGATCGTCAGTTCGAAGTTGTAGGTGTTGGGCGAGATGTACTGTTCCGAATAGGCGTACAGGCTGCCGGCCAGGCCCGCGAAGCCGGCGCTGATCACGAAGGCGTAGACCTTGTAGCGGTACACCGAGACGCCCATGCAGTCCGAGGCGATCGGGCTGTCGCGCAGCGCCTCGAAGGCGCGCCCGATGTGGGAGCGCAGCAGGCGGTGCACCAGCAGCAGCGACAGGAACATCAGCCCCGCCACCGCGTAGTAGTACTGGACTTCGTTCAGCTCGACGCCGGCCAGCTTCGGCTTGGTCAGCATGATCCCCATCGGGCCTTCGGTGAGGAAGGTCATCTCGTTGATCAGGATCTGCACGATGGTGCCGAAGGCCAGCGTCACCATCGCCAGGTAGGGGCCGGTCACGCGCAGCGCGGGCAGGGCCAGGATCACCCCGAACAGGGCGCAGCCGATCACGCTGGCCGGCAGCGTCACGTACCAGGGCATGGCCAGCTTCATCACCAGCACGCCGGTGATGTAGGAGCCGATCCCGAACAGGCCGGCGTGGCCCAGCGAGACCTGGCCGGTATAGCCGACCACGATGTCCAGGCCGTACAGCAGGATGGCGTAGATCAGGATGGTCTCGGCCAGGTGCACGTAGTAGGGATTCGTGAACAGCAGCGGATACGCCGCGACCAGGACGATGCCCAGCGCGACGGCGAGTGCAGTCTTCTTATTCATGCTTTACACCTTCTTGATCGCGGCTTTGCCGAACAGGCCGGACGGCTTCACCGCCAGCACCAGCAGCAGCAGCACCAGGCCCGGCACTTCCTTGTAGCCGGTCGACAGGTAGAAGCCGGTCGCGGTTTCGGCGATGCCGAGGATGATGCCGCCGACGATCGCGCCCATGCCCGAGGTCAGGCCGCCGATGATCGCCACCGCGAAGGCCTTCAGGCCGAGCGAGGCGCCCATGGTGGCGGAGGTCAGGGTCAGCGGCGCGATCAGGGCGCCGGCGAAGGCCGCGGTGGCCGACGACAGCGCGTACGAAAACGTGATCACCATGCGCGTGTTGATGCCCATGAGGCCGGCCGCGTCGCGGTCGTTCGAGGTCGCCACCACCGCCTTGCCGTAGATCGACTTGCGGTTGAAGATCTCGACCGCCAGCATGATGGCGAGCGCGCCGACGATCACCAGCACCTGCATCGGCTGGACGTTCGCGCCCATCACGGTGAACGGCTCGGACGACAGCGGCGAGGGGAAGGGCAGCACGTCCTTGCCCCAGATGTTCTCGGCCACGTTCTTGAAGATGATGGCCAGTGCGATGGTCGACATGATCCAGCCGAATTCGGACTTGATGCGGATCGCCGGGCGCACCCCGATCCATTCGACGAACATGCCTTGCAGGGCGCCGAACACGACCACGATCGGGATCATCGCCCAGTAGCCGAGATAGGGGCCGCCGTGGATGGTGCCGACCAGCGACAGGCCGACCAGCGCGCCCAGCATCAGGGCCTCGCCCTGGCCGAAGTTCAGGGTGCCGGAAGTGGCAAAGGTGAGTTGATAGCCAAAGGCGATGACGGCATAGATCATGCCGAGCGCGATGCCGGAAAAGACCAGCTGGAGGAGAATTTCCATAGTTTACCTTGAGCACCACGTCGTTCCCGCGCAGGCGGGAACCCAAGTCTTGCGTGCGTAACGGCAAACTTGGATCCCCGCCTGCGCAGGGACGACGAGTTAGTGGCGAGAGCTGCTTTTAGCGCTACGTCGTCTTACTTGGCCAGCACCACGCGGCCGTTCTGCACTTCGCCGAACTTGGTGTTGTCGAAGTTGATGGCTTCGTGGTCGGTCTTGCTGTACGGCTTGTTGTAGGTGGCGACCACGCCTTCGACCGGGGTCTTCAGGTCTTCGAGGGCGGCGGCGATCTTCGGTCCTTCGGTGCTGCCGGCCTGCTGGATCGCGGCGGCCAGCAGGTAGACCGAGTCATAGCCCTGGGCTGCCGACACCGCCGACGGCATGCGGCCGCCCGGCGGGTTGTAGGCCTTGATGTAGGCGTCGATGAAGGCCTTGCGCTTCGGCGTGTCCGGGTTCTGGATGAAGGTCTGCGGCATGCGCGCGCCGTTGCCGTTCGCGCCGGCGTTGTCGACGAAGTTGGCCATCGCCAGGGTCCAGCTGCCGATGATCGGCACTTTCCAGCCCAGCTTCTGCATGCCGTTGGCGATCTGGGCCAGTTCCGGGCCGATGCCGTAGGTGAGCACCACGTCGGCGCCGGCCTGCTTGGCGCGCAGCAGCTGCGCGGTCATGTCGACGTCGCCGATGTTGTACTTCTCGACCGCGACCGGCTTCAGGCTCTTCTTGTCGAGGACCTTCTCGAGGTCTTCGCGGCCCAGCTGGCCGTAGTTGGTGGAGTCGGCCAGGATCGCCGGCTTCTTGAAGCCGCGGCGGACGACTTCGTCGCCGATCATCGCGGACTGGATGGTGTCGTTCGCCGAGTTGCGGAAGATGTAGTTCTCCGGCTGGTTGGCGAACTGCTTGGTGACGATCGAACCGGTGGCGACGTTGTTCATGACCGGGATCTTGGCCTGCTGGTAGAAGCGCTGCGAGGCCAGGGCCACGCCGGTGTTGATGTAGCCGACCGTGGCGACCACGTGCTCCTTGTTGATCAGCTCCTGCGTCACCTGCACGCCGCGCTCGTTCTTGGCTTCGTCGTCGCGCTCGACCAGCTCGATCTTCCGGCCCAGCACGCCGCCCTTGGCGTTGATTTCAGCGGCGGCCAGGCGCACCCCGTCGCGCATCGACACGCCCATCGGCGCCGATCCGCCCGTGAACGGACCGGACACGCCGATCTTGATCGGCTCCGCGGCCATGGCGGTCATCGACAAACCCAGTGCTACCCCTGCAACCAATGCTTTCAGTTTGAAATCCATTGCTGTCTCCGTAGTTGACTTCGTTTTTTGCCGTGCGCCGGGGGGCGCCGGTTCCGGGGCGGATCGGCACGCGCCGAACCTATCGTCGACCCATTGTAGGATGGCAATTGAGCAACAGCAAACGATTAATGTGACGCGTTGCAGCATGCGTCATTCATGCAAATCCGTAAGAAAAACGTAAGGAAGAGGGTGTATGGCGGGGCGAAAAAAAAGAGGCCACGCCTGCGCGTGACCTCCCCATTTTAGTGCATTTTTGCTGAGTTGCCGCTGGATTTGCTGGTCAACGATGTCCGCGCCAGTGGCCGCCGTAGTGGCCCCCATAGTGGCCGCCGCGGTGGCCCCAGTTGCTCCAGCTGAAGCCGAGGCCGATCGTCACCGGCGGGTACCAGAACGGATCGTAGACCGGGGCCGGGGCATAGACCGGCGCCGGCACGTAAACCGGCTGGGTGACATAGGTGGTGCTCGACGGCGCCGGGCTGTAGGTGACGACGTCCGACGTGGTCACGCGGCCGGCGTCGCCGGATGCGCTGGCGCGGGCGGCGGTGCCGGGCGCGACCGGCGTCACCGACACGACCTGCCAGCCGTCCGCGTCGGGTGCCTGGGCATAGGCGCGGGTGCCGTAGTTGGCGGGACCCGGATACGGGGTCGCGCAGCCGCCCAGGGCGGCAACTGCAAGAATGATGGCGAGTTTTTTCATGGCGGTTCTCCTCACTTGCCTACTATACCGATCCGCGCAGCGCTTGCCTGAAGGATTTACAGGCTGTTACACCTGTTCACTTCACTGAAACTTCGGGCGCGCTCAGGACCTGCGGCGGCGGCTGGACAGCGCCACCGCGGCCAAAATCATGCCGAAGCCCGCCACGTGGTACAGGTGCGGCGCTTCGCCCAGCAGCGGCCAGGCCGCCAGCGTGGCGAACAGCGGGATCAGGTACACCGCCATGCTGGCGCGCGCCGGGCCGGCCACCGCCACCAGGCGATCGAAGCAGAAGTAGGCGCCCAGGCTGGGGACGACCGCCAGGAAGGCGAGCGCCACGTACAGGCGGCCGTCGCCGAAGGAGGGGAGGTCGCCGCCGGCGGCTTCGAGCGCCGCGAACGGGGCCAGCACCAGCGCGCCGCCGCCGATCAGGGCGGCCAGCTTGACGGTGCCGGGCAGGGGCGGCAGCGGCAGGCGCTTGTTGAACACCGTGTACAGCGACCAGCCGACAGCGGCCAGCACCACCCACAGGTCGCCGCGGCCGAATTCCAGCTGGCCGAGGGCGCCGAGGTCGCCCTTGGACAGCACCACCAGCACGCCGGCGATCGCCACCAGCAGGCCGGCGGCCTGGCGGCGGCCCAGCGGCGCTTTCCAGACCAGGCGCTCGACCAGGGTCACGAGGGCCGGGCAGGCGGCCAGGATGATGGCGACGTTGGCGGCGCCGGTATGGCGTGCGCCGATGTATTGCGGCGCCACCGCCAGGCCCATGCCGAGGGTGGCCAGCAGCAGGATGCGCGGCCAGCTGGCGAGCAGGGTGCCGCGCAGCGCCCACATGCGCGGCCACACCGACGGCATCAGGATCATGAAGGCCAGGGCCCAGCGGCCGAAGGCGAGGAAGACGGGGGGAATGCCGGCGCCCTGCGCCCAGCGCGCGACCACCAGGTTGGCGGCGAACAGCGCGGGGGTGACCAGCATGAGCGGCAATTCGGCATTGAAGGCGGCGCCCTGGACTCCGAGTCCGCCGCGGGATACTGCTTCCGACACTAAAAACTCCTAACGATTGATGCCCGAAAATCATACTGCAGCGCACAAAAAATGTGCTTCTGTTCGGTCCGCCTGGAGACAGCTCTATGGAAGATTCTTCTATCGTTGGGCTAGAATAGGAAAGAACTATCTTTCCACTCACCTGTATAGACAAGGAAGCACTCCCATGAAGGACGGCCAGCTCGACGAAATCGACCGCCACATCCTGCGCACCCTGAGCCGCGACGGCCGCATCAGCAACCAGAAACTGGCCGATACCGTGAACCTGTCGCCGACGCCGTGCTGGCACCGCGTCAAGGCGCTGGAAGAGGCCGGCTTCATCACCGGCTACGCGGCGGTGTTCGACCAGCGCAAGATGGGCGTGCCGGACACGGTGATCATCGAAGTCACCGTCGACCGCCACGACGACGAGATCTTCAAGGCCTTTTCGGATGCCCTGGCCGAGCTGCCGGAAGTGATCGAAGCCTACCTGCTGTCGGGCGAATACGATTACCTGATCAAGGTGGCGGTGGCCGGCACCGAAGGCTACGAAACCTTCCTGCGCAAGAAGCTGTACAAGCTGCCCGGCGTGCGCCACACGCGCTCGACCTTCGCGCTGCGCTGCCTGAAGCGATCGCCCTCGGTCAATCCCTGAGGCCGCGTCTCACCCCTGGGTGAACAGGGTCAGCGGAATCGCCTGCGCCATCGCCGCGTAACCGGCATCGTTCGGATGCAGGTGGTCGCCGCTGTCGTAGGCTGGCCGCAGGCGCGTCGGGCGCGCCGGGTCGCGCAGCACCAGGTCGACATCGACCACGGCGTCGTAGGCGCCGCTGCTGCGCATCCAGTCGTTGAAGCGCTTGCGTACGCTTTCCCGCGCCGTGTTGTAGTAGGCCTGGCCCTCGAAGGGCGCGAGGGTCGCGCCGATCGCCTTCAGCCCGCCCGCATGCGCGCGCGTCACCAGCTGCTGGTGGTCGGCGATCAGGTTCTCGACCGGGATCGGGCGCGAGGCGGCGCTGTAGACGATGTCGTTGATCCCGATGAGCACGAACACCCAGCGCGCGCCGGAGGTGCCGAGCACGTCGCGGTCGAAACGTTCGAGGGCGCGGCGCCCGCCCAGCATGGCCGTCGAAAACTCCGTCAGCAGGCAGTTGCCGGCGATGCCGCGGTTGGCCACGCCGATATTCCCGGCCGTTCCCAGTTCCAGCTGCAGGCGCCGCGCCAGCATGTCCGGCCAGCGCCGGTTACCGTTCGCCGTGCTGGCCTGGCCGTCGGTGAGCGAGTCGCCGAGCGCGACCAGCGCAGTCGTCGCGCCCAGCCCGGAAAAGGCGCCGCTGACGTCGACTTCCGTGAGGAAGGGCCAGGTGGCGATGGTGCGCTGGACCGGAAAGCTGGTGTTGGCGCTGCGGTCGCCGGCGGTCGAGACATAGCTGGTCTGGAGCGCGAGGTTGTGGAGGGTGGTGGCGCGCGACGGGCCCGGCAGGTACAGGCTGACGGCAAGGTCGGAGAAGGGCGGCACGCTCAAGCCGGCCGGATCCGACAGCGCGGCCGCGCCGGCCGGAATCGCGACCGAAGGGCGGCCGCCGAACAGCAGCTGGCGGTCGGTGCCGGCCACGGTGCCGGCGGCGCTGGCGCGCAGGGCGATGCGGGCCGCGCCGATGGTGAGCGGGGTGCTGCCCATCTCGTTCGAGATGCGGATCCGGGCACGGCTGCCGCCGACGCTGGCGTGCACGATCAGGCGCAGGGTCTGGCTCGACAGGCTCATCGTCGATGTGGCCGGCGGCGGGCCGGCCGGGGCTGCGCCCCAGGTGGCGACCCAGCGCTCGAGCGTCTGCGCCCGGGCCGCGGCGGGGAGGGCGAGGGCGGCCGCGAGGGCCGGGCCGGCGCGCAGGAAGCTGCGGCGCGGCGGATTCGAAGGGGCGCCGGCATCGCCGTGAAACGTCGTCTGGTTCATGTTCCGCTCCGGGGAAAGGATGAGCGTTAGACTGCGCCTTTGCCGGTTGTGCGTCGCATGAGCGGTCCAATAAGCCGGAGCGGGGGAAGGGTTTGCGCTAGCTCCAGGATTGTGCAGATTGAAGAGGTGACATCCAGTCTTCGTTGTTTCTAAAGTTCCCAGAGCAAATCATTATTGTCCGGATGGCAAAACTCCCGTACACTGAGCGATTGTGAATTTCCATAACCGGCCAGAGGCCGATAGCCGGCAACAAGGCGCGTCGTGACCACCAATATGCCAATCAGCGAGTCCGATCTATCCCTTGCGCGTGAGACGGGCTTTTCGGAGTGTGCGATTGCACTGCGTCGCGCACTCACGACGACGCCGGTCGGATGGCTGCTCGCGGTGTGGTTCTGCTGGGGCCGCGTTCCCATGCATTCCATCCTGTCGTGGCTGGGCATCGCCGGCGTGGTATGGGCCGGCAGCCTGTCGGTCCTGCACTCGATGATCGTGGCCGGCTCGACGCTGGCGGTCCATCGGCGGCGGCTGCGCTGGATTGCCGCGCTGGACGGCTTTGGCTGGGGCCTGCTGACCTGGTTCCTGGTCGGCTACGACCCCGTGCTCGATGCCGTCCTGATGGCGCTGCTGTGCGGCGTCACGGCGGTCAATGCCCAGGTGTATGGCACCTATGTGGTGGCCTATTACGGCCAGATCGGCGTCCTGTGGGCCATCTCGGCGTTCGGATTGTTGCAGGTTGCCAGCATCCAGAACGCGCCCGACCTGGTCGCCGGCCTGAGCGTGTTCATCGCCCTGATTGCCTACTATACGCGCGCGATTTCGCAGCGCTTGATGGAAGGAATCCGCTTGCAGCATGCGAACGCCTCGCTGGCGGCGCAACTGCGCACGGCCCTCGAGAAGGTCGAGCTCGACGCCGCGACCGACGCGCTGACCGGGCACTGGAACCGCCGTGCGCTCGACAACGTGCTCGAGCAGCAGCTCGAGCGCTGTGCCTCCTCCGGCAAGCCGTTTTCGATCCTGATGCTCGACATCGACTTCTTCAAGAATATCAACGATGAATTCGGCCACATGGTCGGCGACGATGTCCTGCGCGCGTTCGCGCAAAGGCTGCGCGAGTTCCTGCGTTCGGCCGATTTCTGTGCGCGCTTCGGCGGCGAGGAGTTCGTCGTCGTCCTGCCGGAGACGTCCCTGGCCACGGCGATGGAAGTCGGCGAACGAATCCGTGCCGGTATTGCGCGGGCCCCCTTGCTGGACAAGCCGAGGCTGCAGGTCACGGTGTCCATCGGCGTGGCGTCGATGGAACAAAAACAGGGCATCAACGACCTGTTCGCCGCTGCGGATGCGGCCGTCTACCTTGCCAAGAACGAGGGGCGCAACCAGGTGCGCTCGCATGAGCACTTGCTGGTACGGGACGGCGGCACGGGGTCCTGAACATGTCGGCAGCCCTGTTCGCAGCCTGATCGATGCCATGCTGAAGCAGTCCTGCCGGAGACCGCTGGGCCTGGTGCGGTCCGCCGGGCAGCTGCAGGCCACCTGGTCTCAAAGCAGAAGCGCATCGGCGACATCGGTTTGCGACGTGACGCCCGTGAGTACGGCAACAGTCACGAAGCCGTCGCTCCCGCCATCTCTGTCGACCTCCACCAAGGTATCGTTCCCCGACGCGGTCAAGCGGAGGTATCCACCGGTAAAGGCATTACTGCCGTTGTACCCGGCAAAACTGTGCAAGAGTACTCGCATGTCCAGGCTGTCCCGATTGTTGGCCGACACACGGAAATCGGAGATCACATCGACTGCGGTCCCGATATCCGTCGGGATGTCGAGCACAAAAATGTCGTTTCCCGAACCGCCATGCAGCACGTCGGCGCCACTCCCGCCATTGAGCATATCGTCGCCGTCGCCCCCCTCGAGGGTATCGTTCCCGTCATTTCCATACAGTTGGTCGTTGTCGCCGCCACCGTCGAGGTTGTCCTGGCCGGCGCCGCCGTAGAGCTGGTCATTGCCCAGTCCACCCAGCAGCGTGTTGGTGGCGCTGGCGTCGTCCA
>NZ_JBDGIN010000008.1:0-298805 GCF_057657395.1 Telluria sp. Soil_C_11 | reverse complement strand
CTGGCTCCCCGACCTGGACTCGAACCAGGGACCTGCGGATTAACAGTCCGTCGCTCTACCGACTGAGCTATCAGGGATCATTCTTCCGATTCATGCTTGCTGAATCGGAAGAGCCAAGAGTTTAGAGAACTTTTGCGATGGCGTCAACGACGCGATCGATGTTCTTCGAATTCATCGCGGCAACACAGATGCGGCCGGTGTCCACGGCGTAGATCGATTCCTCGCGCAGCTGGCCGACCTGCTCCTTGGTCAGGCCCGAGTACGAGAACATGCCGACCTGCTTGCGCACGAAGTCGAAGTCCTTGCCCGGGGCTTTCTCGGCCAGCTTCTTCACCAGTTCTTCACGCATCTGCTTGATGCGCACGCGCATGCCGGCCAGCTCGTCTTCCCACAGCTGGCGCAGTTCCGGGGTCGACAGCACGGTCGCGACCACCTTGCCGCCGTGCACCGGCGGGTTCGAGTAGTTGGTGCGCACCACGCGCTTGAGCTGCGACAGGATGCGCGCCGCCTCTTCCGCGGACGAGCCCACCACCGACAGCGCGCCGACGCGCTCGCCGTACAGCGAGAACGACTTCGAGAACGAGTTCGAGACCAGCAGCGGGCCGCCGGCGTCGACGAAGCGGCGCACCACGGCGCCGTCTTCGGCGATGCCCGAGCCGAAGCCTTGGTAAGCCATGTCCAGGAACGGGATCAGGCCGTTCTCGCGCACGGCAGCGATGACCTGGCCCCACTGGTCGGCCGAGAGGTCGGCGCCGGTCGGGTTATGGCAGCAGGCGTGCAGCACGACGATCGCGCCTTCCGGCATATTGCGCAGGTCGGCCAGCATGCCCTCGAAATTGACGCCATGGGTTGCCGGGTCGTAGTAGGCGTAGTTGTTGACCTCGAAGCCGGCGCTTTCGAACAGCGCGCGGTGGTTTTCCCAGCTCGGGTCGCTGATGTAGACGCTCGAGCCCGGCGAGAAACGCTTCAGGAAATCGGCGCCGATCTTCAGGGCGCCGGTGCCGCCCAGGGCCTGCACGGTGATTGCACGCTTCTCTTGAATTACGGCGCTGTCGGCCCCAAATACGAGTTCTTGCACAGCCTTGTCGTACGCACCCAGGCCTTCGATCGGCAGATAGGTGCGCGGCGCGGGTTGTTCCATCAGCATCGCTTCCGCCTTGCGCACGCATTCCAGCAGGGGCACTTTTCCGTTGTCATCGTAGTAGACGCCGACGCCGAGATTGATCTTGGCCGGATTGGTATCTGCATTGAAGGCTTCGGTAATGCCCAGGATGGGGTCGCGCGGGGCCATGGCGATGGCGCCGAAGATGCTGGCAGGAGCTGTGGAATTCATCGTGATAGACTCAGGTTTGTCGGCTGGGTTTCGCAGCGGTTGTATAGACAGCGGCACGAATGTTGCAGTGCCGCAGGCGGATCCCCATTCTAGCAAAGGTCTGATCTCATGGCAGAACTATCGGTCGCAAATACTCCGGCGCCCACCGTCATCACTTTCCCGAATTCCCCGTTCAAGCTGCACCAGCCCTTTCCGCCCGCCGGCGACCAGCCGACCGCGATCGACGGCCTGGTCGACGGCATCGAGGACGGCCTGATGTACCAGACGCTGCTGGGCGTGACTGGTTCCGGCAAGACCTATACGATGGCCAACGTGATCGCCCGCGCAGGCCGTCCGGCGATCGTGTTCGCGCCGAACAAGACGCTCGCTGCGCAGCTGTACGCCGAGTTCCGCGAATTCTTCCCGCAGAACGCGGTCGAGTACTTCGTCTCGTACTACGATTACTACCAGCCGGAAGCCTACGTGCCGCAGCGCGACCTGTTCATCGAAAAGGACTCGTCGATCAACGAGCACATCGAGCAGATGCGCCTGTCCTGCACCAAGTCGCTGATGGAGCGGCGCGACGTCATCATCGTCGCGACCGTGTCGGCCATCTACGGTATCGGTAATCCGGACGAGTACCACAAGATGGTGCTGACCCTGCGCGCCAAGGACAAGGTGGCGCAGCGCGACGTCATCGCACGCCTGATCCAGATGCAGTACACGCGCAACGAAATGGACTTCGCGCGCGGCACCTTCCGCGTGCGCGGCGACACCATCGACATCTTCCCGGCCGAGCACGCCGAGCTGGCGATCCGCGTCGAGATGTTCGACGACGAGATCGAATCCCTGCAGCTGTTCGACCCGCTCACCGGCAAGGTGCGCCAGAAGATCCCGCGCTTTACCGTGTACCCGGGTTCGCACTACGTGACCGGCCGCTCGACCGTGCTGAAGGCGGTCGACTCGATCAAGGCCGAGCTGCGCGACCGCCTGGAATACTTCCGCGAACAGGGCAAGCTGCTGGAAGAACAACGCCTCGAGCAGCGTACCCGCTTCGACCTCGAGATGCTGGCCGAAGTCGGCTTCACCAAGGGCATCGAGAACTATTCGCGCCACCTGTCCGGCGCGATGCCGGGCGAGCCGCCACCGACCCTGATCGACTACCTGCCGAAGGACGCGCTGATGTTCATGGACGAGTCGCACGTGATGATCGGCCAGCTCAACGCGATGTACAACGGCGACCGTTCGCGCAAGACGAACCTGGTCGACTACGGCTTCCGCCTGCCCTCGGCGCTGGACAACCGGCCGCTGAAGTTCCAGGAATTCGAAAGCAAGATGCGCCAGTGCATTTTCGTCTCGGCAACGCCTGCCGAGTACGAAAAGGAAAAGGCCGACAACGTGGTCGAGCAGGTGGTGCGCCCGACCGGCCTGGTCGACCCGCAGGTCATCGTCAAGCCGGCCCGCACCCAGGTCGACGACCTGATGGGCGAGATCACCGACCGCATCGCCAAGGACGAGCGCGTGCTGGTGACCACGCTGACCAAGCGCATGGCCGAGCAGTTGACCGAATACCTGAGCGACCACGGCATCAAGGTGCGCTACCTGCACAGCGACATCGACACCGTCGAGCGCGTCGAGATCCTGCGCGACCTGCGCCTGGGCACGTTCGACGTCGTGGTCGGCATCAACCTGCTGCGCGAGGGCCTGGACCTGCCGGAAGTCTCGCTGGTGGCCGTGCTGGACGCCGACAAGGAAGGCTTCCTGCGTTCCGAACGTTCGCTGATCCAGACCATCGGCCGCGCCGCGCGCAACCTGAACGGCGTGGCGATCCTGTACGCCGACCAGGTCACGGACTCGATGAAGCGCGCGATCGACGAAACCGAACGCCGCCGCGCCAAGCAGATCGCCTTCAACGAAGCCCACGGCATCACGCCGAAAGGGGTGAACAAGAAGATCAAGGACATGATCGACGGCGTCTACAGCGCTGCCGCGAGCAAGCAGATGGAGCAGGCAGAGGAAACGGCGAAGATCGAGGGCATGAGCGAGAAGCAGATTTCGAAAGAGATCAAGCGCCTCGAGAAGCTCATGGTCGACCATGCCAAGAACCTCGAGTTCGAGAAGGCGGCCCAGGTGCGCGACCAGCTGCATATCCTCAAGCAGCAGGCCTTCGGGGCGCCGGGGGCGGACAATGTGGTGTCGATGCTAGGGAAATGAAAAAAGCGGCCGAGGCCGCTTTTTTTCATGCCGGTCCGCAAACCGGCTGTGCCGCAAAACCCGGTTACTGCTTGCGACGACGGCGCAGGCCGCCCAGCATCGCGCCACCCAGGGCCAGCAGCGCCAGGCTGCCGGGTTCCGGCACCACCGTGATGTTGCCGCCGGTGGCGTCTTTCAGGAAGTCGCTGTAGCCGCCCAGCACGATGCCGCCGAAGTAGGTGCCGAAGGTGCCGGCGACCTGGCCTTCGAAGCGGCCGCTGAAGGTGTTGTTCGCGACCAGCATCAGTTCGCCGTACATGTCGACGAAGGACGGGCCGCCGGAGTCGCCGCCGCCGATGCCCGACTCGCGGTTGTTCGGCAGGACCGGGGTGCAGACGCCCCAGCCGGTGCAGAAGGTGTCCTGGCCGTTGCCGTCGAAATCGGCGTAATAGACTTCGGTGCGGCCGGTGAAGCCTTCTTCGTCGTTGGCGTCGAACAGGTCCATGTAGTTCTCGCCGGTGCGCTTCACGGTGAAGCTGGGGTTGATGGTGTAGCCATTGACGCCGTCGCCCGAGGTGCCGTAGCCGGCCATCATGATATGGGTGCCTTCGCCGACTGCGCCGTTGAACAGCTTGTAGATCTTGGCGCTGGCCGGTGCGTCCTGGCTCAGGGTGATCACCGAGACGTCGTCGCCCAGGCAGCCCTTGCTGCCGTTCTGGCAGTTGTTGAAGCCCTGGTACTCGTTGCTGACGGCGAACGAGCTGGCGGTAATCAGGGAATTGATGTTGCCGTTGCTGTTGAAGACAACGCGCACGTCGTTACCCGGCTTGGTGATGTCCACATAGTGGCCGTTGCCGTCGGTGTCGACGCAATGGCCGGCCGAAATGACCTGGCGCTTGCCTACCAGGGCGCCCGAGCAGATATACGACTGCTGCACGCCACCCACCATGTAGCGGATGTTGATGCTGACGACGCCCGAGTACAGCGAGCTGGACGTATTGGCATCGACGTGGGCGGCGGGGGAATCCGGCAGCGCGCCCGAGGTGATGGTCGGGGTCACGATCCCTTGCACGACACCCGCCTGGGCCGCGCCAGTGGCTCCGAACATGGCGCTGGCCGCGACGACAACACCCAACAGTTTGGTGGACAACACATTCCGATTACGCATTTTTTATCCTTTGTAATAACAGCTTTTCTCATGTGACGCGATCTAGCACGCGTACTTTCATTAATGCATGAACCATGCCAGCAGGAAAAAAGTTTTATAAATTAATGACATATGGAAAATGTATTTACCAAGCCGTTACCTGTCTGTAAATTTTTCCGACAAGAAAAAACCGCAGCCCCTTGCGGGTGCTGCGGCTTCTTTGCGAGCGCAGGGACTTTATTTCACATCGAGCAGCGTGACGTCGAAGATCAGGTTGGCATTCGGCGGGATCGGGCCGGCGCCGCGGCTGCCGTAACCCAGCGCGGCGGGAATCACCAGGGTGCGCTTGCCGCCGACCTTCATGCCGACCAGGCCCTGGTCCCAGCCCGGGATCACGCGGCCGGCGCCAAGTTCGAAGCTGAAGGGTTCGCCGCCGACCGAGCTGTCGAACTGGGAACCATGCTGCTGCGGCTCTTTTGGTGCATACAGCCACCCGGTGTAGTGCACGGTGACGGTGGAGCCGACGGCCGCCGTCTTGCCGGTCCCGACCTTGGTGTCGATCTTCTGCAGCGGTTTGGCGGCGCTGGCGGACGCCTTCGGAGCGGCGGCGTGGGCGGCAAGCGGTCCCAGGGCAAGGGCGAGACCAAGGGCAAGCGCGGCGGCGGAACGGATAGATGTCATCGGATAGGCTCTGCTGGTTGGAAAAGGCTTACTTTACGTCGAGCAGTTCGACGTCGAAGATCAGGTTGCTGTTCGGCGGAATCGGACCGGCGCCCTGCTCGCCATAGCCCAGCGCGGCGGGAATGATCAGGGTGCGCTTGCCGCCCACCTTCATGCCCTGCACGCCCTGGTCCCAGCCCGGGATCACCTGGCCGGCGCCGAGCTGGAAGCTGAACGGTTCGCGGCCGATCGAGGAATCGAACTGGGCGCCGTGCTGGCCCTGCGCGTCAGGCGCGTACAGCCAGCCGGTGTAGTTGACGACGACGGTCGCGCCAGCCACCGCTTCCTTGCTCGTGCCCTGCACGGTATCGATCTTTTGCAGGGCGATCGCGGGGGTGGCGGCCGGCTGCGGAGCATTGGTGCGCTTGCAGGCGGTGAGAGTCAAACTTGAGGCCAGCACTACACCGAAGGCGCAGGCGGTGAGCAGTCGTTTCATGAGGAGGTCCAGGTTGGTTGAGCTTAAAGAGTCTTGACGAAGGTCCGCACGCCGCCCAGCAGCATCTCGATCGACATCGCGGTCAGGATCAGTCCCATCAGGCGCTCGAAGGCCGTCATGACCTGGGCGCCGAGGGCTTTCTGCAAGCGCTCGGCAGCCAGGAACACGGCCAGCCAGACGATGCCGACGGCGGCCAGCGCGGCCACATGCACCATCACCTCTTCCACATTGTTCGAGGTGAACAGCAGCACGGTCGCCAGCGCCGACGGCCCCGCCAGCGCAGGGATCGCCAGCGGCACGATGAAGGGTTCGCCGCCTTCGCTGCGGCCCAGCACGCCATCCGGATGCGGGAAGATCATGCGGATCGCGATGATCAGCAGGATCACGCTGCCACCGATGCGCAGCGAGATGTCGGTCAGTTGCAGCGCCGCCAGGAAGTGGCGGCCGAAGAACATGAACACCAGCAGCAGGAGGAACGCGATCGCGCACTCGCGCAGCACGATGCGTGGCCGGCGGGCCGGGTCGACGTCTTTCAGGGCGGTGACGAACAGGGGCACGTTGCCGAACGGGTCGGTGACGAGCAGGAGGAGAATGAAGGTCTGGAAGAAGCTTTGGGTCATGGGATCGGTCAAGTTGTATATGGCAATCTTAACCGATCGGCATCGCGCGCGGACGGGCGCGCGATGCCGCTGAGATCACCGGCGGTCAGATCACCGTGAAATCGGCGTAGGTCAGGCTCAAGTTCACGCCGACCAGCGCAAACTTGACCGCGGCGCCGGCGCCGGAGCCGTCGGCGTCGTAGTACAGGTAGCCGCTGGCCTTGTCGTACAGGATGAAGTCGTCGGCGTCGAGCGGCGCCGAGCCGATCACCTTGAAGTTGTTGGCGCCCAGCGTGCCCGTGGCGGTCAGTTTGGTGAACACGGCGTTCTCCAGCCTGATCGTGTCGTACACCGTCGAGAAGTCGGTGATGCGGTCGACGTTCGCCGTGCCGTTCAGGGCCGTGTTGAAGACGAAGTAGTCCGCGCCTGCGCCCCCGGTCAGCACGTCGTTGCCGAGGCCGCCGTTGATGACGTTGTTCCCCGCCCCCCCGACGATCGTGTTCGCCAATTCATTGCCGGTACCGTTGATGGCGCCGTCCAACAGCTGCAGGTTCTCGACGTTGGCGCCGAGGCTGTAACTGATCGACGAGATGACCTTGTCGATGCCGCCGGCCGCCAGCGCGCTGGTCTCGGATACCACATCGCCGGCATTGTCGACATGGTAAATATCGTTGCCGTCGCCGCCGACCATGGTATCCGCGCCCGCGCCGCCGTCCAGGGTGTCGTTGCCGGCATAGGTGTAGAGGTAGTTGGCCTTGGCGTCGCCGGTGAAGTTGTCGGCATTGTTGCTGCCGTAGAGCCGCTCGATGCCGACCAGGGTGTCGGCGCCGGAACCGCTCGCCTTGCCGGTGACCAGGTTGGCGGTGACGCCGGCCGTCCCGGTGACGCCATAGTAGAACGACACGGTATCGATGCCGTCGCCGCCATTGAGGACGTTGTCGCCGGCGCCCGCATACAGGAAATTGTCCAGTGCATTGCCGGCCAGGTTGGCCGCGCCGGCGGTCAGGATGCGGCCGTTCTCGACGTTGGCGCCCAGCGTGTAGGCGCCGATGTAGCTGTAGACGAGATCGGTGCCGCCCACGGCTGCGTCGGCATTGGTCTCGACGACGCTGTCGCCGGCATCGCGCACGTAATAGATGTCGTTGCCGTCGCCGCCTACCATGGTATCGGCGCCCGCGCCGCCGTCGAGGATATCGTTGCCGGCATAGGTGTAGAAGTAATTGGCTTTCGCGTCGCCGGTGAAGTTGTCGGCGTTGTTGCTGCCGTAGAGCTGTTCGATGCCGACCAGGGTGTCGGTACCGGAACCGCTTGCCTTGCCGGTTACCAGGCTGGCGGTGACGCCGGTTGTGCCGGAGACGCCGTAGTAGAACGACACGGTATCGATGCCGTCGCCGCCATTGAGGACGTTGTCGCCGGTGCCCGCATACAGGAAATTGTCCAGTGCGTTGCCGGTCAGGTTGGCCGCGCCGGCGGTCATGATGCGGCCGTTCTCGACGTTGGCCCCCAGCGTGTAGGCGCCCAGGTAGCTGTAGACGGTATCGCTGCCACCCGCTGCTGCGTTGGCATTGGTTTCGACGACGCTGTCGCCGGCATCGCGCACATAATAAATGTCGTTGCCGTCGCCGCCGACCATGGTGTCGGCGCCGGCGCCGCCGTCCAGGATGTCGTTGCCGGCATAGGTGGTCAGGGTGTTCGCCTTGGCGTCGCCGGTGAAATTGTCGGCGTTATTCGTGCCGTAGAGCCGCTCGATGTTGACCAGGGTATCGGCGCCGGAACCGCTCGCCTTGCCCGTGACCAGGCTGGCGGTGACGCCGGTCGTGCCGGTGACGCCATAGTAGAACGACACGGTATCGATGCCGTCGCCGCCATTGATGACGTTGTCGCCCGTTCCCGCATACAGGAAATTGTCGAGCGCATTGCCGGTCAGGTTGGCCGCGCCGGCGGTCAGGATGCGGCCGTTCTCGACGTTGGCGCCCAGCGTGTAGGCGCCGATGTAGCTGTAGACGAGATCGGTGCCGCCCACGGCTGCGTTGGCATTGGTTTCGACGACGCTGTCGCCGGCATCGCGCACGTAATAGATGTCGTTGCCGTCGCCGCCAACCATGGTATCGGCACCCGCGCCGCCGTCCAGGGTATCGTTGCCGCCATAGGTGTACAGGGTGTTCGCCTTGGCGTCGCCGGTGAAGTTGTCGGCATTGTTGGTGCCGTAGAGCGACTCGATATTGACCAGGGTATCGGTGCCGGAACCGCTCACCTTGCCGGTGAGCAGGTTGGCGGTGACGCCGGTCGTGCCGGTCACGCCGTAATTGAAGGACACGGTATCGATGCCGTCACCGCCATCGATGACGTTGTCGCCGGTACCCGCATAAATGGTGTTGTCCAGCGCATTACCGGTGAGGTTGGCCACGCCCGTGGACAAGATGCGACCGTTCTCGACGTTCGCGCCGAGCGTGTAGGCGCCCAGATAGCTGTAGACGGTATCGCTGCCGCCCACGGCTGCGTTGGCATTGATCTCGACGACGCTGTCGCCGGCATCGCGCACGTAATAGATGTCGTTGCCATCGCCGCCGATCATGACATCGGCGCCGGCGCCGCCGTCCAGGGTGTCGTTGCCGCCATAGCCCTGGAGCTGGTTTTCGCCGGCGTTGCCGATGATGTTATCGGCGAATTGCGTGCCCAGCACGTCCTCGATGCCGACCAGGGTATCCGTGTTGCCCCAGTTGTCGGTCGCGGTGCCGGTGGCCAGGTTGACCTTGATGCCGGCGGCGCCGGTCGTGGGGTCCGCGCTGAAGCTGTCGCGGTAATCCGCGTAGTCGCGGCCATTGCCGCCATCCAGCACGTCGTTGCCGGCGCCTCCGGCGAGCTGGTCGTTACCGTCGCCGCCGCTCAGCAGGTCGTTGCCGTCCCGCCCATACAGGGCATTGCCGGCGGCATCGCCGGTGAGGGTGTCGCCGTAGCGCGAGCCGGACACGTTCTCGATCCCGGCGAGCTTGTCGGCATAGCCCCAGTTGTCGGTGGCGGTGCCGGTGAGCAGGTTCACCGTCACGCCGGTGCCCGCAACCGACCCTTCGCTATTCCAGTACTCGGCGATATCGATGCCGGCGCCGCCATCGAGCGTATCGTCGCCCCCGTCGCCCTCGAGTGCATCGTTGCCGGCGCCGCCCAGCAGCGTGTCGTTGCCGGTGCCGGCGTCGAGCCAGTCGTTGCCGTCGCCGCCGCTCAGCGTGTCGTTGCCGTCCTGTCCCCACAGGCTGTTGTCGGCGGCATTGCCGGTGATGACGTCGCCATAGCGTGAACCCGAGACATTCTCGATGCCGGCCAGGAAGTCGGTATTGCCCCAGTTGTCGGTGGCGATGCCGGCGCCCAGGTTGACGCTCACGCCGGCGCCGGTCGGCGCAATGCTGCCGTAGTCGCTGCCGTAGTTGACGGTGTCGCGGCCGTCTCCACCATTGATCACGTCGTTGCCGGCGCCGCCGCTGAGCTGGTCGTCGCCCGCGTCGCCGCGCAGGTTGTCCGTGCCCTCCCCCCCGTCGAGCCAGTCGTTGCCGCCGGCGCCGATGAGGGTGTCGTTACCGGCGTTGCCATACAGGTTGTTGTTGGCGTCATCGCCGCCGAGGCTGTCGGCGTAGCGCGAACCTTGCACCCGCTCGATGCTGGTCAAGGTATCGATGTTGCCCCAGTTGTCGATGGCAATCCCTGCGGCCAGGTCGACCGTCACGCCGGCACCGGTCGGCATCGCGCTGCCGAGGCCGTAGTCGTTCGCATAGTTGGCGGTATCGTTGCCGTCGCCGCCGTCCAGGATGTCGTCGCCCGCGCCGCCGCTGAGCTGGTCGAAGCCGGCGCCGCCCTGCAGGATGTCGTTGCCGTTACTGCCGTCGAGCGAGTCGTTGCCGTCGCCGCCGGCCAGCTTGTCGCTGCCATCGCCGCCCCACAGGCTGTTGTCGCCGGCATTGCCGGTGATGACGTCGGCATAGCGCGAGCCGTCCACGTTCTCGATGCTTACCAGCTGGTCGGCATTGCCCCAGTTGTCGGTGGCGGTGCCGGTGACCAGGTTGACCGTCACGCCGAGACCGGTCGGCGCGATGCTGCCGTAGTCGTTCGAGTAAGTGGCCCGGTCGGCGCCATCGCCGCCATTGATGAGGTCGTTGCCGGCGCCGCCATTGAAGGAGTCGTTGCCGGTGCCGCCGGTGAGGCTGTCGTTGCCGTCGCCACCATCGAGCCAGTCGTTGCCATCGCCGCCAGCCAGCGTATCGCCGCCCTCGCCACCCCACAGGTTGTTGTTGGCGGCATCGCCGGTGATGACGTCGGCGTAGCGCGAGCCGTCCACGTTTTCGATGCTCACCAACTGGTCGGCATTGCCCCAGTTGTCGGTGGCGGTGCCGGTGGCCAGGTTGACCGTCACGCCGCGGCCGGTCGGCGCGATGCTGCCGTAGTCGTTCGAGTAAGTGACCCGGTCGGCGCCATCGCCGCCATTGATGAGGTCGTTGCCGGCGCCGCCGCTGAAGGAATCGTTGCCAGTGCCGCCGGCGAGGTTGTCGTTGCCGTCGCCACCATCGAGCCAGTCGTTGCCGTCGCCGCCGTTCAGGGTATCGTTGCCGTCCTGGCCCCACAGGGCGTTGTCGGCGGCGTTGCCAATGATGACGTCGGCATAGCGCGAGCCGTCCACGTTCTCGATGCCGGACAGCTGGTCGGCATTGCCCCAGTTGTCGGTGGCGGTGCCGGTGGCCAGGTTGACCGTCACGCCGAGACCGGTCGGCGCGATGCTGCCGTAATCGTTCGTGTAAGTGACGGTGTCGGTGCCGTCGCCGCCGACCAGGGTGTCGTTGCCGGCGCCGCCGCCGAACGCATCGTTGCCGGCGCCGCCGTCCAGGCTGTCGTTGCCTTCGCCACCGTCGAGCCAGTCGTTGCCATCGCCGCCGCCGAGGAAGTCGTTGCCGGCGTCGCCATGCAGGTTGTTGCCGGCTGCATTGCCGATGATGATGTCGGCATAGCGCGAACCCTGCACGTCTTCGATGCCGGACAGTTGGTCGGTCTTGCCCCAGTTGTCGGTGGCGACCCCGGTCGACAGGTTGACCACGACGCCGAAGCCGGTCGGCTTGGCGCTGCCGCCCTCGCTGCCATAGTTGACAATGTCGACGCCGTCGCCGCCGTCGATGGTGTCGTTGCCGTCACCGCCGAGCAGCTGGTCCATGCCCGCGCCGCCGCGCAGGGTGTCGTCGCCGTCGCCGCCGTCGAGCCAGTCGTTGCCGCCGGCGCCGCCGAGGGTGTCGTTGCCGGCGTCGCCATGCAGGTCGTTATTGGCCTCGTCGCCGGTGATGCTGTCGGCATACTGCGAACCTTGCACCATCTCGATGCTGACCAGGGTGTCGACATTGCCCCAGTTGTCGATGGCGAAGCCGGCCGCCAGGTCGACCGTCACGCCGACGCCGGTGGCGGAGACGGTGACGTTGCCGTCATAGGTGTCGTCCAGGTAGCTCGCCGTGTCGCGGCCTGCCCCGCCGTCGATCGTGTCGTTGCCGCTGCCGCCGATGAAATTGTCGTTGCCGTTGCCGCCGGTGAGCTTGTCGTCGCCGCCGCGTCCGAACACGTAGGCGCCCAGGTCGCCCAGCTGGACGGTGTCCGCACCCGCACCGGTGTGGAGGTTGCGGATCCCGATCAGGGTATCGTTGCCGATCCCGGCGCCGGAAGCGGTGCCTGCCCGCAGGTCGACATTGATGGCGCTGGTGATCCCGTCATACATCACGACGTCGTCGCCGCCATTGCCCACGACCGTGTCGTTGCCGTCGCCGGGACGGAACCAGTTGATCCCGGCGTTGCCGACCAGGGTGTCCGAAAATGCCGTGCCGGTGACATGCTCGATGCCGATCAGGGTGTCGGTATTGCCCCAGCTGTCGGTGGCGATGCCGGCCGCCAGGTTCACGCTGACGCCCGCCGGGCCGGCCGAGTAATCGACGGTGTCGCCGGCGCCGCCATTGGCGCCGCCGTCCAGGACGTCGTTGCCGGCGCCGCCGACCAGCAGGTCGTCG
This sequence comes from Telluria sp. Soil_C_11, assembly GCF_057657395.1. Taxonomy (NCBI): domain Bacteria; kingdom Pseudomonadati; phylum Pseudomonadota; class Betaproteobacteria; order Burkholderiales; family Oxalobacteraceae; genus Telluria; species Telluria sp. Soil_C_11. Next base: position 286,372 of record NZ_JBDGIN010000008.1, on the reverse strand, counting down.
TCGCCCCCGCCGCGCAGGGTGTTGTCGCCGGCGTCCCCGATGAGCGTATCGCGGTAGCGCGAGCCCGTCACGTCTTCGATGTTGACCAGCCTGTCGATGCCGCCCCAGTTGTCGTTGGCATAGCCAGCCTCCAGGTCGACATGGACCCCGAAGCCGGTCGTGCCCGCTTCGATATCGTTCTGGTAGGAGACGCTGTCGCGGCCCGCGCCGCCATCCAGCACGTCGTTGCCGGAACCGCCGTCGAGCTGGTCGTCGCCGTTACCGCCCTGCAGGTTGTCGTTGCCGGCATCGCCACTGATCCCGTCGTTGCCGTCGCCGCCGTCGATGGTGTCGTCGCCCGCGGCGCCGTACAGGAAGTTGTCGGCGGCATTGCCGATAATGCTGTCGGCATACACCGAGCCCGACACGTCCTCGATGTTGGCCACCGTATCGGTATCGCCCCAGTTGTCGATGACGGTGCCGGCGGCGAGGTCGACCGTGACGCCGAGACCGGTCACGGCCGGGCCGCCATCGTAGGCATCGACCTGGAAGTTGATGTAGTCGCGGCCGCCGCCGCCGTCGATGGTGTCGTTGCCGCTGCCGCCGTACAGGATATCGTTGCCGGCGCCGCCGATGAGGGTGTCGTCGCCGGCGCGGGCGAACACGTAACCGCCGAGGTCGGACAGCTGGATGACATCCGCGCCTCCGCCCGTATGGACATTGCGGATCCCGCTCAGGGTATCGACGCCGATGTCGGCGCCGGACGCCACTCCGTTGACGAGGTCGACCGTGACGCCATTGGGCGCGTCCTCGTACATCACGGTGTCGTTGCCGCCGTTGCCGATGACCACGTCATTGCCGTCGCCGGGACGGAACCAGTTATTGCCAGTGTTGCCGATCAGGGTGTCCGCGAAGGCGGAACCGGTGATGTGCTCGATGCCGACCAGCGTGTCCGTATTGCCCCAGTTGTCGGTCGCCTTGCCCGTCGCCAGGTTGACGCTGACGCCTGCCGGTCCGGCCGAATAGTCGATCGTGTCGCCAAAGTAGCCGTCGGCGCCGCCATCCATGAGATCGTCGCCGGCGCTGCCGGCCAGGGTATCGTCGCCGGCGCCGCCGGAGAGCGTGTCCGTGCCGTCGGTCCCCTCGAGGTAGTCGTTGTAGGCGCTGCCGGATACCATCGCCAGCGTGCCGGCATAGGCGGAACCGTCGATGGCCTGCGTCGTGACGGTGCCGACCCGGGCTTCCAGCGCCCAGTTGCCGCCGAGCGCAGCCGCGCCGGTCAGGTCGGCCGAGGCCGCCACATCGCTGCCCGTGTACGCCGCCAGTTGCTGCAGGAAGTGTTCGCCGGTGGCGCCCTGCCCGACCTCGCAGCCGTACAGCAGGATGTCACCGGTGGCTGACAGGCTGCGGCCGATCGCCGCCAGCGTGTCTGCGTACTGCGCCAGCGCGCCCGCATCGATGCCGGCGCCGCCCAGCGTGATTTGTCCCGCGCTGCCGTGCGATACGATGTGGATCGCATCGAGCTCGCGCTCCGTTGCCAGGGCGGCGGCGATCTGGATGAGCCCATCCTGGGTGCTGTCCAGCATCACGATATGCACGCCGTCGGCGAGGCCGGCGACGATCGATTGCCAGCCGACCACGGACTGGTCGATAAAAATCACTTCGCGGGATGGGGTCACGCAGATCTCCTTGTGTATTAACAAGAAGATTATAGACGGGAAACTTTCCCATTTGCAACATAATTACAAATTGTCAGTCATGCCAGTGACCGGAAAGCGACATGGGGCCCGGACGGTCACGGGTGGAGCGGCGCTATCGAAACGCCAGCAAGGGGGAGAAAGAGCCACAGATGAGCAGGGACAGGAAATCCGCCACGCCGGCGGCCTGGCGCCGCTGTGGGCCTTCTCGATGGTGGCGCAGACCGCCGGCCATTCCACTTTCGGCGTGGTGCTGATCCTGGCCGGTTCGGGCGTGATCCTGGCGCTGGCGTCGATGTGCGGCCAGTGGTACCGGTTCTGCCGGCACAAGAACTGGGGGAGCGGCGCGTACAGGTAAAAAAAAATCGGGGCGCTGCCCCGATTTTTACTTGGGGTGAAGAGTGCCAGCGGCACTCTTCACACCTGCGCGTGCGACGGTGTGAATCAGTTCTTCTCGAACTTCTTCATCCACGCCGACAGCTGGTGCGGACGCAGGCCGTCGTAGTCTTCGAACGGCTGGTGGATCCACGGGTTGTGCGGCAGGTCTTCCAGGTGGTAGTCCGGCACGAACGACGAGGTGCCCTTGACCCAGATGACGGCCGAGCGCACTTCGGTGACGTCCGGGTAGTTGGTCTGCAGGTGCTCGCGCACCTTGTGCAGGGTCACGCCGGAATCGGCCAGGTCGTCGACCAGCAGGATCCTGCCGGCCAGCGGGCCCTTGGTCATCGTCATGTACTTGGCGATGTCCAGGTTGCCCTGCTTGGTGCCGGCTTCTTCGCGGTAGGAGCTGGTCGACAGGATCGCCAGCGGCACGTCGAAGATGCGCGAGATCACGTCGCCCGGGCGCACGCCGCCGCGCGCCAGGCACAGCACCATGTCGAACTTCCAGTTCGATTCGTAGACTTGCAGCGCCAGGCGCTCGACCAGGCGGTTGTACTCATCCCAGGAGACCCACAGATCCTTGTCAGTCGATGCAGGAGTATTCACTTTCAACTTTCCTTTTTGCCGGGCTCCGCAAACCTGCTGCGCGTTGCACTGTCGGCTTGCGATGCTCGCTGTACTACTCGTACAGCTGCGCTTCTCAGCCAACATTGCCGCCGCTCGCGACGGTTTTCGAAGCCCTTTCTTATTAAAATTAGGCGGCGAACGGGTGACGCAGCACGATGGTTTCTTCGCGGTCCGGGCCGGTCGAGACCATGTCGACCGGGACACCGACCAGCTCTTCGATGCGCTTGATGTAAGCGCGGGCGTTGGCCGGCAGCTCGTCCATGGACTTGGCGCCGACGGTGCTTTCCTTCCAGCCCGGCATTTCTTCGTAGACCGGCACGCAGGCTGCCGCCTCTTCCGCGCCGACCGGGAAGATGTCGACGTCACGGCCGTCGATCCTGTAACCGGTGCAGAGTTTCAGGGACTCGATGCCGTCCAGCACGTCCAGCTTGGTCAGGCACATGCCCGACACGCCGTTGATCTGGACCGAGCGGCGCAGCAGCGCCGCGTCGAACCAGCCGCAGCGGCGCGCACGGCCGGTCACGGTGCCGAACTCGTGGCCCACGCGCGACAGGTGCTCGCCGACGCCGGCGTCGGTCGGCAGTTCGGACGGGAACGGGCCCGAACCCACGCGGGTCGTGTAGGCCTTGGTGATGCCCATGATGTAGTGCAGCATGCCCGGGCCCACGCCCGAACCGGCGGCGGCGTTGCCGGCCACGCAGTTCGACGAGGTCACGAACGGATAGGTGCCGTGATCGACGTCCAGCAGCGAGCCCTGGGCGCCTTCGAACAGCAGGTTGCCGCCGGCCTTGTGGGCCGCGTACAGGGCCGACGAAACGTCGCCGACCATCGGGCGCAGGCGCGGCACCAGGGCCATCGCGTCGTCGAAGGTCTTCTGGAAGTCCACTGCCTGGCCGCCCAGGTAGCCGGTCAGCACGAAGTTGTGGTAGTCCAGGTTCTCGCGCAGCTTCTCCGCGAAGCGGGTTTCGTTCAGCATGTCGGCGATGCGGATCGCGCGGCGTGCGACCTTGTCTTCGTAGGCCGGGCCGATGCCCTTGCCGGTGGTGCCGATCTTGTTGACGCCACGCTTGGCTTCGCGGGCCACGTCGATGGCGACGTGGTACGGCAGGATGACCGGGCAGGCTTCCGAGATCTTCAGGCGCGAAGCGACTTCGACGCCGGCGGCTTCGAGCTTGTCGATCTCGCGCATCACGTCCGGCACCGACACCACGACGCCGTTGCCGATGTAGCAGGCCACGCCTTCGCGCATGATGCCCGACGGGATCAGCTGGAGGGCGGTCTTCTGGCCCTTGATCACCAGCGTGTGGCCGGCGTTATGGCCGCCCTGGAAACGCACCACGCCAGCGGCATGGTCGGTCAGCCAGTCGACGATCTTACCCTTGCCTTCATCGCCCCATTGGGTGCCGATGACAACGACGTTCTTAGCAGTATTTGACATCACTTAACCTAAGTTTTTGAGAATCCAATTTCCTTGTTCGAGGACGAGCACGCGGTCGCACTCGAACTCGTCCTGTACATTCTCGTGACCCGGCATGGACTGGATCACGACTTCGCCGCTATTCCGCAGTTCAGCGATTTTTTCGCGCAGTTCGGGCGCATTGCCCCACGGCGCACGGATGGCGTGCTTGCGATCCGCGGTGGGGAGCAGCCGCGCCAGTTCGCGCAGGTCGAGCGAGAAGCCGGTTGCCGGACGCGCGCGTCCGAAGGCTTCGCCGACGTGGTCGTAACGGCCGCCGCGCGCCACCGCGTTCGGCAGGCCCGGCACGTAGAGCGCGAACATGGCGCCGCTCTCGTACTGGTAGCCGCGCAGGTCGGCCAGGTCGATCGCGACTTCGGCGCGGCCGATGGTGCAGGCGGCCAGCGCGGCCAGTTCGCCCAGCGCGCGGGTGATGCCCGGCAGCGCCGGCAGGACTTCCTTCGCGCGCGCCAGCACGTCGACGTCGCCGTAGAGGTTCGGCAGCGCCATCAGGGCGGCGCGGGTCGCGCTGGCGTAATGTTCGGTGGCCTCGTCGAGGCCCGGCATGTCCTTCGACTTCAGCAGGCCGTGCAGCAGTTGCTCGTCGCGTTTCGCGGCCGCGTCTTCGGCCAGGATCGCCCGCAGCACGCCGGCGTGCGACAGGTCCAGGCGCGGCTGCTCGAAGCCGGCCAGGGCCAGCGAGGCCAGCGCCAGTTCCTGGATCTCGGCGTCGGCTTCGAGGCCGGCGTGACCGTAGATCTCGGCGCCGATCTGCAGCTGCTCGCGGGTGGCGTGCAGGCCGGACGGGCGGGTATGCAGCACCGTGCCGGCATAGCACAGGCGGGTAACGCTATCCCTGTTCAAGAGGTGGGCGTCGATGCGGGCGACCTGGGTGGTCATGTCGGCGCGCAGGCCGAGCAGGCGGCCGCTCATCGAATCGACCAGCTTGAAGGTCTTGGAGTCGGTGTCCTGCCCGGCGCCGGCCAGCAGCGATTCGACGTACTCGAGCATCGGCGGCATGACCAGCTCGTATCCGTAGGTGCGGAAGGTGTCGAGCATCAGGCGGCGCAGTTCCTCGATCTTGCGCGCTTCGGACGGCAAGACGTCGGCGATATTCTCGGGCAATAGCCAAGTAGGCATGGGCAAAGCTGTCGGGAGTTGTTAAAGATTGGTCAACGGAATGCGCGGCTTTGCACGCGTATTCTGCGCCGAATCGACGATTTTAACCGAAAACCGGTCGGGATTGGCGTAGAAGATGCACTGGAGCGATTGTTAACGTTGCCGGAGTTCCACGTAGGGTGGGCACCCCGTGCCCACGCGGGCGCATGCGGTACGCGAACGTCACGCGTGGGCACGCGGTGCCCACCCTACGAATTATTTACCGCTGCCCGGCCCTTTGAAATACTTGAAGAACTCGGAGTTCGAATCCAGCACCAGCACGTCGCTGCGGCTCTTGAAGGTCGCGCGATACGCTTCCAGCGAGCGGTAGAAGCGGTAGAACTCGGGGTTCTTGCCGAAGGACTGGGCGTAGATCTGGGTGGCCTTCGCATCGCCCTCGCCCATGATGGTCTGGGCGTCGCGGGCGGCTTCGGCCAGGATCACGCTGCGCTGGCGGTCGGCGTCGGCGCGGATGCCCTCGGCTTCGGCGGCGCCGGTCGAACGGGTTTCGTTGGCCACGCGCACGCGCTCGGCCTTCATGCGTTCGAGCACGGCGGCATTCACCTGGGCGCTGAAGTCCACGCGCTTCAGGCGCACGTCGACGATCTCGACGCCGAGCTGGCGGCTGCCGGCCGCAATGCGCTCGCGCAGGGCCGCGGCCAGCTGCTCGCGCTGGCCGGACAGCACCTCAGAGGTCTTGCGCGCGCCGATCTCGGCGTTCAGGGCGACCTGCACCACCTGGGCCAGGCGCTCGGCGCCGCGATCCGCGTTGCCGCCGCCGACCGCCACCAGGTACTGGCGCGGATCAATGACGCGCCATTTGACGAAGGCGTCGACCAGCAGGTCCTTCTTCTCCGCCGTCAGGAAGCGTTCGCCGTCGGCGGTGTCGAGGGTCTGCAGGCGCTTGTCGAGGTAGACCACGTTCTGGAACGGCGGCGGCAGCTTGAAGTGCAGGCCCGGTTCCTTGATCACTTCGCGCAGCTCGCCAAGGGCATAGACCACGGCGTAGCGGTGCTGGTCGACCACGAACATGCTCGAGGCCACGAGGAACAGGACGATGGCCGCCCCGATCGCGATCGATATCAGGCGGCTCATCAGCGGGCCTCCCTGTCACGCGCGGATTCGCGGCTGCGCGGATCGATCTTGCGCACCGCTTCCGGCTGCGGGTGGGCGTCCTGCGCCGGCGCGGCCTGGTTCTGCTGCGGGCTCTGCTGTTGATTCTGCGGCTGGCCAGCCGCCGCCGCCGGGGCTTGCGGCGCAGGGTTGCCTGCCTGCGGCACCGCCTGCGCCTGGCCCGGCTGGACGCCGCCCTGCGGCGCCGGCATGATCGGACCGGAACGGCTGCCGAGCGCCGCCTCGTTGGCGACCGACTGGGTCAGCATGCGGTCGAGCGGCAAATAGATCTGGTTCGAGGTCTTGGCGTCGACCATGACCTTGCTGGTGCTGGAGAAGATCTGCTGCATGGTGTCCAGGTACATGCGGTCGCGGGTGACGGCCGGCGCTTTCGCGTACTCGGCCACGACCTGGTTGAAGCGGGCGGCCGCGCCTTCGGCAGTGTTCACGGCCGTCGCGCGGTAGGCCTCGGCGTCCTGGATCATGCGGCTTGCCCTGCCTTTGGCCTGCGGGATGATGTCGTCGGCATAGGCCTGCGCTTCGCTGCGGGCGCGGGCGCGGTCTTCCTGGGCCTTGACGGTTTCCTCGAAGGCGCCGGCGACCTGCTCGGGCGCCGCCAGCGACTGCACGGTCACGCCGGTGACGGCGGCGCCCAGCTTGTAGCCGTCGACCATCTTCTGGATCATGCGCTGGGCCTCGCCGGCCAGCCGGTCGCGGTTCTCGGCCAGCAGCGCATCCATCTGCGCGCGGCCGACCAGTTCGCGCACGGCGGTCTCGGCGGCGTCGCGCACCGTCTCGACCTGGTCGCGGTTGTTGAACACCCAGGCGACCGGATCGGTGACCTTGTACTGCACCGAGAACTGGACGTCGACGATGTTCTCGTCCGCGGTCAGCATCAGCGCCTCGTTCGGCTGCTTGTTGCGCACGTTGGCGCGGTAGCCGATTTCCGCGGTCTGGACCTGGGCCACGTTGACCGTCTCGTGGGCCTGGAACGGCGCCGGCCAGCGCCAGTTGAAACCGGCGCCGGTCTTGTGCGAGAGCTGGCCGAAGGTGGTGACCAGGCCGACCTGCCCTTCCGGCACGATGAAGGCGCCGCTGGCGAGCCAGATCAGGGCCAGGATCGCGCCGGCCACGGAAGCGGTGAGGCCGACGCCGCGGGCATCCGGACGGTAGCCGCCGCCATCGCCGCCGCGCTTGCCGAACAGGCGGTTCAGGCGCTGGTTGAAGTCGCGCCAGAGCTGGTCGAGGTCGGGCGGGCCATCGTTGCCGGGACCCTTGCCCTGCTGGGCCTTGGGCTTGTCGCCGGGCTGATGGCTGTTGCCCCAATGGGGATCGTTCAGTGACAGGGTGATGCCGAGACGTCTGAAGAGTGAAACGAGCATAGGCTAGTGTGGTCCCACATGGGTGGAAGTCGGAATATTCTCAGCCGCCCCGGCCTGCACGTCGTGCGCAAAGCCGGGATCCTCACCGTCCTGCTCGTAGGCATGCGTCATACCGGGCTCGGTTCTGGCCGCCTCGACGATCGCGTCGCGCAGCAGATCCAGGCCTGCGCCACTGTGGGCGCTGATAAAAACGCGGCTGATTTTATCATATTCATCACGTTCCACCCCGGGCTCGAGCCCGGCCGCATCGATCTTGTTCCAGACAAGGATCTGCGGGATGTGGTCTGCGCCGATTTCGCGCAGCACCTCGTTGACCTGCTCGATCTGCTCCATGCGCACCGGCGACGAACCGTCGACCACGTGCAGCAGCAGGTCGGCATGGATGGTTTCTTCCAGCGTGGCGCGGAAGGCGGCCACCAGCTGGTGCGGCAGTTCGCGCACGAAACCGACCGTATCGGAGACCACCACGTTGCCGGTTTCCTCGCCCAGGTACAGGCGGCGGCTGGTGGTGTCCAGGGTCGCGAACAGCTGGTTCGCGACGTAGACCCCGGCCTTGGTCAGGGTATTGAACAGGGTCGACTTGCCGGCGTTGGTATAGCCGACCAGCGACACCGAGAAAGTCTGGTTGCGGCCGCGCGAGCGGCGCTGGGTTTCATGCTGCTTGCGCAGCTTGGCCAGGCGGGTGCGCAGCATCTTGACGCGCTCGCCGATCAGGCGGCGGTCGGTTTCCAGCTGGGTTTCACCGGGACCGCGCAGGCCGATACCGCCCTTCTGGCGCTCGAGGTGGGTCCAGCCGCGGATCAGGCGCGTGGCCAGGTGCTGCAGCTGGGCCAGCTCGACCTGCAGCTTGCCCTCATGACTCTGGGCGCGCTGGGCGAAGATGTCGAGGATCAGGCTGGTGCGATCGACCACGCGCACGTTCAGTTTCCGCTCCAGGTTACGCTGCTGGGCGGGCGACAGGGCGTGGTTGAAAATGACGATCTCGACCCGCTCGGCCAGGCAGGCCTGGGCGATTTCGTCGGCCTTGCCGCTGCCGACGAAATGCGCGGGATCGGGACTATTGCGTTTTGCGGTGATCGTGGTGATCGGATCCGCTCCGGCGGAGCGCGCCAGCAGTGCCAGTTCTTCGAGGCTGGCCTTGAAATCGCCAACGCCGAAATCGATACCGACCAATGCTGCGCGCATGGTGTTGCCGGAAACGTCAGCCATCGACCTCACTCGGCGTCTTGTTCGAGGTTGAGGTTGACGGCACGTGCCGGGACAACGGTGGAAATGGCGTGCTTGTAAACCATCTGGGTGACGGTATTGCGGAGCAGAACCACATACTGGTCGAAGGATTCGATATGCCCCTGGAGCTTGATCCCGTTGACCAGGTAGATCGAGACGGGGACGTGTTCCTTGCGCAAGGCGTTGAGGAATGGGTCTTGTAACAGTTGCCCTTTGTTGCTCATAACAGCTCCGTAATGTTGTTGTCGTATAAAAATTGAGGCGCTACGCCGGTTTTCAAGTGCTCGGGCCAACATTCTCAGGTTGTGAATGATGTCCCAAGCCTACTGTAACCTGTTTTGGCGTTTTTTGTCGTACTGCTATGGTTAAACCTGGCTTAAAAAAAGCAGGCGTCACTCTTTCGCGAACGGGTTCTTCCCGCTGCGCAGTTCGATCCGCAGCGGCGTGCCGATCAGGTCGAACGTCTCGCGGAAGTGCTTCTCGAGATAGCGCTTGTACGGCTCGGTGATGCCATCCAGGGCATTGCCGTGGATGACGATGATGGGCGGGTTCTGGCCGCCCTGGTGGGCATAGCGCATCTTCGGGCGGGTACTGCCCTTGCGCTTCGGTTCCTGCTTCTCGACCGCTTCCTGCAGCGCACGCGTCAGGCGCGGGGTCGACAGCTTGGCGGTGGCGGCGGCATAGGCCGTATCGATCGCCTTCATCAGCTGGTTGATGCCGGTGCCCTTCAGCGCCGAGATGAACTTGGTCTCGGCGAAGGACAGGAAGTCGAGCTTGCGGTCGATGTCGTTCTTGACCTGGTCGCGCTGGTCGGAGGTCAGGCCGTCCCACTTGTTGACGGCGACCACCAGGGCGCGGCCGGATTCCAGGATGAAGCCGGCGATGTGGGCGTCCGACTCGGCGATGTCGGCCTGTGCATCCAGCATCAGCACGACCACGTTGGCTTCCGAGATCGACTGCAGCGTCTTCACGACCGAGAACTTCTCGACCGCTTCGAACACCTTGCCGCGGCGGCGGATGCCGGCGGTATCGATCAGCGTGTAGTGCTTGCCGCCTTTCTCGAACGGCACCTCGATCGAATCGCGGGTGGTGCCGGGCATGTCGAAGGCGATCACGCGCTGCTCGCCGACCAGGGTATTGATCAGCGTGGACTTGCCGACGTTCGGACGGCCGATCAGGGCGATCTTGACGCCGTAGTCGGCCGGATCGAACTCGGCCTCTTCCTGCGGACGCAGGGTCGCGGCCTGGTCGATCGCCTCGTTGACGAGGTCGAGCACGCCGTCGCCATGGGCGGCCGAGATCACGTAGGGGTCGCCCATGCCGAGCTCATAGAACTCGGCGGTGACGCTAGTGTACTTCATGCCCTCGCTCTTGTTCACCACCAGCATGACCTTGCGTCCCGACTTGCGCAGGAAGTCGGTGATGGTCTTGTCGTGCGGCGTCAGGCCCTGGCGGCCGTCGACGATGAACATCACCACGTCGGCTTCCGCCACGGCCTGCTTCGTCTGCAGCGCCATCTCGTGCATGATGCCTTCCTTGGCGACCGGTTCGAAACCGCCGGTGTCGATCACCAGGAAGGGGCGTTCGCCCATGCGGCCCTCGCCGTAGTGGCGGTCGCGCGTCAGGCCGGGCAGGTCCGCCACCAGCGCGTCACGCGAGCGGGTCATGCGGTTGAATAGGGTGGACTTCCCGACGTTGGGACGTCCTACGAGTGCAATTACCGGCTTCATGTAAGTATCTTATTCCACCGCGATCGCTGTCACGGTTCCGTTTTGTGTTTGAAAAATCAGGTTCGAGCCCGCGACCAGCGGGGTCGAGCTGATCGCGCTGCCGTCGGTGGCGGCACGGGCCAGGAAGGCTCCGTCCTCGCGCGACAGGAAGTGCACGTAGCCCTGGTAGTCGCCGACCGCGACGGCGCGGCCGTAGGACACCGGAGTCGACAGGCGGCGGAAGGCCAGCTTGTCGTTCTTCCAGGCGCTGGTGCCGGTTTCGCGGTTGTAGGCGTAGACGGCGCCCTTTTCGTCGGTGACGAAGACGAAGCGCTGGTCGACCGCCACGCCCGCTTCGGACGAGATGTCGCGGGTCCAGCGCGGGCTGCCGTTGGTGACGTCCCAGCAGCCGGCGCGGCCCTGGTAGGAAACGGCGCAGACGTCGCCCTCGAACACCACCGGGTAGCCGCCGATGTCGGTCACGCGTTCCAGTTCGGTGGCGCCGCGCGCCACGCCGACTTCGATCTCCCAGCGCGGTGCGCCGGTCGCCAGCACCAGCGACAGCAGCTTGCCGCCCGGCTGGGCGATGATCACGTCCTTGTCATGCACGACCATGCCCGGCGCCAGGCGCAGGGTCAGCGGCGGCGCGGCGCGCTGCACGGTCCATTTCTTCTGGCCGGTCGCGGCGTCGATGCCGACGATGCGGTTGTCGACGCTGCGCGCCACCACCACGCCCTGCCCCACCACCGGCGAGGACAGGACCTCGCTCGACAGCTGGGCCTTCCACAGCTGCTTGCCATCCATGTCGAAGGCCAGCAGCTGGCCCTTCTCGCCGCCGACCACGATCAGGTTGCCGTCGGTGCCGACGCCGGCGGTCAGCATCATGCCGGCCTTGACGCGCCACAGCTGGCGGCCGCTGGCGGATTCCGCACGCACCAGCGTGCCGTCGCCGCCGGCCACGATCACGGTATTGCCGGCCAGCGCGGGGGTGAACTGGTAGCTGCCGGACTTGCCGACTTCCAGCTTCCAGGCGGTGCGCACCGCCATCGACCCTTTCAGGTCGACCAGCGGCGCCGGCAGGTTGCCCTTCGGCTTGGATGCGAACGGGTTCAGCGAACTGATCGTCGAGCAGCCCGTCATCAGGGCGAGGACACCGACACCAACGAGCTTGCGGGTAATACGCATATTCTTTTGCCTTGTTCTTGGAGACCTACAAACTTGAAAACACGTGCTCCGAAACGCGCACGCTGAAATGTCGTTCCCGCGAAGGCGGGAACCCAAGTTTTGCATGAGCTAACATAACGCACGCAACTTGGGTTCCCGCCTGCGCGGGAACGACGATTAGGCAGCGGCCTTTGCCGCTTCCGGCACCGTACCGCCAATCGCTTCCAGCTTGATCTGCACGATCTGGCGGCCCGGGTGCTTCTTGTCCATCTTGTCGAGCGCTGCCTGGTAGGCGGTGCGGGCTTCCGCCAGCTTGTTCTGCGCCACCAGCACGTCGCCCTTGCGGTCGGCCACTTCGGCGGCGAACTGCGGCAGGACGTCGCCGTTCAGGACCGCCAGCGCCTGGTCATATGCCTTCTCGTCGAGCAGCACGCCGGACAGGCGCAGGCGCGCAATCGACTTGTACTCGTCGTTGCCGTGGTCGACCACCCACTGCAGCTGGGCCTTGGCGGCCTTCAGGTCGTTGGCGTCGAAAGCGGTCTTGGCGGCGGCCAGCGCGGCCATCTGGGCGTAGGCGGTGCTGTCGTACTTGCTTTCGATGTCGGCCGCCATGCGCTGGACTTTCGCGTTGTCGTTGGCCTGGGCCGCATCGGCCAGGCTGTCGTACAGGCCCGAGGCTTCGGCAGCCTTGCCGCGCTGGTGCGAGTTCCAGAAGTTGTAGCCGGCGTAGCTGCCCAGCGCGATGATCAGCACCCAGCTGATCAGGTTGCCAAAGCGGTTCCAGAAGGCCTTGAAATTGGCTATCTGTTCTTGTTCTTCGAGATCGTATGCCATGGAGTCTTCTCTAGTTCTGGTTAGTGATTATGGACGATGATGATGACCGTGCTCTTCGCAGTCGGGGCCGCAGTCGTGGCCGCCGCCGATGACCTGGTCGACGATGAAGTCGACCGCCTCGTCGAAGGCGACGCTGGTCTGCTGGGTTCCCCCTTCGGCTTCGCGCAGCGACTTCACCGCCACCACTTCGTTCTTGACCTCGTCCTCGCCGATGATCACGGCGAACGCGGCGCCGGAGCCGTCGGCCTTCTTCATCTGGCTCTTGAAGCTGCCCGCTCCCTGCGGCGTGGCGCAGTGCAGGACCACGTCCAGCCCGGCGTCGCGGATGCGCTCGGCCAGGATGAAGGCTTTCAGCTGGGCTTCCTCGCCCTGGTGCACCATGTAGACGTCGCACTGGCCCGGCGCGGCCGGTTCGCCCTGGCCCTTCATCAGCTCGATCAGGCGTTCCATGCCCATCGCGAAACCGATGCCCGGGGTCGGCTTGCCGCCGAAGGTCTCGATCAGCGGGTCGTAGCGGCCGCCGGCGCAGACGGTGCCCTGGGCGCCCAGTTCGTCGGTGACCCACTCGAACACGGTGCGGTTGTAGTAATCCAGGCCGCGCACCAGGCGCGGGTTGACGGTGTACTGGACGTTGTTGGCGTCGAGGATCTTCTTCAGGCCCTCGAAGTGGGCCAGCGACTCGCCGCCCAGGTAGCTCAGCAGCTGCGGCGCCTTGTTGACCATGTCCTGCATCGCCGGGTTCTTGGTGTCGAGGATGCGCAGCGGGTTCGCGTGCAGGCGGCGCTTGGCTTCGGCGTCCAGCAGCTCGGCGTTGGCTTCGAAGTAGGCGATCAGGTCGGCGCGGTGGCGCTGGCGCTCCTCGGCATTGCCGATCGAGTTGAGCTCGAGGCGGATGTTGTCCAGGCCCAGGTCGTCCCACAGGCGGCGGCACAGCATGATCAGCTCGGCGTCGATGTCCGGGCCGGCAAAGCCGATCGCTTCGGCGCCGAACTGGAAGAACTGGCGGTAGCGGCCGCGCTGCGGACGCTCGTGGCGGAACATCGGGCCCTTGTACCACAGGCGCTTCGGACCGTCGTAGGCCATGTTGTGCTCGACCACGGCGCGCACCACGCCGGCCGTGCCTTCCGGGCGCAGGGTCAGCTGGTCGCCGTTCATCGAATCGGTGAAGGAATACATCTCCTTCTCGACGATGTCGGTGACGGCGCCGATGGCGCGCGCGAACAGGCCGGTTTCCTCGACGATCGGGGTGACGATCTTCTGGTAGCCGTAGCTCTTCAGCACGGACTCGGCGGTGTTTTCGAACAGCTCCCACAGCGGCGCATCGGCCGGGAGGATGTCGTTCATGCCTTTGATGGCACTGAATTTCTCTTTTTTGTCGGACATTTCTATTTTTCCTTGCCGTCGTTCCCGCGAAGACGGGAACCCAAGTTGTCCGCGTTTCGGCGGCTCATCGACCTTGGGTCCCCGCCTGCGCGGGGACGACGGTATTTTTAGTGCGCGTAACGATCAGACGGTTGCTGCCTGCTTCCCGTAATTCTTCTGCACGTAATCCAGCACGATCGTCTTGAACTCATCCACGATCCGCTCGCCCCGCAGTGTAGCGACCTTTTGGCCATCCACAAAGACCGGCGCGGCCGGGGACTCTCCGGTGCCGGGCAGCGAGATGCCGATGTTCGCGTGCTTCGATTCGCCCGGGCCGTTGACGATGCAGCCCATCACGGCCACGTTCATCGCTTCCACGCCCGGATAGGTCTTCTTCCATTCCGGCATCTGCTCGCGCAGGAAGGTCTGGATGTTGTCGGCCAGCTCCTGGAACACGGTCGAGGTCGTGCGGCCGCAGCCCGGGCAGGCGATCACCATCGGGGTGAACTTGCGCAAGCCCATGGTCTGCAGGATTTCCTGGCCCACCACGACTTCCTTGGTGCGGTCGCCGCCCGGTTCCGGGGTCAGCGAGATGCGGATGGTGTCGCCGATCCCTTCCTGCAGCAGCACGGACAGGGCCGCGGTCGAGGCGACGATGCCCTTGCTGCCCATGCCGGCTTCGGTCAGGCCCAGGTGCAGCGCATAGTCGCAGCGCTTGCCCAGCTCGCGGTAGACGGCGATCAGGTCCTGCACGCCGGACACCTTGCACGACAGGACGATCTTGTCGCGGCCCAGGCCGATCTCTTCGGCGCGCTGGGCGTTCTCGATCGCCGAGGTGATCAAGGCTTCGTACATCACGGCCTGGGCGCTCCAGGGCTGGGCGCGGCCGGCGTTCTCGTCCATGATGCGGGCCAGCAGCGACTGGTCCAGGCTGCCCCAGTTGACGCCGATGCGCACCGGCTTGTCGTACTTGATGGCGGTTTCGATCATCTGGGCGAACTGGGTGTCGCGCTTGGCGCCCTGCCCCACGTTGCCCGGGTTGATGCGGTACTTCGACAGCGCCTGCGCGCATTCCGGGAAGTCGCGCAGCAGCAGGTGGCCGTTGTAGTGGAAGTCGCCGACCAGCGGGACGTCGACGTCCATCCGGTCGAGCTGTTCGCGGATGGCCGGCACGGCCGCCGCCGCTTCCGGCGTGTTGACGGTGATGCGGACGATCTCGGAACCGGCGCGGGCCAGTTCCTTGACCTGGATCGCGGTGCCGATCACGTCGGCGGTATCGGTATTCGTCATCGACTGCACGACGACGGGGGCGTCGCCGCCCACCCAGACCTTGCGCTCACCGTGCCGGACCAGCACGCCGCGGCTGGGGCGGCGCGCCAGGGGACCGGAGGGGATGGGCATGTTGGTAGAAGTCATGTTGCGCTGTATTCCGTTATTGCGTTCGTTATTGCACGTTGACCAGCGAGTAGGTCTTGCCCGGCACCAGCGGCAGCGCCACCGGGGCCCCGCGCAGGCTGGCCGAGACGCCATTCGGGTTGCCGACGATGATGCGCACCGGCTGGTCGACGTTGAAGGTCTCGGTACTGCCGGCCTTGACCAGGCGCTTGATCATCGGCGTGCCGCCCTTGGCCGGCCGGACTTCGATCCAGGCATCCTCGCGCACGTTCAACACCAGGGCGTTCGCGCCGGCCGGGGCGGTGGCGCCGGCCGGGCTTGCGGCGGCTGCCGCCGGCTGCGCGCCCGCACCCTGGCTCGTGACCGGATTGGCCGGTGCTGCCGGCACGCTGGTCGGCGGCGCGCCGGTGGCGGTGGTCGCCGGCGTGTTCACGACGGGTCCGGGGGCAACGCTGCCGGACGGGGCGTCAGAGGCCGGCTGCGAGGCCGGCGCGCTGGCCGGGCCGGGCACCGAAATCAGGGGCACCGAAGGATTCTGCAGGACCTCGGTCGAGCTGCCGCGGGCCGCTTCAGGCGAGGCGCCGTTCGTGGCGGCCGGGGCCGGGGCCGCGGTCGTCGTTTCGCCATGGCCGCCCGGCAGCACGCCGAACTTCCAGGCGGCGCCGGCGGCGGCCGCCAGCACCACGGCGGCGGCGATCCAGCCCAGCGGCAGCGAGGAGCGCTTGCCGTGCGACGGGAATTTCGCTTGCGAGAACGACGCCGGGGTCGGACGGCGCACCGGGGCGGCGCCCGTCTCGGCCGGCGCCGGCGTATCGATCGCGATCTGCGCCACCAGCGGCGCCGGATCGAGTTTCATCAGCTTGGCATAGGCGCGCACGAAGCCGCGCGTCACGGCCGGGCTCGGCAGGGAAGCGTAATCGCCTGCCTCCAGCGCAATCACCTGGCGCACCGCCAGTTTCAGCTGGTCGGCCACCTGTTCCACCGTCCAGCCCATCGCTTCGCGCTGGGCGGCCAGCACCCTGCCCGGGCTGCCTTGCTGGTTGTCGGGCGTCATCGGCTCATCTGCACGCTCGGAACTCATCGTCTCTCTCACTCGTTAAATGCACCGCGCTCGAACGCCGCGTATTCGGGCGAGCCGGGGAAGCGCTTGCGCAGCTGGGCCGCGAGGGTGGCTTCGGTGGCCCGGTCGCCCAGCATGTGCTTGACCCGGATGGCCAGCCACAGCACGTCGGCCGACAGCGATTCCGGCTTCGCTGCTTCCGTCAGGCGGTTGATGAAAAACCCGGCGCGGTTGGCGTCGCGCCGCTCGAAATAGACCCGCGCCAGGCCGGCCTGGATGGCCGGCAGCTCGGGTTCGTAACGCAAGGCCTCGAGCAGGTAGCGCTCGGCCGCGTCGGTATTCTTCAGTTTCAGGCTGCAGTTGCCGGCATTCGTGAGGGCCTTGGCCGGCGAACCGTACTGCGGGTTCTTCAGCGCCGCCTCGAAATAGCCCAGCCCCTGGGCCGGCTTGCCGCCGGCGTCGCACAGGAACAGCCCGTAGTTGTTGGCCAGGTCCGGATTGCGCGGCGCCAGGCGCAGCGCGTGCCGGTAATTCTCGTCGGCCAGTGCGTTCTCGCCCATCGCGCTGTAGATCAGGGCGCGGAAGCCGTAGGCGTCGGCATAGTCGGGCGCGGCGGCGATCGCCTGCTTGACCTCGTCCAGCGCGATCTCGTACTTGCGGTCCTGGTAGTAGCCGACCGCCAGCTGCAGGCGGATCTGGGCGCGCTTTTCGGACGCGGTCTGGTCGGACGCGGTCCGGAGTTCGCGCGGGGAGTCTCCGCCCGCGCTTGCGCAGCCTGCCAGCAGGCCCAGCGCAAGGATCGCAGCACATGCGCAGGCGGCGCTTGCGGCCAGCACCGGCTTCAAGAAGGGATCTCCACGATCTTGCCGAAGTTCGGACCGAACTTTTGCTGGTATTCGGCCATCTTGCTCATCCGTTCGTTGACGCGGGTACGGTCCTTGACTTCGCCGGCCAGCTGGCCGCAGGCGGCGTCGATGTCGTCGCCGCGGGTCTTGCGGATCGTGGTGACGAGGCCGGCATCCATCAGGATCTGGGCGAAGGCCTTGATGCGCGGGTTTTTCGAGCGCACCAGGCCCGATTCCGGGAACGGGTTGAACGGAATCAGGTTGAATTTGCACGACACGCCCACGACCGGGTCGTTGACCAGGGCGATCAGCTCGCGCGCGTGCTCGTCGGTGTCGTTGACGCCGTCGAGCATGCAGTATTCGAAGGTGATGAAGTCGCGCGGCGCGAACTCCAGGTAGCGCCTGCACGCGGCCATCAGCTCGCGCAGCGGGTATTTCTTGTTCAGCGGGACCAGCATGTCGCGCAGCGGATCGTTCGAGCCGTGCAGCGAGACGGCCAGCGCCACCGGGCATTCCTGGCTCAGCTTGTCCATGTTCGGCACCACGCCCGAGGTCGAGACGGTCACGCGGCGGCGCGACAGACCGTAGGCGTTATCGTCCAACATCAGCTTGAGCGCGGTGACGGTCGGCTCGAAGTTCAGCAGCGGCTCGCCCATGCCCATCATGACCACGTTGGTGATCTGGCGCTCGCCCTTCGGACCGCCTTCGATGCCTTTCGTCTTGCGCAGCTCGAACTCGGCCATCCACAGCTGGCCGATGATCTCGGCCACGGTCAGGTTGCGGTTGAAGCCCTGCTTGCCGGTCGAGCAGAAGCGGCAGTTGACGGCGCAGCCGGCCTGCGTGCTGATGCACAGCGTGCCGCGCGTCTCTTCCGGGATGAACACGGTCTCGACCGCATTGCCGTTGCCGACGTCGACCAGCCATTTGCGGGTGCCGTCGCTCGAGGTGTGGTCGCTGATGATGCCTGGTGCGCGGACTTCGGCGCGGGTCTTCAGCTTTTCGCGCAGCGACTTGGCGAGGTCGGTCATGTCGTCGAAATTCGACACGCCGAACTGGTGGATCCAGCGCTGCAGCTGTTTGGCGCGGAACGGCTTCTCCCCCAACTCGGCGCAGTAGGCGACGAGCTGCGCGGGATCGAAGTCCAGCAGGTTGGTGAGAGTTGCCATCGTTGAATCCTGTATCTTCAAAATAAGTCCCGCCCGCCGGAGCCTGGCGCAGAGCGGCAGGCGAGCGGCGAGCGGGGTAATACGGTCGGTATGCAGCTTAACGCAGCAGACCGGCGAAGCGCGAAAAAATTTCGCGTTATTACATCTTGCCCCCCGCCTGCGCGGGGGCTACGGCCGCGATTCGCGGCCTTGATTAACGCGAGTAGACGTTCAGCGCCGGGAAGTAGTAGGCGATCTCGACAGCTGCGGTTTCGGCAGCGTCCGAGCCGTGCACGGCGTTGGCGTCGATCGAGTCGGCGAAGTCGGCGCGGATGGTGCCCTTGTCGGCCTTCTTCGGGTCGGTGGCGCCCATCAGTTCGCGGTTCTTGGCAATCGCGTTCTCGCCTTCCAGCACCTGGATCATGACCGGGCCCGACACCATGAAGTCGACCAGGTCCTTGAAGAACGGACGCTCCTTGTGGACGGCGTAGAAGCCTTCCGCTTCGGCGCGCGACAGCTGGGCCATGCGGGCAGCGACGATCTTCAGGCCAGCGCCTTCGAAGCGGCTATAGATTTGACCGATCACGTTTTTTGCAACTGCGTCGGGCTTGATGATCGACAGGGTGCGTTCGATTGCCATGTAAACTCCAATGAAAATAAAGGTTTAGATAAAGAAATTCGCGAGAACATCGGAACTCAATCAACCTTCGATTTTACCATACATCCGCAGGCTGGCCGATATTGCGGCGATGGCCGCCAAAGTGATACAGTGGCAACAATCAAGTCCCCGTCGATTCGGCGGGCCCGGCGGCCGGCTTAGCGGATGCTTAATCCGCGCCGGGGCGGCTGTTGAATCGCGGGACCGTCCCCATATGGGGAGCAAGTCCAAAACATCTTTCCAACGGAGGCATCATGATCCCTAGCCTGCAGAAAACCTACGACACCTCGGCCATCCAGGCCTCGCGTCACCGCGTCCTGCGCAATACCTACTGGCTGCTCGCGCTGTCGATGATCCCGACCGTGCTGGGCGCCTTCATCGGCATCCAGGCGCGCCTGCCGATCATGGGCGGCGGCCTCGGTTTCCTGCTGTTCTTCGCGATCGCCTTCGGCTTCATCTTCGC
This sequence comes from Telluria sp. Soil_C_11, assembly GCF_057657395.1. Taxonomy (NCBI): domain Bacteria; kingdom Pseudomonadati; phylum Pseudomonadota; class Betaproteobacteria; order Burkholderiales; family Oxalobacteraceae; genus Telluria; species Telluria sp. Soil_C_11. The sequence goes on along the minus strand of NZ_JBDGIN010000008.1, from coordinate 266,717 downwards.
GATCGAGAAAACCAAGAACTCCGCGGCCGGCGTGCCGGTGCTGCTGGGCTTCACCTTCTTCATGGGCCTGATGCTGACCCCGCTGCTGCGCTATACCCTGGGCTTCGCCAACGGCGGCGCGCTGATCATGGGCGCCTTCGGCGGCACCGCGGCCGTGTTCGCGGCGATGGCGACGGTGGCAACGGTGTCCAAGCGCGATTTCTCGGGCATGGGCAGCTGGCTGTTCGCCGGCACCATCGTGCTGCTCCTGGCCTCGGTGGCCAACATCTTCCTGCACCTGGCCGCGCTGCACCTGGTCGTGCTGGTGCTGGCGATGGGCATCTTCTCGGCCTGGCTGATCTACGACGTCCAGCGCGTCGTCAATGGCGGCGAAACCAACTACATCACCGCCACCCTGTCGATCTACCTGGACCTGTACAACATCTTCACCGCCCTGCTGCAGCTGCTGGGCATCGGCTTCGGCGACCGCGACTGATTCGAAGGCGCCCTTCCGAAGACCGGCCTGCGGGCCGGTTTTTTTGTACAATAACAGGATGTCACGTAGCCTGGTCCACGTTTTACTCTCGCTGCTGCTGCTCGTTTCCCAGCAGCTGTCGCTCGGCCACGCCTACTCGCACTGGACCGACGTCCAGGAATCGCTGGTCCAGCAGAGTACCGACAACCCCAGCGCCGACGACAGCGACGACGGCGGCAAGCCGTCCAAGCCGGGCCTGCACGAACAGTGCGGCCAGTGCGCCGCCAGCGCCCAGGTCGCATTCGCGCTGCCGGCCACGGTCCGGCAATTCATCCCCGCCGCGCTCGCGTACGCGGTTCCCAGCCTCCCGCCGACGCCCGGCATCTGCCTGCTGGCGGCCTGCCCGTTCCAGCAGCGCGGCCCGCCCCGAGCCTGATAACGCCAACCCGTTCCACCCGCCCTGCCGGCCCTTTCCAACAGCCCGGCAGCGCGCACCGTTATCCATTCGCTCGAGGTTTTACAATGAAAAAGATGCAACCGACGCTGGCCGCCAGCGCGATCCTGTTCGCCTACGCTCCCGCTTTCGCGCAAGCGCAAGGCACGCCCGACGGCGGCCAGGTCGTCAATGAAGGCAAGGTCCAGCAAGTGGTCGTCACCGCCAATCCGCTGCGCAATGGCGAAGGCGACCAGATCCTGACGCCGGCCAAGGTGCTGGCCGGCGACGAGCTGCGCGACAAGGTCGGCAGCTCGCTCGGCGAGACCCTGCAGAACGAGCTGGGCGTGTCCGCCTCCGCCTTCGGCGCAGGCGCTTCGCGCCCGATCATCCGCGGCATGGAAGGCTCGCGCGTCAAGATGCTGGAAAACGGCATGGCGACCTCGGACGTGTCCGGCCTGTCGAACGACCACGCGGTCGCCTCCGAAGGCGCGGTGGCGCGCCAGATCGAGATCCTGCGCGGCCCCGCCGCCCTGCTGTACGGCTCCGGCGCGATCGGCGGCCTGGTCAACGTCGTCAACGAGCGCATCCCGACCGCGCTCGAGGACAAGCCCACCGGCCAGGTCGAGACCCGCTACAGCAGCGTCGACAACGGCCGCAACGTCTCCGGCTCGATGGATGGCGCGGTCGGCCACGTCGGCCTGCACATCGACGGCAACTGGCGCGACACCTCCGACTACAAGATCCCCGGCAACCGCGTGCTGAACGATCCATCCAGCGCCAGCGGCCGCCTGCCGGACAGCGACACCAGCGAGCGCAGCATCGGCGCCGGCGCCTCCTACATCCGCGACTGGGGCTATGTGGGCGTGTCGGCCAACCACCTGTCGAACAACTACGGCATCCCGACGCTTGACGCCTCGCGCATCGACCAGCGCCAGAACCGCTACGACATCGACAGCCTGGTGCACGCGCCCTTCGAGGGCTTCGAGTCGGCCCGTTTCAAGGCCGGCTTCACCGACTACCGCCACGCCGAGCTGGGCGAGGACCTGGCCCCCGAAGTCATCTTCAGCAACCGCTCGTTCGAGTCGCGCCTGGAGCTGACCCACAAGCCGCTGGGCGGATTCCACGGCACCTTCGGCGCGCAGACCGAGAACACGCACTTCTCGGCGCTCTCGGCGGCCGGCGGCCCGGACACCGTGCCGGTCACCCACTCGACCTCGAGCGCCGCCTTCCTGGTCGAGGAAACGTCCATCGGACCGGTACGCCTGAACGCCGGCGCGCGCTACGAACACGTGCGCCGCGAACCGGTCGGCAACGTGGAACGCAGCTTCAACCTCGGCTCCGGCTCGGTCGGCGCCCAGTGGCCCTTCATGAAGGGCTATGCGGCCGGCGCCACGCTGTCCTACGCCCAGCGCGCGCCGTCCACCGACGAGCTGTACTCGGGCGGCCCGCACGATGCCACGCTGACCTTCGACGTCGGCGATGCCAACCTGAAGAAGGAAGTCTCGCGCAATATCGAGCTGTCGCTGGAGAAGACCAGCGGCCTGCTGCGCTGGAAGGCCAACCTGTTCCGCAACAATGTGTCGGACTTCATCTACGGCCACATCACCGACCTGGCGCTCGACGAGGAAGGCAATGCGGGCGGCGAATTCCGCCAGCGCCTGTTCCAGCAGGCGCCGGCCCACATCCAGGGCGCGGAAGCGGAGCTGACCTGGAACCAGCTGGGCATGGGCTGGAACGGCCGCCTGTTCGCCGACGGCTCGCGCGGCAAGCTCGATCGCGGCGACAACCTGCCGCTGCAGCCGGCCGACCGCATCGGCGCCAGCGTCGGCTACCGCCAGGCGGACTGGCGCGCCGGGCTGTCCTGGACCCATGCGCGCGGCCAGGACCGGCTGGCCGGCTTCGAGAGCACGCCGACCCCGGCCTATAACCTGGTCGACGCCAATGTCTCCTACACCCAGAAGCTGGCGGCGACCGACCTGACCTGGTTCCTGCTGGCGAAGAACCTGCTGAACCAGGATATCCGCCTGTCGACCTCCCTGCTGAAGGACATTTCGCCGCTGCCCGGCCGCAACCTGGTGTTCGGGGTAAGGGCCAAGTTTTAAGCGAAGTTCCAAGAGGAAATAGTGCGATCCGGCAAAGAAATGTCGCTTTTTTGCCGGAAAATGTATTTTTTCTCAGCCGCGATCCAGCCTATTCATTTGCGCATAGAATGACCACTTTCGGACTCGAAGGCGATCAGCATGGAAGCGGCTACGCGCGACTTTCATCTCCTCGACACCTCCGGCGCCGTGCGCGCCGGATACCATCTCCATGACTGGGCGGGCTCGCCCCTCGGTTCGCCCGACCAATGGGATCCGGCATTGCGCAACGCCGTCAGCCTGATCCTCGAATCGGAATTCCCGATGTACATTGCCTGGGGCCCCAGGCTGACCATGCTGTACAACGCGGCCTATATCTCCCTGCTCGACGGCCGCCATCCCTCCACCCTGGGTGCGCCGGTGACCGAAGTCTGGGCCGAGCAGTGGGCAGGCATGAAGGTCCTGGCCGATCGCGCCCTGGGCGGCCACTCCACCTATGGCGAAGACGTGCCGCGCACGATCCGGCGCGCCGGCAAGCCCTACCACGGCTGGTTCACGCTGGCGTACTCCCCGGTGCGCGACAGCGCCGGCGCGGTGCGCGGCTTCCTGTGCGTGGTCAGCGAAACCACCCCGCGCGTGCAGCTCGAGCGCCGCCATGCGGTGCAGCTGCAGGTGGTCGACAGCCTGCGCCGCCTGCACCATCCTTCCGACATCGTCGAATGCGCCTGCGCCATGCTCGGCAAGCACCTCGAGCTCGACCACGCCTGCTACGTCGAGGGCGACGGCACCGGGGCCGGCTTCGAGGTCGTGCACGACTGGGCCCGCGACGGCGCCGCCGCGCTGGCCGGACGGCGCGCCCGCATCAAGGATTTCGGCCCGGCGGCGCTGGCCCTGCTGCACACCGGCGCGCCGCTGGCGATCCGCGACACCACCAGCGACCCGCGCCTGGCCGAGCGCGGCGAACGCTACGCGGCGGCCGGCGCGCGCGCGATCCTGGCGCTGCCGCGCCTGCGCCGCGGCCAGCTGCAGGCGGCCCTGGTCGGTTACGCCAGCAGCGAACGCGGCTGGGACGAGGAGGAATGCAAGCTGGCCGCCGACATCGCCGAGCGCAGCTGGGAAGCGCTGGACCGGCTGACCGCCGAGCAGGCCCTGCGCAACGCCGTGGCGCGCCAGACCACGCTGCTCGACATGAACGAATTCCGCCTCGAGCTGGCCGACCTGCTGCGCCGCCTCGACGACCCGGCCCAGATCTTCGTCCAGACCAGCGCCATGCTGGGCCGCTTCCTGCAGGTGAGCCGGGTCATGTACGGCGAGTACGATGCCGACCGCCAGCTGGTCACCTTCCATTCGAACTACACCGACGGCATGGTGACGGAGCTGAACGGCACCTTCCCGGCCGCCCTGTTCGGCGCCCCCAACTTCGTCGCGCTGGCCCAGGGCGCCACCTGCGTGGCCAGCGACGTCCAGCGCGACCCGCGCACCGGCGGCCCGGACACCTGGCCGACCTTCGCCGCGCTGCAGGTCCGTTCCTGCGTGGTGGTGCCGGTGCACCACAACGGCGCCCTGACCACCTGCCTGTTCATCAACGACAACCTGCCGCGGGTCTGGAGCGCCGACATCGTGCGCCTGATCGAAGACGTCGCCGAACGCTCCTGGAGCGCGCTCGAGCGCGTGCGCGCGGAGGAAGCGCTGCGCCTGGCCGACCGCCGCAAGGACGAATTCCTGGCGATGCTGGCGCACGAGCTGAGGAATCCGCTGGCGCCGATCTCGGCCGCCGCCCAGCTGCTGAACATGGGCCCGCCCGACAGCGGCCGGGTGGAGCGCACCAGCGCCATCATCGCGCGCCAGGTGGCGCACATGACCGGCCTGATCGACGACCTGCTGGACGTCTCGCGCGTGACGCGCGGCCTGGTGGTGCTGGCGCGCGACGAGGTCGACCTGCGGCGCGTGATCGACGACGCGGTCGAGCAGGTGCGCCCGCTGATCGAGTCGCGCCGCCACCAGCTCGAGCTGCAGCTGGCGCCGGAGACCGGCCCGGCGATCGTCGAAGGCGACTACAAGCGCCTGGTGCAGGTGGTGGCCAACCTGCTCAACAACGCCGCCAAGTACACCCCGGAAGGCGGCAGGCTGGGCGTGTGGATGGGCGCCACCGCCGACCATGTCCTGGTCAGCGTGAAGGACAACGGCATCGGCATCGCCGCCGACCTGCTGCCGACCGTGTTCGACCTGTTCTCGCAGGCCGAGCGCACCCCCGACCGCTCGCAGGGCGGCCTGGGCCTGGGCCTGGCGCTGGTCAAGAGCCTGGTCGAGCTGCACGGCGGGATGGTGACGGCGGCCAGCGAGGGCCGCAACATGGGCACCGAATTCACGGTGCGCCTGCCGCGCCTGCACGCCCCGGCGGCATGCGCCGGCGCGCTGGCCGCCCCGCCCGCAGCCGCGGCCGAAGGCAAGCAGGGCCTGAAGCTGCTGCTGGTGGACGACAACGAGGATGCGGCCATGACCCTGGGCCTGCTGCTCGAGGCCAGCGGCCATGCGGTGACGGTGGTGCACGACCCGCACGATGCGCTGGCGCGCGCCGCCGGCGAACGCTACGACGTCTTCCTGCTCGACATCGGCCTGCCCGGCATGAGCGGCGTCGAACTGGCGCGCCGCCTGCGCAAGCTGCCAGGGACGGAACAGGCGGTGCTGATGGCGATCTCGGGATATGGACAGAGCTCGGACCGGATCGACGCCGAGGAGGCCGGCTTCGACCGTTATTTCGTCAAGCCGGTGGATGCGGAGGAGTTGCTGGGGGCGTTGACCAAGGTTGCCAGGTAGGGTGGGCGGCCCTCCGCCCACGCGTGACGTTCGCGTTATGCCGGCGTCACGCGTGGGCACGGGGTGCCCACCCTACTCCTGCTCGTGCACCTGGAATTCCCGCGGCACGAAATCCTCGACCAGGTCGAACACCCCGATCGACTCCACGTGCGAGGTGTGCGGGAACATGTTCGCCACGCCCGCCTTCGACATCCTGTAGCCGGCGCGGTGGGTCAGGATGCCGGCGTCGCGCGCCAGCGTCGACGGGCTGCACGACACGTACACGATCCGCTTCGGCATCAGTTCCGGATGCGTCAGGCGCAGCTCGGCCAGGGCGACGGCCAGCGCGACCGCGCCGTCGCGCGGCGGGTCGACCAGCATGCGGTCGAACTTGCCCAGCGCAACCAGGTCATCCCTGGTCACTTCGAACAGGTTGCGCGTCGAGAAGCTGGTCTTCGCGTCCAGGCCGTTGGCGCGCGCATTTTCCAGCGCGCGCGTGGTCAGTGCGGTGCTGCCTTCGATGCCGACCACTTCGCGCGCCTGGGTCGCCAGCGGCAGCGTGAAGTTGCCGAGGCCGCAGAACAGGTCGGCCACGCGGTCGCCCGGTTCCACCTGCAGCAGGCCCAGCGCCTTGTGCACCAGCAGGCGGTTGATCTGGTGGTTCACCTGGGTGAAGTCGGTCGGCTTGAACGGCATCCTGATGCCGAATTCCGGCAGCGTGTAATACAGTTCTTTTTTCCTGGGGTAGTAGGGATAGGCGGTATCCGGGCCCTTCGGCTGCAGCCACCACTCGACGTTCCACTGGTCGGCGAAGGCCTTGACCAGCTTCTCGTCGTTGGCGCTCAGCGGCGCCATGATGCGCAGCACCAGCACGGTGCTTTCCTCGCCCACGGCAAGCTCGATCTGCGGCATCTGCTGGTAGATCGACAGGCTGCCCACCAGCTCGCGCAGCGGCACCAGCATCTTCGAGACGTGCGGCGGCACGATCTCGCAGCTGGTCATGTCTGCCACGTAGCTGGAGTGGCGCTCGTGGAAGCCGACCAGCATCCCGCCCTTCTTCGCCACATGGCGCACCGACAGGCGGGCGCGGTAGCGGTAGCCCCAGGTCGGGCCGTACATCGGGCGCATGATGTTCTCGGCCCTGGTCTTGCCGATGTGCCAGAGGTTATCTTCGAGCACGCGCTGCTTCATCGCGACCTGGGCCGAGGGTTCCAGGTGCTGCATCGAGCAGCCGCCGCAATGCCAGAAGTGCGGACACTTCGGCTCGACCCGCATGCTGGATGCCTTCTGCAGGGTGACCATGCGGCCCGATTCCCAGTTCTTCTTCTTGCGCAGGGTCTCGAAGCTGACCCGCTCGCCCGGCAGCGCGCCTTCGACGAAGATCACCTTGCCCGGCGAACCGTCCTCGTTCTCCAGGTGGCCGACGCCGCGCGCGTCCATGTCGAGGGATTTGATGTTGATGAAGGTTTCTTGCATGGTCTGAGGAGGATGTAGAACGAGGACACGTGCTCAAGCACGTCATTCCCGCGAAGGCGGGAATCCAAGTCCGGGGCGGAGCCGACGCAAACGTTAGTACTGCTCTGCGAACTTGGATCCCCGCCTGCGCGGGGATGACGGAAAAAATGAGAACGACGGCAGATCAGCCGAACATCATAGCAAGGAATCGCGCACCACGCCACGGGCAGCCATGGCCCGCTTCAGCTTGACGAGGGCTTCCTGCTGGATCTGGCGCACCCGCTCGCGCGTCACGCCCATCTCCTCGGCCAGGGTTTCGAGGGTGGCCGGGTCGTCGTTGTCGAGGCCGAAGCGGCGCATCACGACCACGCGCTGCTTGTCCGGCAGCTTCTGCAGCCAGTCGCGCACCAGCACGGTCATCTCGTGGTGCTCGGCGCGCATGTCGGGGCTGACGTCGCCTTCGTCCGGCAGCATGTCCATCAGGCTGGTCTGCGGATCGTTGTCGAGCGGGGCGTCGAGCGAGGTCGCGTGCTCGGACAGGGCCAGGATGTCCTGCACCTCTTCCACCGGGCGCCCGACCAGGCTGGCGATGTCCTCGGCGCTGGCTTCCTTGCCGTCGTGGTGCTGGGCTTCGAGGTGATACTTGGCGCGCAGCACCTGGTTCAGCTCGCGCACCATGTGCACCGGCAGGCGCACGGTGCGGGCCTGGTTCATGATGGCGCGCTCGATGCTCTGGCGGATCCACCAGGTCGCGTAGGTGGAGAAACGGAAGCCGCGCTCCGGCTCGAACTTGTCGATCGCCCGCATCAGGCCGATGTTGCCCTCCTCGATCAGGTCGAGCAGGACCACGCCGCGGTTGATGTAGTGCTTCGCGATCGAGACCACCAGGCGCAGGTTATGCTCGATCATTTTTTGCCGAGCGGCAAAATCTCCTGCCTTGGCCAGGGTCGCGTAATGCGCCTCCTGCTCGGCGCCGAGCAGGGGCTTGGTGCCGATCCGGTTCAGGTAGTACTGGGTGGTGTCGGTGGAGAGCTCGGCCTGCAGCACGCTCTTGAGCTCATCCACGGCTTCGACCGGAGCCGCGGGACCTTCGTCCAGCAGCGTCGCGCGCTCGCCCCCGGAGCCGAAATCGCCGTCGCCCAGCGCGTCCTCCGGCACCTCCTCCGGCCCATTGTCCGGCATTTCCTGGTCCAACGGGTCGGGCGGCAGCGTCATTGGTCCTCGCTAACGACTGGGCAGGAACTTCGACGGGTCGACCGGCTTGCCCTGCTGGCGTATCTCGAAATGCAGTTTGACCGTGTCGGCATCGGAATCGCCCATCTCGGCGATCACCTGGCCCTTGGTCACGCTCTGACCCTCTTTGACCACGATCGCACGATTGTGCGCGTATGCCGACAGCAGGCTGTTGCTGTGCTTAACAATCACGAGATTACCATATCCGCGGATGCCGCTGCCCGCGTACATCACCTTACCGGAACCGGCGGCCATCACCTGCTGGCCGAGTTTGCCCGCGATGTCGATGCCCTTGTTCTTGCCTTCGTCGAAGGTGGCGATGATCCTGCCGTCGGACGGCCACATCCAGCTCAGCTTTTCGTCGTCGTTGGCGGTGACCGTGCTGCCGGCAGCCAGGCCGGCGCTCGGGCGCTCGACCGCCTTCGGATTCACGGTCGGGTTGTCGTCCTTCTGGGCATCCGCCAGGTTCGATTCGGTGTACGGCTTCTTGTCGCCACGCGGCACGGTCTTCTTCGGCACGGCGGCCGGCTTCTCGGCGCCCGGCATGACGATCGGGTTGGTGCCGGCGACGGCGCTGTTGCCGTTACGATCCGGCGGCGCCACGCGCAGCACCTGGCCGACCTTGATGTCGTCCGGATCGGCCAGGTTGTTCCAGGCCACCAGGTCGCGGTAGTTCTGGCCGACGTCGAGCGCGATGCGCAGCAGGGTATCGCCCTTGCGCACGGTATAGCTGCCGCGCGCATCGGCCTTCGTGTCCTCGGCGGCCGGCGCCGGGGCAACCGGATGCTGGGGGCGCGGCGTCTTGTTGGCGGCGGCCGGGGCCGGACGGTCGATCACGGGTGCCTGGCGGCTGGGAGTGCTGCACGCGCTCAGCACGATACTGACGGTCAACAGGGCTAAGCGGGTTGTTGGTTTCATTCTCATCTAATTCTGTTACGACTTTCTGGCATTCTCAGACGATGCCTGGCCGCAGCGGGACAAAATGGCAGGCTTCCAGCGTTTCGCTGGTCCATTCCGATTTGCCGGTGCGGGTGATGCGCTGCAGATGCTGGACCTGGGCGCCGACGGGCGCCACCAGCCGGGCGCCGATGGCCAGTTGCTCGAGCAGTGCGCGCGGCACCTCGAGACCGGCCGCCGCCAGGATGATGCCATCGAAGGGCGCCACCTGCGGCAGCCCAAGCATACCATCTCCATAGTGCAAGCGCAGATTAGGAATGCGCAAGGGCCGCAGGTTGGCCTTGGCCAGCTCGTGCAGCGGCTTGATGCGCTCGATCGAATACACCTCCTGGGCCACGCAGGACAGCACCGCGGCCTGGTAGCCGCAACCGGTGCCGATCTCGAGCACGCGACGCAAGGGTTGGCCGCTCCCCTTGAGCAACTCGATCATCCGGGCCACGATGTAGGGCTGGGAAATCGTCTGGTTATGACCGATCGGCAAGGAGACGTCGGCATAGGCCTGGCTCGACAGGGCCGGCTCGATGAACATGTGGCGCGGCACGGTTTCCAGCGCCGCCAGCACCTGCGGATCCTTGACGCCCTGCCTGGCGACATAGGCCGTCATCGCGCGCCGGGGCGCCTCGGTGGCGGCCAGCGCGGAGCGCGCCAGGGTCTGCTGGGGCTGGCCGGCCTGGGCTACGCCGGGCGCTGCCGGACGCGGCGCTGGCGGCTGCTGGCCCTGGCTGGTGCGTGCGTTCTGGGTCGCGGTCTGCGGCGTCGCCACCGGCGCCGGCGCAGCAGGCTTCCGGGTGCTTGCGCCCGTCACTGACGACAGCGGCAAGGGAAAATTGCTGCGCTTTTCGCTCATTCCAGCCACCCTCGCAAGGAGGCCAGCTGTTCGCGGTGGGTCAGGTCGACCTGCAGCGGCGTGATCGACACCCGCCCCTGGCTGGTGGCGTGGAAATCGGTGCCCTCGCCGGCATCGCGGCAGGCCCCTGGCGCGCCGATCCAGAAGATCTCGCGGCCGCGCGGATCCTGGCCGCGGATCACCGGCTCGGACTGGTGGCGGCGCCCCAGGCGGGTCGCGGTCAGCGGGCCCATCTGCTCGTAAGGCAGGTTCGGGATGTTTACGTTCAGCAGGAACGGCGCTTCCAGCGTCTCGAAGCGGCGCAGCACGATGTCGCTGGCCACGCGCGCGGCGGACTCGACCTCGGACCAGCCGCCGTGGACCTGGGAAAAGGCGATCGCCGGGATGCCGAACAGGTAAGCCTCGGTCGCGGCCGCCACCGTCCCCGAATACAGGGTGTCGTCCCCCATGTTCTGGCCGTTGTTGATGCCGGACACGACCAGGTCGGGACGCTGGTCGAGCATGCCCGTCAGCGCGATGTGCACGCAGTCGGTCGGCGTGCCATTGACAAAATAGAAACCGTTCGCAGCTTTCGACACCGACAGCGGCCGGTCGAGCGACAGCGAGTTGGAGGCCCCCGAGCGATTGCTGTCGGGAGCGACCACCACGATGTCGGCGACCGCGGCGAGCGCGTCGGCCAGCGCCTGGATACCAGGAGCGAGATAGCCGTCGTCGTTACTGATAAGGATTCGCATGCGTGCGATTTTACCTGAAGCAACGGCCAGATCGACGCCTTTGGCTGCACATTTATTGCTCATCGGGACGATCGGCATCCCGCCGCGACCGGCGGCGGCGCGGCCTGCCGTCGCGCATGCGCCACACCAGGCACGGTGGCGGCCCCGGTTTCAAACTCAGCTGCGAACGGCTCGCCGCCCCTCTTCCATGGCGTGCAAACCCTCTTCCAGGGCGATCACGTGCTGTTCGAGCCGGCGCGCGGCCTCGATCTCGTCGCCCTGCTGGCCCAGGTAGAGCTGGCCCAGGCGCGCCAGTTCGCGCGCCAGCGGCGGCGCCTGGGTATCGCCGGCGCGCTCGCGCAGCGCCGCGACCGCCTGCACCAGGCGCACTTCGGCCAGCGGCCGCCATGGGAAATGCCCCGGCTCCATCCACTCGAGCAGGGTTTCGATGCTGCGCACCGGGCCCAGCCGGTCGCGCTCGGCGCCGCACGCGCGAGGCGGCGCCGCTGCCTCGCCCAGTGTGGCCTGGGGCAACTGGACTTCGTCGAGATAGCTGTCGAGGGCGACGCCGGCCAGGCCGTAGCATTCGCCCAGCAGCTTTTCGAGCGCTGCCTGGTAGCCCGGCTGGCTGCGGCGTTCGTCGCCGTGGCGCCAGCCCAGGCGCGCCTCGACCGCGCCGCCCGGCGGGATCGGCAGCGGATAGACCAGCAAGGGCCGCTGCTCGTCCTCGTGGCTGCAGCGGTAGTCGAGCGCGCGCCGGACGACCCCGTCCAGGCCTTCCAGGCTGCGCGGTTCCGGCGTGAACAGGCCCACCATCTTGTCGGGCAACAGCGCCGTGCAGACGCTGGTGGCGGCCGAGCGCCCGCTGCGGCAATCGACCAGCACATGGGCGAAGCGCCGCGTCAGGTGGGCGGCGAAGCTGCGGAACAGCGCCGGGCAGGCGCAGAACAGCGCGTCCCAGTCGAGCCGGTCGACCCGCTCGCCGTAGCTGTCGTCGAAGCGGCCGGCGCGCATCAGGTACAGCGGCCGGCTGTCGTCGATCCGTTCGAGGTAGCTGTCCCAGTCGAGCTCGTCGAGCACGCGTTCGGCCAGCGCCGGGGCTTCGTCGGCCGGCGCGCGCCCGAGCACCTCCAGGCGCGCGCGGCAGGCTTCGAACAGCTCGAGCACGCCCTGGCGCTCGCCGTGCGGCTGGTCGCCGGCGAAATAATGGTGCAGGCCCGGGCCTTCGAGGTCCCAGTCGATCATCAGCACCGGCGTCTTGCCGTGATTGCGTCCAGACAATAGCCATGCGGCATGAGCAAGCGCGCGACTACGCGCGCCCGCGCCATCGTAGGCATAAAACGTCGTCACCTCGCCGTCAAGGGCCGGCGCAGCGGTGATGCGGTCGGTATTCATATTGCTCCTCATTTTTTGGGAAAGGTGGTATCCGTTATCTCGCGCCACGGGGGTGGGACATCGGGGAGCACGAATTGGTTGCAGTCATGCCCCGGCGGCATGGATTTTTTCAGGCACTGGTAATGGGCGACGATGCGCCGGACCATCTTGTCGATGTCCGGCAGGAATTCGGGATTCGATTTCAGGTCGCCAGTCGCCATCGTGAAGCGGGAAAAATCGACGTAGAAGCTGGCTTCGGTGATCTGCGGCGGCAGCTGGTCGGGATGCCGGGTCATGATGACGGGGATGATCAGGTGGCTCGGCAGCGCGTACCACCGGCTGCGCTCGATTTCGAGCTGGCGCATGGCCGCGTATTCGCGCCGCGTGTAGGCGTGGGCTTCGTACTTCGGGGTGTAGATCAGGATCATGCACACGCTCTCGCACATCGCGCGGGCGATCTTGCGGTCGAGGTCGTCCCCGCCGCCGAGCTGCTCGACATCGACGAACAGCTCGTCTTCGTTGTCGAAATACGGCTCCAGGTAGCAGCGCAGGGCGTCGGCCAGCGTCGCCTTGAAGCGCTGCATGAGCTCATGCCGCCCATGGGCATAGCTGAAAAAACAGCCGTAACGGATCGCCATTGCTCTCCCCTAGCAGGGTTCAATCACTGCCACCGGCAGCGGACCAGCAGACTCTAACAAGCCATGCATGATGCATGTTGTGGAAGCACAAGCGCCCTGCCGGACTCGGCGGAACGGTCATGCGGCATAATCCCGGTTTCGAATTCGGCAACAGCCAGGAAAAAGCGAGGAGAAAGCGATGAAAGCCGTCGTGTGCAAGGCATGGGGACCACCGGGCAGCCTGGTGGTGGAAGACGTGGCGGACCCGGTCCCCGCGGCGGGCCAGGTGGTGGTCGACGTCAAGGCGGCCGGGGTGAACTTCCCGGACGTGCTGACCGTGCAGGGCAAATACCAGGTGAAGCCCGAGCTGCCCTTCACCCCGGGCAACGAGTTCGCCGGCATCGTGCGCGCGGTCGGCGACGGCGTCACGGCCTACCGGCCGGGCGACCGCGTGATCGGCTTCACCCGCACCGGCGCCTTCGCGGAACAGGCCCTGGCGCCAGCCGGGATGCTGATGCCGATGCCGCCCGGGATGGACTTCGAGGTCGCCGCCGCCATCACCCTGACCTACGGCACCTCGCACCACGCGATCGTCGACCGCGGCGCCCTGCAGCCCGGCGAGACCATGCTGGTGCTGGGCGCGGCCGGCGGGGTCGGCCTGGCGGCGATCGAGATCGGCAAGGCGCTCGGCGCGCGCGTGATCGCGGCCGCCTCCAGTCCTGGAAAACTGGCGGTATGCAAGGCCCACGGCGCCGACCTGCTGATCGACTACACGAAGGAAGACCTGCGCGAAGCCCTCAAGGCCGCGACCGGGGGCAAGGGCCCGGACGTGGTCTACGATCCGGTCGGCGGCGTGTACAGCGAGCCGGCGCTGCGCTCGATCGCCTGGCGCGGGCGCCACCTGGTGGTCGGCTTCGCCAACGGCGAGATCCCGAAGCTGCCGTGGAACCTGATGCTGCTGAAGGGCGCCTCGGTGGTCGGCGTGTTCTGGGGCGACTTCGTGCGCCGCGAGCCGCAGGCGAACCAGGCGGCGATGCGCCAGATGCTGGGCTGGATGACGGAAGGAAAACTGCGCCCGCTGGTGTCGCGCCGCTATGCGCTGGCCGACACCGCGCAGGCCCTGAACGACATGGCGCAGCGCAAGGTCACGGGCAAGGTCGTGATCGTACCGGGAGAAACGGCATGAGCAAGGATGGACAACTGAATCCGGACGGCCTGGCCGCCCTGCGCGCCCGCTTCGAGCAGCAGTCGCGCAAGGCCCGGGCCTACTACACGGCGATGCACGCGGTGCGCGCGGTGCTGGGCAGCGACGATGCGGCGAGCAGCTGGATGGAAGCGCCGCTGGCGGCCCTGGGCGGCAGGACGCCGGCGGAACTGGTCAACGAAGGGCGCGTGGACGAGGTGCTGGCCCAGGTCCGCGCCCTCAAGCCCTGAGCTCGGGCCAGGGTCACGCCACCTCGCGCTCGCGCGCGCGCAGCTCGGCGGCGCGCTTTTCCCAGTAGTGCGCATTGCCGATGCCCAGCGCCACCGGATCGAATTCCGGATCCTTGCCGGCCGCCTTCTGCGCCTCGTAGTCGCGCAGGCACTTGAAGGCGGTGTTACGCATCAGCAGGATGGCGACGATGTTCAGCCAGGCCATCAGGCCGACGCCGAGGTCGCCCAGCGCCCAGGCCACGTCGGCCGTCTTGACGGTGCCGTACACGGTCGCGCCGATGATCGCCACCTTCAGCAGGAAGTTCACCCACGGGCGCGGCGTGTGGCGGTTGAGGTAGGCGATATTGGTTTCGGCGATGTAGTAGTACGCGACGATGGTCGTGAAGGCGAAGAACAGCAGCGCCAGCGCGACGAAGATCGAGCCGAAGCCCGGCAGCACGTTTTCCAGCGCGGTCTGCACGTAGCCGGGGCCGGCCGCCACGCCCTGCACGCCCTGGTAGATGTGGCTGCCGTCGGCGCGCTCGACGTTGTACTGGCCGGTAATCAGCAGCATGAAGGCGGTGGCCGAGCACACGAACAGGGTGTCGATGTAGACCGAGAAGCCCTGCACCAGGCCCTGCTTGGCCGGGTGGCTGACTTCGGCGGCCGAGGATGCGTGCGGGCCGGTGCCCTGGCCCGCCTCGTTCGAATACACGCCGCGCTTGACGCCCCACTGGATCGCCATGCCGAGGATGGCGCCGAAGGCCGCATCGGTCCCGAAGGCCGAGCTGAAGATCAGCTTCATGACATGCGGCAGCTGGCCGATGTTCAGGAAGATGATCACCACCGCCACGATGATGTAGGCCAGCGCCATGAAGGGCACGACGATTTCGGCGAAGTGCGCGATGCGCTTGACGCCGCCGAAGATGATGAAGCCGAGCACGATCGCCAGGCCGGCGGCGGTGACGTTCGGGTCGATGCCGACCGCGGTCTTGAGGCCGTCGGCGATCGAATTCGCCTGCACGCCGGGCAGCAGCAGGCCGGTGGCCACCACGGTCACGACCGCGAACAGCCAGGCATACCATTTCACGCCCAGGCCCTTCTCGATGTAGAAGGCCGGGCCGCCGCGGTATTCGCGGTTGATCTGTTCCTTGTAGACCTGGCCCAGGGTCGATTCGACGAAGGCCGAGCTGGCGCCCAGGAAGGCCACCGCCCACATCCAGAACACGGCGCCGGGGCCGCCGAAGGTGATCGCGGTGGCGACGCCGGCGATGTTGCCGGTGCCGACCCGGCCGGCCAGCGTCATCGCCAGCGCCTGGAACGAGGACACGCCCTGGTCTGAGCTCTTCCCTTCCATCATCAACCGCGTCATTTCGCGCATGTGCCGCACTTGCAGGAAGCGCGAACGGACCGAAAAATACAGCCCGGTGCCCAGGCACAGGGCAATCAGGGCCGGACTCCAGACGTAGCCGTTGATGGCGTTGACCAATTCATTCATCGATAGATACTCCTTGGCGGTAATCGGCAACAAAGTTGCACAGGCGGAAAGTTTCGACAAGATACCCGAAGCGGCTGAGTCTGCCTATCCCTTTTTTCCGCCGGCCGCGGGTGCTGCTATGATGGCGCCATGTGCGTCAATTACCGCCCTCCCCTCCCCGAACAACTGGACATGGTGCTCGGCACCCTGGTCGACCTGTATCGCGACTGGGACTGGCCAACCGAGACCTGGAAAGACTACCTGGCGCCCATCGTGCGCTCGGACGCGCACAACCAGCGCATGCTGAGCCTGGCCAGCTACGGCATGGTCCCGCGCCGCCACATCCCGGCCGGCGTGAAAGTCTTCGATACGATGAATGCGCGCGCCGAGTCGATCGGCGAGCGGCGCTCGTTCGCGCAGGCCTGGCACCGCACGCAGCTGTGCGCGGTGCCGATGACCTGTTTCTTCGAGCCGAATTACGAGAGCGGGAAAGCCGAGCGCTTCGGCATCGGCATGCGGGACGACAGCCTTTTCTTCGTCGCCGGATTGTGGCGCGAGTGGAAGGAAAGCGACGGCAATGTCGGCGCCTCCTTCACCCAGATCACCATCAACGCCGACGAGCATCCGCTAATGAAGCGCTTCCACAAGCCGGGCGACGAGAAGCGCTCGCTGGTGGTGCTGCCGCCCGAAGACGTGGACGCCTGGCTGGCCTGCCGCGATCCGGAACTGGCGCGCAGCTTCCTGCGCCATTATCCGGCCGAGCGGATGAAGGCCTGGGCGGCGCCGGCGGCGCCGAAAGCGAAGAAGGTGGTGGTACCGGAGACCGGCTCGCTGTTCTAGGACGGCCGCGGGACGGCTTGCCTCACGCGTCCGGCTTCGGCTGCTTGAAGAACTCGATCACGTCCGCCTGCACCCGCGTACGCCGGAACGGCGGCAGGCTCTGCCAGATGCGGCGGCCGTAGGGCTTGCTGATCACGCGCGGGTCGCACAGCATCAGCACGCCGCGGTCGTCGACGTCGCGGATCAGGCGTCCGGCGCCCTGCTTCAGGTTGATGATGGCCTCCGGCAGCGTGTGGTGGACGAAACCGTTCATGCCCTTCTTTTCCATGACTTCGATGCGCGCCGCCAGCACCGGATCGTCCGGCGGGGCGAACGGCAGCTTGTCGATGATGACCAGCGACAGCGCCTCGCCGCGCACGTCCACACCTTCCCAGAAGCTCTGGCTGCCCACCAGCACGGCGTTGCCGGCGTTGCGGAAGGAATCCAGCAGCTCGGTGCGTCCGCGTTCGCCCTGTACGAACAGCGGGAACTCCAGGCCGCGCGCGGCGAATTCTTCGCGCAGGCGCTCGGCCACGCGGTTCACGGCGCGGATCGTCGTGCACAGGAAGAAGCAGCGGCCGCCGGCCGCTTCGATGACGGGCAGCGCCATGTCCACCACGGCGTCGGTATAGCCCATCGTGTTCGGTTCCGGCAGGCCGGTCGGCACGTACAGGATGCCCTGCTCCTGGTAATTGAAGGGGCTGGGCCAGGTGCGCGCCGGCTCGCCGGTCATGCCCATCTGCGACGTGAAATGCTTGAAATCGTTCTTCACCGCCAGGGTCGCCGAGGTGAAGATCCAGCTGCGGGGCGTCCCTGCGCGCTGGCCGGCGAAGATCGGCGCGATCGACAGCGGCGTCTTGTGCAGCTGCAGCGAGGACGAGAAGGCCTCGACCCACAGCACGGCGTCGGCGCCGCCGAATTCGCTGTAGTCCTTTTCCTTCGGGTCTCTCTTGACCGGCGCCGGCTTCCAGGCCTTGAAGTTCTCCAGCATCTCGACCGCGCGCACGCGGCACTGCTCGATCGTCTCGGCGCGTTCGGCCTGCTCCTCGAGCACGTCGACCATGCCTTCCAGCTCTTCCTTGAGCTTTTCCAGCGCCGGGAAGAAGTCCGAGCTCGGCGGGATCTGCGGCAGGGACAGGCGGGTGCCGCCTTCCGGGAAGGTCAGGCGCAGGTCGCGCGCGGCCTTCTCGACCACCATCACGACCTTGGCCCAGTCCGGGCCGCCGCGCGCATGCGCCAGGCCCTCGGCCAGCACGTCGCGGCATAGTTCCAGCACCTGCGAGGTCGAGACCGTGGTGCCGAAGAACAGCGTGGCGACTTCGGGCAGCTGGTGCGCCTCGTCGAACACGATGGTGTTCGCGGACGGTAGCAGCTCGGCCATGCCGCCCTCCTTCAGGGCCACGTCGGCGAAGAACAGGTGGTGGTTGACCACGACCACGTCGGCCTGCTGGGCTTCGCGGCGCGCCTTCATCACGAAGCAGTCCTGGTAATACTGGCATTCCTGACCGACGCAGTTCTCGCGCGTCGAGGTGACCAGGTTCCACACCGAGGCGGTTTCCGGGACCTTGGCCAGTTCGGCCTTGTCGCCCGAGTTGCTCATCTTGATGAAGCGCGAAATCTCGCGCAGGTGGCCGACGTCGTCGCGCGAGGTCAGGCGCCCGTTCTGCAGCGTGCGCTCCAGGTGGTAATGGCAGACGTAGTTGGCGCGGCCCTTCAGCAGGGCCACCGAGACCGGCGCGCGCAGGGCCGCGCGCACGTTCGGGATGTCGCGCGAGAACAGCTGGTCCTGCAGGTTCTTGGTGCCGGTCGAGATGATGGTCTTGCCGCCCCACAGCAGCGCCGGGACCAGGTAGGCGAAGGTCTTGCCCGTGCCTGTGCCGGCCTCGGCGATGAGCGTGCCCTGGCTGCCGATCGCGTCGGCGATCGCCTTCGCCATCTCGGTCTGCGACTGGCGCGGACGGAAGCTGCCGACGGCGGGCGCGAGCGGGCCGCCGGCGCCGAAGATGCGGTCGACCTCGGCGTCGTACTTGCCCGGCGCAACAGGCGCAGCGGGCTCGGCGGCGGACTCGGCGGACGAGGCTGCGGGGGCGTCGGCAGGAATGGCCTCGGCATCGGGGCCGGGCATGGGCAGGTGATCGGTCAAAGTCGTGGGAAAGGGTAAAACAGCCAGCTTACGCCGGCACGTCCGGCACCAACTGCATTTTCAGCAAGGTGATATGGTCTTTCAGCTGCAGCTTGCGCTTCTTCAGGCGGCGTAATTGTAGCTGGTCGGAATGGCCGTCACGGGTCAGCATGTCTATGACAGCGTCGAGGTCGCGGTGTTCCACGTCGAGTTCAATAATACGGCGCTGGATCTCCTGGACGTCGATCATGTTGGGCATTTCCGAAGTTGAGGGCTGAAGCCGGGGTGGGAGGACGCGATTTATTGTTACGGCTTGCAACAGTTGTGCAAACCAGTGCATAGTTTAATCTACGCTGACGTTGCCGCCAACAAAGTTCAGCAAGCCGGTATCGGAAAGCCACGTTTATGAGTCAATACAAGATAGAAGCGGGAACCGCGCAGCACATCGGCAATCGGCCGCAGCAGAACGATCGGGTCGCGCTGATGACGGGCGCGCGCGCGCCCGGATACGTGCTGGCGGTGCTGTCCGACGGCATCGGCGGGGCCGCGGCATCCGAGCAGGTGCTGCATACGGCCATGCACGTGTTCGACCTGTTCAAGCCTGGCGACCATCCCGGCGTCGAGCGCCTGGAAGCGCTGCTGCACGACATCGTGCAGGAGACCCACATGGTCATCAAGATGAACGCCGTGGCCGCCGGGGTCGAAATGCATGCCAGCTTCGTGGGGCTGCTGCTGTCGCCGCATGGCGAGGCGGTGTGGGCGCATGTCGGCGACTCCCGCCTCTACCACTTCCAGGACGGCGCCTGCCTGGCGCGCACCGGCGACGCCGCCTATGTCGAGCACCTGGTGTCGAGCGAGCGCCTGCCGCTTGATGCGGCCAGGAACCACCGCAAGTCGAAGCTGCTGGTGAACGTGATGGGCAACAGCCGCAAGGATCCCTACGTGACGGTCGGCCACCGCACGGGCCTGGCCGCGGGCGAGGTGTTCCTGCTCGCCTCGGACGGACTGTGGCATTTCTTCACCGATGCCGAACTGGGCGCCGCCACCGCGAGGATGACGCCGCGCCAGGCGGCCGAGATGCTGATCGACAAAGCCGGCGAACGCTCCGAGGGCAAGGGCGGCAACTGCTCGATGGCGATCGTCAAGCTAGTGCCGCCGCCGCAGGATGCGGGCGGCTACAAGGTACAGAAGCTGAAACGGACGGTGTGACGGTCATTGCGCCGGCGGGGCCGGCGTCTTCGCTGCCTTCGCTTTTTCTTCCTCGGCCTTCTTGGCCGCCTTCGCGGCGCGCTCGGCCTTGCGGCGCGCGACCTCGCGCTGGCGCTCTTCCGATTCGGCCTTGCGGCGCTCGAAGTCGCGCACGTTCCTGGCGCGCTGCGGCGCTGCGGCGGCTTCCTTGGCCTTCGCCTCCTGCAGGCGCGCGTCGCGCGCCGCCACGCGGCCCGGCACGGTCGGCGCGCGCGGCGCCGGCGCTTCCTGCACTGCGCGGGTCGGCTGCGGCGGCTGGGCCGCCAGGCGCGCCTCCTCCTCGCGGTAGCGCCGGTCGGCTTCGGCCAGCTTGCGGTCGCGCTCGTCCACCACGGCCTGGCGCTTGAAGCGTTCGGCCTGCACCTCGATCGCGCGCTGGGCCGCGAGCGAGCTGCGGCGGCGTTCCTTGGCTTCGTCCAGGCAGCGGTTCACGAAGAACTTGTCGTAGCAGACCCGTTCGCGCTCGGCATAGCGGGCCTCGATCGCGGCGCGTTCGCGCGCCACTTCGGCCAGCTGCTGGTCGGCCTGGGCCACGGAAGCGACCGGCGGGGGCGGCACTTCGCGCGGGGCCGGGCGGTTGCCGGCGCAGGCGGCCAGCAGCGCGCACAGCAGGGCGCCCTGGACGGCGGCGCCGGCGCGGCGCAGGAACATGGACGGAACAGGTTTCATCGTGATCTTGTCTTCCTCTTGGTGGGACTCAGGCGAGCGAATCGGCGGCGCCGCGGCGCTCGGCCAGCATGTATTCGCGCGATTGCATCTCAATGATACGCGAGACCGTGCGATGGAACTCGTTCGACATCGCGCCTTCGGTGTACAGCTGTTCCGGCGCCACCTCGGCCGACATGATCAGCTTGACCTTGTGGTCGTAGAACACGTCGATCAGCCAGGTGAAGCGGCGCGCCTCGGACGACATCGCCGCCGACATGCGCGGCACCCCGGACAGGATCACGGTGTGGAACTGGCTGGCCAGCTCCAGGTAGTCGTTCTGCGAGCGCGGGCCGCCGCACAGGGTGTGGAAGTCGAACCAGATCGCGCCGCCGGCACGGCGCAGCGCACGGATCTCGCGCTGCTCGATGTGCACGCGCGGATCTTCGTCGGCGGTGTCGGCGACCTTGGCCCAGGTGTCGCGCAGCTGGTGGTCGCTGGCCGCGCCGAGCGGCGTGTAATAGGCCTGCACCTGCTCCAGCGCGCGGTGGCGGTAGTCGATGCCGGCGTCGACGTTCATCACGTCCAGCCGGTTCTTCAGCAGGGCGATGGTGGGCAGCATGCGGTCGCGGTGCAGGCCGT
The DNA here is from genome assembly GCF_057657395.1 of Telluria sp. Soil_C_11. Taxonomy (NCBI): domain Bacteria; kingdom Pseudomonadati; phylum Pseudomonadota; class Betaproteobacteria; order Burkholderiales; family Oxalobacteraceae; genus Telluria; species Telluria sp. Soil_C_11. The sequence continues at coordinate 245,391 of NZ_JBDGIN010000008.1, read as the reverse complement.
CCGGGTACAGCTTGTCCGGATCGTAGTTCGACGTCATCACGAACGACACGCCGTTCTCGAACAGGGCGGACAGCAGGTTGTACATGATCATCGCGTCGGCGACGTCGCTGACGTGGAATTCGTCGAAGCAGATCAGGCGGTACTTCCTGGCGATGCGTTTTGCCACCTCGATCAGCGGATCTTCCACGCCCTTCAGCTCGTCGAGCTGGCGGTGCACGGCGCGCATGAATTCATGGAAGTGCAGGCGCGTCTTGCGCACCACCGGCACCACCGAATAGAAGCTGTCCATCAGGAAGGACTTGCCGCGCCCCACTCCGCCCCACATGTAGACGCCGGTCGGCACCTCGGGACGGTTGATCAGGCGCTTGAAAGCGGACGACCGCTGGGCCTTGTAGTGGACCCAGTCGTCGTACGCCTGCTGGAGTCGGTCCACCGCGCGCTGCTGGGCCGGATCGGACTTGAAGCCGCGCTCGGTGAGGGCGTGCTGGTAATACTCTTGGACGTTCATGAAATACCGATGGTTTAACGGACCGTGGGCAGCGTTGCGGGCTGGATGCCCGCAACGCTGCCCACGTCACGTGTGTTGCTTAGAAGTTCAGCGAACGCTTGTCGACGGCGAGCGCGGCTTCCTTGGTCGCTTCGGACAGGGTCGGGTGGGCGTGGCAGATGCGGGCGATGTCTTCGGCCGACGCCTTGAACTCCATCGCCACCACGGCTTCCGAGATCAGCTCGGAAGCGACCGGGCCCACGATGTGCACGCCCAGGATTTCGTCGGTGGCGGCATCGGCGATGACCTTGACCATGCCGGTGGTGTCGCCCAGCGCGCGCGCACGGCCGTTGGCCATGAACGGGAAGGTGCCGGCTTTATAGGCGACGCCGTCCTTCTTCAGCTGCTCTTCGGTGCGGCCGACCCAGGCGATTTCCGGCGAGGTGTAGATCACCCACGGAATGGTGTTGAAGTTGACGTGGCCATGCTGGCCGGCGATGCGCTCGGCAACCGCGACGCCCTCTTCTTCCGCCTTGTGCGCCAGCATCGGGCCGCGCACGACGTCGCCCACCGCCCAGATGCCCGGCACGCCGGTGCGGCACTCGTCGTCGACGGCGATGAAGCCGCGCTCGTCGAGCTGCAGGCCGACGCTTTCGAAGCCCAGGCCGATGGTGTTCGGCACGCGACCGATCGAGACGATCAGGCGGTCGAAGGTCGCGGTCTGCGCGGCGCCGCTGGCATCAGCGTATTCCACGGTGACGCTGTTGTCGCCCTTGGTGATGTTGCCAATTTTAACGCCGAGGTGGATTTCCAGGCCCTGCTTGGTGAAGGCCTTCTGCGCTTCCTTGGCGATCTGCTGGTCGACCGCGCCCAGGAAGGCCGGCAGGCCTTCCAGCACGGTGACTTTCGCGCCCAGGCGGCGCCACACCGAACCCATTTCCAGGCCGATCACGCCGGCGCCGATCACGCCCAGCTTGCTTGGCACGGCGTCGATGGCCAGCGCGCCGGTGTTCGACAGGACCAGCTTCTCGTCGAACGGGGTGCCCGGCAGTTCGCGCGGGTTCGAGCCGGTGGCGACGATCACGTTCTTGGCGGTGATGCTGTCGGTGGTGGTGCCCGAGACGTTGATCGTGAAGCCTTCGCCCGCCTTGCCGGCCAGGGTGCCGCGGCCGTGGAAGAAGGTGACCTTGTTCTTCTTGAACAGGTAGACGATGCCGTCGTTGTTGGCCTTGACCACGCCATCCTTACGCTTCAGCATCGCGCCCAGGTCCAGCTCCAGGCCCGACACATTGATGCCGTGTTCCTTGAAGCCGTGGCCGGCATGCTCGAAGTGCTCCGACGACTGCAGCAGCGCCTTCGACGGGATGCAGCCGACGTTGGTGCAGGTGCCGCCCAGGGCCGGACCGCCCTTGGCATTTTGCGCCTCGTCGATGCAGGCGACCTTGAAGCCCAGCTGGGCAGCGCGAATGGCGGCCACATAGCCGCCGGGGCCGCCGCCGATCACGACGACGTCAAATTGTTTTTCGTTGCTCATTATCGATTCCTTTTATGCCGTCGCCCCCGCGGAGGCGGGGGCCCAAGTTTGCAAGCGTTACCGCTACGCGTCCAACTTGGGTTCCCGCCTTCGCGGGAACGACGGTTGAATTATTCTTCCGGTACGAAGATCCACAGCAGCAAATAAATCACCGCCCCGAATCCGAACGTCAGGGTGAACAGCGTGAACACCAGCCGCCACACCCACGAATCCACGCCCGACACCTGCGCCAGACCGCCGCACACGCCGCCGATCCAGCGGTCGGTGCGCGAGCGGCGCAGGGTGTTGAGCTCCGCGGCAAAGCTGCCGTCGGCGCTCGATGCGGCGCCCTTGTTCAGGTTCACCGTCGAGGACGACAGGATCTTCGCCTTGGCCTGTTCGAATTCGGCGTCGGTCAGGGCGCCGGCCTGGTGCAGCTCGTGCAAGCGCTTGATTTCATCGGCAATCATGGTGATACCCTTCCATCAGACAAAGCACGAGGGCAGCGCCAGCGCGCCCTCCCGAACGGCGATTACAGGTCCAGCAGCAGGCGGGCCGGATCTTCCAGCGCGTCCTTCATCGCGACCAGGCCCAGCACGGCTTCGCGGCCGTCGATGATGCGGTGGTCGTAGGACATTGCCAGGTAGTTCATCGGACGGATCACGATCTGGCCGTTCTCGACCACGGCGCGGTCCTTGGTCGCGTGCACGCCCAGGATCGCCGACTGCGGCGGGTTGATGATCGGGGTCGACAGCATCGAACCGAACACGCCGCCGTTCGAGATCGAGAAGGTACCGCCGGTCAGGTCTTCCAGGGTCAGCTTGCCGTCCTTGGCTTTCTGGCCGAATTCGCCGATCTTCTTCTCGATCTCGGCGATCGACATCTGGTCGGCGTTGCGCAGGATCGGCACCACCAGGCCACGCGGCGAACCGACGGCGATACCGATGTCGAAGTAGCCGTGATAGATGATGTCGTTACCGTCGACCGAGGCGTTCAGGATCGGGTACTTCTTCAGGGCGGCAACGGCGGCCTTGACGAAGAAGGACATGAAGCCCAGCTTGACGCCGTGTTCCTTCTCGAACTTGTCCTTGTACTTGTTACGCAGTTCCATGACCGGAGCCATGTTCACTTCGTTGAACGTGGTCAGGATGGCGTTGGTCTGTTGCGACTGCAGCAGGCGCTCGGCGATACGGGCGCGCAGGCGGCTCATCGGCACGCGCTCTTCCGGACGGTCGCCCAGGTTGGCCGGGGCCGGTGCGGCAACTTGCTGCAGGGCCGGCTTGGCGGCCGGGGCAGCCAGCGGAGCCGGAGCGGCCGGCGCGACGGCGCCTTTGTTGGCGACGGCGGCCAGGGCGTCGCCCTTGGTCACGCGGCCGTCACGGCCGGTGCCGGTGGCGTCGGCGGTGGTCAGGTTGGCGTCGGCCAGGATCTTGGCGGCGGCCGGCATGGCGACGTCGCCCTTGCTGCCGGTCGATGCGGATGCCTGCGGTGCGGCGGCGGCGGCCGGTGCGTTCGGGACGGCTGCCGTGGTGATGCCGATCGGGCTGGCCTGGGCCGATGCTTCGGTATCGATGATGGCGATGGTCTCGCCCGAGACGACGGTCGCGCCGTCGGCCTTGATCAGCTGGACGATCACGCCCGCGGCCGGGGCCGGCAGTTCCAGGACCACCTTGTCGGTCTCGATGTCGATCATGTTCTCGTCGCGCGAAACGGCTTCGCCGACCTTCTTGTGCCAGGACAGCAGGGTCGCTTCAGCAACCGATTCCGACAGTTGGGGGACCTTGACTTCGATTTGTGCCATTTTTAATTAACTCCGTGTGTATTCTGTGCAAAAACCCCGTGCTTGTGACACGGGGTGCTCTTGGGCTGCTTCTTATTTGGTGAGGATGAAACCCTTGAGCTTCGAGAACGCGGTTTCCAGCAGTTCCTTCTGCTGCGCCACGTGCTTGTCGGCGTAACCGACGGCAGGCGACGCGGAAGCGGGACGGCCGGCGTAGGCCAGGCGCTGGCCCGATTCCATGCTTTCGAAGATGTTGTGCTGGATCTGGAACCACGGACCCTGGTTTTGCGGCTCGTCCTGGGCCCACAGCACTTCGGTCGCGTTCGGGAACTTCTTCAGTTCGGCGCCGAAGGCCTTGTGCGGGAACGGATACAGCTGCTCGAGGCGGATGATCGCGGTGTCGGTCGCGTTGCGGGTCTTGCGGGTGTTGACCAGGTCGTAGTAGACCTTGCCCGAGCAGACGATCACGCGCTTGACCTTGTTGCCGTCGATCTTCTCGTCCAGTTCGCCGATCACGGTCTGGAAACCGCCCTTGGCCAGGTCGGTCAGCGGCGAGCCGGCGTCCTTGTTACGCAGCAGCGACTTCGGCGTGAAGATCACCAGCGGCTTGCGGAACTGGCGCACCATCTGGCGGCGCAGCAGGTGGAAGATCTGGGCGGCGGTGGTCGGCTGCACGACTTGCATGTTGTGGTCGGCGCACAGCTGCAGGAAGCGCTCGATACGTGCCGACGAGTGCTCCGGACCCTGGCCTTCGTAGCCGTGCGGCAGCATCAGCACCAGGCCCGAGGCGCGGCCCCACTTCACTTCGCCCGAGGCGATGAACTGGTCGATGACGACCTGGGCGCCGTTGACGAAGTCGCCGAACTGGCCTTCCCAGATGGTGAGCGTGTTCGGCTCGGCGGTCGAGTAGCCGTATTCGAAGCCCAGCACCGCTTCTTCCGACAGCACGGAGTCGATGACGGTGAAGTTGGCCTGGTTGTCCGACACGTTGGCCAGCGGCAGGTAGATGCCCTGGTCCCAGCGCTCGCGGTTCTGGTCGTGCAGCACGGCGTGGCGGTGCACGAAGGTGCCGCGGCCGGCGTCCTGGCCCGACAGGCGGACCGCGTAGCCCGACGACAGCAGCGATGCGTAGGCCAGGTGTTCGCCCATGCCCCAGTCGAGGTTCATCTCGCCGCGGCCCATGGTGGCGCGGTCGTTCAGGACCTTCTCGACCAGCGAGTGCAGCTTGAAGTTTTCCGGCACGGTGGTGATGCGCTGCGACAGGCGCTTCAGCTCGGTCAGCGGCACGGCGGTGTCGGCGGCGTCGGTCCACTTCTTGTTCAGGAACGGCGCCCAGTCCACGGCGTACTTGTTCTTGAAGTCGGTCAGGACCGGATCGATGGTGTGCTTGCCGGCGTCCATCGCGGCGCGGTATTCGGCCACCAGCTGGTCGCCGCCGTCGGCGGCGATGGTGCCCTGCGCAGCCAGCTTGTCCGCGTACATCTTGCGGGTGCCCGGGTGCTTGGCGATCTTCTTGTACATCAGCGGCTGGGTCAGGGCCGGGGTGTCCTGCTCGTTGTGGCCCAGCTTGCGGTAGCAGACGATGTCGACCACCACGTCCTTGTGGAACTCGGTGCGGTAGTCCATCGCGATCTGGGTGGCCAGCACGACGGCTTCCGGATCGTCGGCGTTCACGTGCAGCACCGGCGCCTCGATCATCTTGACCACGTCGGTGCAGTAGATCGTCGAACGGGCGTCGCGCGGGTCCGAGGTGGTGAAGCCGATCTGGTTGTTGATGACGATGTGGACGGTACCGCCGGTGCCGTAGCCGCGGGTCTGGGCCAGGTTCAGGGTTTCCATGACCACGCCCTGGCCGGCGAAGGCGGCGTCGCCGTGCACCAGGATCGGCAGCACTTCCTTGCCCTGGCGGTCGCCGCGGCGTTCCATGCGCGCCTTGACCGAACCCTCGACCACCGGATTCACGATTTCCAGGTGCGACGGGTTGAACGCCAGCGACAGGTGGACCGGGCCGCCCGGGGTCGAGATATCGCTCGAGAAGCCCTGGTGGTATTTCACGTCGCCCGCCGGCAGGTCGTCGGCGTGCTTGCCTTCGAATTCTTCGAACAGCTCGGACGGGGCCTTGCCCAGGGTGTTGACCAGCACGTTCAGGCGGCCGCGGTGGGCCATGCCGATCACGATTTCCTGCACGCCCTGCTCACCGGCGCGCTGGATGACTTCGTCCATCGAGGCGATGAAGGATTCGCCGCCTTCCAGCGAGAAACGCTTGGCGCCGACGTACTTGGTGTGGAGGTAGCGCTCCAGGCCTTCGGCCGCGGTCAGGCGCTCGAGGATGTGCTTTTTCTTTTCTGCGGTGAAGGCCGGGGTCGAGCGGATCGATTCCAGCTTTTCCTGCAGCCAGCGCTTTTCGGTCGGGTCGCTGACGTACATGAACTCAGCGCCGATCGAACGGCAGTAGGTATCGCGCAACATGTTCAGCAGGTCGCGCAGGGACGCGGTTTCCGGGCCGAAGTAGGTGTTGCTGATGTTGAATTTGGTGTCGAGGTCGGCTTCGGTGAAACCGTAGAAGGCCGGATCCAGTTCCGGGATCGGCGGGCGCTCCTGGCGCTGCAGCGGGTCCAGGTTGGCCCAGCGCGAACCGAGGTAGCGGTAGGCAGCGATCACCTGGGTGACGGCGACGCGCTTGCGGCCGAGTTCGGCGTCTGGCGAAGCAGTGACGGTGCGGATCGGACCCTGCTTGGCACGCTCGGCGAAGGAGGCGATCACGGAGGAGTGGACCACGTCCGGCTTGGCCGAACCGTCGACGGCGGGCATGTGCTGCATCGCGTCGAAATAGGCGCGCCAGTTGTCCGGCACCGAGCCCGGGTTGTTCAGATATGCTTCATACAACTCTTCCACATAAGGCGCATTACCGCCGAACAGGTACGAGTTGCCTTCGTATTGCTGCATCATTCTTGCTCACCTTTCTTCGCGTTTCGCGATTTTAGGGCGGGTTAATCTAACCTTCCGCGACACGGCCTGACCGGTTAGCGGATCGCACTACTACTCAAGTTGTGGGGGAAGGACTCTACAGGGCCAATCAGCACAGCCAACGTGGCCCGCGGTATTGTAACGCAAGGCGCCAAGCGCGACAGAGACTGGCGTTGTTTTTATTTGTTACTATGTGGCATCGAAACAGCTGAGTTGACCGGCTAAATGATAATCGTTATCATTTGCCCCATGCACTCGACCGGTCCGACCACTTCCTCCCTGCCCAGCGCCCGCCGCGCCGTCTGGCTGCGCCAGTTGCATCAATGGCATTGGATCAGTTCCGCCATCTGCCTGATGGCGATGCTCCTGTTCAGCGTCACCGGCTTCACCCTGAACCACGCCTCGCAAATCGAGGCGAAACCGCAGGTCACGCGCCAGAAGGCGAGCGTGCCCGGCCCGCTGCGCGAGCGCCTGGCCGCCTTTGCCGAAAGCCATGCCGACGCCAGGGTCCCGCTGCCGGACGAGGTGGCCAGCTGGGCCGACAAGACCTTCCCGGTCGACGTGCGCGGCGTGAACGCCGAGTGGAGCGAGGAAGACGCCTACGTCGCCCTGCCCCGTCCCGGCGGCGACGCCTGGCTGCGCATCGGCACCGACGGCCAGGCCGAATACGAGAAGACCGACCGCGGCTGGATCTCCTGGCTCAACGACATGCACAAGGGCCGCAACGCCGGCGCCGTGTGGAGCTGGTTCATCGACATCTTCGCCGGCGCCTGCCTGGTGTTCTGCATCACCGGTTTCCTGATCCTGAAATACCACGCCGCCAACCGGCCATCGACCTGGCCGGTGATCGGCTTCGGCATCGTGCTGCCGGTCGTACTGGCGCTCCTGTTCGTACACTAACCGAGAAAGAAAGCCCATGAACCTGTCCCGATCGCTCGCCCTGACGCTTCCGCTGGCCTTGCCGCTAGTGTCGAACGGCGCCCTGGCCGCCGACCTGACCGTCAAGTTCGAGCTGCCGCAGCTGAACGTGGCCGAATACCACAAGCCCTACGTCGCGATCTGGATCGAGCGCGCCGACCAGAGCGTGGCCTCGACCCTGGCGGTGCTGTACGACGTCAAGAAGAAGGACAATGCCGGCACCAAGTGGGTCAAGGACCTGCGCACCTGGTGGCGCAAGGCCGGCCGCGACGTCGAGCTGCCGATGGACGGCGTCTCCGGCGCGACCCGCCCGGCCGGCGTGCAGAGCCTGACGTTCGCCCCGGCCAGGACCGGCCTGGACAAGCTGCCGGCCGGCGACTACAGGCTGGTGATCGAGGCCGCGCGCGAAGCCGGCGGCCGCGAACTGGTGCGCGTGCCCTTCACCTGGCCGGCCAAGGGCAAGCTGGCCGCCAGCGCCGCCGGCAAGGAAGAGCTGGGCGCCGTGTCGATCTCGATCCAGTAAGGACTTCCCATGCAAACCCGATTCATGAAGCAGTTCGCGATTGCCACGCTTCTCGCCGGCATCGCCTGCGCCGCCCAGGCCCACCGTCCGTGGATGCTGCCGACCAGCACCTTCATCGAGACCGACCGCGAAGCCTGGGTCACGATCGACGGCGCCGTCTCGGAAGGCCTGTTCAACGTCGACCACATGCCGCTGCGCATGGATGGCCTGACGGTCACCGACCCGGACGGCGCCACCGCGCCCGCCCCGGCCGCCACGGTCGGCAAGTTCCGCTCCAGCGTCGACCTCAGGTTGCCGAAGGACGGCACCTACCGCATCACCCTGGCCGCCACCAGCGTCATGGGCAGCTACAAGCTGAACGGCGAGATGAAGCGCTTCCGCGCCAGCGAGCAGAACGCGGCGAAGGAAATCCCGGCCGGCGCCACCGACGTGAGCCGCACCACCATGGTCCAGCGCCAGGACACCTTCGTCACCCTGAACAAGCCGACCACCGGCGCGCTCAAGCCGGTCGGCGCCGGCCTCGAACTGGTGCCGGTCACCCATCCGACCGAGCTGCGCGCCGGCGAAAAGGCGACCTTCCGCTTCCAACTGAACGGCCAGCCTCTGCCGAACTTCCCGTTCAGCCTGGTCCCGGGCGGCGTCAAGTACCGCGGCACGATCAACGAAGTGCGCCTCAGCACCGACGCCAGGGGCGAAGCCACCTTCACCCTGCCGGCGCCGAACATGTACTGGCTGAGCGCCAGATATCCGGCAAACGAGCCCGCCAACGCGCCGCGCGGCCCGGCCGAAGGCCAGCCGGACGCGAAGCGCTACAGCTACTCGGCGACGCTCGAGATCCTGCCCGAGTAAGCAGCCGGATCAGCTCCAGCATGCGCGCCGTCCTCGTCCCGCTCGACGTCGACCCGGTCCTGCCCGATCCCGCCAGCCGCCCGCACAGCCTGGCCGGGACGGCGATGGGCACCGGCTGGTCGGCGCGGCTGCTGCTGCCGCCCGGCGCCCGCCCCGGCCTCGAGCGCGACCTGCGCGGCGCCCTGCAGCGCGAGCTGGACGGGATCGTGGCCCAGATGAGCCATTGGGAAGCCGATTCCCTGCTCTCGCGCTACAACCGCGCACCAGGCGATACCTGGCATGCGCTGCCGCCGCAGTTCTTCGCCGTGATGGACTACGCCCTCGGCGTGTTCGAGGACACCGGCGGCGCCTGCGACCCGGCCGCCGGCGCCTTGGTCAACCTGTGGGGCTTCGGTCCCGCCGGGCGCTACGACCAGGCCGGCTTCTATGCCCCGGCCGGGGACGCCATCGCCGCCGCGCTGGAGCGGCGCCGCGCCGCCCAGCCCCGGCTCGACCGCGTGGGACGCCGCCTCTACCAGCCGGGCGGCGCCATCCTCGACCTGTCGTCGGTGGCGAAGGGTTATGCGGTCGACTGCCTGGCGCAGCGGCTGGAAGCGCTGGGCGTGCGCCATTACCTGGTCGAAGCCGGCGGCGAATTGCGCGGCGCCGGCGTCAAGCTGGACGGCCAGCCCTGGTGGGTCGAGCTGGAAGGCGTGCCCGATGCGGCTGGGTCTTCCGTCACGCAATCGGTGGTCGCCCTGCACGGGCTGGCGGTCGCCACCTCGGGCGACTACCGCAGGTATTTCCACCACGCGCGGCGGCGCGCCTCGCACACGCTGGATCCGCGCACCGGCTACCCGATCGCCAACGGTGTCGCCTCGGTGACGGTGCTGGCCCCGACCTGCATGGCGGCCGATGCCCTCTCCACCGCCCTGACCGTGATGGGCCTCGACGCCGGCCTGGCCTTCGCCGAAGCGCGCGGCCTGGCGGCGCGCTTCCTGCTGCGCGAACCGCCGGGCCTGCGCGAAGTCCACACCCCCGCCTGGCGCGCACTGCTGCAATGACGCCGCGATGACGATCACCACCGAACCGCTGCGCCTCGCGGGCGCCCTGCTGCTGTCGGCCGGCTGGCTGCTGATGTGCGCCGCAATGTGGCGAAAGCAGTTGCGCAGCGCCCGCGCGCGCGCCGCCGCCGGCGCCGGCAGCGCGGCGGGAGAGTGGCTGGTCGTGTACGCAAGCCAGACCGGCTGCGCCGAACTGCTGGCCTGCCGCAGCGCCGAGCTGCTCGCCACCGGCGGCCTGGCGGCGCGCACGGCCTGCATCTCCAGCCTCGACGAAGCCGCCCTGCGCAATGCCTCGCGCATCCTGTTCGTTGCCAGCACCTATGGCGAAGGCGATGCACCGGATACCGCCGCGCGCTTCGCCGGCCGCCTGATGGCGCAGCAAGCGGACCTGTCGCACCTGCACTATGCCGTGCTGGCGCTGGGCGACCGCAGCTACGCCAACTTCTGCGGCTTCGGCCGCGCGCTCGACGCCTGGCTGCAGCGCGCCGGCGCCACGGCACTGTTCGAGCGCATCGACGTCGACCGCGGCGACGGCGCGGCCCTCGACGACTGGCAGCACCACCTGGCGCGCCTGGCCGGCACCGACGACGCCCCCGACTGGGAAGCGCCCGCCTACGCCGACTGGCGCATCGCCGAACGCGAACTGCTGAACCCCGGCAGCCTGGGCGCCCCGCTGTACCGCCTGGCGCTGGCGCCGGTGGACGGGCCGCTGCCCGCCTGGGAAGCCGGCGACCTGGCCCAGCTCAGCGCCCCGGCCGACCCGGAGCATCCGCGCGAATACTCGATCGCCTCGATCCCGTCGGACGGCCGGCTGGAGCTGCTGGTGCGCCTGCAGCGGCGCGACGACGGCAGCCCGGGCGCGGCCTCCGGCTGGCTGTGCGAAGGCGCGTCATCCGGCGATGCGCTGCGCCTGCGCATCCGCGCGCACCAGCGCTTCCGCCTCGGCGACAACGCGCGCCGGCCGCTGCTCCTGGTCGGCAACGGCAGCGGCCTGGCCGGCCTGCGCGGACTGCTGCGCGCCCGCATCGGGCTCGGCGTGCGCGAAAACTGGCTGCTGTTCGGCGAACGCAACGCCGCCCACGATTTCCTGCTGCGCGGCGAACTGGAAGGCTGGCGCGACGCCGGCTGGCTGGCGCGGCTCGACCTGGCGTTTTCGCGCGACCGGCAGGAGCGGATCTACGTGCAGGATGTGCTGCGCGCCGAAGCGGACGCGGTGCGCGAGTGGATCGGGCGCGGCGCCGCGGTCTACGTGTGCGGCAGCCTGCAGGGCATGGCCGGCGGCGTGCACGAGGCGCTCGGCGCCATCCTCGGCAAGGAACTGCTGGACGGGCTGGCGGCGGATGGGCGCTACCGGCGCGACGTCTACTGAAAACCTATCCGGGCTGTGCCCTCCACGGCATCCCGACCGGCTGCCGGAACCGCTCCAGCAAAGCCCCGGACGGCAGCGGACGCGCGATCAGGAAGCCCTGGATCTCGTCGCAGCCATGGCGTTCCAGGAAGGCGGCCTGGCCGGCGGTTTCCACGCCTTCGGCGATCACGCGCATGCCCAGCGTCCTGGCGAAGGAAATCACGGCCAGCACCACCGCCGCGGCGCTCGGCACGGTTTCGATCTCGTGGATGAAGGAACGGTCGATCTTCAGCTTGTCGACCGGGAAGTTGCGCAAGGCGCTGAGGCTGGAATAGCCGGTGCCGAAGTCGTCGATCGAGATCGCCACGCCGAGCGCCTTCAGCTCGTGCAGCAGGCCGGTGGCGTGCCCGATGTCGACCATGATCGAACTCTCCGTGATCTCCAGCTCGAGGCTGGACGGCATCAGGCCGGTGGACTGTAGGGCATGCTTCACGGTGTCGACGATGCGGGCGTCGCGCAACTGGCGCGCGGCCAGGTTGACCGCCACGGTCCGGTTGCCGAAGCCGGACTCCTGCCAGATCCGGGCCTGCAGGCAGGCCTGCTGCAGCACGCGTTCGCCCAGCGCCACGATCAGCGCCGAATCCTCGGCCAGGGGGATGAAGCGGGACGGCGGCAGCAGGCCATGCTTCGGATGCTCCCAGCGCACCAGCGCTTCCGCGCCCGCGAGGGTGCCGGTGGCCAGGTCGAGCTTGGGCTGGTAATGCAGGACCAGCTCGCCGGCCGTCAGGGCCTGCCGCAGTTCGGTCTCGAGTTCGATGCGTTCGGCCACCGCGGCGTCGCGCGTGCTGGCGTAGAGCTGGATACTGTCCTTGCCGGAATTCTTGGCGCGCAGCATCGCCGAATTCGCACGGCGCAGCAGCAACTCGGCCTCCTCGCCGTCGAGCGGGTAGACGGCCGCCCCGATGCTGCAGGTGACCACCGCCTCCTTGCCCGCCAGCGACACCGGTTCGCGCACCGCCGCCAGCATCGCGTTCAGGCGGGCGCTGCTGCGTTCGACGCTTTCCAGCCCGGACAGCAGGATCACGAATTCGTCGGAGCCGATGCGCGCCACGGTATCGCTGTCGCGCACCAGGCGCCCGAGGCGCCTGGCGGTCTCGCGCAGGAACTGGTCGCCGCAAGCGTTGCCGAGGCCGGTATTGATGAAGCTGAAGCTGTCCAGGTCGAGATACACCACGGCCACCATCCGGCCCTCGCGCTGCGCCGCGCAGATGGCGCCCTGCAGGCGGTCGATCAGCAGTGCGCGGTTCGACAGCCCGGTGAGCTGGTCATGGGTGGCGCGGTACTCCAGCTCGCGGGTGCGCTCGGCCACGCGCAGTTCGAGGCCGTCGCGCGCCTGGCGCAACTCGTCGTTGGCCTGGGCCAGGCGGTCCTGGTAGTGGCGCGCGACCAGGATCCGGGCCAGGGTGCCGGCGATATTGCCCAGGAAAGCGACGTAGGGCCGCAGCGCCTCGTCGTCGTCCACCCTCAGCAGCAGCCAGCCGAAACGCCGGCCCGGCGCGCCGATCGGGAAACACTGCATGCCGGTCTTCAGGTGGCGCATGACATTCAGCACCGGCACCGGCGAGCACTCGTCCTCGCAACGCTGCTTCAGGGCCGCCATGTAGGCGCTGGGCGCCGTGGTGTGGCCTTCGAGGTCGACCCAGGCCTCGGCCACGCCCGGCAGGCTCTCCAGCGCACGCGAGACGAAGCCGGCGATGTGGACTTCGTCCGGCATCGCGTCCATGGCCTGCTGGATGACGAGCAGGCGCCCCAGCACCGTGGCATCCAGCGCCGGCTGGCCCGGCTTTTCGACGACGGCGGCCATGGCCTCACCCGTAGTTCTGGTAGAAGGGATTGCGCAGGACGTGGCCGCCGACGATCACGATGGGATGCGCGTTCAGCACATCGTAGATCAGGCCGCCGTCGAACCTGTTCAGGTCGTACTGGCACATGATGGTCATCGGCGCCTCCTTGATCAGCTCGTTGATCCGCGTTTCGCATTCGAGGATGCGGTCGGCGCCGGGGATGCCGCGCAGCGCCCAGGTCATTTCGCCGGCGAAGCGGGCACCGGACAGCCCGGCGGCCTGGCATTGCCGGTACGCCTCGCGCAGCCTGGCGAGCATGTCGTCCGGATCGAAGCGGCCCATCGGGTAGTAGCCTTCCGCCGTGATGGCGGTTTCCACCAGGCCGGGGCGGTCCCTGGCGGCCGCGGCCAGGTCCAGCCGCTCCAGCACCCGCGGCAGGTCGGCGCGGCTGGGCACGTCGGCCACGTAGCTGAAGGCTTCGTGGCTGCGCAACGCCTCGCGCGCATACAGGGGCAGGATCTGGCGCCGCTCCTCGTCGTCGTTGTAGAGATAGCAGATATGCGTGCCCGCCGGATAGGGCTCGTCCGTGAATCCGAGGCATACATGCCGTTCTGGCTCCGCCATGTTCGCTCCTGCAACTTGGCACGTCGGAGGTCCAGCATACACTTATTCGCCGCGAATCAGCGTCGGCTTTAACCTACAACATTCAGAGTTTTACTTCCAGATTCACGCCCACCCGCATCGACTGCGGCGTGAAGCCGGTCTCGCGCGAAGTGCCGGCCGAATCATTGTAAATACGGTCCGATGCGAAGTCCTGGCCGAGGATGTTGTTGGCCGACAAGCGCACCTGGTAACGCGGGCCGAGCTTGACGAGCAGGTAGGCGTCGAGTTCGCGCCGGGTCTGCTGGTACTGGGACTGGGCCTCGGAAATCCGGACCCAGCCGCCCTTCTGCCAGGCCAGGCTGCTGCCCACGGTCAGGTCGCCCTTGCGGTAGTCGAGGCCGACGTTCGCCGACATCGCCGTCTGGCCGTCGAGGCGGTTGCCGGGGCCGGGCACGGAGGAGACCTGCGACCAGTTGCGGCTGAAGGCGGCGCGCAGGTCGAGGCCCGCGAGCGCCGCCGCCAGCAGCTTGCCGGGCGCCTTGGCTTCCAGCTGCAGCGAGCGCACCAGCGCGTCGCCGTCGTTGACCGGGCGGTAGACCCAGCGCCCGCCGGCGTCGACATCGAGGGTGGTGCGGATATAGTCCGAGATCGCGCGCCGCGACACGCTCGCCGAGAACATCGCGCCCTCTTTCAGGAAGTGTTCGTAGGTGAGGTCGATGCCGTTCGCCAGCTCGGGGCGCAGGTCCGGGTTGCCGCCGGAATCGGGCGCGAAGCGGGTGTTGACCGCGGCTTCGTAGCGGCGCGCGGTGAGCTGCTCGATGGTCGGCGCCTTGTAGGTGCGGGTCAGGGCCAGGCGCAGCTGGCGGCCGCTGTTGTCGGGGAATTTGTACAGCGTCTGGGCCACCGGGCTCAGCACGTGGTTGCGCGAACTGGTCGACAGCCGGCCGGTATCGGTGCCGCTCGCTTCGCTGTCGGTCTGCACGCCTTCCCAGCGCGCGCCGAGGTAGACCGAAAGCTGCTTGTCGACGTTCCACTCGTCCTGCACGAAGCCGGCCAGGCGCGCGAGCTTCGGTTCGAAAGTCTCGACGATGCGGGTCGGCGCATCGCCGTCCGACTGGTCGCGGCGGTCGCGCCGCTGTTCGCTTTCCTGCACGCTGGCGTCCAGCCCGGTCGCCAGCGCATGGCCGTCGAACAGCGAGCGCGTGTACTTGCCGCGCAGGCTGGCGCGGTGCCCGCGGGTGACGCTGTCCCAGTCGCGCAGCAGGCGCCGGGCGCGCCCGGCGGTATACATCTCGTTGACGCTGTCGTTGTCGTTGCGGTTGCGCTCGGCCGACAGCTTCAGATCCAGCTTGCCGCCCGCGACCTTGCCGATCCAGCCGATCTCGCCCTGCATCATCGTCATGCTGCCCGGCGAACGGTACAGGTTCTCGACATAGTCCGGATCGCCGAAGCTGCCGACCTGGTTGTCGTTGGTCGAGCGGCCGCTCCAGCCGTTGCGGTTCGACTGCAGCCCGCCCGACAGGTTCAGCTCGTCCCCATCCGCATCTTTCCAGGACAGGCGCGGGAACAGCGCCACGCCGCGGTAGCTGCCGCCGCCGTCGGAGGCGGTCGCGCGCGCCTGCGTCACTTCGCCGGACGGCAGGGTCAGGCGCCCGGTGCCGCGCGAATGGCTTTCGTTGTCGCCGCCGTACAGCCCGGCGTACATGAAATACGAGAGATTGCCCTTCTTGTCGGCCAGGTTCAGCCCGGCATTCGCGTTGCGGCTCTGCTGCGAGCGGAAGCCGGACAGGCGCAGGTCGCGCTGCGCCTTCGACGTCACCTTCTTCAGCACGATGTTGATGGTGCCGGCGATCGCCTGCATCGAATATTCCGCGCTGGCGGCGCGGATGATCTCGATGCGCTCGATCTGGTCGGGCGTCAGCGCGTCCATGTCGAAGCCTGGCGGCGGGCGGTCGCCGTTGACCAGGATCTGGGTGTAGCCGGCGCCCAGGCCGCGCATGCGCAGCGTCTTGCCGCTCACCGTCACGCCCGGGGCGCGCTTGAGGACGTCGAAGATATTGTCGTCGCCGTACTTGCGGATCTCTTCCGCGCTCATCACGGTCTTGCTGGCGGTGTCGTCGCGGCGCGGATCGTAGTTGCCGGCCGCGGCCTTCACCTCGACGGTCGCGATCCTGCCGTCCTTGCCGGGCGGCGCTTCCTTGGCGGCCGGCTTGTCGGCGCCGGCTTCGGTGGGGACCGCCTGCGCCTGCGCCAGCGCGGCGGCCGGCGGCAGGGTCGATATGGCGAGGTGGACGGCGATGGCGAGAGGGCGACGCTGGAAGATCATGAAGGGCTGCTACGTTGACTGACAGCCCGACACGATACCAGTTGCCACCTACCTAAAGCTACGTCAATTGTCACATTGCAATATTTCTTTTGCCCGCAGCGCCTAGCCGGCGGGGTGCACGCAGGCGATCAGGGAGTTGGCGGTATCCGCCCGCTCGACCGACAGGCCGGTATTCAGGTCGACCGCCATGTGGCTGGCGCTGCTGGCCGTGATGCCCATCGTCGACGACCAGGTATTGCCCAGCTCCCAGCCATGGCCGGCGATCGCTGCCGACGCGTACAGGTTCTGCAGCTCGGCCTGGGTCGGCTGTCGCCAGCCGGTCGTGCCTTCGATGGTCGAGCCGGCGCAGAAGTCGCGGGCGTCGGTCCATTTGGCCGCCGCATTGCTCACGCCCATCCAGGTCAGCGAGCCGGTCGTCACCTTGCTCGCGCCATTGGGCGGCACGACGCAGGTGTTGTTGCTCAGCATGGCCGGCGGAATGCAGGTCGGGATCGCGGTGCAGACCCCGCCGATGCGCGTGCTGCCGGCGTCGCAGGGCACGGCCGTCACGGTGAGCGTGGTCGAGGCCGAGGTCGGCCCGTAGCTGCCGATGGCGGCCTGGGCCGCGGTGATCGTGCTCACGCCGGGGCCGGTGATGGTCACCGTGCTGCCGGCGATGGTGGCGACCTTGGGATCGCTGCTGGTGTAGGTGAACGGCGCCGGGCTGCGCGAGGACGGCGGGGTGATGTCGAAGGGCTTGTCCGTTTCGGTCTTGGTGATCGCGGCGAAGGGGCCGAGCGGCGGGCCCTGGTCCGGATCGCTGCACGCCGCCAGCAAGCACATCATCAACAGCCAGCCAAGCATTCGTTTCATGTTTTCCTCGCAAAATTCCTGGATTTAACTTTTTTCACAATATCAAAATCCCTCCGCGCAAAATGCGTGCTTTGTCACGCCTGCGCGGGCTGGCTGAACCCGGCTGATGCTAATGATGAGTTGGCAAGGCGTCAATCGAATTCCGGTCCCTTCTCCACATCGCCCGAACATGCCAACTTGCCCTAGAATGGCTCGTTGCCAATTATTAATGACACCTTGAAGATCTCGATCGGCCACCGCCTGTTCGCCTCCGTCCTGCTCGCGATCCTCGCGGTGGCGGCGGGCGCCGTCTATTTGCTGCGCCAGAACGTGCTGGCGGGCTTCGGCGACTACGCGGTCGGGATCGAGCTGGATCGCCTGGAAGAGCTGTCCGGCGCGCTGGCGCGCCAGTACCGCGGCCATGGCGGCTGGACCTTCCTGCCCGCCGGCGAGGGCCGGCAGCGCTGGATCGCGCGCGAGCTGGAACGCCTGCAGCGCGAACGCGACGATGCGGCCCTGGCGGCGCCACCGGCGCCACCGGTCCCGCGCACCCCGGCCGCGCATGCCCCGGGCCGCGGCGTCCCTGCGGCGCTCGCCAACCCGGTCGCGCCGGCGCCCCCGGCCGCCCCGGCCGAGCCGCCTGCTCCGCCCCAGCCTCCCGCGCCGCCGCTGCCGCCCCTGCCGGCGCCGCGCGTCGCCCCGTCGACCGGGCAGGAGCCCGGCGTCGATGCGTCCCTGCCCCAGCGCATCACCCTGCTCGATGCCGACGGCCGCTACCTGGCCGGGCGCGAGCCCGATGCGCTCCCGCTGGCGCGCCGCCCGGTCGAGGTGAACGGCCGCACCGTCGGCTACCTCGGCGTGGCGCGCAGCCACCGTCCGAGCGACGCCATGGCGCTCGCCTTCCTGGAGCAGCTGCGCGCCAGCCTGTGGTGGATCCTGGCCTTTGCCGTGGCCTTCTCGGCGCTGGCCGCGACCCTGCTGGCGCGCCACTTCCGCCGCCCGATCCGCGCGCTGGCGGGCGGCGCCGGCATGCTGGCCGAGGGCCGCTTCGACGTGCGCCTGCCCGCGGGCCGCAGCGACGAACTGGGCGAACTGGCGCGCCACTTCAACACCCTGGCGCAGCAGCTCGAACGCGCGGAGAGCGCGCGCCGCCAGTGGGTGGCCGACACTTCGCACGAGCTGCGCACCCCGCTCGCCGTGCTGCGCGCCCAGCTCGAGGCGATCCAGGACGGCGTGCGCAAGGCCGGCCCGGACACCGTCGACGCCATGCTGCGCCAGGTGCTGGCCCTGAACAAGCTGATCGACGAGCTGTACACGCTGGCGCGCGCCGACATCCAGGCCCTCGACATCCGTCCGGAACGCCTCGACCTGTGGCAGCTGGCCGGCGTGCAGGCCAGGACCTTCGAAGCGCGCCTGCAGGCGGCCGGCCTGGCGCTCGAGGTCGGCCCGGCGCCGCCCCGATCGGTCGTGCTGGCCGATCCCGACCGCATGCGCCAGGTGCTCGACAACCTGCTCGAGAACAGCCTGCGCTACAGCGCCGCCGGCGGCAGCGTGGCCCTGGGCGCCGAGACCGACGGCGCGCTGCTGCGCCTGCACCTGGACGACAGCGCGCCCGGGGTGCCGGACGAGGCCCTGGCCCGCCTGGCGCAGCGCTTCTACCGCGTCGACGCCTCGCGCAGCCGCGCGCATGGCGGCGCCGGCCTCGGCCTGGCGCTGTGCCGCCGCCTGCTGGAAGCGCAGGGCGCCCGGCTCACGTTCGCGCATTCGCCGCTGGGCGGACTGCGCGCCACGATCGCGATGCCCCTCACCGACAAGCCATGAACACCGAACTCTTCATCGTCGAGGACGAACCCGAACTGGCCGCGCTGGTGGCCGACTATGCGCAGGCCGCCGGCTACGCGGCCACCGTGTTCGGCGACGGCGCCCTGGCCCTGGAGGCGATCCGGCGCAGCCCGCCGGCCCTGGTGGTGCTCGACCTGATGCTGCCCGGCCTGGACGGGCTGTCGGTGTGCCGCGAAGTGCGCCGTTTTTCCGCGCTGCCGATCGTGATGGTGACCGCGCGCGTCGACGAGGTCGACCGCCTGCTCGGGCTGGAGCTCGGCGCCGACGACTACCTGTGCAAGCCGTTCAGCCCGCGCGAGCTGATGGCCCGCATCAAGGCCATCCTGCGCCGCGTTGCGCCCGCCGCCGCGCCGGCGGCGCCCGCGGTCGAGGTCGACGAAGCCGCGCGCCGCATCCGCATCAACGGCCGGCCGCTCGAGCTGACGCCCACCGAATACGGCATCCTGGCCGCGCTGGCGCGCCGGCCCGGCCAGGTGTTTTCGCGCGCCCGGCTGCTCGACGCCGCGCGCGAGGGCAACGCCAACCTGGACGTGGCCGACCGCGCCATCGACAGCCATGTCAAGAACCTGCGGCGCAAGCTGGACGCGGCGCTGCCGGGCGTGGAGGCGATCCATTCGATCTACGGACTCGGCTACCGCTTTGATCTGTGACACGGCGATTTGTGACTCCCAGGCACAAATCCGCCTTCTTCATTTTCGCGCTGTTCGCATTAAGTGTGGAATCTGCCCAGCGCCGCTCTCAGGAAGGCATCCGGGCTGGCAATGCGTTGCCCGTCCAGCGCCCAGCCCCAACCGAAATAGTGGGACAGGTAGCGGCTGGCAATTCCGCGGAAAGGCACCAGCCAGGCACGCATGCGGCTGTGATAGGCGTTCACGTTTTGGATGTGCAGGGCGCCGCGCTTGCGGATCCCCGCGCTCACGTTCACGGCTTCATGGGCGATCCCGGCTTCACGGGCGAATGCCGGATAAGCGGTGTGGCTGTCTGTCACGAGCAGCACGTCCGGCTCCAGGCGCGGCCCCAGGTGCTCGAGCAAATGCTGCTTGCGCAGCGCACCCTTGCCGGTGACGGCATCGATCGTCTGCCCGCTGCGGTCGCGTGCGACCAAAATACACATCTGCTCGTTCGAGATGCCGCGCTTTGACGCTTTGCCGCCGCGTTTTCGTGGCGGGCGGTCGAGTTTCCTGGCGCCTTTGTGCGATTCGCGCACATACATCTCGTCGGCCTCGGCGATTCCCTTTAACCGCTCGGGCCGATCGTCCTTGGTTACGCTGAGAAACCGGTGCCGCCAACGAAAGCTGGTGGCGCTGGCGACGCCCGTTTCCAGCGCCGCGCGGCGCACGCTGCGCGAGTCGAGCATGCCGTCGAGGTAGTCGAGCCAGCGGGATTTATGGCGCAGCCGGGCCAGCGGCGTGCCGCTCAGTGCGTTGAACGTACGAAAGCAGGTGCGGCAGCGATAACGCTGCAGGCCATTCGCATGGCCGTGAAGATAAGGGCGATCGGCCTGGCAGCGCGGGCAGCAAGGCGCCTGCCCGGGTTGTTCGATGACGTCGAGAGCCCGGTCCAGCCCGGCCGCCGATTGCAGCAGCGCCAGCAGGCGGCCGCGCTGGCGCCGGGTGAGGCTCGGTAGCCGCTGGAGAAATTGCTCGAACTGCCGGGTTTGCATGGCGCCTCCGTCAACGGTTCAGGTTGACGTTGGACCGGTCGCTTGCCGAAAAGATCCCACACTTAATGCGAACAGCGCCTTCATTTTTTCTCCACATTCGGGTCGCATCATGCAGCTTCCGAATCCAAGGAGAACACCATGAAAACCACTGCCGCCATCCTGATGTTTGCCCTGCTGTCGGGCGCCGCCGGCGCCGGCCTGGCCGACGTCCACGTCTACGTCAACTGCAAGGCCGACGGCAACTGCCCGCCGCCGCCCAAGCCGCCGAAGCCGCCGCGCCCCCCGGCCCCTCCTGCGCCGCCAGCCCCGCCGGCGCCCGATGACGCGATGGCGTACACGCCCGACGCCGCCATGCCGGCGCCGCCCGCGCCGCCCGCCCCACCGTCCCCGCCGGCCGTGCCCGCCCCGCCGCCGCCGCCGAAGGTGCCGCCGGTGCCGGACAGCGCCCACGCCGAGTGCGCCGCGAAGACGCCGGGCAGCCGCCTGACCATCACCCTGCGTGCGGGAGAAACCATGACCGGCGTCTGCCAGCGGCACGACGGCAAGATGGTGTTTTCGCTGCGCGAGTACGCGCTGCACGAGTAAGCCGACGAGGCGCGGACAGGGCCGCCCGGCCGTCCGCCGCCTCGACTTTCGCGGCCGGAGCGGGTATGCTGGACCGCATGTCGCATCCCGCCGCACCACCGAAACCGACCCCATCCGAACTGGAACTGCTGCGCGTCCTCTGGCAGACCGGTCCCGCCACGGCCAGGCAGGTCCATGAGGCGATCGCGGCCGAGCGCCCCGATCTGACGGCGGCGACCGTGTTGCGCCTGTTGCAATTAATGCATGGCAAGGGACTGCTGCTGCGCGATGAAAGCCAGCGCGCCCACGTCTATGCGCCGGCCCAGCCGCAGGAAAACCTGCAGACCAGCCTGGTCAGCGAACTGATCGCCAAGGCCTTTTCCGGCTCCGGCAAGGCGCTGGTGCTGGCCGCCCTGCGCGGCCACGTCAGCAAGAAGGACCGCGAGGAAATCCAGGCCATCCTGAGCGGCGAAAACAGCGGCGGCAAGGAACCGTGACCGACCTCCCACTTCCACCCGAACCCGACCCGCGCCCGCAGCCGCCGAAAGAACCGGCACTCGAGGATTGCTGCGGCACCGGCTGCGTCCATTGTGTGTTCGACATGTACCAGATTGCGCTCGAGAATTACGAACAGGCGCTGGCCGCCTGGCGCGCGCGCCATCCGGACAAGACAACGTAAGACATCCATGGCTCACCTGCTCGATAACATCTTCTGGAACACCCTGAGCGGCACGCATTCCCACCTGTCGAGCGGCACCGACCGCGCCAGGCGCTATGCCCAGGGCTTCTCGCCCATCGTCGGCTTTTCCGATCCGCAGCAACCGGATTTCGCAGCGCTGGAACCCTTCTGCGAGTCCGGCGAGCGCTTCTACTGCGATGCCTGGACGGGCCCGGCGCCAAGCGGCTGGCGCATCGAAGCCGAGTCGACCATGATGCGCATGGTCTGGGACGGCGCCATGCCGGAGGCCGACGAGGCGCCCGATGCCGTGCCGCTCGGGACCGACGATGCGGCGCGGGCGCTGGACCTGGCGATGCTCACCCGCCCGGGCCCCTTCGGCCCGCGCACCATCGAACTGGGCGACTACTTCGGCTACTTCGACGAGGGAAACATGGGCAGCCGGCGCCTGATCGCCATGGCCGGCGAGCGCATGGCCGCGCCCGGACTGCGCGAGATCAGCGGCGTCTGCACCCGCCCCGGCTACGAGGGCCGCGGCTACGCGCGCCGCCTGATGCTGAAGCTGATCCGGCGCCAGCTGCTGCGCGGCGAGACGCCCTTCCTGCACGTGATGCGCGACAACGAGGCCGCGCACAAGCTCTACCTGCGCATCGGCTTCCGCGACTATTGCGCAACCGCGGTGCGGATCGTCGCCCGGGACGCGCACTACGTGGCCCCGGCCGCCGGCTGAGCGCGACGGGCGCCGCGGGCGGCCCTCGTCCTGTGTTCCCTGCCGAACAGTCGAACTGGCCTCTTGACACTATCATTTCCACATCGGATCGATATTCAAGAGGCCGCCATGTTCGATATGGATCTTCCCTGGTGGGAGTTTATTGCCCGTGGCGCGATGATCTACCTGGCGCTGCTGGTCATGGTGCGCCTGTCGGGGCGCCGCACCATCGGCCAGTTCACGCCGTTCGACCTGCTGGTGGTAATGCTGCTGTCGGAGTCGGTGTCGAACGGACTGTCCGGCGGCGACGATTCCGTGAGCGGCGGCCTGATCATTGCAGCGACACTGATCGTGCTCAACGGCAGCATCGGGCTGCTGTCGGCGCGCAGCCGGAAAGTGGAAGCCTTCGTCGAAGGCGATGTGCTGCTGATCGGGCGCGACGGCGTCTTCTTCGACAAGATCATGCATCGCAACCGCATCGGCGAAATCGATATCGAGCAGGCGCTGCGCGAAGCGGATTGCGCCCGCCATGAGATGCAGTGCGCCTTCCTCGAAGCGGACGGCAGCATCACGATCATGAAAAAGAGCCGTTCCTCGCGTTAGAACGCCAGGCCGGCGCCCAGCAAGAACACATCGGAATCGCGCTCGTAGCTAGTGATCACGCGGCTCCAGGTGAGCTGGGCGCGCAGGTTGTCGCTGATGCGGTAGCGCATGCCGATCGAGGCGATCGGCGCCACGTGGTTGTCGCGCTCGGCGTGCGGATCGGTGCGGTCGAGCTGGTCGCGCATGGCGTAGGCGCCGAAGCCCATCTCCAGCACGGTGCGCTCGGTGAAGGGGCGCAGCAGCCACACCTGGCCGGACACGCCCTTGCGCTCGGCCACGTCGACCTTCCCTTCGTTCATCAGGATCACGCTCCACTCGAGGTTCGGATTCACCGTGCGGCGGTATTCCAGGCCGGTCGAGGTCGCGGTTTCGGACTTGAAGCTGTTCACGATCGAGCGCCCGGCCAGCAGCATCACCAGGTTGTCGCCCTTCTCCGCGTTCTGCAGGCGGATATCGCGCGGCAGGTTGCGCAGCTCGTAGCCGGCGCCGAACAGCAGCATGGTGGTGTCGTGCGAGGTGATGCCGTGGGTATGCGCCAGGCGCGTCTCCAGGTAGGCGTTCGAGGCCAGGTGGTACTTGGCGCTCACGCTCATCAGCTGGCCCCAGCCGTGCTCGTTGCGGTAGTCGCCCAGGGAGCCGTTGCCGGTGGTGGTATCGAAGTAATAGTAGGGGCCGAAGCCGGCCGCGAACGACCAGCCGCGCGTGGGCACGGGCGTGTGCAGCCACAGCTGGGCGCCGAGGCCGTCGCGGTGGTGCAGCCGCGGATGGCCCTCGTTCAGGTAATCGGCGCTCACCGACAGGTAGTTGTTGAGGTGGTGCGTGTAGCCGAGGGCGACGGCGAAGGAGGTGTCGTCGGCGTCCTGGTCGACCCGCATCCCGCCGGCCAGCAGCGAAGCGTCCTGGGCATGGGCCAGGCATGATACGAAAAGCAGGGGCAGGGCCAAAAACCTGTATCTCATCATTAATGAATCTCTGGTCAATCGGTTAATTATGCCCAGCTTTCCATTTCTCAGTCGCCCGAGGGCAAAATCTCAGCCGTATGGTGCGAGTCCACCCCATCCTCCGGTGCTAAGTTTTTGATCACATCCCAGGACGGGGTGTGTTGCAGAGACTCTGTTCAACAGGAGGTATTCCATGAAACAAATTCTGTCCGTTCTAGCACTGGCGGCGACGGCGGTCCTGGCCACGCCGGCCTTTGCCCAGACCTACCGGGCCGTTGCCAGCGGCCCGGCCGAGAGTCCGCCCAACGGCTCGCCGGGCAACAGCCTGGTGACGATCGACATCGGCGCCAGCAACCTGATGGTCGACATGCCGTTCCGCGACCTGGTCGGCGGCGCGACCGCCGCCCACATCCACTGCTGCACCACCAGCGCCTTCACCGGCACGGCGGCCATCGCGATGCCGTTCACCGACTTCCCGGCCGATGTCCACGCCGGCGACTACACCAGGGCGATCCCGCTGTACGACGCAGCGTCCTATGACCCGGCCTTCCTGAAGGCGCATGGCGGCACGGCGTCCGGCGCGGCATCGGCCCTGGTGGACGGCATCAATGCCAACGAAGCCTATGTCAACATCCACACCACCGCCCATCCGGCAGGCGAGATCCGCGGTTTCCTGGTGGCGGCGCCGGTGCCGGAACCCGCCGAGTGGGCGCTGCTGGCAAGCGGCCTGGCCGCCCTGCTGTGGGCTGGCCGCCGGCGGCTTCTGGAAGCGGGCTGGCAGAAGTAAGGAGGTGCTCGGCCTGGCGTGAAGCTAGGCCGGAAGAAGGGCGCCGCGTTCGGCAAGCAGGCTGGCCCAGGCCGGGACTGCCTGCTGCCAGAACGCGGCCAGCGTCACGATCGATGCCGCCGGTGCAGCCAGGCGCAGCCCGAGGAAGCCGGCGGCCTGCCGCAGGGCGGCGACGGCCGCCTCTTCCGAATGGCCGTGGGCCGCGGGCAGGATGGCCAGCGCCCCGGTCTGCTTGGAGAGCTTTTCGCCGTCGGCGTTGCGCACCACCGGCACGTGCAGGTAGCGCGGGGTCGGCACCCCGAGCAGGCGCTGCAGGTAGATCTGGCGCGGGGTCGAGTCGAGCAGGTCGGCGCCGCGCACCACGTCGGTGACGCCCTGCTCCGCATCGTCCACCACCACGGCCAGCTGGTAGGCCCAGTAGCCGTCGGCGCGCTTGAGCACGAAGTCTCCCGATTCCAGCGCCAGCCGCTGTTCCTGGTACCCGGCGAAGCGGTCGGTGAAGCCGATCACGTCCGCGCCCGGTTCCGGCACCCGCAGGCGCAGGCTGCGTGCCTCGCGGCCCGGCGCCAGGCCCTGGCGGCAGGTGCCGGGATAGATCGCCGCGCCGTCCGGCCCCAGTCCCAGGCGCGAATCGGCGATCTCCCGCCGGTTGCAGCCGCAGCCGTAGACATGCTGCGCCAGCCGCTCGCGCGCGGCCTGGTAGAGGTCCTTGCGCCGGCTCTGCCAGACGATCTCGCCATCCGAATGCATGCCCAGCCAGGCCAGCTGCTCGAGGATGGTCCCGGCGGCGCCGGGCACGGCGCGGCCTTCGTCGATGTCCTCGATGCGGATCAGCCAGCGGCCGCCGTTGGCGCGCGCGTCCAGGTAGCTGGCCAGGGCCGCCACCAGCGAGCCGGCGTGCAGCGGACCGGTGGGAGACGGCGCAAAACGGCCGACGTAGGGGCTGGATGGGGTCGTGCTCACGGCTGGCCTGGGGGTTGCGGATGTTCGAAAAACGCAACCTTAGCACAGGCCGGCGGGCGGCGTCCGGCCGGCCCCATCTTCCTCATTCTTGTCCTGGACAACATGGATTGACACGGCTGAACGCAACCCTATTGCAATTCCTCCAGAGCAATATATAATTGTTTTGTCCTAGACAAACTAAAGAACCACCTCAACCCCATCAAGGAACATCATGCAGTCAACCCTGAACGTGATCACCTTTGGCAAGGGCGACATCGACAACACCCTGTCGCGCCTGTCGGGCAAACAGATCGATGAACTGGCCTTCGGCGCCATCCAGCTCGATGCCCAGGGCAAGGTCCTGCGCTACAACCAGGCCGAGGCGCAGATTACCGGCCGCCAGGCCAGCGCCGTGATCGGCACCAACTTCTTCCGCGACGTCGCGCCCTGCACCAACACGGCCCGCTTCAAGGGCGTGTTCGACGCCGGCGTGCGCTCGAACGACCTGAACACCATGTTCGAGTACGTGTTCGACTACAAGATGACCCCGACCAAGGTGAAGATCCATATGAAGAAAGCGATCAGCGACGGCACCTTCTGGATCTTCGTCAAGCGCCTGTAAGCCATGCACGCGCCCGGCACCCCGTCCGCCCCGTGGTGGGCCGACCGCGCCGCGCTGCTGCGCTTCGTCGCCGACCTGGTGGCGGGCGAGCTGGCGGCGCTGCGCCACGAGCCGCTGCTGCTGCCGAGCGGCTGGACCGCATCGCTGTCGCTGCAGCACGACCTCGGCGTCGACTCGCTGGAGCTGCTGCAGCTGGCGGGCAGGCTGGCGGAAGCCCTGCAGATGCAGCGCAGCGGGCTCGAAGACTACCTGCTGGCGCGCCGCACGCTGGCCGGCTGGCTCGACATCGCCGGCGCGGCCCTCCAGCACTGGGACGGCGAACTGACCTTCCGCACCTCGGGCAGCACCGGCGAACCGAAACGCTGCGACCATGCCCTCGCCGCGCTGGAGCAGGAAGCGGCAAGCCTGGCCGCGCTGTTCCCGGGGCGCCGGCGCCTGCTGCTGGCCGTGCCCAGCCATCACATCTACGGCTTCCTGTTCGGCGTGCTGCTGCCGCGCCACCTCGGCCTCGATCCGGCCCGGGTCGTCTGCGTGCGCGCGCGCCTGCCGTCGCAGCTGGCCCGCCATGCCCTGCCCGGCGACCTGGTGGTCGGCCACCCGCAGTTCTGGCAGGCGGCGCTCGGCGCGGACGCGCGTTTCCCGGAAGACGTGGTCGGCGCCAGTTCGACCGCGCCCTGTCCCGACGCGGTGGCGCAGCGGGCCGCGGCGGCCGGGCTGGCGTCGCTGGTCCAGGTCTATGGCGCTTCCGAGACCGGCGGCCTCGGATGGCGCGCCTCGCACCGCGACCCGTACCGGCTGCTGCCCTATCTCGAACGCGCGCCGGACGGCGGCGACGCCCTGCTGCGCCGCGGCCCCGGCGGCGAGACCCGCACGCTGCGCCCGCAGGACCAGCTGGCATGGTGCGGCGCCGACCGCTTCACCGTGGGCGCGCGGGGCGACGCTGCGGTCCAGGTGGGCGGGATCAACGTGTTTCCGGAGCGGGTACGCCAGGTCCTGCTGGCGCATCCGCAGGTGGAGGACGCGGCGGTGCGCCTGATGCGCCCGGACGAGGGGCTGCGCCTGAAAGCCTTCGTGGTGCCGCGCCCGGGCGCTCCCGCGCCGGACCTCTTCACGCAGGAACTGCGCGGCTGGACCGATGCCAGGCTGGCGGCGCCGGAGCGGCCGAAGGCGTTCACCCTGGGCCGGCGCATCCCGCGCGGCGCGCTGGGCAAGCCCGCCGACTGGAGCGTGATCGCGGACGAAACGGCAAGCGGCTAGAATAGGCGACCCATGACGACCATGACCACATCGACCAACCTCAGTATCGCCGCCGTCGAGCGCGAGACCCGGCTGTCCAAGGACGTGCTGCGGGTCTGGGAACGACGCTACGGCTTCCCGCAGCCGGTGCGCGACGCGCATGGCGAACGCTGCTACCCGGCCGACCAGGTCGAGCGCCTGCGCACCATGAAGCGCCTGATGGACCAGGGCCACCGCCCCGGGGCCCTGGCCGCGCTGGCGCCCGACGAACTGGCCGCGCTGGCGGCGCCGGAGCCCCGCGCGGCGGCGGACGACGCGCAGTCCGGCGCGATCGCGCAGCTGCTGGAACTGATCGGCGCGCGCGAACCGGCCACGTTCCAGCATGCGCTGCGCCAGGCCCTGGCCCGCCAGGGGCTGGAGCGCTTCATCGAACAGACCATCGTGCCGCTCACGGCGGCGGTGGGCGCGCGCTGGGAAGACGGCAGCTTCGACGTCTTCGACGAACATTTCTATACGGAGGCGGCGCAACAACTGCTGCGCCAGGCGATCGCCGACCTGCCTTCCCCGCGCCAGGGCCCGCGCATCCTCCTGACCACGGTCCCCGGCGAAGCGCATGGCCTGGGCCTGCTGATGGCGCAAGCCCTGCTCTCGCTGGACGGCGCGAGCTGCATCTCGCTTGGCACCGCGACGCCGCTGGTCGACATCGCGCGCGCGGCGTCGGCCTATGGCGCAGGAGTGGTCGCGCTGTCGTTTTCGGCCTCCTATCCGTGGCGCCAGGTGGCGGCGGTGCTGGCCCAGCTGCGCCTGGCCCTGCCGGCCGAGGTCGCGCTGTGGGCCGGCGGCGCCGGCGTGGCGCGGCTCGACGCGCCGGCCGGCGTGCAGCTGCTGCCGACGCTGGACAGCGGCCGCCAGGCCCTCGCCAGCCTCGACCGCAGGCCGTGATCAGGCCCTGATCAGGCCAGGGCGCCGGCCGGCGCCTGCCAGTCCTGCAAATGCACGATGAAGTCGTCGAGCGGCGCCGGGCGCGAGAACAGGAAGCCCTGCATCGCCGGCTGGCGGTTGGCCGCCAGGAAGTCCGCCTGCTGCGCGGTCTCGACCCCTTCCGCCACCACGCGCAGTCCCAGGTGGTCGGCCATCGCCAGGATCGACTGCACGATGGCGGTGCCGTTGGCGTCGCCCGGGGTGTCGCGGATGAAGCTCTTGTCGATCTTCAGTTCGTACAGCGGCATCTTCTTCAGGTAGGCCAGGTTCGAATAGCCGGTGCCGAAATCGTCGATCGAGAAGCGGATCCCCATTTGCGCCAGCTCGTGCATGCGCGCGATGGTTTCGTTCAGGTCGTTCACCAGCAGGCCTTCGGTGACTTCGAAGATCAGCTGGCTGGCCGGCGCCCCGGTTTCAAGCAGGATCGCGCGCACCTGCGCGACGAAATCCGGCTGGCGGAACTGCAGCGGGCTGACGTTCACCGACAGCGGCAGCGGATGGCCGGCCTGCTCCAGGCGCAGCCAATAGTGGCAGGCCTGGCGCAGCGCCCATTGGCCGAGCGGGACGATCAGGCCGCTCGATTCGGCCGCCGGGATGAACACGTCCGGCGAGACCGGCGTGCCGTCCGCGCGCCGCCAGCGCATCAGCAGCTCGGCGCCCACCGGCGCGCGCCGGTGATCGATCTGCAGCTGCAGGTGCATCGACAGCTCGCCGTTCTCCATCGCGCTGGCCAGGTCGCGCTCCAGGGTCAGCTTGCGTTCGGCCTCGGCCAGCATGCCGGTTTCGAACAGCGTCACGCCGTTGCGCCCGGCGACCTTGGCGTGGTACATCGCGGTATCGGCCTTGCGCAGCAGGTCGTGCCCGGTCACCCCGCTGCCCAGCGGCAGCGCGATGCCGATGCTGGCCGAGGCATGGTAGGGCTGGCCGCCGATCTCGACGTCTTCGGCGAGGGCGCTGCGGATCTTTTCGGCGATCATCCGCGCCGCGCCGGTGGCGCGCTCCGCATCCCGGCCCAGGCTTTCGAGCACGACCACGAACTCGTCGCCGCCCAGGCGCGCCACGGTATCGCCCTGGCGCAGTACGCCCGCGACGCGCGCGGCCGCGTGCTTGAGCATGACGTCGCCGATCGCATGGCCGCGCGCGTCGTTGATGGTCTTGAAGTTATCCAGGTCGATGAACAGCACCGCTCCCAGGCCGGCGCCCGCATGTGCGCGCGCGACCATCGCGTCGAGCCGTTCGATCAGCAGGCGCCGGTTCGGCAGCCCGGTCAGGACATCGTAGAACGCGAGGCGGTGGATGGCGTCGGCGGCGTTGCGGCGCTCGGTGATGTCGCGTCCGACCACCACCCAGTGCGTGTTGCGGCCGCCTTCGCCGGCGAAGGGCACCATCTCCATCTCGACCCAGTACTTGTCGCCTAGCCTGGTGTAGTTCACCAGCTCGGCCGTCACCGCTTCGCCGCGCCGCACGGCATCGAGGACGCGCGCGAATTCCTCCGGGTCGGTGTCGGGACCGTGCAGCATGCGCATGCTGCGCCCGACGAGGTCCTCGCGCGCATAGCCGGTGCGGCGCACGAAGGCGTCGTTGGCGAAGATGATCGGCTGTTCGGCGCCCTCGCCATCGACGGCCTTCGCGATCACGACCATGTCGTTGAGGCGCGCCACCGCGGCCGAGGTCAGGCGCAGCTCGGCATTCAGTTCGTGCAGCCTGGCGTGGCCTTCTTCGAGCGAATCGGCGGTCCGCGCCAGGTCTTCCATCGACTTGTCCAGGCGCTTCAGCAGGCCGTCGCAGGTCAGGGTGATGAGCGCGCCGACGAACAGGTAGTTCAGGGTGACGATCATGCACGGCAGGAAGGCGTGTTCTTCCAGGTCCGCCACGTACAGCCTGGCGTAGCCGGCCAGGCCGAGGAAGAAGATCGATGCGCCGCTGAGGCAGAGCGCGCCGAGCGCCGGCCGCATCCCCAGCAGCACCACGCCCAGCACGGGCGGCGCCATCAGGAAGATCTGGCTGACCGGGCCGATGGTGAGCATCAGGCCGATACCGGTCAGGTACAGGATCGCGAGGAAATTCAGGACCCGGAAGGTGTAGGGCAGGCGCGGCAGGCGCCAGAGCGCCAGCACCCAGCCCAGCGCGACGCTGTCCATGATCGCCACCGGCCAGACCCGGCCGCTGATGGAGAGACCGATGCTGGGAATGGCCACCAGCGTACCGAGGACGGCCACGTGCGACAGCAGGGATGCGAAGACCCTGGAGCGCCAGTGTGCAATGTCGTAGTAGGTTCCCATGGAGCGACTCTTCCCGCGTAAGCCCGCATAGATTATTTCTACGAAGGATTGCAAATTGGTTTAGAGCAACTATTCTAGACGAGGCCCCGGGAACTGTCACGAAAGCCAGGGCTATCTGTTGTGCCAGGGGGACGAAACGATAGCCCTAAGAAATCGCACGGCACGCTCGCCCTCGGCGGGCGGTCCTGCTCACCTGGCCGGCGCCGCCTCGGCCTGGCGCACCAGTTCCGTCACCTGTTTGGCGATCCCGTTCGGCACCGCCATCGACAGCTGGTAGTGCAGGATCTCGAAGCCCTTGCCGGTCCTGCGGATCACGCCGCTGGCCATGCAGTGGCCCATGTTCGGGGTGTCGAGCAGCTCGTCGAACCAGACCAGCTTGCCGTCCTCGGATGCGTAGACGTTGCGCCGGGTGGCATGGAAGGACCAGGCCGACTTCTTGCCCTCGAAGTATTTGCGGGCCCAGGCCTTGAACGCGTCGCGCCGCCACAGCTCGCTGCGGTCGGTACCGATGTAGACGCCATCCGGCGCCATCTTGTCGAAATAGGCCATGCGCGCGTGGGCCGCGTCGTCATGCCATTCGTCGACGAAGGCGTTGACCTGCTTTACCAGGGCGGGGTCGAGGCCGGCGGCCTGGGCCAGGCCGGCGAAGCACAGGCAGCAGGCCAGCAACAGGGATTTCAGGGTGGTGTGCATCATGGGAAGCGTCCTCCATCGACGTCGCGCAGGAATTTGATCAGGCCGGCGAAATAGGTTTTCTGGTCGTCGTACATCGACATGTGGCTGCCCTCCTCGCACATCAGCAGGCGGCCATGCTTCACCTTCTGCGAGACCATCTTCATGTGCGCCGGGTCCATGGTGTCATGGCGGCCGGCGATGACCAGGGTCGGCACCGCGATCTTCGGCAGGTCGGCGACGCGGTCCCAGTGCTCCAGCTTCGCATTGTGGGCGCCCAGCTCGCTCGGCCCCTGCATCGGCACGTAGATCTTCGGGTTGATGTGGGCGAACGAGCGCTGCACCGGCTCGGGCCACTGGTCGGCCGGCATGCGCAGGACGTGGTGCTCGTAGTGGTTCGGGATCAGCAGCGCCATGTAGCGCGGATCCTCGTACTTCCCGGCCGCTTCGAGCTGCTTGATCTCGGCCAGGGCTTTCTGGTCCATGGCCGGCATGAGGACGGTATCGGCATAGCGGTTGTAGGCCGGGATGCTCATCATCATGTTCGAGATCACCAGGCCCTTCAGGTTCTGGCCGTACTTGAGCGCGTACTCGGCCGCCAGGATGCCGCCCCAGGAATGGCCCAGCAAATAAAAATTCCTGTTGCTCAGGCCGAGCGCCTTGCGCACCTGCTCGACCTCTTCCACGAAGCGCGGCAGGTCGACCAGCGAGGGGTCGTCCGGCTTGTCGCTGTAGGCCGAGCCGAGCTGGTCGTAGTAGTAGTACTCGATGCTGGCGCCCGGGAAGTAACTGTCGAAGGCTTCGAAGTATTCGTGGGTGGCGCCGGGGCCGCCGTGCAGCAGCAGGACCTTGATGGTCGGGTTGTTGCCGACGCGCTTGGTCCAGACCTTGAACGTGCCCTTCGGCGTGACGACCGGGATCATGCGCACGCCGCCGGACAGCACATCGCTGCGCCCCGTGTTGTCGTAATAGTTGCCGGCAGCGGCGAAGGGGCTGGCGGCCAGCAGGCACATGGCCGCCAGCAGGGCAAGGATGCGTGTCATCGGGACCTCGGCAGGTTGCAATCGTGCCTATATTGTATGTTGGAAATGTAACGAAATGTGCAAGATAAAACGCTTGTTCAATAACTCATGTACAGTTGGTTTCGCGACAACTTCATGGGCAGGCGATGAAAGCGTGGACCTGGATGGCGGTGGTGGGACTGGGCCTGGCGCCCTTGCAGGCGATGGCCCAGCAACTGGAAGACCACAAGGTGGCCGCGCCGCAAACGCCGCTGAGCCTGCGCCTGACGGACGAGGTGATCGACAAGGCCGTGCGCGAGACCCTGGCCGAGCAGGCGGCCGGCGGCAGGCTGCGTCCGGAGAAAGCCCTCAGCGGCGACGCCTACCGCAAATTCGAGCGTGCGTTTTCCGAGGCGGAAAAACCGGACTGCCTGCACCCGGATGCGATGAAATTCCAGCCGCACAGCCTGGCGTTCAAGTTCGCCGGCCAGACCTACGGCATCGGCGTCGGCGGCCAGCTCGCGATTCCCTTCTGGCTCGCCGCCATCGTGCGCGGCAAGTGCAATTGAGGCCGGATCGGGAATCGTGGATAATGTCGAACCATGAACGATACTACCCAACTCCCTCCCCTGCCCGACCACCTGTCGATCGACCCGCGTAGCCCGCACCACAACGCGGAGGTCTTCAAGCACCCGGTCGGTATCCGTTTCAACGGCAAAGAGCGCACCGACGTCGAGGAATACTGCGTCAGCGAAGGCTGGATCAAGGTTGCCGCCGGCAAGGTCATGGACCGCAAGGGCCGTCCGATGCTGATCAAGCTGAAGGGCACGGTCGAGCCGTATTACGCTGTGTAATCTTCAGCGACACCTCATCGAGGCAACGGCTGCCGGAGCGATCCGGCAGCCGTTTTTCTTTACTGCACGCATCGCATCAGCGGTGCAACTCCCCCGCCCGCTCCGGCTGGTACATCAACTCCAGCACGGTCAGCCTGAACAGTTCGCCGCCGGGACGCGCCCATTCGATCGTGTCGCCCACCGACAGCCCGATCAGGGCGCTGCCGATCGGCGACAGCACCGACAGCCGGTCGCTGCCGAACGCGACGTCCTTCGGATAGGACAGCGTCATGCAGAACTCGCG
This sequence comes from Telluria sp. Soil_C_11, assembly GCF_057657395.1. Lineage (NCBI taxonomy): Bacteria > Pseudomonadati > Pseudomonadota > Betaproteobacteria > Burkholderiales > Oxalobacteraceae > Telluria > Telluria sp. Soil_C_11. The sequence goes on along the minus strand of NZ_JBDGIN010000008.1, from coordinate 211,701 downwards.
CGGCGGCTGGTCGATGGCAAAGCGCACCGTCGAGTTCATCGTCACGACGTCCGGCGCCACCTCCTCCGGATCGACGACGTCGGCCCGGCCCAGCTCGTCCATCAGGTGGAAATCGGCGTCGCCATGGGCGGTCGGCAATTCGTCGAACAGCGCTTCGAGGCGCGCCATGTCGAGGGAAGATACGGTGATGTTTGGTCTCATGTACGACTCCTGTAAAAAAATACACCAGCAAGACGGTTGGCCAGCGCCTGTCGGCGACGGCCGGGTGTGTCGTTGGAACAGGCTCGGCAGGACGGCCGCGCGGGCGGCCTGGTCCTACCGAGCCCAGGAGGGCCGGGCGAGATCTCGCGGGAAAAACCGCGCGTGCAGCAGCCTTGCTCCCTCGTGCAGGGGCGCACGTTGACAGCAGGCATGAACGGCGGGGTGGGACATTGGCGGCGACGAACGGTGTTGGTGATCCCAGTATAGCCGTGTTGGGCGATCGTGGCGACGTTCAGGCGGACCGTGCGGAGGCCCCGCCGGCAAACTGCGCCAGCAAGGCATCCAGGGCGCGCCGGTACTGCTCGCGCAGGGCCGCCGATTGCCGCGGATCGGCGTGGAAGGCGCCGAGCGCCAGGCCGCTGCCGTGGGCATGGTCGACCAGGATGTCGCGCCACAGGATGCTCTCCTGCGCCAGCGCTGCCAGGAGGCCACCGAGGCGTTCGGTGATCCGCCGTGCGGTGCCGGCCATTGCCGCCGGCTCGGCGAAGATCGCCAGGGTCAGCTGGGGATGCCTGCCGACGGCGTCGTGGTAGCGGACCAGCAGCTCGCGGACCGCCGCCATGGCGTCCGGCGGGCCCGCGGCCTCGTCCAGCACGCCGCCATACACTTTCTCGGCCAGGGCGCGCAGCAGGCCGGCGCGGTCCTCGACGTGATGGTAGAGGCTCATCGGCGTCAGGCCCATCCGCGCAGCGAGGGCGCGCATGCTCAGGCCCCGCCCGCCATCCTGTTCCAGCAGGACCAGGGCGGCGTCCAGGATGGCATCGAGGGTGACGCCCTGCCCACGCGTGGGGCGGCCGCGCGGGCGGTTCACGCGAGCACGCGCCAGGTCGACTGCACCAGGCCGGACGGGAAGCTGCGGCTGGACACGAGGGCCAGGTCGCGGTCGCCGGGAAGTTCGCCGAACAGCGGACGGCCGGCGCCGATCAGTACCGGCACCGTCGTGACGACCATGTCCGCGATCAGCCCTTCGCGCAGGAAAGACTGCACCACCCGGCCGCCATCCACGTAGACCTTGCGCGCGCCCTGGCGCGCCAGCTCCCGCATCGCTTCGCGCGGCGCCAGGCCGGTGAAACGCACCTTTCCCTGCAGGCGCGCGGGCACGGGGCTGTCCTTCAACTGCTTCGACAGCACCAGCACCGGGCGGTCGTAATGCCATTCGCCGGATTCCGTCACCTTTTCATAGGTGGCGCGGCCCATCACGATGGCATCCTTGTCGGCGATGAAGTCGTCGTAGCCGTGGTCCTCGCCCGGGTCGTCGCGCTGCAGCAGCCAGCCGATGTCGCCGTCCGGGCGGGCGATGTAGCCGTCGAGGCTGGTGGCGATGAATACGTGTCCTGTGATCATGTGCCTCTCCTTATTTATACACCGTATATTTTAGACAGGAACGGAAAAAAAGCGAGCCCGCAGGCTCGCTTCTTGATCACGACTGAAGCGGAATCAGCGCTTGTCGATGGTCGGGACGTCGCGGCGCGGCGAACCGACGAACAGCTGGCGCGGACGGCCGATCTTCTGTTCCGGGTCGGCGATCATTTCGTTCCACTGGGCGATCCAGCCCACGGTACGGGCCATCGCGAAGATACCGGTGAACAGCGAGACCGGGATGCCCAGGGCCGACTGCACGATGCCCGAGTAGAAGTCGACGTTCGGGTACAGCTTGCGCGACACGAAGTATTCGTCGTTCAGGGCGATCTTTTCCAGTTCCATGGCCAGCTTGAACAGCGGGTCGTCCTGCAGGCCCAGCTCTTCCAGCACTTCATGGCAGGTTTCGCGCATCAGCTTGGCGCGCGGGTCGAAGTTCTTGTACACGCGGTGACCGAAGCCCATCAGCTTCACGCCCGAGTTCTTGTCCTTGACCTTCTCGATGAAGGCCGGGATGTTCTCGACCGAACCGATTTCCTTCAGCATGTTCAGGGCGGCTTCGTTGGCGCCGCCGTGCGCCGGGCCCCACAGGCAGGCGATGCCGGCTGCGATACAGGCGAACGGGTTGGCGCCCGACGAACCGGCCAGGCGGACGGTCGAGGTCGATGCGTTCTGCTCGTGGTCGGCGTGCAGGATCAGGATGCGGTCCAGGGCGCGCACCAGCACGTCGTTGACCTTGTACTCTTCGCACGGATTGCCGAACATCATGTGCATGAAGTTCGCGCTGTACGACAGGTCGTTGCGCGGGTACATGAACGGCTGGCCGATCGAGTACTTGTAGGCGGCGGCAACCAGGGTCGGCAGCTTGGCGATCAGGCGGATCGCCGAGATCTCGCGCTGCTTCGGATCGTTGATGTCCAGCGAGTCGTGGTAGAACGACGCCAGCGCGCCGACGGTACCCACCAGCACCGACATCGGGTGCGCGTCGCGGCGGAAGCCACGGAAGAAGAAGTTCATCTGCTCGTGAATCATCGTGTGACGGGTCACGGTGTTCTCGAACGTGGCCTTCTGCTCGGCGTTCGGCAGTTCGCCGTTCAGGAGCAGGTAGCAGGTTTCCAGGAAGTCGCAATTGACGGCCAGCTGCTCGATCGGGTAGCCGCGGTACAGCAGCTCGCCCTTGTCACCGTCGATGTAGGTGATGCTCGAGTTGCACGAGGCGGTCGACATGAAGCCGGGGTCGTAGGTGAACTTGCCGGTCTGGCCGTACAGCTTGCGGATGTCGATGACGTCCGGGCCGATGGTGCCTTTGTAGATCGGCATGTCTACCGACGGGCTGCCGTCGGAGAACGACAGGGTGGCTTTGGTATCAGAGGTATTCATGGCACTTCCTTCTGTGGGAGGTGGTATACAAAAAAACGAAAACCAAGGTTTCGTTACGCTTGCCGCAGGCGCGCCACCAAAGCGCGCACGTGCGGCAGGTCGACCTCGCCCTCGGGCTCGGCGCGCCCGAGCAGCAGGTCCATCAGCGGATTGTCCGCCAGGTCCAGCAAACGGGTCAGCGCATCGACTTCTTCGTCCGTCAATTCCTCTTCGTGCGCATCCAGGAAGCGCGTGAGGATCAGGTCGTTTTCGAGCAGGCCCCGGCGTGCGCGCCAGCGCAGGCGGGCACGGTTGGCGGGGTCGGATTGATGCGTTTTCACACTAGAGTCCGTTGTTCGGTCAACACTATACTCCGGCTGCCAACGAAGGGCAGTACGGTAGTTTTACTATATTTATGGAAAGATCGTGGGCACGGGGTGCCCACCCTACGTGATGGATCGCGATGCGGAAACCGTACGGTGGGGGTTTGGAGCCGGGGGCTCCAAACCGAACATGCCCACGCACCAACTCGCTACTTAGATCGCGCGGCGGACCAGCAATTCCTTGATCTTGCCGATCGCCTTGTTCGGATTCAGGCCCTTCGGGCACACGTCCGTGCAGTTCATGATCGAGTGGCAGCGGAACAGGCGGTACGGGTCTTCCAGGTTGTCCAGGCGCTCGTTGGTCGCTTCGTCGCGCGAGTCGGCGATGAAGCGGTAGGCCTGCAGCAGGCCGGCCGGGCCGACGAACTTGTCCGGGTTCCACCAGAACGACGGGCAGGAGGTCGAGCAGCAGGCGCACAGGATGCACTCGTACACGCCGTCCAGCTCTTCGCGCTCTTCCGGCGACTGCAGGCGTTCCTTCTCCGGCGGGATCGAGTCGTTGATCAGGAACGGCTTGATCGAGTGGTACTGCTTGAAGAAGTTGGTCATGTCGACGATCAGGTCGCGCACCACCGGCAGGCCCGGCAGCGGACGCAGCACGATCGGCTGGGTCAGCTCGTTCAGGTTAGTGGTGCAGGCCAGGCCGTTCTTGCCGTTGATGTTCATCGCGTCCGAACCGCACACGCCTTCGCGGCAGGAGCGGCGCAGGGCCAGCGAGTCGTCGACGTCGGACTTGATGCGCTGCAGTGCGTCGAGCAGCATCTTGTCGGTGTCTTTCAACTCGACGGTGATGTCTTGCATATAGGGCTTCGAATCCTTGTCCGGATCGTAGCGGTAGATCTTCAGTTGGACAGTGCGTGCCATGTTTTACCTAATTTATCTTTTAGAACGTACGGGGCTTCGGTTTGAAGGTGTCGACCGTGAGCGGCTTGGTGATGACCGGCTTGTACTCCAGGCGGTTGCCTTCCGAGAAGAACAGCGTGTGCTTCATCCAGTTCTCGTCGTCGCGGTTCGGGAAGTCGCTGTGGGCGTGGGCGCCGCGCGATTCCTTGCGCGCCGCGGCCGAGACGATGGTCGCCTTCGCCACTTCGATCAGGTTGTCCAGTTCGATCGCTTCGATGCGGGCGGTATTGAACACCTTCGACTTGTCCTTGAACGAGACGTGCTTGCGGCGCTCGTCCAGCTTCATGATTTCCTTGACGCCTTCGTCCATCAGCGCCTGGGTGCGGAACACGCCGCAGAACTTCTGCATGGTGGCGCGGATGTCGTTGGCCACGTGCTGCACCTTTTCGCCGCCGGTCGAGGTCTCGAGGCGGTTCAGGCGGTCCAGCGCGTAGTCGGCGAAGTCCTTCGGCAGCGCGCGGTTGCCCTGCGCCTTCAGGTTCTGGCCGACGATGTGGTTGCCGGCCGCGCGGCCGAACACCACCAGGTCGAGCAGCGAGTTGGTGCCCAGGCGGTTCGCGCCGTGCACCGAGACGCAGGAGCACTCGCCGATCGCGTACAGGCCGTTGACGATCTTCTGGCCGCCGGTGCCGTCCGGTGCGATGACCTGGCCGTGGATGTTGGTCGGGATGCCGCCCATCTGGTAGTGGATGGTCGGGACCACCGGGATCGGTTCCTTGGTCGCGTCGACGTTGGCGAACTTGTGGCCGATTTCCAGGATCGACGGCAGGCGCTTGCGGATGGTGTCCGCGCCGATGTGGCGCAGGTCCAGCAGCACGTGGTCCTTGTTCGGGCCGACGCCGCGGCCTTCCTTGATCTCCTGGTCCATCGAACGCGAGACGAAGTCGCGCGGCGCCAGGTCCTTCAGGGTCGGCGCGTAGCGCTCCATGAAGCGTTCGCCGTTGGCGTTGATCAGGATACCGCCCTCGCCGCGCACGCCCTCGGTGATCAGGACGCCCGCGCCGGCCACGCCGGTCGGGTGGAACTGCCAGAATTCCATGTCTTCCAGCGGCAGGCCGGCGCGCGCCGCCATGCCCAGGCCGTCGCCGGTGTTGATGAATGCGTTGGTCGACGCGGCGAAGATACGGCCGGCGCCGCCGGTGGCGAACACGGTGGTCTTCGCCTGCAGCATCATCACGTCGCCGGTTTCCATTTCCAGCGCCATCACGCCCAGCACGTCGCCGTCCGCGTTGCGGACCAGGTCCAGCGCCTGCCACTCGACGAAGAAGTGGGTGCGCGAGCGGACGTTACGCTGGTACAGGGTGTGCAGCAGTGCGTGGCCGGTACGGTCGGCGGCCGCGCAGGCGCGCTGGACCGGCTTCTCGCCGAAGTTGGCGGTGTGGCCGCCGAACGGACGCTGGTAGATGGTGCCGTCCGGGTTGCGGTCGAACGGCATGCCGAAGTGTTCCAGTTCGTACACGACTTTCGGCGCTTCGCGGCACATGAATTCGATCGCGTCCTGGTCGCCAAGGTAGTCCGAGCCCTTGACGGTGTCGAACATGTGCCAGTACCAGTCGTCTTCGCTCATGTTGCCCAGCGAAGCACCGATGCCGCCCTGGGCGGCCACGGTGTGCGAGCGGGTCGGGAAGACTTTCGACAGCACGGCCACGTTCAGGCCAGCTTCCGACAGCTGCAGTGCTGCGCGCAGGCCGGAGCCGCCGGCGCCGACGATCACCACGTCGAAGTGGCGGGTGGGGATGGAAGAATTAAATGCTGCCACGATTAAACGCTCCAGAGAATTTGCACAGTCCAGGCGGCGCAGGCAAGCAGCCAGAACACCGTGAGGGTCTGCAGGGTCAGGCGGATACCGACCGGTTTGACGTAGTCCATCCAGATGTCACGCACGCCGACCCATGCGTGGTAGAACAGGCCGAACAGGGTGACCATGGTGAAGAGCTTGAACCACTGGCGCGAGAACAGCCCGGCCCAGCCTTCGTAGGTGAAATTCTGGCCGGTCAGGAAAGAAACCAGCAGGACGATGGTGAACACCGCCATCAGGATTGCGGTCAGGCGCTGGGCGAGCCAGTCGCGCATGCCGTAGTGGGCGCCGACGACCAGGCGGCGCTGTCCAATATTCTTTTTAGTGTTGGTGGATTGCATGATTTAAAACACTCCGAACAGTTTGAGGGCGACCAGCACGGTCAGCGCCAGGCTGACGACCAGCACCCAGCGCGCGGTCTTTTGCGAGGCATCCTTGTCCAGGGCCATGTGGTTGTCCATGAACAGGTGGCGCACGCCGGCGCAGAAGTGGTGCAGGTAGGCCCACGACAGGCCCAGGATGATGATCTTGGTGAACGGGTGGCTGACGACGCCCGCGAAGTGCGCGAACGAGATTTCCGAGCGCAGGCTTTCCTGGAACAGCCAGAGCAGGAACGGCAGGAACAGGAACAGGCCGGCGCCGCTGACGCGGTGCAGGATGGACACGATCGCCGACGGCGGCTGTTTGTAGTAACCCCGGTACGTGATATCGCCAAAGTCGACATTACGGATTACCGGCCGGCCCTTCTTTTGAGCCTCTCTCACGGCTTCGGACATTGCAACACCTCCCTTAATACTCTATTAGTGATCGACCCCAGTTTCATCGATTTTGCGACCTGCTCCGGCGCCGTTTCCGACTCCGGGGGAACGTCGACCGGGCCTCGTCTTCGCTTTCCCAAAACCAATCCATTTTACTCGCTCAATGCGATTCCTGCACCAGCATAGAACTTGTACAAAAACTCTTCAGGACAATTCATTCTGGTAATGATGCGATGCGGTCAGGTACAGACCGCGGCGCAATTCCACCGCCTTGTCGCCATAGGTGTACGAGACCCGGTCCGCGCACAGCAGCGGCGTGCCTTCCGGCACTTTCAGGTACTCGGCCGCCCCGGCATCCGCCGCCACCGCGCGCACCTTTTCCGTCGCGCGGATCATGCGGGTGCCGAATTCCGATTCGAACAGGCCATACATCGGCCCCTTGTATTCCGCCAGGCGCTCCGCCGTCAGCCCCTTGAACAGCTGGCCCGGCAGCCACAGCTCTTCCAGGATCGTCGGCACGCCCTCGGAGGACATGCCGCGCTTGATATAGACCACCGCGTCGCCCGACTTCAGGTCGAGCAGGCGCGCCACCTCGGCAGGCGCACGGATGCGCTTGACTTCGAGGTACTGGTGGTCCAGCGGATGGGGTACGCCCTCGTCGGGCACCAGCTTGAGGAAACGGAAGTGGGCGCGCGCCTCGTTGTGGCTGGCCACGAAGGTGCCCTTGCCCTGGCGCCGCACCACCAGGTGCTCGGCCGCGAGTTCGTCGATCGCCTTGCGCACCGTGCCCTGGCTGACCTTGTAGCGGCCGGCCAGATCGACTTCGCTGGGGATGAGTTCGCCCGGCTTCCACTCGCCCGACTGCAGGCTCTGGGTGATCAGGGCCTTGATCTGCTGGTACAGCGGGGAAAAGGTAGGGGAAGCGCCCGCCTGGGACGTGCCCGTTCCGGAGGTGCCTCCGGCGCTGCCCGCATTGCTGTTGCTAGCGGCGCCATTGCTGTTCGGATTGGACGGGACCTGGTTCATAGTCCGCGATTTTTTCACAAATCCCCCTCTGCGTCCAGTGCGGGGAAGTAAAGATTAGGTGTCTTATATAAGACATATGATATGAATTGACAGATGGAATATGGGAGGACTACACTCGCGGTCGACTCGGTGCCCGAACCACCGATTCGCTTTTGGTATCATAGTATTTTCCCCGAACCCCTTTGGAGATTCATCATGGCTAAAACCCCAATGCGCGTCGCCGTGACCGGCGCGGCCGGCCAGATCGGCTATTCCCTGCTGTTCCGTATCGCTAACGGCGACATGCTGGGCAAGGACCAGCCGGTCATCCTGCAGCTGCTCGAAATCGACAACGAGAAGGCACAGAAGGCGCTCAAGGGCGTCATGATGGAAATCGACGACTGCGCATTCCCGCTGCTGGCCGGCATGACCGCCCATAGCGACCCGATGACCGCCTTCAAGGATGCCGACGTGGCCCTGCTGGTCGGCGCCCGTCCGCGCGGCCCGGGCATGGAGCGCAAGGACCTGCTGGAAGCCAACGCCCAGATCTTCACCGTGCAGGGCAAGGCGCTGGACGCCGTCGCTTCGCGCAACGTGAAAGTGCTGGTGGTCGGCAACCCGGCCAACACCAACGCCTACATCGCCATGAAGTCGGCCCCGAACCTGCCGGCCAAGAATTTCACCGCCATGCTGCGCCTGGACCACAACCGCGCCCTGTCGCAGGTCGCCGCCAAGACCGGCAAGCCGGTCGGCTCGATCGAGAAGATGGTCGTGTGGGGCAACCACTCGCCGACCATGTACGCCGACTACCGCTTCGCCACCGCCGACGGCCAGTCGGTCAAGGACCTGATCAACGACGACGTCTGGAACCGCGACACCTTCCTGCCGACCGTCGGCAAGCGCGGCGCCGCCATCATCGACGCCCGCGGCGCCTCGTCGGCAGCCTCGGCCGCCAACGCAGCGATCGACCACGTGCGTGACTGGGTGCTGGGCACCAACGGCAAGTGGACCACCATGGGCATCCCGTCGGACGGTTCGTACGGCATCCCGGAAGGCACCGTGTTCGGCTTCCCGGTGACCACCGAGAACGGCGAGTACAAGATCGTGCAGGGCCTGGAGATCGACCAGTTCTCGCAAGAGCGCATCAACCACACGCTGAACGAACTGAACGAAGAGCGCGCCGGCGTCGCTCACCTGCTGGGTCAGTAATAAACCTTTCGTCGTTCCCGCGCAGGCGGGGACCCAAGTTTGCCAGCGCAATCGCAATGCTTGCAGAACTTTGGGTTCCCGCCTTCGCGGGAACGACGTGTAAATAAGTCACTCCAAATGCATCCTTCCGAGGTTTTATTTCAGGGCCAACGCCAGCCGCTGCTGCTCCCTGCCTGCGACCACTACGCCGGCAGCGAGAAACTGATGCGCAAGTCGATGGCCCTGCAACAAGAGCTTGGCCCCGTGTTCGACATCACCTTCGACTGCGAGGACGGCGCCGCGGCCGGCAATGAAGCGGCCCACGCCCGCCTGGTGGCGAGCCTGCTGAACGACGAAGGCAACCGCTTCCGGCGCATCGGCGCGCGCCTGCACGACGTGACCAGCGAACACTTCGAGCAGGACGTCGAACTCATCGTCGGCGCCGCGGCGCAGCAGCTCGCTTATGTGGTGCTGCCGAAGCCGAACGGCATCGACGATGTGCTGCGCGCGCAACAGATCGTCAACGCGGCGGCCGAAAAAGCGGGCCGTCCCGCCTCCGGCAAGCCGGTGCCGCTGCACGTGCTGATCGAGACCCATGGCGCGCTGCACGACGCGTACGCGATCGCCGCCCTGCCCCAGGTCGAATGCCTGTCGTTCGGCATCATGGACTTCGTGTCCGCCCACCATGGCGCGATTCCGGCAAGCGCCATGCGCACTCCGGGGCAATTTACCCACCCCCTCGTAGTACGCGCAAAGCTGGAGATGGTTGCGGCATGTCATGCGCACGACAAGGTCCCCTCCCATAATGTGACGACCGATATCAAGGACAGTGCAGTGGTCGCCAACGACGCCACCCGCGCTGCCGGCGAATTCGGGTTCACCCGCATGTGGAGCATCCACCCTGACCAGATCAAGCCGATCGTCAAGGCCTTCACCCCGCGCGTGTCGGAAGTCAACGAAGCAACCAACATCCTGCTCGAAGCAATGGCAGCAGATTGGGGGCCGATCGCCCAGCATGGCCGCTTGCACGACCGCGCCAGCTACCGATATTATTGGGCGGTGTTGCAGCGCGCGAAGCTGGCCGGCCTTGCGCTGCCAGATGCCGCGGCGGCAATCGTCAACCAACCGGAATCCATCTGATGGCCATCACCCTGAAACAACTCACCGCCGCCTGCGCCGTCGCGCTCGCGGCCGCCGCCGTTTGCGCGCCGGCATCCGCCGCTGCAGCCAGCTCCGCCGAACACGAATCGCACCCGAAAGCGACCAAGGTCCTGAAGGAAAAGGCGAAAAAAGCCAAGAAGTCGAAAAAAGAAGAAGCGAAGCAGGAAGTCGCGGACGACGAACCCGAACCGGACATCACCGACACCGTCGTCGCCGACTACGCGTGCGAACTGAACAACAAGGTCACCATCTACACCAACGAAAAGGATGACGGCCACATCGCCCTGCGCTGGAAGAACCGCCTGCACCGCCTGACGCGCGTGGGCACCACCACCGGCGCGCTGCGTTTCGAGAATACCAGGTTCGGGCTGATCTGGATCGGCATCCCGTCGAAGGGCATCCTGCTCGACTCGAAGCAGAACCGCCAGCTGGCCAACGAATGCAAGAACGCCGAACAGGCCAAGCCGCTGGTGGCGGCTGCGCCTGCTACTGCAAAAAGCTGATTTCCCGGATAACAAGTAGTCCCTAACGAAGGAGAGCTCATGTCTCACAACACTTTGAACACGCTGAAGGAATTCCCGCTTCTCGCGGGCCAGACCGGCCAGTTTTACTCGCTGCCGGCGCTGGGCGAATCCCTCGGCGTGAACCTGTCGCGCCTGCCGGTGTCGATCCGTATCGTCCTCGAGTCCGTGCTGCGTAACTGCGACGGCAAGAAGGTCACCGAAGAACACGTCCGCCAGCTGGCGAATTGGGGTCCGACCGCTGCCCGCACCGAAGAGATCCCCTTCGTCGTCGCGCGCGTCGTGCTGCAGGACTTCACCGGCGTGCCGCTGCTGGCCGACCTGGCCGCCATGCGCAACGTCGCCTACAAGATGGGCGCGAACGCCAAGAAGATCGAGCCGCTGGTCCCGGTGGACCTGGTGGTCGACCACTCGGTCACCATCGACCACTTCCGCACCCCGGATTCGCTCGACCTGAACATGAAGCTCGAGTTCCAGCGCAATAACGAGCGCTACCAGTTCATGAAGTGGGGCATGCAGGCCTTCGACACCTTCGGCGTCGTTCCTCCGGGCTTCGGCATCGTCCACCAGGTCAACCTCGAGTACCTGGCGCGCGGCGTGATGAAGAGCGGCGGCATGTACTACCCGGACACCCTGGTCGGCACCGACTCGCACACCACCATGATCAACGGCGTCGGCGTCGTCGGCTGGGGCGTCGGCGGCATCGAAGCGGAAGCGGGCATGCTGGGCCAGCCGGTCTACTTCCTGACCCCGGACGTGATCGGCGTGAACCTGACCGGCTCGCTGCGCGAAGGCTGCACCGCGACCGACCTGGTGCTGACCATCACCGAAATGCTGCGTAAAGAGAAGGTCGTCGGCAAGTTCGTGGAATTCTTCGGCGAAGGCACCGCCTCGCTGTCGACCACCGACCGCGCGACCATCGGCAACATGGCGCCGGAATACGGCGCGACCATGGGCTTCTTCCCGGTCGACGAAAAGACCGTCGACTACTTCCGCGGCACCGGCCGTACCGAAGAAGAACTGGCTGCCTTCGAAAACTACTTCAAGGCCCAGCAGCTGTTCGGCATCCCGCGCGAAGGCGAGATCGACTACACCCGCGTGGTGTCGCTCGACCTGTCGACCGTGACCCCGTCGCTGGCCGGCCCGAAGCGTCCGCAAGACCGTATCGAACTGGGCGCCATGAAGTCGACCTTCACCGACCTGTTCTCGAAGCCGACCACCGCGAACGGCTTCAACAAGTCGCCGGACGACCTGAACAAGGTCTACGAGACCACCAACGGCGTGCGCGTGAAGAACGGCGACATCCTGATCGCCGCCATCACCTCCTGCACCAACACCTCGAACCCGAGCGTGCTGCTGGCCGCCGGCCTGCTGGCCAAGAAGGCCGCCGAGAAGGGCCTGACCGTCGCTCCGCACATCAAGACCTCGCTGGCTCCGGGCTCGCGCGTCGTTACCGAGTACCTGCAAGCCGCCGGCCTGCTGCCGTACCTGGAAAAACTGGGCTTCGGCGTCACCGCTTACGGCTGCACCACCTGCATCGGCAACGCCGGCGACCTGACCCCGGAACTGAATGCCGCGATCACCCAGAACGACATCATCGCCGCCGCGGTCCTGTCGGGCAACCGTAACTTCGAAGCACGTATCCACCCGAACATCCGTTCGAACTTCCTGGCCTCGCCGCCGCTGGTCGTCGCCTATGCGATCGCCGGCAACGTCAACAAGGACCTGATGAGCGAGCCGGTCGGCAAGGGTTCGGACGGCGTCGACGTCTACCTGGGCGACATCTGGCCGACTTCGCAGGAAGTGCAGGACCTGATGAAGTTCGCGATGAACTCGGACGTCTTCAAGGCCAACTACGCCGACGTCAAGGGCAACCCGGGCCAGTTGTGGGAAGCCGTGTCGTCGGTCGCAGGTCAGGTCTACAACTGGCCGGAATCGACCTACATCGCCGAACCGCCGTTCTTCGCCGACTTCGAGATGACCCCGAAAGCCGCTTCCGCAGGCATCGCCAACGCACGCGCACTGGGCGTGTTCGGCGACTCGATCACCACCGACCACATCTCCCCGGCCGGTTCGATCAAGGAAGACGGCCCGGCAGGCAAGTGGCTGAAGGACCACGGCGTGATCAAGGCCGACTTCAACTCCTACGGCTCGCGCCGCGGTAACCACGAGATCATGATGCGCGGCACCTTCGCGAACGTCCGCATCAAGAACAAGATGATCCCGCCGAAGGCCGACGGTTCCGCAGTCGAAGGCGGCATCACCATCCACCAGCCGAGCGGCGAACAGCTGTCGATCTACGACGCGGCGATGAAGTACATCTCGGAAGGCACCCCGACGATGATCTTCGCCGGCGAAGAGTACGGCACCGGCTCCTCGCGCGACTGGGCCGCCAAGGGCACCCAGCTGCTGGGCGTGAAGGCCGTGATCGCCCGTTCGTTCGAGCGTATCCACCGTTCCAACCTGGTCGGCATGGGCGTGCTGCCGCTGCAGTTCCTGGGCGACGACAGCGTCGAAACCCTGGGCATCACCGGCAACGAAACCTACGACCTGAAGGGCCTGGAAGGCGAGATCCGCCCGCAGATGCAGGCAACCCTGGTGATCCACCGCGCCGACGGCTCTGTGAAAGAGACGCAAGTGCTGCTGCGTATCGACACCCCGATCGAAGTCGATTACTACAAGCATGGCGGCATCCTGCCGTTCGTGCTGCGCCAGCTGCTGGCTGCGTAAGAGGGGTCAGAGTCCGGTTTTTCCGTTAGGACTCTGACCCCGGTGGTCCGCCAATAAAGCTGCCCGCCGCAAACGCAAAAGAAGGCCGAAACCCGCAAAGGTTTCGGCCTTTTTCATTGCGCTCGCCCTGATACCTGCCAACCGTATAATGAGCCGCAAGATTCGCGGACAGACAACCCTGACATGGACAGCGCAACCACGGCTTTCTACACGCAATACGCGGAGAATGGTGCGATTCGCGCAGAAGCGCAGGCAAGCGCTATCTCGACATATTTCGAGCTTGCTTTCGATGGAGGCAGCAAGGTACTGGATATTGGATCGGGTTCGGGCCGGGACCTGGCGCTGCTGCGCCAAAAAGGCTTCGACGCCTACGGCATCGAACCCAATGATTCGATGCGGGCGTTTGCCGTTCAAAACCATCCGGAGCTGAAGGCGCGGTTGAAGCCCGGTTCGCTGCCCCTACCCGGCAACCCGTTCGGCGGCCAATTCGACGGCATCGTATGCAGTGCGGTCCTGATGCATGTTCCCGAGGTGCAGCTGCCAGGTTCACTGGAATCGATGCGCAAGGTGTTGAAGCCGGAAGGGCGGCTACTTTTTTCCTTGCCATCCATGCGTCCCGACTTGCTCGAGGATGAGCGCGATCGAGATGGCCGCTTTTTCCGGAATCACTCTCCCGCCTTGATCAGCGCGATATTGAAAGCCCTCGGTTTTTCCCGGATTGCGCTGGACAGCCAGGCATCTTCGGTCTTTCCCGATATACGCTGGACTATTTTCCTGTACGGGTCGACTGCAAATCGGCACACGCGCTGAGCCGAAATATTTGTACAATAGATTTATATGCACAATGCCTGAGCGGCAACGATGGGAAAACTCAACAAACAACAGCTGCTCGAGCTTCTGGACAGCATCACGCCATCGAAAGCGGATGCGCTGTCGGAAGCGGAGTTCGACGGGGTGGTTGCCGCCTTTTGCGCCGGCTGCCCGGATCCCGTGCACGCGCAGTGGCTGCTGTTCGAGTGCCTCGATCCGCTCACCGATGAAGAACTAGTCGAGCGTGCCCTCAGGTGTCCGCCCACTGGCGCAGCAGGTTATGATAGTGTCCGGTGAGCCCGACCAGCTCGGGCCCATCCCCGAATTTCGCCCGTAGCGCCTGGATATTTCCATCCAGCTCGTACAGCATCGCCCTCTTCCAGTCGTCCCGCACCATGCTCTGCACCCACAGGAAGGACGCCACGCGCTCGCCGCGCGTCACCGGCCGCACCTCGTGGATGCTGGTCGCCGGATAGACGATCGCATCGCCGGCCGGCAGTTTCACTTCGTGCGTGCCGTAGGAATCGATGACGGCCAGCTCCCCTCCTTCGTACTCGTCGGGATCCGACAGGAACACCGTGCAGGAGACGTCGGTGCGCAGCGCCGGGCCGTTGCGCTGGGCGCGGATGGCGCCGTCCACGTGCGGGCCGTAGTGCTCGCCGCCGGCGTAGCTGTTGAAGAACGGCGGCAGGATGCGCAGCGGCAGCACGCTGGAAAAGAACAGCGGGTTCGCCATCAAGGCCGTGCTGACGGCCTGCCCCAGCTCCAGCGCCAGCGGCGATCCTTCCGCCAGCTGGCGGTTGCGCTTGACCTGCGCGCCCTGGCTGCCGACGCTGGCGCGGCCGTCGATCCAGTCGGTGGCGGCCAGCCGCTCCCGCATCGCCTTCACTTGTTCCGGCGTGAGCACGCCAGGGATATGCAGCATCATCGCCAGTCTCAGAACTTGAAGTTGGCGGTCAGGGTCGCCGAACGTCCCGGCGCCACGCCGGCGTAGTGCGGCGAAGAAACCTTGTCGAAGTACAGCTTGTCCGCCAGGTTCTGCAGGTTCAGCTGCAGCGAGATGTCCTTGTCCAGGGCATAGCTGGCCATTGCATCGAAGCGCGCATAGCCCGGCACATACTTGTTGTTGTTCACGTTCGCATACACCTTCGACATCGCGCTCACGCCGAAGCCGGCGGTGAAGTCCTTGCTGAAGGCGTAGCTGGTCCACAGCGAGGCGCTGTTCTTCGGCGTGGCGGGGAAGCGGTTGCCGTTGAACGGCGACGGGGTCCAGACCGGGCTGGCCGTGGTGCCGGTGTTCACGTAGCCGTTGTCGGCGATCTCGGCGTCCAGCCAGGTGTAGCCGCCGAACACGGTCCAGCTTGGCGTGATCTTGCCCGAGAAGCCCAGTTCCACGCCCTGCACCTGCTTGCGGCCGACGTTCTGGGCGGTGCCGTCCGGCGAGGTGACGCGGGCATTGTTCATGGTGCTCTTGAACAGCGCGCCGGTGACGGACAGGCGGCCGCCCGGCAGCAGGTCCCACTTGCTGCCCAGCTCGATGTTGCGGCTGCGCTGGGGCTGCAGGTTCTGGACCGCCACGGTCAGCGCATCCAGGCCGTCGCCGCCGTCGTTGCCCGGCGGGGTCGCCGAGCTGGCGTAGGACAGGTAGATGCTGCCGTTCTTCGACGGTTTGTAGACGATGCCGGCCTGGGTGCTGGCGAAGTTCTTGTCGACCACGGCGTGGACCGCGGCCGTGGTGGCGGTCGGCCGCGTGTCCAGCGTGCTCTGGAAATCGTCCCAGCGCAGGCCCAGGTTCAGCAGCCACTGCGGGTTGATCTCGATCGTGTCGAAGGCATAGACGGCCCTGGTCTTGGTCGTCACATGGGTCAGCGCGCCCGACAGGCTGCGGGTATAGACCCACGGGTCGTAGGGA
Organism: Telluria sp. Soil_C_11; assembly: GCF_057657395.1. Classification (NCBI taxonomy): domain Bacteria; kingdom Pseudomonadati; phylum Pseudomonadota; class Betaproteobacteria; order Burkholderiales; family Oxalobacteraceae; genus Telluria; species Telluria sp. Soil_C_11. Next base: position 195,553 of record NZ_JBDGIN010000008.1, on the reverse strand, counting down.
TTCGGGTTGACCAGGGTGGTGCAGTTGTACAGCGTGGCCGCGCCCGAGGTCGGGCAGGTGAAGGTGCCGGTCAGCGGGTTGTTGGTGCCCGGGGTGAACAGCCAGGTGCTGCGGTCGGTCGTCTCGCGGTCGAATTCGACGCCGGCGTTGAAGCTGTGCTTCAGGCCGGCGGCCGCCAGCTCGCCCGTCAGGCTGGTGACGTTGGCGAAGGTGCGGGTCTCGGTATCGCGGGTGTTCGCACGGCGCCAGACGGTGCCGTAGCGGACGGTGTTGCCCTTCGAATCGTCGGGCTGGGTCCAGACGTAGTCGTTGTTCGACTTGCCGTAGCGGGTCACGTTGCGCAGCGAGAGCCTGGGACTGAATTCGTGGCGCAGGTCGATGGTGCCGACGTCGCTTTTCGTGTCGCGGAAGTCGCGGTTGGCCAGGCCGTAGAAAGTCTCGCGGTCGACGGCGAACGGGGTGCCGTTGCCGTTCTTCGCCACATCGGCGCCGGTCGTGACCGGGTTGTTGAACGGGATGCCGGTATCCGGGATCTCATGCGAGGTCAGGTGGTAGAGGCTGACGATGGCGCGGTCCGGGCCGTTCAGGCCGAAGGTCACGGTGGGCGCCACGCCCCAGCGATTGCCGCCGACTACCTTGCGGCCTGGCGCGTCGTTCTCGTGCGCCATCACGTTCAGGCGGAAGGCGCTGTTGCTGCCGACGCCGTTGCCAAGTACACGATTGACGTCGCCAGTGATGCGGCGGTACTTGTCGCTGCCGATGCCGACCGAGGCGCTGTTGAAGTCGTAGGCCTGGGCGGTCTTGCTGACCAGGTTGACCCCGCCACCCGCCGAGGAACGGCCGCCGTAGGCCGAGTTCGGGCCCTTCACCACTTCGACCTGCTCCAGGTTGAACACCTCGCGCGATTGCGAGCCGGCGTCGCGGATGCCGTCGATATAGGTGTCGGTCTGGGCGTTGTAGCCGCGGATGAACAGGTTGTCGCCGACCGGGTTGCCGCCCTCGCCCGCGCCGATGGTGATGCCAGGCACCGTGCGCAGCGCATCCGTCAGGGACACGGCGCCGGTCTGCGAGATCACGTCGGCCGACACCACCGTCACCGACTTCGGCGTATCCAGCAGCGGTGCGGTGAACTTGGTGTTGGCCGACACCGGCGCCTGGTTGGCGCCCGTCACCTGCACCATCGGGACGTTCTGGTCGATGTCATTGTCCGGCGCGGCGTGGGCGGCCGGCATGCCCAGCGTGGCCAGCATCGTCAGCGCCAGGGCGGGCGCGGGCGTCGGCAGGGCGGAACGGCGATGCGCCGCGTGCTTGCGGCTCTTGATGAAGGATGCTTGCTGCGGTGTGGTCATGGTCATGGTGTCGGCGCCTGGCCCCTTTTTTGCAGGGCGGATTCGAAAAATAAATGAGAACGATTCGCATTATGATTCGTGTTGACCTGTTTGACAAGACGGATGAGCAAATCGTTCCCCGGGCGTCCATCGTCCTGACCGGCAGGCCTGCCGCCGAACTTGCCTGTGTTACAGGCATGTGGCCGAATCAACTACAATACCGGGGATAAGGGTTTATCATGGCCCCCTGCACCACCGATCCACATTCATTTACCTACTATGCGCCGCTCCTCCAAAGACTCACCCAAACTATCGGCAGAAAGCCAGCGTCTAGTCAGCGTCAGCCAAGCCATCGTGCAGGCCGCCAGCCGCGTTGAAGAAAGGACCTGGGAGCGCAATCTCGACTCGCAGCTGCAGAAGCTGCTCAAGACCAACCACCAGGAAAGCATCGATGCCGCGCTGAACGTGCTGTTCAAGGGCGACCTCGCCGTCTACGACGTACTGATGGACAGCGTCGAAGCGGTCAGCGAATCCTCGACCATGACGGAACAGCTTGATACCGGCGAAGTCACCTGGCAGGCGCTGCTGGTCGCGGCGCCGATCCTGGCCTGGACCCGCTTCTCGATCGCCTCGGGCACCATCCCGAACGAGATCCTGGGCACGCTGTCCGCCCACTTCTCCGCCCACCTGCTGGCCGACGGCGCCCGCATGGCGATGGCGCCGACCCTGTACTCGCTCGACCAGTTGCCGCGCACCCACGCCGAAACCTATGGCCTGACCCACAAGCTGGCCCAGGCCGCCCACAAGGGCTCGACCGTGAAGCCGGCCGCGCCCGGTCCGGACGCTTCTCAGTTCCTGGCCGACACCCGCTACCTGCTGGTGGCCGTCATCGCTCCGGTCGGCGCCCCGCTGTTCCGCTGGCAGGAACCGCAGCACCACATCAATTTCGAAGCCGAACGCGAGGTGGCGCTGGAACAGTGGCGCGCCCAGGCCGGTCCCAACGTCGCGCGCCTGCTGCCGGGCTGCGGCACCGAACTGCTGCTGCCGGAAGCCTATTACGTCGCCTGCCGCGAGGCGGACAAGCTGATCCGCCCGGTCTCGGTACGCGCCGCGGTGCACTATCTCACCTACACCCTCGGCGTCGAGCCGGGCGACCTGCGCGCCGTGATCGCCGGCTTCGGCGACGAGGTGAACGACAGCCAGGTCGACGAATACCGCGTCGGCTTCACCCTGCGCCAGTCATCGGACGTGGTGTATGGCATCGTCTGGCCGCTGTATGGCCAGGAAGACGAGGAAGGCACGCCGATGGAAGGCCCGGTGCATGGCGGCCGCCCGCCGGCCCCGATCGACGAGATCGTCAAGCAACTGAACGAGATGGGCATCACCCACGTCAAGCGCATCGCCGAGCGCTACGTCGCGGAATATTGCGACGACTGCGGCGCCCCGCTGTTCGCCGACCCGAGCGGCGAGCTGGTGCATGCGGAGATGCCGGAGGATACGCCGGCGGGGAATGAGCATTTCCACTGAGCGTTAGCTCAAACACGTCGTCTCCGCGGCTTATCACTCCGTCGTCCCCGCGGCGTATCACTCCGTCGTCCCCGCGGCTTATCACTCCGTCGTCCCCGCGCAGGCGGGGATCCAGGTTCTGCGTGCGTTACCGGTGCGCTAGCCAAACTTGGGTCCCCACCTCCGCGGGGACGACGTTTTCATGCTGCCGTTTTTACACACGATCCCGCTCGGCCAGCCAGGCATGGATCTGCGCCACCGCCGCCGCCCCCTCCCCCGCAGCCGCCGCCACCCGCTTGGTCGAGCCGGCCCGTAGATCTCCCACCGCGAACACTCCATCCACGCTGGTCTCCAGCGCGCGCCCGTGGTGCTCGCGGCCCGCTTCGAAGCCGGTCAGCACGAATCCCTTGTCGTCCAGCGCCACCCCGCATTCGTGCAGCCAGTCGCTGTTCGGGTCGGCGCCGACGAACAGGAACAGATGGCGCGTCTCGAAGCCGGCCTCCCTGCCGTCCGGAATGCCGCGGCAGCGCACCCGGCTCAGGCCGCCGTCATCGCCGTCGAGCGCGGCCGGTTCGATGCGCGTGTGCAGCACGATGTTGGGCGTGGCCGCGATGCGCTCGATCAGGTAGCTGGACATGGTCTCCTCCAGCCCGGCACGGCGCACCATCAGGTGCACCACCGAGGCATGGGCCGCCAGGAAGACGGCGGCCTGCCCTGCCGAGTTGCCGCCGCCGACCAGCAGCACCGGCTGGCTGCGGCACAGGCTGGCCTCTACCGGCGAGGCCCAGTAATACACGCCGCGTCCTTCGTAGCGTCCGAGGTCCGGCAGGTCCGGCTTGCGGTAGCGCGCGCCGGACGCCAGCACCACGGTGTTGGCGCGCAGGCAGGTGCCGTCCTCGAGCTCCACTTTCAGCGGCCGCTCGTGGCACAGCAGGCGCCGGGCCTGGGCCGGGATCGCGATTTCGGCGCCGAACTTGATCGCCTGCACATAGGAGCGCCCGGCCAGCGCGCGGCCTGAGATGCCGGTCGGGAAGCCGAGGAAATTCTCGATCCGCGCGCTGGCCCCGGCCTGGCCGCCGTAGGCGCGCTGGTCCAGCACCATCACCGAGAGGCCTTCGGAGGCCGCGTACACGGCGGTCGCCAGGCCGGCCGGGCCGGCGCCCACCACCAGCACGTCGTAGACCTTGCCGCGGTCGATGCGCGGCAAGGTGCCGAGGCAGCGGCCCAGCTCCACCAGGCTCGGATTGCGCAGCACGAAACCATCCGGCAGCGCCACCAGCGGCCAGTCGGACGCAGCGTGCCAATGCTCGCGCACCAGCTGCGCCGCCTCGGGGTCCGTGCCCGGATCGCGCCGCGTATAGGGATAGGCGTTCCGGGACAGGAAGTTCTCGAGCTCGAACAGGCCCGCATGCGCGGGCGGGCCGATCAGGATCGGGCCGCCAGGATGGCCGCTGATCAAGAGCACGCGGCGCAGGATGAAGGCGCGCATCAGGCGCTCGCCCAGCTCGGCTTCGGCCATCAACAGGGCGCGGATCGAGGCGGCGTCCAGCACCAGTGCGTCCAGCTCGCCGACCGCCATCCCGTCCACCAGCGGCGGCCGGCCGGACAGCTGCGACACTTCGCCGCTGAACTGGCCCGGCCCGTACTCGACCACCTCGACCCGCTTGCCGAGCGCATCGCCGCGGCTGCACACCAGGTGGCCTTCCAGCACCACGACCATGCCGGGCGAGTCGACGCAGGCGCGGAACACGCACTCGCCGTCGTGCCAGCGGCGCAGGACGCCGAAACGGCGGATGCGGCGCAGGTCGTCTTCGCTCAGGACGGGAAAGATCTGGTGGCCCCGGGTCGCGAGGTCGACCGCGGAACGGGCTTCGGGGTCGGCCCCGAACGCGTCGGGACCGAAGGCGGGAAACTGGTCGGGCATGATGGGCGCCTCGCGATGAGGATCATGCCCGACAATCTACGCTATTTTTGCCGGATCGCGGCGATCACGCGCTTGGCAAACTCGGCCGGATTGCCGGCATGCCAGCGCCACACGATGACGAGGTCGTGCTCGGGCGACACGACGATGTCGTTGCTGCCCGCGCCCAGCGCCGCGAAGGCGGTGGCGGGCAGGCCCGGCAGGTTCTTGCCCCTGGTGTTGAGCCACCACAGGTAGCCGTAGTCGGGCCCGTGCTCGCTCGGGCTGAGGGCCGCCTTCACGTAGTCGGCCGGCACGATCTGCTTGCCATTCCAGGCGCCGCCGCGCAGCCACAGGTAGCCGAAGCGCGCCATGTCCCAGGAATCGATCCACATCCCGCCGCCCCAGCGCGTACCGCCGCTCACCGACGGCACCAGCTTGCCGTTCAGCTCGACGTAGCTGTTGGTGTAGGGCACCCACTTCCAGGTGTTCGAGGCGCCGATCGGGTCCATCACTTCCTGCTGGAACACTTCCGGCACCGGCTTGCCGAACACGCGCAGCAGCGACAGCGCGAAGCGGTTGATGCGGGCGTCGTTGTACTCGTAGTGCTGGCCCGGCGCTTCCAGCGTGCGCGGCTTGCGCTCGCCGGCGCCGAAGGCTTCATGGCCGACGAAATCGGCGTTCTTGCCCCACATGCTGCCTTCCCACTCGGATTCCTGTTGCAGGTGGTGCTTCCAGGTGATGGTCGCGTTGTGCGGCGAGGCGTAGCCGCCATCCTGCACGGTCTTCCCGACCGGCTGGTCCAGGTCGGCGATCCTGCCGTCGCGCACTGCGATCCCGGTCACGGTCGACAGCATGCTCTTCGCCACCGAATAGGTCGGGTCGACGAAGTGCGTGTCGCCGAACTCGGCCACGACATAGCCCTTGTAGACGACGACGCCGTTGGTGGCGCCGCGCCGGGTGGGCAGCGAGCCGAGCGGTTCGCCGAAGGTCTGGCGCTGGTCCGAGAAATCCTTCGCGCGCTCGGTCTCGTGCGCGCTCGCGTAGGCGACGGCCTCCGCCAGCCTGGCCGGGTCCATGCCTAGCGCTTGCGGCGACTGGCGGGCCCAGTTGCCGGCCGGCGGGAAGTAAGGTTTCGTGGAAGGTGCGGCGAAGACTGCGAGGGGAAGGCACAGGGCCAGCGACAGGACCGTACGGCGGGCCGAGACATACGAACACATCATGCAGGGTCTTTCCACTTGGAATATGGGAACCGGATCAGGCTGGAATTGTAGTAACGCGGGTCGCCCGTCACTTCCTGGCCGATCCAGTCGGGTTTGTCGAAGGCCTCGTCTTCACTGCCGAGCTCGATCTCGGCCACCACCAGGCCCGCGTTCTCGCCCTGGAACTCGTCGACTTCCCAGGTGTGGCCGGCGTAATCGATGCGGTGGCGGACCTTCTCGACCAGCGGCTGTTCGCACAGGCGGTCGAGCAGCTCGGCCGCATCGGGCACGGGAATCTCGTATTCCCACTCGCCGCGGCTGGCGCCGGTGCTCTTGCTCTTGATCGTGATGACGGCCCGCTGGCCCTCGATGCGCACGCGCACGGTGCGCACCGGGTCGGCCACCAGGTAGCCCTGGCGCATCAGGGTGGGCTGGCCGAGTCCCTTCCAGCCGTCACTGGCTGGAAGGAACTTGCGTTCGATCTCGACACCCATGACGGACTCAGTCGTCGAGCGACAGCAGGATCGGCTGCAGCATCGCCGCGCCCAGGGCGCTGCTGCGCGCGCCGTTCCAGCCGGTGTGCGGGTCGGGCAGGTTGGCGTTGTCCTTGAACGGCATCTCCAGGGTCAGCGACAGGCACTTGTAGGTGTGGCCGATGTACTTCGAGGCCAGGGTCAGCAGCTCGTCGTTGTACTTGCTGGCCGCGTAGCCGTAGACATTTTGAAAATCCGGACTCGACGCCATGTAGCGCTCGATGAAGGCGTTCTGGCTCGCCAGGCGCTCGGGCGTGAAGTCGGTCAGCATCTCGCTGCCGGCCACGAAGTTGTACGGCAGCGCTTCGTCGCCGTGGATGTCGAAGAACATGGCGACGCCGGTTTCCTCGATCTTGCGCTTCACGCACAGCACTTCCGGGCTGCGCTCGGGCGACGGGCTCATCCACTCGCGGTTCAGGTTGGCGCCGGCCGCGTTGGTGCGCAGGTTGCCGCGCACCGAGCCGTCCGGGTTCATGTTCGGCACGATGTAGAACACGGCGCGCTGCAGCAGCTTGCGCGAGACCGGGTTCGAATTGTCCAGCAGCGCATCCATCATGCCCTCGATGAACCACTCGGCCATCGTCTCGCCCGGATGCTGGCGTGCGATCACCCAGATCTTCTTTTCGGCGTCCGGATTGCCGACCACGACCAGGTTCATGTCGCGGCCGTCGACCGTGGTGCCGATGTCGTGCACGCGCGCGATCGGGTTCTCGGCCACCTCGCCCAGCAGGCGCAGGTGGCGCTCCCAGGTGTAGGGCTCGAAGTAGGCGTAATAGATGCTGTCCAGTTCCGGCGTGTGGTTGACGGTCATCACCTGGCCGTCGAAGCTGGTCGGCACGCGGAACCAGTTCTCGGTGTCGTAGCTGGCGGCCACCTGGTAGCCTTCGAAGCCCTTCGGGTAGGTCGCCTGGCCGGCGTTCAGGAAGCGGATGGTGCAGGCCTGGCCGCGCGCGCCCTGCAGGCGGAAGTGGAACCACTGGTGGATGTCGGCGTGCGAATCCTTGCGCAGGTTCAGGTCGATTCTCCGCGGATTGTCGGCATTCACGACCTCGATGGCGCCGGAATCGAAGTGCTGGCTGATCTTGATGGGCATGGCTACTCCTTATTCGAGGTCGATCAGGTCCTTGCTGTAGGCGTGCAGGATCTGGCGCATCAGTTCGACATTGGCGCGATCCAGGACCAGGGTCAGGTCGGGCTTCATGTCGAGGTTGAAGGTCATGCTGATTTTACCCGGCAGGACCTTGCAATTGACGGTGAAGGCGCGCGGGTGGTTCGGATTGTCCCAGTCCCACTGGGTGATCTGCGGCGGTGCCGCCGGCGCCTGCAGGGTGGGATCCTGATTGACCGGCAGGTTCTTGAGCAGGAAGAACACGATCGAGGCCGGGATGACGACGCAGATGTCACTTGCACCCTGTGCGGAGAACTTGGCCAGCAACAGGTTACCGACCCGGTCGCACGACATGGCCATGCTCTTGACTTGACGGATGACCGCAGATTTCACGACAACTCCCTATGAGATTGGACAAAAAGGCGCAGCGATTCTACCGCATCCCATACGCGAATTGTGTGAAAGAAAAACAAAACGGGGAGCTCGCGCTCCCCGGTCCTTTGCTGGCGTGGAAGAGACGGCGCCGCCACCGTCCTCCAGCCGCCACTTACTGTTTGTTGCCGCGCGACGAACCACGCGACGACGAGCCCGATGCCGACTGGCGATTGCCATGGCTCATGCTGCCTGCGCGACGGGCCTCTTCCGAGGTGAACTCGTGCGCCGTACCCTTCTGGTGAGCGGCCTTGCCGCCCTGGCTGGCGATTTCACGCTGACGCTCAGGATCCATCGACGCGAAACCGCGGTTCTTGGTACCGCCACTCTGTTTATTGCCCTGGTTACTCGAAGCCATGGTGCTCTCTCCTCGTTTGCTCTAAAAACCGCCGCGTCCTGCGGCAGGCCGATTCCGACGCTCTCGGCAGAAACCGATGAGTGCTCGGTCGGATTCATCTTAGGCATGCAGGATGGATGAGGCTATAGGACGTTTCCAGATGACTTTGTAGGACTACGTGAGACAGAAAATGCACATTCGAAATCTACTTCCGGTAGTAAATTGCCGACAAATGAGTCGTCAGTATTAGTCCTACAATCACCCGCCGTCTCTTCCTATACTGAAGTTGCTGCCAATGACGCATGATCTTATCGAGAATGCATCGGTCCTTTGAAAAGGAGACGACCATGGACGCAAACCAACGCAGCGAAGTCAACAACCAGACGAACAACGTCGCCAACGAAAAATGGACGCCCGGCGCGAAGGGCAAGACCGCCGACGACGGCCCGCTCGACCACACCTATCCGGCAGGCCTCGGCGCGCAGCAGCAGGGCAACCAGGGCATCGACACCATCGGCACGCAGCAGAGCGGCAGCGGCGCGGGCGAGCGCGAGGACGGCAACCGGTCGCAGGTTCCGGGCGGCTCGATGCAGACCCAGATGAGCGGCGGCTCGGGCGCGGTGCAAGGCATCACCGACAGCCACCAGCGCCAGATGGAACAGAAGTCCGGCGCCTACGGCATTCTGGAAGAGCCTGTCGGACACCGTCCAAGGGATTCGGGCGTGAATCTGAACCAGCAGCGCGATATGCACCGCACAGTCGTGCGCGGCCAGATGGCCTCGCAGAACCCGAACCAGCCGGACGCGGCCCGGCCGGACGCGGCCCGGCCGGACCTGCAGGGCGGCTCGCTGGGCCTCAACCAGCCGAGCGCGGCCCGTGGCAGCATGCAGTCCGCCGGCCAGGGCGGCACCAGCGGCGGCGGCATGCACGGTCCGCAGAGCTCGCCGGCCGGCCTGAACGCCGGTTCCGCGACCGGCAACCGCCAGCAGGGCAGCAGCCTGTACGTGTCCGACAACTCGACCCGCAGCGGCGGCGGCATGCGCGGCCCGCTCGAGGGCAGGCATGACGAGAGCCAGCCCGGCCAGGAAGCCCAGCGCGGCAATACCCAGCTCGGCGTGTCCGGCTCGCATTCGATGGCGAACCAGAACTCCGACGTCGGCGGCGTGCACCAGTCGAACGACGTGGCCGGCGGCCTGCCGCGCTCGCCGGGCAATACCGGCGCGCAGAACGCCGCCACCAGCACCGACCGCAGCGGCTCGCAGACCGGCGACCACCAGTCGAACGACGCCGCCGGCGGCTATCCGCGCAGCCCGGGCTACGCCAACCGCCTGCACGGCGACGACAATATGGACGACGACACCGGCTTCAAGCGCAAGCCCTGAGCGGTGCCCAACCCGCGCGACGCGCCTTCGGGCGCGTTTTTTTTGATTCAGATTCAGGCGCTCTTCCAGTAAGGGAACCCTGCCGTTCCGCCCCGGTCGAACCGGTCACATCATCGACATGGGGGAAGGCCATGCGCCGCCTGAACATCCTGACCTGGCACACGCACGGCAGCTACCTGTATTACCTGTCCCACGTCCCGCACGAATTCCACGTGCTGGCCAAGCCCGGGCGCCCGCCCGGCTATGGCGGACGCTGCGGTCCCTTCCCCTTCGGCCCCAACGTCCACGACCTGCCGGTGGAACAGGCGCGCGGGTGCGCTGTCGACTGCATCCTGTTCCAGGAAGACCACCACTGGGAGAAGGACCAGTACGCGTTCCTCACGCCGGCCCAGCGCGCCCTGCCCCGCATCTATCTCGAGCACGACCCTCCCGGCATCGCCGTCACCGGAGGCGCCACGCCACGCCAGGCCTGGCCGACCGACACCCGCCACCTGGTCGACGATCCCAACGTCCTGCTGCTGCATGTCACGCCCTTCAACGCGCTGATGTGGGACAGCGGGCGCACGCCCACGCGCGTGATCGAGCACGGCGTCGCGATTCCGCCGGGCGTGCGCTACGCCGGCGAGCTCGAACGCGGCCTGACGATCACGAACCACCTTGCGCGGCGCGGCCGGCGCATGGGGGCGGAGCTGTTCGCCGCGCTGCGCGCCGAGCTGCCGCTCGACCTGCTCGGTATGGGCGCGGCGGAGCTGGACGGACTCGGCGAGATCGACCATCCCGACCTGCCCGCCTTCGCGGCCCGCTACCGCTTCCTGTTCAGTCCGGTCCGCTACTCCAGCCTCAGCCTGTCCACGCTGGAGGGCATGATGGCCGGGATGCCGGTCGTGGCCCTCGCCACCACCGAGATGGCGACCGTCATCGAGCACGGCGTCTCGGGCTATGCCGTCACCGACGCGCGCCAGCTCGCGCCCTGCATGCACGCCCTGCTGAAGGACCCCGGCCTGGCGCGCCGCCTGGGCCAGGGCGCGCGCCGCACCGCGCTCGACCGCTTTTCCATCGACCGCTTCAGCGCCGACTGGGACGCCGCGCTGCGCTACGTCACCAGCTAGCGGGACGCCCATGAAACTCGACGACGAAGCGGCGTCCGCGAGCTGCGCGCCGGTATCCGGTGCCGTACGGCGCATCGCCCTCATCAGCGACCATGCCTCGCCGCTGGCGGCCCCGGGCAGCATCGACTGCGGCGGCCAGAACGTCTACGTGGCCCACCTGGCGCGCGAACTGGCGCTGGCGGGCCACCTGGTGGACGTGTTCACCCGGCGCGACGCCATCGGCCAGGAGCAGCTGGTGCGCTGGCGCGACAACATCCGCGTGGTGCACGTGCCGGCCGGTCCCACCCACCATGTGCCCAAGGAGCAGTTGCTGCCCTACATGCAGGCCTTTGCGCGCTTCACGACCCGTTTTGCTGCCCGCCTCGCGCGCCACCAGCCGGCCATCTACGACATCGTGCACGCCAACTTCTTCATGTCCGGCATGGTGGCCCGGCACCTCAAGCAGGCGCTCGGCATTCCCTTCGTGATCACCTTCCACGCGCTCGGCCGGGTGCGCCGCCTGGCCCAGGGCGCCGACGACGCCTTTCCGCCCGCGCGCATCCGCATCGAGACCCTACTGATGCAGCAGGCCGACCGCATCATCGCCGAATGCCCGCAGGACCGGCTGGAGGCGCGCAGCCTGCTCGGCCTCGAATCCGGCAACGGCGCGGGCCGCTTCACGGTGCTGCAGCTGGGGCGCATGGTGCCGCGCAAGGGCGTCGACACCGTGATCCAGGCCACCGCCCTGCTGCGCTCCCGGCACGGCATCGACGCGCAGCTGCTGGTGGTCGGCGGCGATACCCACGCAGGCGGGCGCGACGGCCCCGAGATGGCGCGCCTGCGGGCGCTGGCCGCGCGGCTCGGGATCCTCGAACACGTGCGCTTCGCCGGCCAGAAGCCGCGCGCCGAGTTGCGCACCTGGTACAGCGCCGCCGATGCCTTCGTGACCACGCCCTGGTACGAGCCGTTCGGCATCACCCCGGTGGAGGCCATGGCCTGCGCGCGGCCGGTGGTCGGCTCCGAAGTCGGCGGCGTCAAGAGCACCGTGGTCGACGGCGGCACCGGCTTCCTGGTGCCTTCGCGCGACCCGCAGGCGGTGGCCGAGCGCCTCGCCACGCTGCAGCGCAATCCCCTGCTGGCCCGCAGCATGGGCGATGCCGGGCTGCGGCGGGCCTACCGCCACTACACCTGGCGCAGCGTCGCCCAGCAGGTCGCCACGGTGTACGCCGCCGTGCTGGCCGAAGCGCAGGCGCGCGCCCCGATCGACCTGACCCAACCCCAGGAGCCAGCATGACCGAACCCTCCCTCGCCTCTTCGCCAACCGCCGCCCTGTGCGGCAGGATCGCTTTCGTCACCGGCGCCGCCAGCGGACTCGGCGCCGCGCTGGCCGGCACCCTGGCCGCCGCCGGCGCCGACATCGTGGCCGCCGACATCCGCGCCGACGCCCTGCAGGACCTGGCGCCGCGCCTGCGCGGGCACGGCGTGCGCGTCGATACCGTCGAGCTCGACGTGGCCGACCCGATGCAGGCGCGCGCCGCCGTCGAGCGCACGGTCGAGCGCATGGGGCGCCTGGACATCCTCGTCAACAATGCCGGTACCGACGTCACCCTGCCGATCCACGAGCTGCTCGAGGCCGACTGGCTGCGCGTGATCGGCACCAACCTGAACGGTCCCTTCCTGCTGGCCAAGTACGCGGCATTCCACATGCGCCGCCAGGGCGGCGGCGACATCGTCAACGTCACCTCGACCGCGGCCAAGCGCGCCTGGCCGAACGCCAGCGCCTACCACGCCAGCAAATGGGGACTGCTGGGCCTGTCGCACGCCCTGCACGCCGAGCTGCGCCCGCACGACATCCGCGTCACCGCCGTGGTGGCCGGCGGCATGCGCACGCCCTTCCTGCTGGACCGCTTTCCCGACCTCGACCCCGGGCTGCTGCAGGACCCGGCCGACGTCGCCCACGCCATCCTCGGCGCCCTGCTGTTGCCGCGCTCGAGCGTGGTGCCGGAGCTGACCGTGCTGCCGGTGCGCGAAACCTCGTGGCCCTGAACCGCGCGTATGAAAGCAGTCTTCCTTGACAAGGACGGCACCCTGGTCGACGACCTGCCGTACAACGTCGAGCCGGGCCGCATGACCCTGTGCAGCGGCGCCGGCGCGGCCCTGCGCCTGCTGTCGCGGCTCGACTACCGGCTGTTCGTCGTCACCAACCAGGCCGGCATCGCTTTCGGGCGCTTCGGCGAACCGGCGATGGAGGCCGTCCACGACCGCCTGCAGGACCTGCTGTTCCGGGAACAGCTCACGCTGGACGGCTTCTATTACTGCCCGCACCACCCGGACGGCAGCATCGCCGCCTATGCCCGCGACTGCCACTGCCGCAAGCCGATGCCCGGCCTGCTGCTGCGGGCGGCCCAGGACCACGGTATCGACCTGCGCGCGTCCTGGATGATCGGCGACATCCTGCACGACGTCGAGGCGGGCAACCGCGCCGGCTGCCGCACCGTGCTGATCGATAACGGCAACGAGACGGAGTGGCGGCTGGGCCCGCGCCGCATCCCGACCCGCATGGCGCCCGACCTGTATGCCGCGGCGGTGCTGATCGCCAGCCATGGAGAGGCCGCATGACGCCCGGCTGGACGGAGGCGTGCCGCATCCTCTGCGTGCGCCTGGACGGGCTTGGCGACGTCCTGATGTGCACCCCGGCCATGCGCGCCCTGCGCGACGCCGCACCAGGGCGCAGCCTGAGCCTGCTGACTTCACCCTCCGGCGCCGCGGCCGCCCCCTTCATCCCGGAAATCGATGAAACGATCGTGCACGCGGCGCCGTGGATGAAGGCCGATGCCCCGGCCACGCCCGCGGACCTGCTCGCGCTGGCCGCCACCCTGGCCGCGCACCGCTTCGATGCGGCAATCGTGTTCACGACCTATACGCAGAGCGCCCTGCCGGCGGCGACGCTGTGCTGGCTGGCCGGGATTCCGCTGCGGCTCGCCCACTGCCGCGAGAATCCCTACCACCTGCTCACCGACTGGGTCGCGGAGCCGGAACCGCAGGCCATGGTGCGCCACGAGGTGCAGCGCCAGCTCGACCTGGTGCGCCATGCGGGCGCGCCGCGCCTGGCCGGGCCGGTGCCGGGGCTGTCGTTCGCGCTGCGCGCCGCCGACCTGGCCGCCGCGCGCGCACGCCTGCTGGGCATCGGCATCGATCCCGACCGGCCCTGGCTGCTGCTCCACCCTGGCGCCAGCGCTTCCTCCAGGCGCTATCCGGCCAGCCACTGGGCGCGCGCGCTCGGCCTGCTGGTGCGCCGCACCGGGCTGCCGGTCGTCATCGCGGGCAGCGCCTTCGATGCGGCGCTGGTCGAGGAGATCCGTGCCGGCTGCGGGGTGGCAGTCCCTTCCCTCGCCGGCCAGCTGGGCCTGGGAGAGCTGGGGGCGGCGCTGCGCCTGGCCGCGGTTGCGCTGACCAACAACAGCGGGCCGGCCCATGTGGCGGCCGCGGTCGGCACCCCGGTGGTCGCGCTGTATGCGCTGACCAATCCCCAGCACACGCCCTGGCGCGTGCGCAGCCGGGTGCTGTTCCACGACGTGCCCTGCCGCTTCTGCTTCAAGAGCGCCTGCCCGGCCGGCCACCACGCCTGCCTGGCGCGCGTGGAACCGGAGCGGGTCGTGGAGGCGGTACTGGAGCTGCTGCCGCCGGCATCGCCCGCCCGCCCACCCTCCACCGCCGAGGCCGGGAGCCTCGATGCCGGCTGAGATCAATATCCGCCGGTGCGTGCCGCCGTCCCGGAAGCGCCGACGCTGCCGCCCGGGCTGCGGAACCACCGCAGCGGAACCGCGTCGGCCATCGCCTGCATGCCGCGGTCGTTCGGATGCAGGTGGTCGCCGCTGTCGTAGGCCGGCAGCAACCTGGACGGACGGTCCGGATCGCGCAGCGCGCGGTCGAAGTCGAGCACGCCGTCGAACTCGCCGCTGGAACGGATCCAGCGGTTGACGGCCTGGCGGACCTGTTCCTTCGCCGGCGTGTAGTAGCCCTGGAAGGTCGTGCCTTCGAACGGCGTCAGGGTGGCGCCGTAGATCGCGATGCCCTTCTCGTGGGCACGCGCGATGAGCCGGCGATAACCGGCGACCAGCTCGTCCGGCGTCGGTTCTTCCGAGACCGGGATCGTCCCCGTACCCGGATGGCCGATGTCGTTGATGCCGATAAAGACGACCAGGTGGCGCACGCCGGCGGTGGCCAGCACGTCGCGCTCGAAACGGTCCAGCGCGGCGCGCCCGAACAGCTGCCACTCGCCCGGATCGCGCAGCAGGCGGTTGCCAGCGATGCCGCGGTTCACGATGCCGAGGCGGACGTCCGGGCCGGCCGGCGCGGCGCCGGGCCGCTCGGCCTCCTTGCCGCCTTTGACCACGGCAAGCGGCCCGCGCGCGCCCTGCAGCCGCAGGGCCAGCAGGTCGGGCCAGCGGTGATTCGCGTCGGCCATGGTATTCGAGCCATCGGTGATCGAGTCGCCCAGTGCCACGATGGCGGCCGCGCCCGGGGCGTCGACGTCGACGTCGGTCAGGAATGGCCAGAAGGTGATGGTCCGGTCGGTCGGAAAGGTCGTGGCCGCAGTGAAATTGCCCGGCTTCGAAACATAATTGCGCTGGAAGGCCGCGTCGTGGATGGTGGCCGCTTGCACACTGCCCGGCAGGTGAAGGCTGATGGCCAGGTCGGAGCGGGCCGGCACGTCGAGGTCGACCGGGTCGGACACGGCCACCCCTCCCGGCGCAACCGTGACCGCGCGCTCGCCGCCGAAGCTCAACGCGCGGTCGCTGCCGGCGGCGATCGCGGCGCCTTCCTGGCGCAGCGCGATGCGGGCTTCGCCGATGCGCAGCGGCCGCGCGCCGAAGGTATTCGCGATCCGGATCCGGACCGCGCTTCCTCCGATGCTGGTGTGCACGATCAGGCGCACGGTCTGGTCCTTGAAGGTGCTGGCCTGGCCGCTCGCCGGCGCTCCGGCGGGCGCCATGCCCCAGGTAGCGACCCACTGCGGGGTATCACCGCCCGGCTGGGCAAACGCCGGCGACGCCAGACCGGCGAACGCCAGCAAGCCCGCGGCAAGCAAAACGCGCCGGCCGGCGGAAACAAGTGGATGGGACTGCATGGTGTGCTCCTCGACATCACGATCGGAGGCCGCCGCCGGGCCGTTCGAGCGCGGGCTCGACGGCGACTGATCAGCCGTCGATAGCGGGCGCAACAAGACAGCTTCGGCGGGAACCGTTGAGTTATATCGAGGATTCTGCCTGAATACGATGCGGCTTGGAAAGCGCCGCTAGCCCTGGCGCTTCACCAGCTCCCGCGGCGCCGCGGCAACCTGGTCCTGGCGCATCAGCGTATCCAGGGCTTCGCGGTCGACGGTCTCCTTCTCGAGCAGCGCGTGGGCGAGCGCGTCGAGCAGCTTGCGCCGTTCGCGCAGGGTCGCGCGCACGCGCTCGTGGGCATCGTCCAGCAGGCGGGCGATGTCGGCGTCGATCATGCGCGCGGTGCGTTCGCTGTACTCGCGGCGCTGGCCCGGGGGCGCGGCGTACAGGGCGCTGGAGGGCGCCTGTTCGAAGGAGGCCAGTCCCAGCTGTTCGCTCATGCCGTACTGCGTCACCATGTGGCGCGCCAGGTCGGTCGCCATCTGCAGGTCGTTCTGGGCGCCGGTGGAGACGTCGCCGAACGCCAGTTCCTCCGCCACCCTGCCGCCGAGGTAGACGTCGATCCGGTCCAGCAATTCGCTTTTCTTGAGCAGGTAGCGGTCCTCCGTCGGCAGCTGCTGGGTATAGCCGAGGGCCTGGATGCCGCGCGGGATGATCGAGATCTTGCCCACGCGGTCGGCGTGGGGGCGGAACTCCGCCACCAGCGCATGCCCGGCCTCGTGCCAGGCGACCGTCTCCTTTTCGAGCGGGTTGATCAGGCGCGAGCGCTTTTCCAGGCCGGCGATGACGCGGTCGATGGCCTCGTCGAAGTCGGCGCGGTCGACCCGGTCCTTCCCGCGCCGCGCCGCCAGCAGCGCCGCTTCGTTGACCAGGTTGGCGAGGTCGGCGCCCGACAGGCCCGGCGTACGCGCGGCGATGCGCGCCAGGTCGACGTCGTTCGCCAGCGTCACTTTGCGCGCATGGACCTGCAGGATCTGCTGGCGTCCGCGCAGGTCGGGCCGGTCGAGGGCGACGTGGCGGTCGAAGCGTCCGGGTCGCAGCAGGGCCGGATCGAGGATTTCCGGTCGGTTGGTGGCGGCCAGGATGATCACGCCCTTGCCGGAATCGAAGCCGTCCATCTCCACCAGCAACTGGTTCAGGGTCTGCTCCTGCTCGTTGTAGCCGCCGACGGTGCTGGCGATGCCGCGCGCGCGGCCCAGCGCGTCCAGCTCGTCGATGAAGATGATGCAGGGCGCCACCTTCTGGGCCTGCACGAACAGGTCGCGCACGCGCGCCGCGCCGACCCCGACGAACATCTCGACGAATTCCGAACCGCTGATCGAGAAGAACGGCACCCCGGCCTCGCCGGCCACGGCCTTGGCCAGCAGGGTCTTGCCGGTGCCGGGCGCGCCGACGATCAGCACGCCCTTCGGGATGTGCCCGCCGAGGCGGTGGTAGCGCTGCGGGTTCTTCAGGAACTCGACGATCTCCATCAGCTCTTCCCTGGCCTCGTCGGCGCCGGCCACGTCGTCGAAACTGACCCCGGTCCTGCTCTGCATGTGGACCCGGGCGCGGCTCTTGGCGATGTCGAACAGCCCGGCCGTCATCCCGCCGCGCTTGAGCATGGTGCTCCACAGCCAGAACAGCAGCGCGATGGGCAGCACCCAGGCCAGCAGGGTCGACAGCCACTCGCTGTGCACCTGGCCGCCAAAGCGCACCTTGGCCGCCTCGAGTTCCTTGGCCAGGTCGGGATCGGTCACGCGCACGGTGGTGAAGGGACAATTGCCGTCCGCGCCGCACTTGATCGCATCCGCGCGCGCCTTCGGCAGCACGGCCTCGAGGCCGCGGTCCTTGAGGGTGCCGGTGACCGCCGTGTCGGACACCGTCACTTCGTTCACCTGGCCGGCGCGCAGCAGCTGCTTGAACTCGCTGTAGGCCAGCGGCGAGGTCGTCATCAGCTCGAACAGGGACTGGGACAGCATGAACAACAGCAGTCCGAACATCCAGTACCACAGGAAGGGCCGGATCGCCCCGCTTTTGTTGTCAGATTTGTTGTCGAGTTGATCGTCGGGTTTGTCTCCGGCCTTGTCGTCGGCCTTGCTGTCCACACGCGTTCTCCCGTCGGCTGGTACGCCGCGTCATCCACACCTTCTTCTTCAGGATAGACGTCGATTTGATTTTTATCAAATCCGCGCCGCGAGCTCACAGGGTTTCGCGTACCTGGCGGACGGCCTCGGCGGCATCGTGCGCGATCTCGGCGATGTCCTTGCTGCGGCGGCGGTCGAACCACAGGACCAGGGCGCCAAGGATCCACCAGGCCGGCAATCCGGCCAGCACCAGGAAGGGCGCCGCCACCAGCAGCACGCCGAATTCAGCCGGCCCGCCGGCCAGTGCCGCCGCCTGTCCCGCCGATGCGAACAGGGCCGGCCACCAGCAGTAGACGGCGATCGCCAGGCACGGCCCGGCCACGGCGCAGGCCAGCAGCGTGCAGGCGAAGCGCGCGGCCGCCTCGCGCCCCGACTTCGGCCACAGGAACAGGAAGCCGAGGCCGGTCGCCGCCAGGCCGGCGGCAAACGGAACGACGGCGAGCTTCAGGAACATGAGCGCGGGCATGGCGGGGTCTCCTTGATGAATGGCTTCCAAAGGTTTAGTATTTCGTCATGAGTATAGAACTCTAAACTGACCTGAGTCAAGAATACTAAACCAATTGAGTTTAGAATACTAAACATGAACACACTGACCGAGCGCCTCAACACCATCTACCGCGACATGCCCCAACTGGAAGGCGAACGGGGCCAGACCGGCCTCGTCAAGGCGTCCGGGGCGTCGAAGAGCGTGGTCAACCAGTGGCTGACCGGAAAGATCAAATCGATGGATATCCGCTACGCGCTGAACATCGAGCGCGAGCTCGGCTTTTCCCACATCTGGCTGATGACCGGCGAAGGCGACGCGCGCGCGGCGCCCCTGCATGGCGTCCGGAATGCGATGCCGGTGCGCGCGGCGGCCAACGACGATGCGGATTTCGTCGAGATCCAGATGGTCAAGTTGCGCCTGTCGGCCGGCATCACGGGCTTTCGCACCGAGCCGGAACAGCGCGACGGCGGCACGCTCGGTCTGCGCCGTTCCTGGATCGAGCGCCACCAGCTGCGCCCGGAGCACCTGATCGCCATCCTGGTCAAGGGCGAGAGCATGGAACCCTCGCTGTACGAGGATGACATCGTGGTCGTGAACACGCTGGACACCAGGCCGGTCGACGGCGCGGTCTATGCCTTCAACTACGAGGGCGAGGCGGTCGTGAAGCGCCTGACGCGCGACGCCGGCCAATGGTGGCTGACCTCGGACAATCCGGACCAGCGCAAATACCACCGCAAGCTGTGCAAGGGCGCGGAATGCCTGGTGATCGGGCGCGTGGTGCGCAAGGAAAGCGACCGGATCTGATGCAATGAAAATCGACGTCGCGCTGACGGTGCTGAAGGGGGTGCGGGTGGCGGTGGCGTTTCCGCCGCCGGCCTGGGTCGTGCCGGGCATCGGCGACGCGCTGCTGGCGCGCCTGCAGCCGCACTTCCCTACCCTGCCGGTGATGCTGGTTTCTAGCCAGCCGCACGGCGTGCGGGCGCATGCGGCATTCCAGGCCCGACGCCTGGTCGAAGGGGCCGACCTGGACGGCCTGGAGCGCATCGAGATCGACCTGGACGCGCCGCCGCCATTACCCGACGCGCCCCCGCCCTTTTAGAGACACCGGGTTTGCCGCGCCCCGCACGCCAGAAAAATGGCGATGTGAGGCTCAGTTGAAGCGCCCTCCAATGCCGCCAAGACTGTAGCGCCCGGCGCCGAGCAGGGCGATCACGATGGCGGTGCCGAGATACATCCCCTGCAGTTCGAGCGCCCAGCCGCCGGTGTCGTTCAGCGTGAAGAACTGCTTCGTGTGCACCAGCAGCAGGGCCACGATCATGTTGACGACGATGACCAGGGCGGCCGCGCGGGTGAACAGGCCGACCAGGATCAGCAGCGGCGCCAGCACTTCGCCGATGTAGACGAGGTAGCCCAGGGCGGGGGGCAGGCCGGCCTTCGCCAGCATCCCGCCGATCATCCCGACCCCGCCGATCAGCTTCGACACGCCATGAAACAGGATCAGGACCGAGAGCAGGATGCGCAGGAGCAGCTTGCCACGGTCGTCCATGGGGTTGCCGATAACGTTCACTGTTTCCATGATCTTTCCTCGTGAGTGGAATGCGCCTGGAATGCCCGATCGCCGCCGGCTCGGGCGCAAGGCCGCCGGCCTGCCGATGTTACGTCAATACCCGGCTCAGCGGCGCCGCTTCCACCACAGCCATATGCCGCTCACGCCAAGCAGCCCGAGCGCCAGGCCGTTCAGGGACACCAGCGCTTCCAGCAGCGGGCCGCCCAGCTCGCCCGTGTGCAGCGGATAGACCACGGCCACGGCGCGAGCGCCGGGGTCGAGCGCCTGCCAGCGGTTGACCGCCAGCACCTGGCCGGTGCGGGGGTCGAGCCAGACCGAGCTCAGTCCGTTCGGATGCGGATCGTCCGCCGTCTTCAGGCGGATGCGCACCGGACGGTCGGAACGGGCCGGCAGCATGGCGATCGAGACCGGCGCGCCGGGCAGCGCCGCGCGGGCCTGCGCCAGCAAGGCATCGAAGTCCGGCGCCGCCATGGCATCCGCCCCCTTTGGCCGCTTCGGCAGCTTGGGCGGCTTCAGGGGCTGGGCCCCGGCCAGCGCAGTGACGGCCTCGCCCAGGGGCCGCCAGGCCATGTAGGCGCCGCTCGCCACCGACACCGCGATCAGCATCCCGAGCACGGCGCCGCCGGTGCGGTGCAGGTCGAACAGCCCGCGCAGCAGGCCCTTGCGCCATTCCACCTTCAGCACCGGCGGCCAGCGGCGCGGCCACCACAGGATGGCGCCGGTCAGCAGCAGGAACAGATACGCCAGCGCGATCCACGCCAGGATTGCCTTGCCGGTGTCCTGCAGGCCGAGCGAACTATGCAGCTTGAACAGCAGGTTGCGGAAGCCCTCGGTCTCGCCGCGCCTGCCCTGCTCCGCACCGCTGGCCGGGTCGATGTACACGGTCCCGACCCAATCGGCCTTCACGGTCACGGCCAGCGCGTCGCCCTCGGTGCGCGGCATGCGGAAGCCGAGCGCGGCGTCCTGGCCGAATTCCGCCAGCAGGCGCTGGCGCACCGGTTCCAGCGCCACGGCAGGGCCGCTCGAGCGCGCGCGGAACAGTTCGGGATGCAGGGTGCGGTCCACGGGTCCCGCCACCACCAGGGTCGCCCCCATCAGGGCCACGCAGGCCAGCACCCAGCCGACCGACAGCGCCAGCCAGCGGTGGGTGCGCAGCCACCAGCGGCGCAGCGACGCGTTCATTCGAAGGCCACGCGCAGCTGGACGTAGGCGGTGCGCGGCGCGCCCGCCATGCGGCCGGCGTTGCCGTCCACGTTGCGGGTGTAATAGCGCGTGTCGGCCAGGTTGTTCACGCCGGCCAGCAGCTCGATGCGCGGCTGCCCGGCGAACTTCCAGCCCACCTGGGCGTTCCAGAGGTGGAAGCCGGGGATGCGGCCGGTGCCGGCGTCGAGCGATTCGGCGACGGTGTTGGCGGCGTCGGCATACTGCGCGCTCTGGGCCGTGCCGGACAGGTTCAGGGACAGCGGGCCGGAGACAAAGCGCGCGCCCAGCGTGCCGGTGTGGCGCGAGTAGAACGGCACGTCCATGCCGGCCGTGCTGCCCGATTCCTGGAGCGCGCGGGTGTAGTTGTAGTTGGCGTAGAGGCCGAGACCGGCCAGGGCGCCATCGCGTGCGAAACGGTAGTCGAACGCGCTCTCGATGCCTTCGTGGCTGGTGGCGCCGATGTTGCGGAAGGTGGCCGGCACCAGGCCCGGCACCTGGATGATCTGGTTGTCGAAGCGGAGCTTGTAGGCCGTGGCTTCGGCGCTCAGCGCGGACGTCTTGTAGCGTGCGCCCAGCTCGACGGTTTTCGCCACTTCGGGCTTGAGCGGATTGGCGGCGCTCTGGGAGTTCAGCTGCAGGTTCTGCACCGGACCGAACGAGGTGCCGTAGTTGGTGAACACGGTCAGCGCCGGCGTGGCGAGGTAAGCGACGTTCAGCGACGGCAGCGGCTTGTCGTTGCCGCTCTCGAAGCGCGTGGTGCTGCCGCGCTGCGCCCGTTCCGATGCGATGTGCTCGAAGCGCAGGCCCGGGGTGATGCGCCAGGCCTGCCAGGCGATGCGGTCGTCGACGTACAGGGCATGCGCATCGGTGCTGTTGTCGAAGGTGCTGACGGCGCCGGCCTTGCCGGTGGCGGTGCTGGCGGAATAGCTGTTGTCGTCGCCGCGTTCGCGCAGGTAGCGGTAGCCGGCCGTGACGTCGTGGGTGGTGGCGCCGGCGCGCACGCGCTGGGTGTAGCGCGGCTCGATGCCCAGCACCTGGTAGTTGCGCGGCTGGTAGGTGACCTGGGTGCGTGCCGCGTTGATCAAGCCGCTCTCGCGGCTGCTTTCGTTGTAATAGACCTTGACCTCGGCTTCGCGGTCGCTGCCCAGGCTGTTCAGGTAGCCGAGGTCGATGCCCTTGCGGCTGCCCGACCAGTAATCGCCTGGCCGCGTGTTCTGGAACGGGTCGGCGTCGAACTGCGCCACCGTCAGGCCGCCCGGGGTCCGCGAGCGCACGTCGTAGTACGATAGCTTGCCGGTCAGCTGGACGCCGGCGGAAAGCCGGTAGCGCATCTTGACCGCCAGGTCGTTCACGCGCTCGTCGCTGCCGTCGCGCCACTCGCTGCCGCTCATGCCGGAATACAGCACGGCCACGCCGAAGCCGTTTTCCATCTGCGAACCGAGATAGGCGCTGTACTGGGTGTTGTGATTATCGCCGCGGAAGCTGTTGTAGCGCACGCTCGCATCGCCGGCCAGGCCGGGCGTATCGGGAATCGCACGGGTCGTGAAGTTGACGATGCCGCCGACGTTCTGCGGGCCATAGCGCACCGCGCCGCCGCCGCGCACCACGTCGATGGCCTCGATGTTGTTCAGGCTGACCGGGGCGAAGGACAGCTGCGGCTGGCCGTACGGGGCCACCGCCAGCGGCACGCCGTCCAGCAGCACGGTCGAACGCGGCGAATAGCGCCCGGTCAGGCCGCGCACGCCGATGTTCAGGGAGATCGCGCTGCCCGCGGTGCCGGAATTGTCGGTGCTCTGCACGCCGGGGATGCGGCGCATGACGTCGCCGATGCTGGCGGCGCCGCTGTCTTCGATGTCTTCCTTCTGGACCACGGTGCGCGCGCCGGCGAAATTCTTCACGCTGTTCTGCAGGCCCGAACCGAGCCAGTTGCCGGTCACATGCACGGTCTCGATCTGTGCGGCACCGACTTCACTGTTCTGGGCCTGGGCAGCCATGGCGGGCAAAGCAAGCGCCACCGCGGCGGCACACGGCGTGAGTAGGGATGGGAAGACGGCGCTACGCGACAGCATGATTTCTCCGAGCAATATTTCAAAACGCAAATGATAACATTTCTCATTCGCATTAAGAACCGAAAATTGCTCGCCCTGCCGGACAGACGTGAATTGATTTCGCCCCTCCCTGAGTTTTCCTCGTTTGCCGGCCCGGCGGCGATCCGGGAACATGGATGCCACCACCGAATACCAAGGAGACATTCATGTTACTCAAAGAGCGAGTGGCCAACCTGGCCGGCTTCCTCTCGCCATCCCTGGTCGGCTGGCTGAACGACTTCACCGGCAAGCAGGGGGCGGGCCTGATGCTGACCTCGGGCGTGCAGCTGGTGGGCGCCTGCCTGCTGGTGCTGGTGCCGAAGCAGGCAGTCGATCGCTGAGCGCATCGGACGCGGTGCTGGTAAGCTGCGTGACTGCCACCCGCACCCTCATTCGCCGACGACCATGACGCCGACCGCTTCCCTCCTCGCCGCCTTCGCCCCGACCGGCAAGCTGCGCGCCTCGATCAACCTCGGCAATCCGATCCTCGCCTACCGGGGCGAGGACGGCGGTGCGCGCGGCGTGTCCGTCGACCTCGCCCGCGAGTTCGCCCGGCTGCTGCGCGTGGAACCGGAGCTGGTGGTGGTGGACGCGGCCGGCAAGTCGGTCGACGTGGTCGCTTCGGAACAGGCGGACATCGGATTCTTCGCAATCGATCCGGTGCGCGGCGCGGACATCGCGTTCAGCCCGGCCTATGTGCTGATCGAGGGCTGCTACCTGGTGAAGGCGGACTCGTCGATCCGCGCCAACGAAGAAGTCGACCGGGCAGCCAACCGGGTCGTGGTAGGCAAGGGCAGCGCCTACGACCTGTACCTGAGCCGCAGCCTGCAGCATGCGCAGATCCTGCGCTCGCCGACCTCCCCTGCCGTGGTCGATACTTTCCTGGAGCTCGGCGCGGAAGTCGCGGCCGGCGTCAGGCAGCAGCTCGAAGCGGACGCGAAGCGCTTGGGCGGCCTGCGCCTGCTCGACGGGCGCTTCATGGTGATCCGGCAGGCGATGGGCATGCCGAAGAGCCGCGGCCAGGATGCCGCCGCCTTCCTCGCCAGCTTCGTCGAACGCATGAAGGCGAGCGGCTTCGTCGCCGACGCACTGGCGCGCCACCGCATCGAGGGCGCATCGGTGGCGTCGGCCGCGGCGTGAGGCCGGCCAGCTGGACAATGCTATTCGACCGGCTTGTCCAGCCGGGCATCGATCCAGGCACGCGCCAGCTTCATCGCCGCTTCCCTTGCTTCGTCTTCGGTGGCGTAGGTCTTGACCTGGTCATGCGGATGTTCGTGCAGCGTTCGCGTGAACATCGGATTGGTGGTCGGCTCGAGGATCATGAAGGCGTCCGTGAGGGAGTCTTCAGGCTTGCCGGACGGGTGGATCGCGATATCGTGCTCGCGATATACGGCGGTAATGACACCTGGCGTTCCCATGGCGGCCTCCTTCGCGCAAAAGGTCATCCTAGCATGATGCCCGTGGTTTGCAGGGCAAGGCGCATCGTCGAAGTACGCTGGTACGGCAAGACGATGCAACGCCGCCATGCGGGTTTTGCCAGCCGCTCTTACGCTCCCTTGCCCGCCAGGGTCGATTCGCGATAACTGGAGGGGTCGACCCCGTACGCTTCCTTGAAAGCCCGGCCGAAGCTGCTACGGCTGGCATATCCCGAGTTATGGATGACGTGGTCGATGGACAGGTTCCCGGCGGCCAGGTCGGTCGCCGCCTGGCGCATCCGCAAATCGCGCAGGACCATCATCGGCGAACGTCCGATGGCGTTATTGAACCGGACCATGAACGCCGACCTGCTCAGGCAAGCTGCTTCTGCCAGCGTATGAATGGTGTGAGCCTTTCCGGGCTGCGCGACCATGTCGGCAAATGCGTGGGCGATCTGAGGGTCGCTCAGCATCGAAAAGCGTTCGACCCACACATTCATCGAGCTCAGCGACTTCCGCACCAAAGCCACGATCACCTGCTTCAGCAGCGCGCCGGTCATTGCGCCGGAACCGATTTCCTGCGACATCAGTTCAGCCATTGCATTCTTGAGCTTGGAATCGAGCTGGTCGGCCGCGCAAAAATTCTCGACGATCGGCGCGGACAAGGTCTCGAACAAGTCGATCGACGAGCCGTACAAGGTCTTGAAGAAGCCGCAGATCATGACCGTCCGAGGCCCGGCGCTGCCCGCCGTGAAGCGCTGTATCGAGTCGACCAGCTTCACATTGTCCATCCCATCCACCGCTTCCGTCGCACCGGGCTGCTCGTCGCTTTTCATTACTTCCAGGCGGAATGGACAGTTCGGCGGCAAGATGACGAGCGTATGCGGCTCGATCTTCACCGGCGGATCGTTTCGAACATACATCAGCCCGGATCCTTCGAGCACGTAATGAATACCGGGAAACTCCTGCCCTTTCAATACCAGGTGATAGCCTGGGCTGACCAGACATTCCGATAAGCCGACTACCTGGACGTCCAGCACTGCAATCAAACGGTTCAAATCCGGCGGTGAAATTTGAGAAACGGACTTCATTAAAAAAAGAACTCCTTTGTTCGCACTGCTTTTAATTTCTTTTTCCTCCACCCAGGCGTGCTTCGTCGAATTGATGCAATTCACCCGGCATCGGATCCTGCCGTGCGGCCTGGCGCGTCATTACAGGTGTCTTATCGACATCATGCCAGAAGCCGGACGGGTTTTGCGGGGTCGCCTGTAGATTAGGACTATTGAGCACAATTCGCGGATTTTACGGTCACCGGAGTCTTTAAGATTCATCCATACGCAGAGGCTGGTTGAGCCGTTCTTCAGCGGACAAAGCAATAGGCAACACAAAATAAGCGAAACGAAAAAAGCTTCCATTCAACCCTATTCAAATCAAAAGGAAATGCCATGCACGTCAAAAAAATGCTGGAAAAAGTGAGCTCCGGTGCTGCGGTCACTCCCGTCGAAGCGCGCGATGCGATGCTTGGCTGCTTCGTCACCATCCACGGCGAATCGCTCAAGCGTGGCGCCGAACTGCTCGGCAAATCCCTGAGCGACGCCGAGGCGGAAAAGCACGCGACCGTGATCATGAAAGACCTGCTCGGCAACGACTGGGACAATCCGACTTCCAGGTCCTTGCACGATGCGCGGGTTGCCATGGATCGCAAGATGAGCTTCTCCAGGGCGCCAAAGGATCTGCGCGACCTGCACGACCAAACGTGCAAGCTCATCGTCAGCAAACTCTGAATGCGACAACGCCGGGTGCAAGGAACCATGCAAGCAAACGAAGGAAATACGACGCCATGCATGGCCAGCAGCGATGACGGCTTGCGTGCTCCTGCCTGGCTGGCGCTCGAAGCCGTCGATCGCCTGGTCAGCACCATGGAAGTCCAGGTGATTGCGCTTTCCGAATGCGTCGTCGGGCCAGGATTTGCAATCGACCTTGACGGCTGCGACACGCCAAGCTTCCACTACATCCGCGAGGGGTACGGGCGCCTGTACACGCGACATGGCATTCCAGCCGCGATTGAACCGCAAGCGCTGATCATCGTGCCGCCCCATTGTCCTTTCAGGTTCGAGCCGGCACCGTCCCCCTCGTCGTCACCCGCAGAGAGCACGGCGTTCATGTTGTGCGGCACGTTCCGCAGTTTATGCGGCCATTCGATCGACCTCTTCGATACGCTGCACGCACCTGTCGTCGAACAGTTTTCCAGGGACGATGGGCTGGAGCGCACATTGCAGCTTGCGCTGACCGAGCATATTGCACGTGAGGTCTGCTCCGATGTGCTGGTCTCGTCCGCCATGAAGCAGGTCCTTATCGCACTGATACGCCGCTCGGTCCTGTCGAAGAAAGGCTGGACACGGCGTTTTGTGGTCGTCCCGGTTGCGGAACATGCGTCCCTACCCGTCCCTATCAATTCAAGAAAGGCATGACATCAGATGAGTCCGGCTGTGATCCTTCATCACAATGTGACAAGAGCTACCTTGGAAGCCATCCATTCCGCCTTCGGCGCCAGCTACAGGCTGGTCGAGGTGGACGCTGCGGCAGATATCGCAGTGGAAGGCAGAAAGGAACGTGTTGCACTGGTCGTGGTCGGGATAGACAACGAGCTTGTCGCGCTGCCTGAACAGGTAGAAGCGCCCACGGTCCTGGTCGCGCGGCGACACGATATGGCGCAGGAGCTGCAGGCACTCGAGGCCGGCGCGGCCGACTACTTGTCGGATGTGACGCCGACGCCGGTGCTGAAGGCGCGGCTGCGCAACCACCTCTCCGGACGGATGTCAAAACTCGAATGCTCCATCCGCGAACTCGAGCGGCAGCAGAGAAAAAACGCCAAGCTGAACCGCTGCCTTGCGACGCTCAGTGCAACGAACTCGGCGATTGCGCGCCTGCGCGATCGCTCCGTCCTGTTCAATGAAACCACCCGGATCGCGGTCGACATCGGCGGATATGGCGCAGCGTTGGTGGCAATGCGCGACAAGGACGGCAAGCTGGCGCTCGCTGCGAGCAATGGCTTTTCGCACGACGAACTTCCTGCCCTCGATCCCTTGCTCGCTCATGAAGGCGTGATACGGAAAGCCATCGACTCGGGCGTGGTCCGCATTCATGATCCGGGCTCGCCGGATGCCGTGCCAGATGCGGATGGCGTCCATGTCTTCGAGCGCGGCCTCGGCGCCATGGCCATCGTTCCACTCAAGCCCTGGGACCGGGTCGAAGGCGTCATGGCGCTGTTTGCCGACGAAGGTTTTTTCGACGAAATCGACGTACCGCTCTTGTTCGAACTGAGCCAGGATCTTTCATTTGCGTTAAGAAACCTCGATCAACAAGATCGCGCGAACTATCTGTATTACTACGATGTCCTGACGGGTCTGCCGAACTTCCCGCTGTTCCTCGACCGCTTGACCCAGCTCGTTTACGCGGCCTATAGTCGTCAGCTCGGCGTCTATGTACTCGTCGCGAATCTCGGGCATTTCAAGCACGTCAACGAGGTATGGGGACGCCAGGCGGGCGACCAGGTGCTGGAAATCATCGCCCAGCGCTTGCAGGCCGGCTTGCCGGAACAGGCCAGCATCGCCCGGGTGGCTGGCGACAGCTTTGCGATCGCGGACATCTATGCCGACAATGCGGATTTGACGCTGCTGATAGACCGCGTTACGGAGATCATCGAGGAACCGATACAGCTCGAGGGCCACAAGTTGCAGCTGTCGGCGCGCATGGGATGCGCTACCAGCCCCCAGGATGGCGAAGAAAGCGAAGTGGTATTCCGCAATGCAGAAGCGGCGCTGAAACACGCCAGGATGACCGGAGAACGCGCATCTTTCTACTCGCCCGAACTGAATGCGCATGTGAGCGCCCAGCTCGAGCTGGAAGGCCTGATGCGCTCCGCCATCGGAACCGGCCAATTCGTTATGCACTATCAGCCCAAGGTCGACGTCAGGTCCGGCGAAATTGTGGCGGCTGAAGCGCTGATACGCTGGATACATCCGGAAAAGGGTGTGATTTCTCCGGCGCAGTTCATCCCGCTGGCAGAAGACATCGGATTGATTGTCCCGATTGGAAAATGGGTGATCGATACTGTCTGCGCCCAACAGTCCGCATGGCGTGCGCAAGGGATTCCGATCGTCCCCGTGGCCATCAACATCTCCGCCATGCAGTTCAAGGGGAGCGATGTCTTCAAGGACGTTCAGGACGCGCTCCGCTTGCACGACGTCAGCCCGGACGACATCGAGCTGGAACTGACGGAGACGCTGGTCATGCAAGACCCCGATGCGGCCGAGGAAACCATGCGCTCGCTTCGAGACGCCGGATTGCATCTGGCATTGGACGACTTCGGCACCGGCTACTCATCGCTGGCTTATCTGAAACGCTTTCCTTTCAGCTCGGTGAAAATCGACCGTGCGTTTGTCACCGACATGACGACGAATTCCGGCGATGCCGCCATCGCAAAAGCGATCATCAGCATCGGCCACAGCCTGCAACTCAAGGTGATCGCCGAGGGGGTCGAGACCGCGGAGCAGGTGCAGTTGCTGCGCGAGAGCGGCTGCGACCAGATCCAGGGCTTTTATTTCAGCAAACCGGTTCCCGCGGGCGGGTTTGCCGACATGCTGCGGGCACGAACAATCAGTCGCACCATTTCAGGTTTGAATTCAGCATGAACCCGGATACCTGCCTGGAAGACTCCTCGATCCGCTTGGATGCGCTGCGAGCGCTCAGTCTGTTCAATGCGAATCCCGACGAGCGCTTCGATCGGCTCGCGCGCCTGGCCAAACGCCTCTTCAATGTGCCGGTCGCCAAGGTGACCCTTGTGGCGCCTGACATGGTGTACACCATCTCCAGCACGGGAGACGCTCAGGCTCCGATCGCGCGTGAGCATTCTTTCTGCGCCCAGGCGATAAAAAGTGAGGACATCATGCTTGTACCGGACACCCTCGCCGATGGCCGGTTTGCCAACAATCCTTTCGTCGTCGGCGCCCCGCATGTCAGGTTCTATGCGGGTTGCCCGCTGGTGATGAACGGCTGCCGCCTGGGAACCCTCTGCCTTGTCGACGATGTCCCCAGGAAGATGACGCAAGAGGACATCGGCGTCATGAAGGATCTGGCGGCGACGGTCGAACATGAGCTGACGGCAATGCACATGGCCATCGTCGACGGACTGACGGGACTGGTCAACCGCCGCGGATTCGAGACGCTGGCCCAGAATGGACTGCATGTCTGCAGGCGCATGCAGCGGCCGGCTTCCCTGCTTTTTTTCGACCTGAACGGCTTCAAAGCGATTAATGACACGTTTGGGCATGCTGAAGGAGATCGTGCTTTGCGCCATTTCGCGGACGCGCTGAAGCGGACCTTTCGCAGTACGGACATCATCGGGCGGCTCGGCGGAGATGAGTTCGCTGTCCTGCTGCTCGATTCAAGTCCCTCCGATACCCGCGCCGCCATGCAGCGCCTGCGGGCCATCGTCGAATCGGAAAACGAAAGAGGCAGGCGTGGCTGCGAGCTTCAATTCAGCGTCGGCCATGTCGATACGAACGGCCTGGAAGCCGCGGATATCGGCCGAATGCTGCTCGACGGCGATACCAGGATGTATTCCGACAAGCGCGC
This sequence comes from Telluria sp. Soil_C_11, assembly GCF_057657395.1. Lineage (NCBI taxonomy): Bacteria > Pseudomonadati > Pseudomonadota > Betaproteobacteria > Burkholderiales > Oxalobacteraceae > Telluria > Telluria sp. Soil_C_11. The sequence goes on along the minus strand of NZ_JBDGIN010000008.1, from coordinate 165,047 downwards.
CCTGTCATCCATTCAGGACTCCCGCGTCAAGAAGCCGGATTTCATGACATGATGCAAGATTTAGCATGGCGCCTGCTGATCGAATCGTCAGCTTGTCTGAAACGGATAGGGACGCCATGAACATTCACAAAATCTACCCGGGCAGCGCCGGCTCCGACGCCCTGTCTCTCCTCCACATGGGAGAGACACCGATGCCCCTGGCGCCTTGTATCCGGCTCACGAACGGCAAATATTGCATCCCCCAGCACTACCTGCAGTATGAGCAAACGGTAGAGAGCGTATCCGCCATCCTGAACGATATCGAAGCGGTAGACGATGTCCTGCTGTTTTGCGGGCAGGATAATGTCGGCCTGTACCTGCAAACGGGTTGCATCGGCCCCGATAACTACCAACGTCAAGGCGAGCCAGGCAAGCGGCGGATCGTGTATGGCCGCCGCTGGCGGATCGACACGTACGTGCCGACTTCCGAGGTGATACAAACGGCCTTCCTGGCGATAAAGAAAGCCTGCGAACACGAAGTAAGGGAACTCCTGACCATCCACGACAACAATACCGGGCGCACCGGGACGCCATTCAGCACCCACATGGACCTTCCGTTGATGACGCGGTTTCCGGAACTGGTCAGGCGAAAGGCGAGTCACGGCCACCAGCCCGTCGTGGAGACGTGGCTGCAAGGCGTACGCTTCGATGGCCGTACGATGAAGGTCGATGATGTGGCGATTCGCCCCAACGGTAACGTGATCGTCGACATCGTATTCGCGCAATCTCCGTCCCCCAGGGCGCGTTCGGGATTTGAACAATTGCCGATGACTATCGTTTTACGCGAATTCAGCGAGGCGTCCCTGATGCACGAAATAATGAATGCGCTGATACGGCACAGCGACCGCCTCGTTGATGAGCAATTCCGCTATCGCGGTTTCGCCCGGTTCAGCCAGGACCTCGATCCAGCGCGCTTGATGGAACTATCCGTAGTCACGCGCACTGCAGGTTTGCCGGACCAGCAATTCGAACTTGTCCGCACCGCGGTGAATTACGATACCGACAAGCGCAGGGTGCCGTCGCTCGGCGCCGGCATGTTAGCGCACAAGAACCGCGGTGCGCTTCTGCAGGAGGGGGAGCTCGGCGGCCATCTGCCGATCGGCTTGCCGGCTTTTCCTCTATTTCAAAGCGGACCGTCATATTCGCCACGTGCCGGGTAATCCCTGGTGATTGCGAAATCGATCGCCTGGAGCAATTCCACGAACACCGGGCGGGCGAACGGCATTGTTTGCACCGCACCGTAGTACAACGTTCCGTCCGGCCGCACAAGGAACACCCCTGGTTCTGAAAAGAGCGCCGGTTCTTCAATGTTAATCGACGACTTTCCACGCGATGAAGATATATAGAGTCCCCATTCGCGGGCGGCCGTGAGCGGGAGCGAGTGCCCGAATCGCAAATCATCGGCGCCGACCTTGCGGGCCATCTCCTGCGTTCGTTCGGGACTGTCGGAACTGATGGCGATCACCTTCGTGCCGCGACGCTCGAACTCGAGAACCAGGGATCCAAGCTCGCGCAGATACTTCAAACAGATCGGGCAATGCAGGCCGCGGTAAAAACAGATCAAGGTGAAACGCTCCGGCGCGTCGTCTGCAAGATCGAACTCGCCATGCGCAAGCGTGGGCACGCGAAGCCCGGGAACGGGTTTCCGAGGTAGTAGCATTTTTTCTCCGTAGTAGGTCATTTTTTCATTGGTCCGGGCGCCGGGGCTTTCAACGGCTTTCGATACTGGATGAAACCCGAGCGATCGGCGATGCGGTCGTAAAGCTGCATGGCGCTCCGGTTCTCTTCGTGCGTCAGCCAATACACACGGGCGGCGCCGCGACGTTTCGCGTCCGCATAGACATGTTCGATCAGGGCGCGGCCGATGCCGCCGCCACGCGCATCGCCCGCGACAAACAGGTCCTGGAGATAACAGTAGTCTTCCGTCGTCCAGGTGGAGCGGTGGTAGACCGAATGCACCAGCCCGACCGCGTGGCGGCCGGCCAAGGCCAGGGCCGCATGAAGCGGCTCGCGGGGGTCCAGGAAGCGCTCCCAGGTCCCGCGCGTCATGGAGGCGGGGATTTCCGCCTCGTAGAAACGCTGATAGTCCATCCACAGCGGAAGCCAGATGTCAAAATCCTTGTCATCGACGCTCCTGATCTCAACCGATCCCATGGCATGCCTCCAGATATCCGCGGCCTGGCGCCCCGCCCGGCCCTTTCCGTCCCGGCCCCTGCTAGGCCGCCGTCACCAGCAGTCCGCGCTGCACCGCGGGACGCTCGAGGCCGCGCTCGAGCCATGCCGGCACATGCAGCAGGCTGTCGAAATCGACGAGTTCGCGCGCTTCGTAAAAGCCGATCAGGTTACGCACCCAGCCGAGCAGCGACATATCGGCGATGCTGTAGTCGTCCCCCATCACCCATTCGCGGCCCGCGAGCCGTTCGTCGAGGACATCGAGCAGCCGCGCCGCCTCGGTCACGTAGCGGTACAGCGGGCGCTTGTCCTCATAGGCTCTGCCGGCGAATTTGTGAAAGAAGCCGACCTGGCCGAACATCGGCCCGACCCCGCCCATCTGCCACATCAGCCACTGGATCGTTTCGTAGCGCGTGTTGGGATCGGGAGAGAGGAAGCGCCCGGTCTTGTCGGCGAGGTAGATCAGGATCGCTCCCGATTCGAACAGGGCCAGCGGCTGGCCGTTCGGCCCGTCGGGATCGTAGATCGCCGGGATCTTGCCGTTCGGGTTGAGCGCGAGGAAGGCCGGATCGCGGTTCTCGTTCGCCGTGATGTCGACGCGGTGGGGTTCGTACGCGAGGCCTGTCTCCTCGAGCATGATGCCGACCTTGACTCCATTGGGGGTCGGCAGGGAATAGAGCTGGAGCCGATCGGGGTACTGCGCCGGCCAGCGCGTGAAAATTGGATGATCGAGTGCCACATTCTTCTCCGGACTTTGGTGTTGCGTTCGCATCGGACACCCCGGTAATCCCGGAGGCTCCGATGCGGGCGACAGCGTTCAGATCGCGCCGGCGGGCGTCACGGCGGGGAAGTCCTTCTCCGGATCGAACACGTTGTTGAAAAAGTTCGTCAGCGAGTACATCGCCACCAGCGCGACGATTTCGATGACGTTCGCTTCCGTGTAGCCGGCGTCGCGCACAGCCTGCAGGTCGGCGTCCGTGACGTTGCCGCGGGTCTCGATGACTTTGCGCGCAAACTGGACGGCGGCGTGGCGCTTCCGGTCGCTGGCATGGCCCTTCCGGGCGAGAATGATTTCATCGGCCGGCATCCTGGCCATATGCTCGGCCGTAAAGCTATGCACACCCAGGCAGTAATTGCAGCCATTGACTTCGGACACGGCGAGGCCGATGCTGTCGCGCGTCTTCACGTCGAGCGCCTTGCTCAGCGAGCCGAGCAGGGTTGCCCATGCGTTGAACGCGATCGGGCTCTGCGCGAAGGTCGCCATCATATTGGGGGTGAAGCCGATGTTCTTGGTGAACGCATCGAGGGTCGGTTTCGAAGCGGCCGGTACTTGTTCCGGGGTGAGCACTACAGATCTTGCCATCATCATCTCCGTGTTTACTGGTTTCACTACTGATAGGGGAAGCCCATGTCGGCACACTCCCCTGCATGCTCCGAACCCATGCGATGGGCCGAAGCAAATCGGGCGTTGAAGGGGCGCGGCCGGGCCTATACCAGGTCGAGCACGTCGGCCACCGGACGGCGTGGCTTCTGCGGCCAGTTACCCGGACGCTCCGCTCCTACCGACAACAACATGACCGGCACTTCGTCGTCGGCCAGTCCGAACTCGCGGTGTACCGCATCGGCATCGAAACCGATCATCGGCGTCGATCCCAGGCCCAGCGAGCGGGCCGCGTAAATGATTGCCGCGGCGCCGAAGGTGGCGGTGCGCACCGCCTCATCGCGCCGGCGCTGCGGGTAGGCCATGTACAGGTCGCGTGCGGGGATTTCCCATTCCGGCACCATCGCCGCCGGCATGATGCCCGCGTCGACCACCGGGGCCAGGCGCTCCGGTATCACGCTGGTATCGACCAGCTGGCCGATGACGATGAAAGTGACGGCGGCATCCTTGATGGCGGGCTGGCTCCAGGCGATCGGGCTCAAGCGCGCCTTGGCCTCGGGCGTGCGCACCGCGATGAAACGCCAGTTCTGCAGGTGGAAGGAGGTCGGCGCTGCGGTACCGATCTGCACCAGTTCGCGGATCTGATCGTCGCTCAGGACCGCGGCAGGGTCGTAGTACTTGGCGGCGCTGCGGCTCAGGATGCATTCGATGACGGCATTGGTCTTGGTAAGTGCTTTGGTCATGGTTATTCCTCGGGGTGAAGGGACAGGTTGAGGTACACACGCGCTGTGAATGAGCCTCCACTGTAGGCCGTCGGGTTACCGATTTCGAGACTGCATCTGCTCAATAAGCTGCCCAAAAGGATCATCCAGATCACGCAGCCGCAACGGCGCGAAAAAAAAGGCGGCCGCACAAGCGGACCGCCGTCAAGGAGAGCAACAAATCTTGAACAGGGAGTTCAGCGCGCCTGGCGGCCCTCGCCGGCGCCAGCGCGCGGTAGTCGAAGCGCCTCTCGAGCAGGGAAGTACGTTTGACAGTCAATGGGCCTGTGTTCTTCATCGTGTCGTCAGGCTTCTTTCTTCACGACCTTGCGCGGATCGTCATTGCTGACTCTCCTGCACCGCCGGCACGTGACCATCCCCATCGGCCGATCGGGCGGCGCCCTTCCCCATCACCGTCAGGTCGATCTTCGCGAGCGCGATCTTCCTTGCCAGTGCGGCTTGCTCCCGGTCGAGAAAGGCGGTGGCCTGCACGGGGAAGAATTGCAGGGATTTCAGCCCGATGCTGCCCAGCACCGCGGACAGGTACGGCCTGAGAAAATCGGGCTGGTTGGCGCGCTCGCCCGCGAAAACGCCACCGGAAGCGATGCCGACGAACACCGGACGATCCCGCAGCATTCCCACCTTCCCGGACGGCGTCGACTTGAAGGTGCGGCCGGTGCGCAGGATCCGGTCGATCCAGGCCTTGAGAACCGAAGGAACGGTGAGGTTGTGCATGGGCGTTCCGATGACGATCGCATCGGCCGCCTCGACTTCCTGGATCAGCGTTTCGGAAAGATCGAGCGCACCCATCGGCGGCGCCGCCAGCGTGGCCGGCGAAGATAGGGCGGTCGCGTAGTCGGATTCGCTGTGCGGCACCGGGGCCACGGCGAAGTCGCGCCGGGTCACGCTCGCGCCGGGCGCGGCTTCGAGGAGCTTTCCGACGATCGCCGCCGACAGCGCGCGGCTGTGCGATTCGGGGCGCGGGCTGCAGTCGATATGCAGGATGTTCATGCGAATCCTGGTCGTTTCATTGGTCATGATGATTCATTGGGGTGACTGGATCGGTCGAGGCACGCGCATGCTTTCGCGCCATGCGCAGCGCTTGTCGTTCAGGGTTCCCGATCGAGATAGCGGCTGGCCCACGTCGCTATCATTGCGGCGGCGTAGTCGGCATCGGCGCGGCGCGTCAGCAGGTGGACGGCGTCGTCGAGGGAAATGAAGCTCTTGGGGTGCTTCGCCAACGTAAAAATACGCGCGGCATTTTCGATCCCCACCGTGGCATCCAGCGGCGAATGCAGGACCAGCAATGGAATGCGCAGCTGCGCTATCCGCGATGCCAGGTCGTGACGCGCCAGGTCCTCGATAAAACTCCTGCGTACCATGAACGGCCTGCCGGCCAGCGACACCTCTGCTTGTCCGTGCATCGCGATGGCCTGAAGGCTTTGCGGGTCGAATTGATGCAGGACGTGGGTGGTATCGAAGGGCGCGCCCAGCGTGGCCAGGGCGCGTATGCCTGGCATGCGGCCTGCCGCCATCAGCACGGCCGCGCCCCCGAGGCTATGGCCGACCAGGATGGATGGCGGCTTGCCGTCCCTGGTCAGCGCGTTGCCGGCCGCGACCAGGTCTTCCACGTCCGCGGCGAACGTCGCGTCGGCGAAACTCCCGCCACTATTGCCCAATCCGGCGAAATCGAAGCGCAACACGCCGATGCCGCGCGCGGCCATTGCGCGTGCCAGGCGGGTGGAAGCCAGGCTGTCCTTGCCGCACGTGAAGCAGTGGGCGAGTATGGCCCAGCCTTGCGGCTGCCCGTCCGGCAGCTCCAGCTTGCCGGCCAGCCGGTAGCCGCGCGGGCCGTCGAATTCAAAGGTTTGTGCTGTCATACGAGGAGTCGATATCCCTGGTGTCGGAAGCCTCCACGTTAGCGCGGCCGGATACAGGTTTCGAGACTGCAGCGGCTCAATTCAATGCCCAGGAAGATCAAAACGGCGATGCAATGGCAAGGCCCTACTCGCCCTCCCGCGCCTGGCGGCGCCATTGCCCCGGTGTCATCCCCATCTTGTCCGTGAACACGCGCCGAAAGGCCGCCACCGATTGATAGCCGACCGACTCGGCCACGGTTTCGGTGGTCATCGCCGGCTTCTTCAGCTCGTTGGCGGCCAGGCTCATCCGGATATCGGTCAGCAGCTCGATGGCCGAGCGTCCCAGCTTGTCCTGAAAATGCCGTACGAAGGTGGCGCGCGACATGCTGCACAGGGCGGCCAGATCGGGCAGGTTCCAGGGCCGCGCCGGATCGGCCAGCATGGCTGAAATGGCCGGCGCCAGCCGCGGATGGCCCGACAGCGCCAACAAGCCTGCCTGGGCTTGCTCGGATTCGCTTGCCGCACGCAGCACCAGCGTGAACAGCGCCGAGGTAAGCGCATTGAGGATGGCAAATCCACCGAGCTTGTCTCCGGCGGACTCGGTGCGCATCAGGCCGACGAGGCTGGCCAGATGGCTCGACGCGGCGTGGGCGCCCTCTTCCGCATGGCCGCCGGCGGTGCGAACCACCAGGTTGGTGGGCAGATAATTGCGGATCAGCCGGTCGTGAGGCGGGCCGATGAAAAACCGCCCGCACAACATGTCCAGATGCGCGCCCTGGCCATCGTTTTCGCTGTACGTCATTCCCGCCGGACCGCTCCGGATATAGGTACGCGCCGGCGCACGTCCGCTGCCGTCGTGCAGCACGTGCGCCGACCCGTGCGGCAACAGCACGATATCTCCGCTCACCAGCTCCGTGGCAGTGTTCGTCTCCGGATCCTCGATCACGGCCCGGCCATTGAGGACGACGTGGTAAGGAATCTCGTGCGCCGCGGACTGGGGCCAGGCCACGCGCCATGGAGCATCGTAGGCGCAGCGCACCTCCAGTCGACCAGTGACGGTGATCATTTGCAGGAGATGGCTCAGCCAGTCGACTTGGGACATAGCACTTCGGGAACGTAACACGCTCACGCCGGACGGGCTGCGGGCGTGAACTGATCGGACGTGCGGCGCACGCGCTGCAGGTGCAGGGTTTTCAACGTTGCTCAAGATGGGCCCGGCACTGAGGGCTCGCGGACCCGGGCGGGTGCTCCGCTGGTGGCGGTCGGCATGCTCCTTTGGCGTCTGCGGCATGCGGCTACCGGAATTCGACATTCGGCTTCGCGGTGACGCCTGGCCCATGCGCCTCGGCGCCAGCGGAGATTGCAGTTGTCATACCTATTGCGGTCAGAATCGGACGAGTCATCATTGTTGCGCTTCTCCTCTTGGTCTTTACATTCTGTACTATCGATGGTACGAATAGAAGAACCAAGATCCCCCTAGTTTGTGTGTACCAAGAATGGATTCGACCCTGCAGATTCAACTCGACCGGACAGCGAAGCTGTCTCTGTCAGAACAAATTCTTGTCAGTATTACGCGGGCCATCGAGTCAGGCCTGCTCGTACCTGGCACCAGACTGCCTTCGTGGCAGGACCTGGCCGCGCAACTCGGCGTGGCGCGTGGTACCGTTCAGGCGGCATATGAACGCCTGTCCGATGCCCAGATGATCGAAACATTCGGGGCACGAGGCACCCGCGTGGCGCCGCGGCCCAGCGTGGCGGCGCCCCAGGCAAAGGCGCCGGAACCGGGAATCCTGATGAGAACCTGTCAGGAGATAAACGCCCGGCCCGGGATCTTTCAGCTCGGCATTCCGGGACTGGATGTCCTCCCGGAGCGGCTTTTTGCGCGCGCCCGCGCTTCCAATCTGTTGAAGATCGGCTCGCTCTCCTCACCGATCTATCCCGATCCTGGCGGGGAGTTCGAGCTGCGCCGGGAGATTGCGGGCTATCTCTCCATCGCCAGGAATCTTCACTGCTCCCCGGAGCAGGTGTTCATCACGTCGGGATACCGGGCCGGCCTGGGTCTTGCGCTGAGAGTGCTGGGCCTGGAGGGGAAGAAGGTTTGGATGGAAGAGCCCGGTTTCCACTTCACCCGGAGAGGACTGGAACTCGCCCGTTTGGATATCGTTCCGGTACCGGTCGACGCCGACGGCCTCGACGTCAGCTACGGGATCGGGCACGCTGCGGACGCCGCGCTGGCCGTCGTGACGCCCGGCCAACAGGCGCCCCTGGGCTCGACCTTGTGCCTGCGTCGGCGGCTTCAGCTGCTCGAATGGGCGGTCTCGAGCGGCGCCTGGATCATCGAGGACGACTACCTCAGCGAGCTGCAACTGGAAGGCAGGGCGGCACCCGCCCTGGCCTCACTGGACAAGGGCAACCGGGTGATCCACATCGGTTCTTTCAGCAAGACCATCAGTCCCGGGCTGAGACTCGGGTTCGTCGTGGCGCCCACCGAGCTGCTTGCCGCGTTCTCGGAAGTAGCCGCCATGCTCGCCCCCGCGCCGGCACCGGTCGTGCAACTCGCCACGGCCCAATTCATGCGTGATGGCCACTACGTGCGGCGCGTGCGCCGGCTCAAGCGCCTGTATTCCGCGCAACGCGACGCGCTGTGCGAGCAGTTGCGCATGCGCGACGCGGAGTGGGTCAAGGCGGGCCTGGCGGTACTGCTCAGGCTCCCCGACGGCGCGCCCGACGTACAGATCGCCCGGGAAACGCTCGCCTTCGGCATGGCCCCCTCGCCTTTGTCCGCGTGGTTCGCGACCCCATCCCTGGCCTTGCCGGGGCTGCTGCTCGGGGTCGCCACGGCGCCCGAGCCCCAGCTCGCTACCGCCTGCCGTCACCTGTTCGACATCATCGATCGATATCGCTAGCCCGGTTCAGCTCGGGAAGGACCCAGTTGGGGCGCGGGAAGTGGCAGGTATACCCGTCGGGCCGCTTCTCGAGGTAATCCTGGTGCTCCGGCTCGGCTTCCCAGAAGTCCCCGGCAGGCGCAAGCTCGGTCACGACCCTTCCCGGCCACAGGCCCGACGCGTTCACGTCGGCGATGGTCCTCTCCGCCACCCTTTTCTGCTCATCGCTCGTATAGAAAATCGCCGAACGGTAGCTCATGCCGATATCGTTGCCCTGGCGGTTCATGGTGGTCGGATCGTGGATCTGGAAGAAATACTCCAGGATGCGCCGGTAACTCGTCTGCGCCGGATCGAAGACGATCTCGATTCCCTCCGCATGGCTACCATGGTTGCGGTAGGTCGCGTTCGGCGTGTCGCCACCGGTATAGCCGACGCGGGTGGCGACAACGCCGGGCAGCTTGCGGATCAAGTCCTGCATGCCCCAGAAGCAGCCCCCGGCAAGTACAGCGCGCTCATGCATGTCAAAGCCCTCCAACCTGGTCGAGATATTCACCGTAGCCCTCGCGCTCCATGTCGTCGCGATGGATGAAGCGGAGCGAGGCGGAATTGATGCAGTAGCGCAGGCCGCCGCGGTCCGGCGGGCCGTCCGGGAAGACGTGCCCAAGGTGGCTGTCGCCGTGCGTCGACCGCACTTCGGTCCGGACCATCCCATGGGAGGTGTCGCGCAAGGCATTGACGTTCGCGGGAACGATCGGCTTGGTGAAACTCGGCCACCCGCAGCCCGACTCGAACTTGTCGGTCGACGCAAACAGGGGTTCGCCCGAGACCACGTCCACGTAGATGCCGGGCTCCTTGTGATCGTTGTATTCCCCGGTAAACGGACGCTCGGTTCCCGATTCCTGCGTGACGCGGCGCTGCACCGGGGTCAGTCGATCGATCGCCTGCTGTGACTTTCTGTATTCCATGATCAGCCTCCAAAATGTTGTTTGAGTCGGGTCTTGCTGTTGCCCCTCGCATCTTCACGGACGAACGCGGATGATCGACTTGCCCTTGCCCGGCGCCGATAATGCTGCGACGGCGTTGTCGAGCTCCGCCACCTTGCCGATGTTGGTCCGCAGTCTTCCATCGCGCACCCGCTGGACGATCTCGCCCAGCTGCGTACGGTCGGCCTCGACCACGAAGTCGATCGCGCGGCCGTCGGCGGGCCGCGCTTCGGATGGGCCGACGACAGACACCAGGGTTCCTCCGGCCCGGATCAGGCGCGCGGACCGCTTCCCGATGTCGCCGCCGATGACATCGAACACCAGGTCGACGCTGTCGACATCTTCCAGCTTGTCGGTGTCGAGGTCGACGAATTCGTGGGCGCCGAAGTCGAGCGCCTTGTTGCGGTCGGCGGCGCGTCCGGTCCCGATGACATGTGCGCCGGCCGATCTTGCAAGCTGGGTCACCATCGAGCCGACCGCACCGGCCGCGCCGTGCGCGATGACGCTCTGTCCCGCCTGAAGGCGGCCGTGATCGAACAATCCCTGCCACGCGGTGAGTCCCGAGATGGGCAGGCTCGCGCCCACCGTGAAATCGACGTCGTCCGGCAAGGGCGCGAGGTTGCGTGCCTCGATCGCCACATACTCGGCAAGGGAGCCGTCGCGATACCAGTCGGCGAGGCCGAACACGCGCTGCCCAGGCGACAGGCCCGCCGTGCCGTAGCCGAGGGCCGTGACCACGCCCGCCAGCTCGTGGCCGGGGACCGTGGGCGTCCGGTCGCGGCCGAGGCGATCCGCCCAGGTCGATGGCCATGATAACTCGGTCCCGACGAATCCCGACGCATGGATCCGGACGATAACGTCATTGATGGCGGCCTGCGGCTCCGGCCGCTCCACCAGCTTCATTCCGGCCATGCCCGCAGCCTGGTCCGTCACGATGATCGCTTTCATGGTCTTCCTCCCTATGCCTGGAATAACCATGTTAGCGCCGTTCGCGTACTCGGTAGTCTCGAAATGGTGCTGATTCGTCCACATGTGCGCATCGCTGCCATTGGACAGTATGCCTCCACTGTACTGCCAGGCCGGGCGGCTCGGCGGTGTACTGGAAGGTGTGGATGGGAATCGACCTGGCGCAAGCGGGACGCCAAAAACAAAAGGGCTAGCTTTCGCTAACCCTTTGATTTGATTGGTCGGGGCGAGAGGATTCGAACCTCCGACCCCCTGCACCCCATGCAGGTACGCTACCAGGCTGCGCTACGCCCCGACTCAGCCTGCAATTATATCAGAGGCAGGTAAAATGATAAGTGTTTTGTTACTTCCATTCACCACGCAAGGCCAGCACTTCCTCGTACAAGCCTTCCGGCGTGACCTCCTGCGGCGGCACCGGGCGGCCCACCGCCAGCGCCAGGCGCGAGCGCCAGCCGCGCGTGAAGGAGCGCTCGAACACGTTCGACGGGTCGCGCGAGAACAGGCTGCCCCACAGGCCGCGCAGCGCCATCGGGATCACCGGCACCTTGCTGCGTTCGACAATTTTTGCGATGCCGCCGCGGAACTCGTTCATTTCGCCGGTGCTGGTCAGCTTGCCTTCCGGGAAGATGCAGACCAGTTCGCCTTCGTGCAGGGCCTGGGCGATGTCGACGAAGGCCTTTTCCATCAGCCAGGGGTTTTCCTTGGCCGGGGCGATCGGGATCGCTTTCGCCGTGCGGAAGATGAAGCCGAGCAGCGGGGTCCTGAAAATGCGGTGATCCATCACGAAGCGGATCGGGCGCGGGCTGGCCGCCATGATCACGATGGCGTCGACGTAGCTGACGTGGTTGCAGACCAGCACCGCCGCGCCCTCTTCCGGGATCCGGTCGGTGTCCACGGTCGAGACGCGGTGGATGGTGTGGATCAGCAGCCAGGCCAGGAAGCGCATCAGGAATTCCGGCACCAGCGAGAAAATATAGATGGCGACCACCGCGTTCAGCAGCGCCGTGGTCAGGAACATTTCGGGGATGGTGAAGCCCCGCTTGATGAGGAACACGGCGAGGCCGGCCGCCGCCACCATGAACAGGGCGTTCAGGATGTTGGTGCCGGCGATCGTGCGCGACACGTGCTGCGGGTCGCAGCGGGTCTGGATCAGGGCGAACAGCGGCACGATGAAGAAGCCGCCGAACACGCCCAGCAGCAGCAGGTCGGCCAGGATGCGCAGCGTACCGGCCTGGTGCAGCAGGCCGAGGAAGTCGACCGGCGCGGTATTCGCATAGCCCTGGCTGGCGAAATACAGGTCGATGCCGAACAGCGACAGGCCGATCGCGCCGAACGGCACGAGGCCGATCTCGACCTTGCGGCCCGAAAGCTTTTCGCACAGCAGCGAGCCGGCGCCGATGCCGAGCGAGAAGATGGTCAGCAGCAGCACGAACACGCTGTGGTCGCCGTGCAGGTAGTCCTTCGCATATAGCGGGAATTGCGACAGCAGCAGCGCGCCGTAGAACCAGAACCAGGAATTGCCGAGCATGGACAGGAACACCGTGCGGTTCTTGCGCGAGAACGCCAGGTTGCGCAGGGACTCGGCGGCAAAGTTGCGGCTGATGGCGAGCTCGGGCGCCGGCGCCGGCGAGTGCGGAATGCGCCAGCTGGTGATGAAGCCCAGCACCGCCACGGCCAGGGTGGCGCCGGCCACCAGGTGGATGCCCCAGGTGCCCTGCCCGGCCAGCACCGCGCCCATCACTTCGCCGAGCAGGATGCCCACAAAAGTCCCCATCTCGATCACGCCATTGCCGCCGACCAGCTCTTCCTGCTTCAGGTGCTGCGGCAGGTAGGCGTACTTGACCGGGCCGAACAGGGTCGAATGCACGCCCATCCCGGCCACCGCCGCCACCAGCAGCCACAGCGTATGCGTCATCCAGCCCAGGCCCGCCACCGCCATGATGCCGATCTCGAGCAGCTTGACCCAGCGCGCCAGCCTGCCCTTCTCGACCTTGTCGGCGATCTGGCCGGCGGTCGCCGAGAACACGACGTAGGGGAGGATGAACAGGCCGGGGATCAGGTTGTTCAGCAGCGCCGGCGGCACGCTGGTCCAGGACAGCGCGTCGTAGGTCAGCACGACCATCAGCGCGGTCTTGAACAGGTTGTCGTTGAAGGCGCCGAGGAACTGGGTCCAGAAAAACGGGCCGAAACGGCGCTGGGTCAGCAGCGCAAACTGGCTATGGTGGCTGGATTGGCTCATTCGGTGGGGTCGCGGTGTTGTGACAGATGCGTAATCTACCGCACAACACCGCACTTGAATACCTGGCCTTGCCGAACTCCGGCCAAGGTAGCGGATTCCGATACCGCGCGGATCAGCGCATCCGCGACCAGGCGCGGTACAGCGGCCCGATCGCCAGCACCACGACCACCATGCGCGACACGTGGAAGGCCGTCACCACCGGCACGCCCAGGTGCAGCACGCGCGCCGTCAGCGACATCTCGGCGATGCCGCCGGGCGAGGTCGCCAGCAGCATGGTGCCCGGATGCAGGCCCGTCACCTGGGCCAGGGTCAGGGCGAAGCCGGCCGCCAGCAGCATGGTGACCGCCGTGCAGGCGGCGACGCCGGCCAGGTAGCGTGGCGCGGTATGCACGAAGCGCGGGGTGAAGCGGGTGCCGAGCGAGACGCCGATGAACAGCTGGCCGGCGCGGATCATCCACTCCGGCAGGCGCGAGAGCTGGATCCCGGCCGCGGTCAGCGCCAGCGCCACCAGCAGCGGGCCGATCACCCAGGCGTTCGGCACCTGCAGGCGCTTGAGCAGCAGCGCGGCGGCGGAGGTCACCGCGATCAGGACCAGCAGGCCGGCCGGGTGGACGGTGGCGGCGAGCGGCACGAACAGGTCGATGCCGGCGCCCCAGCCGTGGCTGGTGAACCAGCGCACCGCGAACGGGATCGTACCGACCACCATCATGATGCGCAGGCTGTGGGCGGCGGCCACGTGTTCGACCACGGCGCCGTGGCGCTCGCCCTGCACCGCCATCTCGGACGCGCCGCCGACCGCCATCGCGAAGAAGGCGGTCGCTTCGTCGCTGCCGGACAGGCGGCGCAGCATGGCGCCGGCCACCACGCCCAGGCAGATCGCGACCGCCACCGCCAGCACGATCCATGGCAGGTTGCGCGCCAGCGCCGCCAGCACCGGGGCGCTGAAGTACAGGCCGAGGGCGGTGCCGATCGCCCACTGGCCGGCTTCGCGCGCCTGCACCGGCGCCCCCAGCCGCGCGCCCAGCATGCAGGCCGCCGCGGTCAAGAACAGCGGCCCGATCATCCAAGGCAGCGGGGTATCGAGGGCGATGCAGGCCTCGGCCGCGGCGAACGCCAGGGCCAGGGCCGGCAGGAAGGTCGACAAAAGCGCGCGCAATGGCGCCGGCAGGCGGATCAACAGTCGGCTGCTGTGGCTCAGAACACCCACAGCTTCTCGGCCGGCATCTCGAGCCAGTACTGGCCCGGGTCGATGCGGTGCTTCGAATACGCGCGCACGCTGGCGTCGCCCTGCTTGAACAGGCATTCCCACCGGTCGCCCAGGTACATGCAGGTCGACAGCGGCATCTGGATGCCGTTGTCCACCTGCTGGCGGCCGATGCGGACTTCCTCGACCCGGATCAGGGCGGCGGCATCTGCGCTGTCGCCGGTGCCGCGGGTGGTGGCGTTCAGCGCCATGCCCTCGACCTGCAGGCGGGCGGTGCCGCCGTTGCGGGCGACCACGCGCGCCGGCAGGCGGTTGTTGCTGCCCATGAACTCGGCGGTGAACAGGGTGTCCGGCGACTCGTACATCGATTGCGGGGTGCCCTGCTGCTCGATCTTGCCGTTGTTGAGCAGGAGGATGCGGTCCGAGATCGCCATCGCCTCGGCCTGGTCGTGGGTCACCATCAGGGCCGACAGGCCCAGGCGCACGATCAGTTCGCGCAGGAAGGCGCGCGCTTCTTCGCGCAGCTTGGCGTCCAGGTTCGACAGCGGTTCGTCGAGCAGGATCACGGGTGGGTTGTAGACCAGGGCGCGGGCGATCGCCACGCGCTGCTGCTGGCCGCCGGACAGCTGGTGCGGGAAGCGCTGGCCCAGGTGGCCCAGGCCGAGCTGGGACAGCACCTCGTTGACCTTGCCTTCGATCTCGCGGGCCGCCATCTTGCGCAGCTTGAGGCCGTAGGCGACGTTGTCGAACACGGTCTTGTGCGGCCACAGCGCGTAGGACTGGAACACCAGGCCGAGGTTGCGGGCTTCGGCCGGCAGCTCCATCTTCTGGCTGCCGTCGAACACGCGGCGCTCGCCGATGTCGATGGTGCCCGCCTTCGGGCTTTCCAGGCCGGCCACGGCGCGCAGCAGCGTGGTCTTGCCGCTGCCCGATGGGCCCAGCAGGGCCACCACTTCGCCGCGCTGCAGGTGCATCGACACGCCTTTCAGGATCGGGTTGGCGGTGGCGCCGCTGCCGTAGTCGAGGTGCAGGTCGTTGACGGTCAAAACGTTCATGGTAGGGTCTCGCAATTCGTTGGTCATGATGCTTGTGTCGCTTAGTTGTGCAGCTTGACGCCGAAGCGCAGCGCAATGCCCAGGCCGATGGCCACGAGCGTGATGTTAATGAAGGACAGCGCGGCCACCAGGTCGGTCGAGCCGCCGGCCCACAGCGACACCAGCATCGCGCCGATCACTTCGGTGCCCGGCGACAGCAGGTACACGCCGGTCGAGTATTCGCGTTCGAAGATCAGGAACACCATCAGCCAGGCGCCCAGCATGCCGAACTTGATCAGCGGCAGCGTGACGTCGCGGGTCACGCGGCCGCGGCTGGCGCCGACTGCGCGCGCCGCCTCTTCCAGTTCCGGGCCGACCTGCAGCAGCGAGGTCGAGACCAGGCGCATGCCGTAGGCCAGCCACACCACCGAGTAGGCCAACCACAGCGCGAAGATGGTCGAGCGCAGCTGGCGCAATTGCGGGATGAAGTGCTCGGACAGCCAGCGGGCGGCGTCGTTGTCGAAGTTGTGCAGCAGGCCGTCCAGCCAGCTCGGCACGAACAGGAACACCCACAGGAAGGACAGGCCGGCCAGCAGGCCCGGCACCGCGCGCGGCACCAGCACGCTGTAGTCCAGCAGGCGGGTGACGCCGTCCTGCTTGCGGTGCATGGCCAAGGCGATGGCGGTGTAGCAGGCCACGGCCAGGGCGCCGCCGATCACGCCGATCAGGATGGTATTGAGGATGCCGCGCATCAGCGACGGCTGCTCCCAGATGTCGCGGAAGTGCTGCAGGGTCAGCACGTCGGCCAGTTTCACGCCCTCGCCCCAGTACTGGACGAAGGAGCGCAGCACGATGCCGGACAGCGGCAGCACCACGGTGACCAGGATCCAGGCGCCCAGCACGGCCATGGCGACCCATTTCCATTTACCCAGCGGCAGCGGCTTCTGGCGCGCGCCCTTGCCCTTGATCGACACATATTTATTGGCCGATTTCAGCAGCCAGCGCTGCAGCATCACCAGCGGCATCGTCACCGCCACCAGGCACACGGCCACGGCGGCCATCAGGTGGTAGGACGGGGTGCCCAGCTTGTTGGTCAGCTTGTACAGGTAGGTCGCCAGCACCAGGTGGCCTTCCGGATCGCCCAGCACCAGCACCAGGCCGAACACCTCGAAGCCGAGGAAGAACACCAGTACGCCGGCATAGGCCAGGGCCGGCATGATCATCGGCAGCGAGACGTTGAACATCACCTGCCACGGCGAGGCGCCGGACACGCGCGCCGCTTCTTCGACGTCCGAGCCGAGGCTCTTCAGCGCCGACGAGGCGTACAGGTAGACGTGCGGCACGTGGGTCAGGCCGGCGATCACGACGATGCTGGTGAACGAGTACACGTTCCACGGAGTGACGCCGAGCAGCTGGTGCACCCAGGTCGTGTAGAAGCCCACCGGGCCCATCGACACGACGTAGCCGAAGCCCATCACCATCGGCGACACGAAGATCGGCACCAGCAGCACCGGCGCGATCCAGCCGCGGCCCGGCAGGTCGGTGCGCACCATCAGGAAGGCCAGCATGCCGCCCAGCGGCACGGCGATCGCGGCCAGGCCGGCGGCCAGCAGCATGCCGTTCTTGAACGCCATCCAGAAGTCGGCGTCGTCGAAGATGAAGCGGAAAGCGTCCAGCCCGAGTTGCTTGTCGGGCATGAAGAAAGGCGCCGTCAGGACACTCTGGTAGAACACCAGGAACAGCGGCAGGAAGATCGCCACGCAGGTGAGCAGGACCACGATGGCGCGCGGCCAGTTCAGGTGCTTGCGCGTAGCCGCAGCGTCATGCGCGGCGCCGGATTTCAGGCGTGCGCCCGGCAGGGAAAAGGTAGGCATGGGGAGATCCGATCAGACAGCGGAAACAGGGACGGCAGGCGGACGGGCCGGAGGTCGACAGACCCGCCCGTCCGGGGTGCTACGTGATGCTTACTTCTTGCCGGCGGTGGCTTTCCACTCTTTCAGGAAGGCCATGCGGATCGCCGGATCCAGGTACTCGGCGACGGCCGGACTGACCGGCAGCGGCTTGATGTTCTTCTCGCCGACCATCTTGACCAGGTCGCTCGAAGTGGTCTCGCCGGTGACGTCGGAGCGGATCGCATACAGCTTGGAGCCGTTGGCGATCACGGTCTGGCCGCGGTGCGACAGGATGTAGTCGGTCCACAGCTTGGCGGCGTTCGGGTGCTTGGCCTTGCTGTTGATGAAGTGCACGCGCGAAATGATCAGCGTGTAGTCCTTCGGCAGCACCACGCCCAGCGACGGGTCGGTCTTGGCGCGCACCAGGGCGTAGGAACCCAGCACGTTGTAGCCGATCAGGTTCTCGCCCGACGAGATACGCTCGAGCATGGTGCCGGTCGAGGACTGCACGCGCACCTTGGCGGCGCCGAAGGCCTGCTCCAGCTGCTTGAACTGCGGGAAATCCTTCTCGTCCTGGGTCATGAACATGAAGCCGACGCCGGATTTCTCGATGTCGTAGGTGGTGACCTTGTCCTGGAACTTCGGCTTGCTGATCAGGCTCACGAATTCGGCATGGGTGTGCGGGACTTCGGCTTCGGTCACCAGGCGCTTGTTGTAGACGAAGGCAGCCGGCTCGAAGGTGGTGCCGTAGGCGGTGTCCTTCCATACGGCCCAGCCCGGGATCTTGGACGCTTCGACCGATTTGTAGGCCATCGCGTAGCCGCCGGCGGCCAGCTTCATCTGCAGGTCCATCGCGGAGGACCACAGCACGTCGGCGGTGTCGCCGCCGGCCGCGTTCTCGGAGATGAAGCGGTTGTACACCTCGGTCGAGTTCATGTCGTTGTACTCGACCGTGATGCCCGGGTAGAGGGTGTTGAAGTCCTTGATCAGCGGCTGGGCGGCCTTGCTGTCGGTGGCGCCGTAGATCACCAGCTTGGCTTCCTTCTTGGCGCCGTCGACCAGTTGCTGGTAGTTGGCGGGATAGCCGGCCGGCACCTGGGCCAGTGCCAGCGGGGCGGCCAGCATGGCAGCTGCGGCGGCGATGAGGGTTTTGGTGAATTGCATGTCGTCTCCTTGGTTTTTTCGGTATGGTCAGCGGACCAGGTTTAACTGCCTGGCCTGCCGGTTGTAGTCGGCCACGGCCTGTTTGATATAGCGGGTCAGCGCGTCGCCGGTCAGCGAGAACGGATACAGGCCGGCTTCAAGGCGCATCTGGGCGAAGCCGGGCGCCGCCTCCATGCGGTCGAAAGCCTCGACCCAGCGCTTGTAGTCGGCGTCGGATACGCCCGGGCCCATCCAGACGCCGCGGATGACCGGCCACACCACGTCGTAGCCTTGTTCGCGCGCGGTCGGCACCTTGGCCAGCACGCCCGGCAGGCGGTGTTCGGCCAGCACCGCCAGCACGCGCACATTGCCGGCGTCGGCGTACAGCGTGGCCTCGGAAGTGTCGCCCGAGATCACCTGGACGTAGTTCGCCTGCATCGCGGTGAATTCTTCGCCGCCGCCTTCCAGGGCGACGAAGCGCAGCTGCTTCGGATCGATGCCGGCCTTGCGCACCAGCAGGGCCATCTTGATCCAGTCCTGGCTGCCGATGGTGCCGGACACGCCGATCAGGACCTTCTGCGGATCGTTGCGCAGCGCGTCGATCAGCTCGGCCAGGTTGTGGTACGGCGAATCGCCGCGCACCGCGATCATGCCGTAGTCGGCGCCGAGCGCGGCCACCCAGCGCACGTCACCGGGGTTGGCCTTGCCGAACTTGCCCTGGGCGAGGTTGAGCAGCGAACCGCTCGAGAACGCGATCAGGGTGTCCGGCTCGGCCCGGCGCTGCGAGACGATGGTGTGCCAGGCGACCGCGCCGATCCCTCCCGGCAGGTAGCTCAGCTTCAGGCGCGGCGCGTCGGGCCTGGCCTGCAGGGCCTTGCGGGCCAGCTTGCAGGTCAGGTCCATGGCGCCGCCCGGCTTGGACGGCACCACGCATTCGGCATCGGCGGCCATGGCCGGGATGGCGGCCGCAGCCAGGGTCGAGACCATGGCTGCGGCGAACAGGGATCGAAGTGTATGCATGGCTAGCATGATACTGCTGTTGGCGCGGTCGTCCGGCGGCGATCAGAAGCGGTGCTGGATGCCGGCGGTGAAGCCGTTCTGGGTCGTGCCGAAGCCCGGATCGTCGCGCGACAGGCCCACCAGCTGGCCGTGGTCGGCCTTGGCGTGGGCGGCGACCATGTACAGGTCGGTGCGCTTGGACAGCGCGTACATCGCGCGCGCCACCAGCATGGTCGGATCCGCGTCCTTGTCGGCCGCCACGCTCTTGGTGTTGACGTGGTAGACGGCGCCGGTCAGGGTCCAGGCCTTCACGTTGTAGCTTACGCCAGCCCAGTAGGTGTCGCCGCGCACGTCCGGGGTCGCTGCCTTGCCCGACTCCAGCTTGTAGCCGCGCATGGCGGCGTCCAGGCGCCACGGACCGACCTTGTAGTCGGCGCCGACGTGGAAGGCGGTGGTCTGGTCGCGGTTGCCGGTGGCGGCCACGGTGTTGCCGTTGATCTGCTCGTAGGATGCCATCACCAGCAGGCCGCTGCCGCTCCAGGAGCCGCCGACCGCGTATTTGCGGCCGTCGGCCTGGCTGGTGGTCTGCTCGCCCAGGCCGATGGTGGCGCCGTAGGTGAAGCCGCCGGTGTGGCCGGTGTACTTGATCAGGTTGTCGAACGCGGTGGTCATGCCGTACTTCGACGGGCCGGTGGCGTTGCCGCTGGTGGCCCAGGAGTAGTTGGGCGCGAAGCCCATCGGGTCGACCTTGATCACCAGGTCATAGGTCGTGGTGAACGAACGGCCGATCACCACGCGGCCGAAGGCGCCTTCCAGGCCGACGTTGGCCTGGCGCTTGAACAGGGCGCCGTCCTGGGCGCCAGTGTCCAGCAGGATGCCGCCTTCCAGGTTGAACACCGCTTTCAGGCCGCCGCCCAGGTCTTCGCTGCCGCGGAAGCCCCAGCGCGAGGTATTCTTGCCGCCCGAGACGACGCGGGTCATGTCGGCTCCGTTGGGACCGGCGTTGGTCAGGTGCTCGACGCCGGCGTCGATCAGGCCATAGACCTGGACGTTGGATTGAGCGTGGGCGGTGGTGTTCAGGGAAAGCGCTGCCAGGGCGGCGAGCGCGAGAGCCGACTTCTTCATGGTGTCTCCGGTTGTGAAAAATCTTTTTTATACTGCTTGGCGAACCAACTATATGCGGCGTTTCCTTTCAATCAGCTTTCAGTCGGCTGTCAATCGGCTTTCAATCCGTATTCAATGCGCACTATCCGGCGCCGGCGGTTTCCGCTTACACTAAAAAAATGCGAATCCTGTTAGTCGAAGACCACGTCGAGCTGTCCCATTGGGTCTCCAAGGCGCTGCGCGACGCCAAGCTCACCGTCGAATGCGCCACCAGCGGCACCGATGCCGATGCCCTGCTCCATACCCAGGACTACGCCCTGGTGATCCTGGACCTGACCCTGCCCAAGATGGACGGCCTGGAGGTGCTGCGCCGCCTGCGCACGCGCGGCGGCCCGCGTGCGCGCACGCCGGTGCTGATCCTGACCGCCCGCGGCGGCCTCGAAGAAAGGGTGCAGGGACTGAACCTGGGCGCCGACGATTACCTGGCCAAGCCCTTCGAACTGGCCGAGCTGGAAGCCCGCGTCAAGGCTTTGCTGCGCCGCAGCGTCGGCAACGAGGCGCTGGTGCACCGCTGCGGCCAGCTCAGTTTCGATACCGTGGCGCGCATGTTCAGCTACTGCGGCGAAGCGCTGCCGCTGACGCCGCGCGAGCACGCCCTGCTGGAGACGCTGATCGCGCGCCCGGGCTGCGCGCTGTCCAAGGAAAAGCTGTTCGACGCCGTGTTCGCGCTCGACGACGACGCCAATCTCGACGCCATCGAGCTGTACATCCACCGCATCCGCAAGAAGCTCGACAAGCGCGAGGACGGCGGCGCCGCCATCGTCACCCTGCGCGGGATCGGCTACCTGCTGCAGGAACGCCCGGCGCAGGCGGACAAGCCGGCCTGACGATGACGGTCGCGCGGCTCGCCTCCTTCCTGCGCCGCCAGCCCGGCGCGGCCACGCGGCCCGCGCCGGCGGCGCCGCTGGGCAGCCTGCGCAGCCAGCTGCTGCGCTGGCTGATCCTGCCGCTGGTGGCGCTGGTCGCGCTGAACGCGGTTTCGCTCTACCGCGACGCGCTGGACGCCGCCGATATCGCCTACGACCGCTCGCTGCTGGCCTCGACCCGGGCGCTGGCCGAACGGGTCTCGGTCCGCGACGGCAAGGTGGTGGCCGACGTCCCCTACGTGGCGCTGGACAGCTTCGAGACCGACACCCTGGGCCGCATCTTCTACCGGGTCGGCGGCCTGAAGGGCGAAACCGTGTCCGGCTACGACGACCTGCCGCCGGTGCCGGCCAAGGTCAAGCGCTCGGAACTCTATCCGGCCCTGGTGCGCTTCTACCATGCCGACTACAACGGCGAGCCGCTGCGCATCGCCGCCCTGCTGCAGCCGGTGTACGACGATTCGATGCGCGGCATCGCCCTGATCCAGGTCGGTGAGACGCTGGACGCGCGCCGTGCGCTGTCGCGCCGCATCCTCCTGAACACCCTGCTGCGCCAGGCGCTGCTGGTGCTGGCGGTCGCGACCCTGGTGTGGTTCGCGGTGCGCCTGGTGCTGCAGCCGCTGATGCGCCTGAAGCAGGTGTTCGAGACGCGCGCGGTGTCCGACCTGTCGGACGTCGACGCGTCCATGGTGCACCGCGAGGTGCGGCCGCTGGTGGCGGCGCTGAACGGCACCATGGGCCGCATGCAGGGCCTGATCGCCAGCCAGCGCCGCTTCATCGCGGACGCCTCGCACCAGCTGCGCACGCCGCTCACGGTGCTCAAGACCCAGGCCGAACTGGCGCTGCGCGAAAACGACCCGGCCGCGATGCAGGCCATCGTGCGCTCGATCGCGGCGACCACCGATTCCACCGTCCACCTGGCGAACCGGCTGCTGACCCTGGCGCGCATCGAGCACGGCAACGGCAGCGCCGCCTCCTTCCCGGTCTCGCTGGCGGCGCTGGCCCAGCAGGTGGGCCTGGAACTGGCCCTGCCGGCGGTGCAGAAGAACATCGACCTGGCGCTGGAGGCGGAGGACGGCGACGGCACCACGGTCCAGGGCCAGGAAATGCTGCTGCACGAGCTGCTGACCAACCTGACCGACAATGCGATCCGCTACACGCCCCCGGGCGGCGGGGTGCTGCTGCGGGTATGCCGGGTGCCGTCCGGCGTGTTGTTGCAAGTGCAAGACAGCGGCCCCGGCATCGACGAGGCGGAATACGAGAAAGTGTTCATGCCCTTCTACCGCTCCCAGGCGGCGCTGGAAATCAATCCCGGCGGAACCGGGCTGGGCCTGGCGATCGTGCGCGACATCGCAACCCTGCATGGCGCCACGCTGAGCATGGGCCGCGCCGACGGCGGCCACGGCCTGAAGATCGGCGTGCTGTTCCCCGCCGAGACGGCAGCAGCCGGCACGGACGACCTTGTTTCGGGTTAAACGAAGCCGGGAATCCCGCTGTTTCGATGGCGGGGCCCGCCAGGTGGGACGCGAGGTATCGGCAAACGCTGCCGAACACGAACTGTTTCACGACGCATATTGCGGATAGCCAAGCATGCGAGACGGCAAAACTTTCGGCGTTTGAGCGAGCACAAGCTCTGTTGCCGGATGGGCTTCCTGTACCATGCGGCGCCGGTAGAATGCGCCCATGAACACGACCCGCCACGCCTACAGCATCCACGAATGCAGCGCCACCGAGGCGCTGTTCGACCAGATCGAGCAGGAGCTGCTCGTCCTCACCACGGCGTCGCTCGATGGCCAGGCCGAGGCGCCACAGTGCGTCGACGAGTTCGCCGACGACTTCTTCGATCGCTGGAGCAGGCCACCCGCCATGCCGCCCGATGTCGCCATCGAGCGGCCCTGGCTGGCGGGTTAACCCAGCGACTCCAGGCGGATACGCACCACCTTGCCTACCACCGTCGACAACGCTTCGATCTTCGCGATCGCCGCGTTGACGTACTTTTCGCGGGTCTGGTGGGTGATGATGACGATGTCGGTGCGGGCCTTCTCGCCCGGCTCCTTCTGCAGCACGGCGTCGATCGAGATGCCGGCCTCGGCCAGGATACGGGTCAGGTCGGCCATCACGCCCAGCTGGTCCTGCACGTACACGCGCAGGTAGTAGGCGGTGCGGATCTCTTCCATCGGCAGGATCGGCAGGTCCGCCAGCTCGGCCGGCTGGAAAGCCAGGTGCGGCACCCGCGAATACGGATCGACGGTGGCCAGGCGGGTCACGTCGACCAGGTCGGCGATCACGGCGGACGCGGTCGGCTCGGCGCCGGCCCCCTTGCCGTAGTAGAGCGTGGTGCCGACCGCGTCGGCCTTCACCAATACCGCATTCATCGCGCCTTCGACGTTGGCGATCAGGCGGGTGGACGGAATCAGGGTCGGGTGCACGCGCAGCTCGATGCCCTCGGTACCGTCGACCACGGTGCGGCGGGTGATGCCGAGCAGCTTGATGCGATAGCCGAGCTGTTCGGCGTAACGGATATCGACCGCCTGCAGCTGGCTGATGCCCTCGACGTGGCTGCTGGCGAACTGCATCGGGATGCCGAACGCGATCGCGGCCATGATGGTCAGCTTGTGGGCGGCGTCCACGCCTTCGATGTCGAAGGTCGGGTCGGCTTCCGCATAGCCCAGCTCCTGGGCCTCCTTGAGCACGGTGCCGAAGTCCAGGCCCTTGTCGCGCATTTCCGACAGGATGAAGTTGGTGGTGCCGTTGATGATGCCGGCCACCGACTCGATGCGGTTGGCCGACAGGCCTTCGCGCAGCGCCTTGATGATCGGCACGCCGCCGGCCACGGCCGCCTCGAAGGCCACCATGACGCCCTTGGCCTGGGCCGCTTCGAAGATTTCATTGCCGTGCAGCGCCAGCAGGGCCTTGTTGGCGGTGACCACGTGCTTGCCGTTGGCGATCGCCTGCAGCACCAGTTCGCGCGACAGTTCGTAGCCGCCGATCAGCTCGACGACGATGTCGATCTCGGGATGGTTGACGACCGCGAACGGGTCGGCCACGACCTCGACTTCCGGGCCGACGATACGGCGGGCACGCTCGAGATTGCGGGCGGCGACCATCGCCACTTCGATGCCGCGGCCGGCGCGGCGGCGGATTTCTTCCTGGTTACGCTGGAGCACGTGATAGGTGCCGGCGCCGACGGTGCCGATGCCTAACAAGCCTGCTTTGATGGGTTTCATATTCAAGTTCTACTCTGTCGTTCTCAGCGCGCGTGGCGGCGCCGGTAACCGTCGAGGAAGCGCGCAATGCGGCCACACGCGTCGGTCAGGTCGTCGGAATTGGGCAGGAACACCAGCCGGAAATGGTCCGGGGCGATCCAGTTGAAGCCGGTGCCTTGCACCAGCAGGACTTTTTCCTCGGACAACAGCTCGCAGATAAATTGCTGGTCGTCAGCGATCGGGTAGATCTTGGGGTCGAGGCGGGGGAACATGTACAGCGCCGCTTTTGGCTTGACGCAGGACACCCCCGGAATATCGGTCAGTAATTTGTGCGCGAGGTCGCGCTGGCGCGCCAGGCGGCCGCCGGGCGCCACCAGGTCGGCGATGCTCTGGTAGCCGCCCAGCGCGGTCTGGATCGCGAACTGGCCCGGCGCGTTGGCGCACAGGCGCATCGAGGCCAGCATGTTCAGGCCTTCGATATAGTCTTTGGCATGGCGTTTTTCGCCGGACACCACCATCCAGCCGGCGCGGTAGCCGCAGGAGCGGTAGTTCTTGGACAGGCCGTTCAGGGTCACGAACAGCACGTCGTCGGCCAGCGAGGCCAGCGAAACGTGCTCTTCGCCGTCGTACAAGGTCTTGTCGTAGATTTCGTCGGCGTAGACGATCAGGCCGTGCTGGCGCGCCAGCTCGACGATCTCCAGCAGCACTTCGCGCGAATACAGCGCGCCGGTCGGGTTGTTCGGGTTGATGACCACGATCGCGCGGGTGTTCGGCGTGATCTTCTTGCGCATGTCGGCAATGTCCGGCATCCAGCCGGCCTGCTCGTCGCAGATATAGTGGACCGGATTGCCGCCCGCCAAACTGACCGCCGCCGTCCACAGCGGATAGTCGGGCGCCGGCACCAGCACCTCGTCGCCATTGTTGAGCAGGCCCTGCATCGCCATCACGATCAGCTCGGAGGCGCCGTTGCCCAGGTAGATGTCGTCGATCTTCACCCCGGCGATGTTCTTTTCCTGGGTGTAGTGCATGACCGCCTTGCGCGGCGCAAACATGCCCTTCGAGTCGGTGTAGCCCGCGGCGCCGTGCAGGTTGCGGATCATGTCCTGCACGATCTCGTCCGGCGGATCGAAGCCGAACACGGCCAGGTTGCCGATGTTCAGCTTGATGATCTTGTGGCCGTCATCCTCCATCTGGCGCGCCTTCTCGAGCGCGGGGCCGCGGATTTCGTAACACACGTCATCCAGCTTGTTCGATTTCAGAATCGGTCGCAAAATGTCACCCTGCCAATGTAGATTGTTGCAATGCGAAAAATCCCATTCTGCCCAATACAGCGAGATTAAGCAACCTGACTGCTGGCGTTGTAGAAAAACCCATTACAATACGCGGCTCGTGCGCCCCGCGCACTTTTTCAGCACGCACAACCACGGCTTTCGACATGAAGCTCCATTCCAGCAACACCGAAAAATACCAGACCGTCACCGGCTACGACCAGTCCGGCGTCGAGATCAATGCCAAGCGCTACGACTACAGCGTGCTGGTGATGCCCGAGACGCCGCCGCGCGCCTGGGACGTGACCCGGTTCGAGGACCTGACCGCCGCCCATTTCGAACAGATCGCCCTTGATAAGCCCGATGTGGTCGTGCTCGGCACCGGCGAGCGCCAGCGCTTCGTGCACCCGCGCCTGATCGCCAGCCTGTCGGCCCTTCGCATCGGCGTGGAAAGCATGGACAGCCATGCTGCCTGCCGCACCTACAACATCCTGATGGGTGAAGGCCGCAAGGTGACGCTGGCGTTGATCATCGAATGAAAGAACTTCACAAGAACAAGACCCTGGTCTGGACCCTGTTTCTCGCCTTCGCCGCCGTCCTGCTGGGCGTGCTGCGGGCGCGCACGCTGGTCCCGCCCGACGAAGGGCGCTACGCCGAAATGGCGCGCGAAATGTTCGCCAGCGGCGACTGGATCACCACCCGCCTGAACGGCATCAAGTACTTCGAAAAGCCGCCGCTCCAGACCTGGATGAACGCCCTGACCTTCGAGATCTTCGGGCTCGGCGACTGGCAGGCGCGCCTGTGGACCGGCCTGTGCGGCCTGCTCGGCGTCGGCCTGACCGGCTACACCGGCATGCGCGTGTTCGGCGCGCGCATCGGCTTTTACGCGGGCCTGGTGCTGGCCTCCTCGCTGTACTGGGTGATCTGCAGCCAGGTCAATTCCGTCGACATGAGTTTGTCGGCCATGATGACGGTCGCCCTGTGCGCACTGCTGATCGCCCAGCGCGACGATGCCACCGCGGCCGAGCAACGTAACTGGATGCTGGTGTGCTGGGCCGGAATGGCCCTGTCGGTGCTGGCGAAAGGCTTGATCGGCCTTGTTTTGCCGGGCGGCGTGCTGGTGCTGTACACCGTGTTTGCGCGCGACTGGAAGATCTGGACCCGCCTGCACCCGGTCAAGGGCCTGCTGCTGTTCTTCCTGATCGCCGCGCCCTGGTTCGTGCTGGTCGGCCTGAAGAATCCCGAGCAGCCGCACTTCTTCTTCATCCACGAGCACTTCGACCGCTTCCTGAAGAAGGAGCACCACCGCGAAGCCGCCTGGTACGTGTTCTTCGTCCTGCTGGCCGTCGGCAGCGTGCCCTGGGTCGGCGTGCTGGTGCAAAGCCTCATCCTGGGCGCCAGACGCGAGGAAGGCGCCACGCGCTTCAAGCCGCGCCTGCTGCTGCTGGTGTGGACCGCCTTCATCATCCTGTTCTTCACCAAGTCGAATTCCAAGCTGCCGGGCTACATCGTGCCGGTGTTCCCGGCCGTGGCCCTGCTGGTGGCGGTCTACCTGGACGTCGGCACCCGCCGCAGCCGCATGCTGACCGCCGGCCTGACCGCCCTGTTGGGCGCCGGCCTGCTGGGCTTCGTGCCCTTCATGCTGCGCCTGGCGCGCCACCCCGGCGAGAACCTACTGTACGCGGCCTACCAGCCATGGGTGCTGGCGGCCGGCCTGGTGCTGCTGATCGGCGGGCTGCTTTCCATGCTGTACGCGCGCCAGATGCAGCGCGACCTGACGGTGCTGGTGCTGGCGATTGCCGGTTTTGCCGGCACCGAGCTGCTGCTGACCGGCTTCGAGCCGATCGGCCAGGTGCGCGCCGGCACCAACCTGCTGCCGGCCCTGAAGGCCGCCGGCGCCGCCGATCCTGCCACGCACGTGTATTCGGTCAACATCTACGAACAGTCGCTGACCTTCTATCTCAACCGCACCGTGACCCTGGTCGACTACTGGGACGAATTCACCTTCGGCCTCGAACAGCAGCCGGAACTCGCGATCCCGACCGTTCCGGCCTTCGTCGCGCGCTGGCGCGCCGAGGCTGCGGCCGGCCAGAAGAGCATCGCCATCACCCGTCCCGAGATCGCGGCCGAGCTGAAACGCCAGGGGGTGCCGCTGCGCGTCGTCGCCGGCGATGCGCGCCGCACCGTGATCGCCAATTTTTGAACCATGAACCTCTCCACTTTCGCTTTCATCATTTCCGGCGTGCTGCTCAACGCCATCGCCCAAGTCCTGCTCAAGGCCGGCACCAACGCCCTCGGCGGCGCCATCCACCTTACGATGAGCAACGCATTCCAGACCTTCGTCAAGGTCATCAGCCAGCTGCCGATCCTCGGCGGCCTGGCCTGCTATGCCCTGTCGCTGGTGGTGTGGATCATGGGCCTGTCGCGCACCGACGTGACGATCGCCTACCCGATGCTCTCGCTGGGGTACGTGGTGGCGGCGGCCGGCGCCTGGCTGTTCCTGGGCGAGACCGTGTCGCCGCAGCGCCTGCTGGCGATCGCCGTGATCATGGTCGGCGTGGCCCTGCTGGCGCGCTCCTGACAGGCAGGCTGATAAAATCACGCGTGCATTTCCACCAATCACATAACCACATCGATCACCTCATGACTGCCGAGCTGCCCTTCCTGCCCTTTTCCCGGCCCACCATCGACGAAGAAACCATTACCGCCGTCGGCGAGGTGCTGCGCTCCGGCTGGATCACCACCGGTCCGAAGAACCAGGCCTTCGAAGCCCTGCTGTCCGACTACTTCGGCGGCCGCCCGGTGCGCACCTTCAATTCCGGCACCTGCACCATGGAGATCGCGCTGCGCATCGCCGGCATCGGGCCGGGCGACGAGGTGATCACCACCCCGATTTCCTGGGTCGCGACGGCCAACGTCATCATCGAAGTCGGCGCCACCCCGGTATTCGCCGACATCGACCCGGTCACCCGCAACATCGACCTCGACAAGGTCGAAGCGGCGATCACCCCGCGCACCAGGGCCATCATCCCGGTCTACCTGTCCGGCCTGCCCGTCGACATGGACCGCCTGTATGCGATCGCCAGCAAGCACAATCTGCGCGTGATCGAAGACGCCGCCCAGGCCCTGGGCTCGCGCTGGAACGGCAAGCCGATCGGCTCCTTCGGCGACTTCGTCTCGTTCAGCTTCCAGGCCAACAAGAACATCACCACCGGCGAAGGCGGCTGCCTGGTCCTGAACAACGCGGAAGAAGCCCGCCTGGCCGAGAAATACCGCCTGCAGGGCGTGACCCGCAGCGGCGTGGACGGCATCGACGTCGACGTCCTGGGCGGCAAGTACAACATGAGCGACATCATGGCCGTCATCGGCCTGGGCCAGATGAAGCACCTGGAGAAGCTCACCGCCCACCGCGCGATGCTGGCGCAGCACTACTTCGACTGCTTCGGCCCCGACTTCGAAGAAAAGTACGGCGCCCAGCTGCCGGTCAAGGCCTTCGGCTCCAGCAACTGGCACCTGTTCCAGATCATCCTGCCGGACAACGGCCCCGGCACCCGCGCCGAGTTCATGACCCGCCTGCAGAAGGAACACAACGTCGGCACCGGCTATCACTACGCGCCGATCCACCTGTTCACGATGTACCGCGAACGCGGCTTCAAGGACGGGCAATTCCCGGTGTCCGAGAAGATCGGCCGCCTGACCGTGACCCTGCCGATGTTCAATGCCATGACCACTGCCGACGTCGAGCGCGCCGTGGCCGCAGCTAAGTCGGTCTTAAATTCGGCGGTGCTGGCAAAATGACGGTGAGTACTGCGAAACCGGAGCTGTCGATCGTCATTCCGGTCTATAACGAAGAGGCCGGCCTGGCCAACCTGTTCGCGCGCCTGTATCCGGCGATGGACAAGCTGGGCGTGCCCTACGAGGTCATTTTCGTCAACGACGGCAGCCGCGACAACTCGGTCTCGATCCTGGCCGAGCAGTACCGCAAGCGCCCGGACGTGACCCGCGTCGTGCTCTTCAACGGCAACTACGGCCAGCACATGGCGATCCTGGCCGGCTTCGAGCAGACCCGCGGCGAGATCGTGATCACCCTCGACGCCGACCTGCAGAACCCGCCGGAAGAGATCCACAAGCTGGTGGCCAAGATGCGCGAGGGCTACGATTACGTGGGCTCGATCCGCCGCAAGCGCCAGGACTCGGCGTGGCGCACGGTCGCCTCGAAGATGATGAACCGCCTGCGCGAACGCATCACCAACATCCACATCACCGACCAGGGCAACATGCTGCGCGCCTACGGC
The DNA here is from genome assembly GCF_057657395.1 of Telluria sp. Soil_C_11. Classification (NCBI taxonomy): domain Bacteria; kingdom Pseudomonadati; phylum Pseudomonadota; class Betaproteobacteria; order Burkholderiales; family Oxalobacteraceae; genus Telluria; species Telluria sp. Soil_C_11. The sequence goes on along the minus strand of NZ_JBDGIN010000008.1, from coordinate 134,694 downwards.
CGCAACGTGATCGACCTGGTCAACCAGTGCGGCGAGGTGAACACCTTCGTGCCGGCGCTGGCCTATAAATTCTCGCGCAGGCCGACCGAGATCGTGGTCGAGCACGAAGAGCGCGCGGCCGGCGAATCGAAGTACTCGCTGTACAGCCTGATCCGCCTGAACTTCGACCTGATGACCGGCTTCTCGCTGGTGCCGCTGCAGATATTCTCGCTGCTGGGCATGTCGCTGGCGATCTTCTCCGCCCTGCTGGTGCTGCTCCTGCTGTTCCGCCGCTTCCTGCTGGGCGCCGAAGCCGAAGGCGTGTTCACCCTGTTCGCGATCGCGTTCTTCTTCATGGGCGTGATCCTGTTCGGCATCGGCCTGGTGGGCGAATACGTCGGCCGGATCTACCAGCAGGTGCGCGCGCGGCCGCGCTATGTGGTGCAGACCGTGCTGCAGGGAATGCCGGCCGGGTCCGAGGTGGAGCCGGTCGAGAAGCGGCAGGTGGTGCGCTGAACATATCACCGTCGTTCCCGCGCAGGCGGGAACGACGGATCAAGCTATCGCGGTGAAATCTCACGTAATCACATGACCCAACAATCCAAACGCGCAGTCGTCTTCGCCTACCACAACGTCGGCGTTCGCTGCCTGAAAGTGCTGCTCGCCGGCGGTGTCGACGTCGCCCTGGTCGTCACCCACCAGGACAGCGCTACCGAGAACATCTGGTTCGAGTCCGTGCAATCGCTGTGCGAAACCGAAGGCATCCCCTTCGTCACCCCGGACGATGCGAAGTCGCCAGAGCTGCTGGCGCGGATCCAGGCTGCGCAGCCGGACCTGATGTTCAGCTTCTACTTCCGCCACATGCTGCCGCAGGCGATCCTCGACGTGGCGCCGGCCTACAACATGCACGGCTCGCTGCTGCCGGAATACCGCGGCCGCGCGCCGACCAACTGGGCGGTGCTGCACGGCGCGACCCGGACCGGCGCTTCGCTGCACGAGATGACGATCAAGCCGGATGCCGGCGCCATCGTGTCCCAGCAGGCCGTCCCCATCCTGCCCGACGATACCGCCTTCGAGGTGTTCGGCAAGGTCACGGTGGCGGCCGAGCTGGCGCTGTACGAGGTCCTGCCGGCGCTTCTGGCCGGGACCGCGCCGCGCACGCCGAACGACCTGTCGAAGGGCGGCTACTTCGGCGGCCGCAAGCCGGAAGACGGCCGCATCGACTGGTCGAAGCCTGCGCAGGAGGTGTACAACCTGCACCGCGCGGTCGCGCCGCCCTACCCCGGCGCCTTTACCGACGTCGGCCCGCGCCGCTATGTGATCGAGCGCGCGCGTCTTCACCGCGGCGCGGCGCCCGATTTACCGCCCGGACTGGCGGTGGTGGATAATGCCATCCTCGGCGTCTGCGGCGATGGCCGCGCGCTCGCCATCCACAGCCTGCTGGCCGACGGCCTGCGCATTTCCGCAGCCGAACTCAAGGCCCAGCTCGCCGAGCAACACTGACCCAACACACCATGAAAAAAGTCCTCATCCTCGGCGTCAACGGCTTCATCGGCCACCACCTGTCCAAGCGCATCCTCGCGACCACCGACTGGGAAGTCTACGGCATGGACATGAACGCCGAGCGCATCACGGAGCTGCTGGACCATCCGCGCATGCACTTCTTCGAAGGCGACATCACGATCAACACCGAATGGGTCGAGTACCACGTCAAGAAGTGCGACGTGATCCTGCCGCTGGTCGCCATCGCCACGCCGTCGACCTACGTGAAGGAACCGCTGCGCGTGTTCGAACTCGACTTCGAGGCCAACCTGCCGATCGTGCGCTCGGCCGCGAAGTACAAGAAGCATCTGATCTTCCCGTCGACCTCGGAAGTGTATGGCATGAGCCGCGACGAGGAATTCGATCCGGAAAATTCGGAACTGGTCTACGGCCCGATCAACAAGCCGCGCTGGATCTACGCCTGCGCCAAGCAGTTGATGGACCGCGTGATCTGGGGCTACGGCATGGAAGGCCTGAACTTCACGCTGTTCCGCCCGTTCAACTGGATCGGCGCCGGCCTGGATTCGATCCACACGCCGAAGGAAGGCTCGTCGCGCGTGCTGACCCAGTTCTTCGGCCACATCGTGCGCGGCGAACCGATCCAGCTGGTCGACGGCGGCGCGCAGAAACGCGCCTTCACCTATGTGGACGACGGCATCGACGTGCTCATGAAGATCATCGAAAACAAGGATGGCAAGGCGAGCGGCCAGATCTACAACGTCGGCAACCCGGCCAACAATTATTCGATCCGCGAGCTGGCCGACATGATGCTGGAACTGGCCGCCGAGTATCCCGAATACGCCGCTGGCGCGCAGAAGGTGAAGATCGTCGAGACCAGCTCGGGCGCCTACTACGGCAAGGGCTACCAGGACGTGCAGAACCGCGTGCCGAAGATCGAGAACACCATGAACGACCTCGGCTGGGCGCCGACCACCACCATGGCCGAGGCCCTGCGCCACATTTTCGACGCCTATCGCGGCCAGGTCGGCGTCGCCCGGGCGCTGATGGACTAAGGCACGGGACTTCATCTTGGCTCATTTGGCTCCCCCGCTGCTCGTCCTCAAGATCGACGTCGACACCTACCGCGGCACGCTGGAAGGCGTGCCGAACCTGGTGCGCATGCTGACCCGCCACGCGGCCGGCGCGACCTTCCTGTTTTCGCTCGGCCCCGACCATACCGGCTGGGCGATGCGACGCGCGCTGCGCCCGGGCTTCTTCCAGAAGGTCTCGCGCACTTCGGTGCTCGAACACTACGGCTTCAAGACCCTGATGTACGGCGTGCTGCTGCCCGGCCCCGACATCGGCGTGAAAGGCGCGGCCGAGATGCGCGCCGCGCGCGATGCCGGCTTCGAATGCGGCATCCATACCTGGGACCACGTGCTGTGGCAGGACAATGTCCGCGCCAGGGACGCCCGCTGGACCGACGGCATGATGAAGAAGAGCGAGCAGCGTTATGCCCAGGTCTTCGGCGAAGCCCCGCATACCCACGGCGCGGCCGGCTGGCAGATGAATGTGCACGCCTTCGCGCGCCATGACGCGCAAGGCTATGCCTATGCCTCCGATGGCCGCGCGGTGCTGCGCGACGACGGTTCGCTCCAGGATCCGCAGGCAGGGCCCTACCGCTTTACCGGCATGCGCCACATCCAGATGCCGACCACCCTGCCCACGCTCGACGAGCTGCTGGGACGCGAGATCGACGGCCAGGAACTCACCACCGCGAACATCGCCGCCCACCTGCTCAAGCTGACGGCGGACAACCGGCGCGACCACGTGTATACCTTGCACGCGGAACTTGAAGGACAGAAACTCGCCCCCATCTTCGAGCAGCTGTTATCAGGTTGGAAAGCACAAGGCTACCAGCTCGCCTCGATGGCGGACTATTATGAGAAGATAAAACATGCCCCGCTGCCGGAATATCCGGTGCAGTGGGGAGAGTTACCGGGCCGGTCAGGAGAGTTGATCGTGCTCGATACCAAGGACTGAGAGCGGCTTTCGTGCCGCCTTACCGTTTCCGACAGGAGAAACCCGTGGCCGAAAGCCCATCCGCAGCATCTACCGAACCCTTGGCCAACTTTACCGCTGCCATGACCGGCGACCAGACCTTCGAGCTGAACGGTCGTCCCGCCAAGTACACGGTGCTGTATTTCTATCCAAAGGACAACACTCCCGGCTGTACCACCGAAGCCATGGCCTTCCGTGACCACCACGACGAGTTCACCGCGCTGGGTGCCGAGATTTACGGCCTCAGCCGCGACTCGCTGCGCTCCCACGAAAGCTTCAAGGGCAAGCTCGGCCTGCCTTTCGAACTGATCTCGGACCCTGACGAAGCGGTCTGCACCCAGTTCGATGTAATGAAGATGAAAAACATGTACGGTAAGAAAGTACGGGGGGTCGAGCGCAGTACGTTTGTCATTGACGCTAACGGCAAAGTGGTGAAAGAATGGCGTGGCGTGAAAGTCAATGATCACGTTGATGAAGTGCTGGAATTTCTCCGAAGCCAGCCCTGAACGGATGGCTCGGCTAACGCTAACCCGAAGCCATTACGTTTGCCTATTTTGAGTCCCAGTTTTACCTCAACGCATCATTCCAATCTGGCCTCCGGCCCCGCTCCATCGAGGCGGCCGGGGGCCGCGCAGCTCCCCCCACAGTTGCATCTGTCCGGCCCGGCGGCGCACATGTCCGCACGGCGCATTTTTCCGACTTCTTATTAGATTGAGAACCTGATGCCACTACCGAAAATACCAAGCAAACCTGCCACCATCCTGCTGGCAAAAGATTATCCCAAGGCCGAACCCGGCAAATCGCCTGTCCGCGCAGCCGCGAAGGCGGAGAACGACCCCGTTGAAGACCTGGTGAGCGGCCCGGCCGTCGCGGCCAAGACCACCCGCGCGCGCAAGTCGAAGGCCGCGCTGCTGGCCGAAGCGCCGGCGCGCGAAGCCATTCCCGAGAACGGCGCCGCGACGGCGGCATCGGCCAGCGCGCCCGCCCCGGCCCGCGCCGACAAGGGCGGCAAGACCGGCGCCGGGGAAGGCGTCGCTGCGAAGCTGCGCGAAACCGACATGAACGAGCCGCATCCGGCCAAGCACAAGCCGGTCGAGGTCAACGTCAAGTCCTCGGCCAGCCGCAAGGCCGACAGTGCTGGCGCGACCAAGATGTTCGTGCTCGACACGAACGTGCTGATGCACGACCCGACCTCGCTGTTCCGCTTCGAAGAGCACGACGTCTACCTGCCGATGATGACGCTCGAGGAACTCGACAATCACAAGAAGGGCATGTCGGAAGTCGCGCGCAACGCACGCCAGGTATCCCGCACCCTGGACGCCCTGATCGCCAACACCGACGACGACGCGATCGAAGCCGGCATTCCGCTGGCCAAGCTGGGCAACAAGGATGCGCGCGGCCGCCTGTACTTCCAGACCCGCCTGAACGCCGCCAGCCTGCCGGAAGGCCTCCCGGTCGGCAAGGCCGACAACCAGATCCTGGGCGTAGTGCGCGCGCTGGAAGGCGACCAGTCGGGGCGTGCGATCGTGCTGGTGTCGAAAGACATCAATATGCGCATCAAGGCGCGCGCCCTGGGCCTGGCCGCCGAAGACTACTTCAACGACCACGTGCTGGAAGACACCGACCTGCTGTACTCGGGCATCGTCCAGCTGCCGGACGACTTCTGGACCAGGCACGGCAAGAACATGGAGTCCTGGCAGGAGATCAAGGGCGGCAACTCGTCGACCTTCTACCGCGTCACCGGGCCCTTCATCCCTTCGCTGATGGTCAACCAGTTCGTGTTCTTCGAGCCGAAGAACGGCGAAGCGCCCTTCCAGGGCCAGGTCAAGCAGATCAACGGCAAGACGGCCGTGTTCCAGACCCTGCGCGACTATAGCCACAACAAGAACAATGTGTGGGGCATCACGGCGCGCAACCGCGAGCAGAACTTCGCCCTGAACCTGTTGATGAATCCGGAGATCGACTTCATCACCCTGCTCGGCCAGGCCGGCACCGGCAAGACCCTGCTGGCGCTGGCGGCGGGCCTGGCCCAGGTGCTCGAGACCAAGGTCTACAACGAGATCATCGTCACCCGCGTCACCGTGCCGGTGGGCGAGGACATCGGCTTCCTGCCGGGTACCGAGGAGGAGAAGATGTCGCCCTGGATGGGCGCCTTCGACGACAACCTCGAAGTGCTGATGAAGGGCGACGGCGACGCCGGCGACTGGGGCCGCGCCGCGACCCAGGACCTGATCCGCTCGCGCATCAAGATCAAGTCGCTGAACTTCATGCGCGGCCGCACCTTCGTGAACAAGTTCCTGATCATCGACGAGGCCCAGAACCTGACGCCCAAGCAGATGAAGACCCTGGTCACGCGCGCCGGTCCGGGCACCAAGATCCTCTGCCTCGGCAACATCGCCCAGATCGACACGCCCTACCTGACCGAAGGTTCGAGCGGCCTGACCTATGTGGTCGACCGCTTCAAGGGCTGGAGCCACGGCGGCCACGTGACGCTGGCGCGCGGCGAGCGCTCGCGCCTGGCGGACCATGCGAGCGACGTGCTGTAAGTTTCAAGCCTCCCACGGCGAAAAGCCTGCGTTCCTGGAAGGGGCGCAGGCTTTTTTACTGGCCGGCTTCGCGCAACCGGGCATGACAAATTCATGAAACTCGCTTACACAAACACGCTGGCATCGTCCCGGGAAACGACGTAACAATGGCAGAATCACATCCCGAGGAACCATCATGACATTCCAGTCGACCCGTTCGATCCTGCTGTTTGCCGGCTGCGCGGCCCTGCTGGCCGGCTGCGCGAGCGGCCCCGAGGACATAGCGCGGCACGCCAGCCGGGAAGAGACCTACACCCCGACCGGCAGCCTGATCGCGCGCCGCAACGTGGACCGCGCGAGCCCCGTCAAGACCGCCAGCAAGGAAGAGATGGAGAACGCGCGCATCATGGGTGGCAACGCCCTGAACCTGCCGCAGAACTGACACAAAGGGCCGGGAGCGTGCACGCCCGGCCCTCTTCATTCACGGCTTCGGTGTCAGTCGTTGCCGTTCTGGACGAACACCGCCGTCGTGCGCGCCGGGATGCTGAAGCTTCCGCTGGCGCTCGAGAAGGCCGAGGCCTTCACCACTTCGTCGCTGCCGTTCATCTGGATGCGGTGCAGTTGCAGCTTGCGTCCCTTCAGTTCCGGCACCGCGATCGTCTTCGCGGCCTTGTCGACGTTGAACACCACTACCACGCCCTTGTATTGCGCGCCGGGATAGTTGGCCGGATCGTTGCCGTCGATGCTCATCACGATCACGCCCGGCACCTGGTTGGGGCCGACGTTATGGAACTTCAGGCGCTCGATCACGTCCTGGGCGGTGCGCAGGCGGAACAGGGTCGAGTCCTTGCGGATAGCCAGCAGGTCTTCGAAGGCCGCCTTGGCCGACAGGATGGCGCGGGTGTCCGGCTTGATCAGCGGATTGCGCAGGATCGGCGCCATGATGCCCCAGTTGTCCTGGTTCGGCCCCGCCATCGGCAGGCCGACGCCGAAGTTGTTCGACGCGTAGCTGTAGTCGAGGCGGTTGAACCAGTCGCCGGCGTTGTAGCTGTCGCGGTCGAGCGACTTCGAACGCAGGATTTCCTGGCCGGCGTGGATGAAGGGCACGCCCTGTGACAGCAGCACGATGGCCGCGCCCAGGTTCTGCACCCGCACCCGGTCCGCTAGCGGCGTCGATTGCGGCAGGCGGAAGGCGTTGATGTCGAACAGGGTCTGGTTGTCGTGCGCCTCGACGTAGTTGATGACTTCGGACGGACTGGCGGCGAAGCCCGCCTGCTGGCCGAAGTAATCGATCTGGGCGTTGCTGCGCAGCGAACCGAAGCGGTCCGTGAAACGGTAGTCGCGCAGGGTGCCGGACAGGCTGACCCTCACCATGTCGGCCAGGCGCAGCGCATCGTCGCGGCTCTGGTTCGCCTGGGCGTTCGGGTCATACCAGACGCCGTTGATGAAGCCCTGCTGGCTGACCAGGGCGCTGCCGCCGTCGCAGCAGCCGCCGCCGCGCACGGCATCGCGGATGCGGTCGTTGAACGAGCCGATGCCGGTGCCGGCCATGTTCGCCTGGCGCGCCTGCACGAAGCGGGCGTCATTGGCGACGTTGCCGAAGTTCCAGGCTTCGCCGTACAGGTAAATGTCGCGGCCGGCGGCCTGGTTGACGCCGGCCTGCAGGCGCTTCAGCAGGTCGAGCGGGGTGAAGCCCATGATGTCGAAGCGGAAGCTGTCGACCTTGTACTGCTTCGCCCACAGCGAGACCGAATCGATCATCAGCTTGCCCATCATGACGTTTTCCTGGGCGGTGTCGGCGCAGCAGCTGTCGTTCAGGATGCCGCCGTTCGCGCCCAGCCGGTAGTAATAGGTCGGCACGATGCGGTCCAGCACGGACAGCGGTCCCTGCTGCGACTGGCTGGTGTGGTTGTAGACCACGTCCATGGTCACGCGCAGACCGGTTTCGTGCAGGGCCCGCACCATCGCACGGAACTCGCGCACGCGCGCGGCGCCGTCGTTGGCATCGCTGGCGTAGCTGCCTTCCGGCGCGTTGTAGTGCACCGGATCGTAGCCCCAGTTGAAGCAGTCGCTGTCCTGGACCGCGGCGACGGCGGCCTGCTGGTCGGTCCAGTCCGGGCCCGCGTTCGGGATCGTCGGGGTCACGCAGCCGGTTTCGTTGACGCTGGCGAAGTCGAAGCTGGGCAGCAGGTGGACGTGCGACAGGCCGGCCTTCTGCAGCGACTTCAGGTGGCGCATCGGATTCGCGTCGAGGTCCGTGAAGGCCAGGTACTTGCCGCGGTGCGCGGCCGGCACCGTCGTGTCCTGGGCCGAGAAATCGCGGATGTGCAGTTCGTACAGCGCGATGTCGGTCGGCGCGTCCAGCTTCGGGATACGCTGGTCGTCCCAGCCGGCCGGTTTCAGGGCTGGGCTGTCGAGGTTGGCGACGAACGAGCGCGTGCTGTTCGCGTTCAGGCTGAGCGAGTACGGGTCGGTGACGGTATTCGTCACCACGCCATTGTTCGCCCAGCGCGACAGCACCTGCACGGTATAGGTGTAGTAAGCGCGGTTGGTCCAGCCGGCATCCGGCGCGGTATAGGCCCATACGCCGCTGGCCGCATCCTTGCTCATCGGGTAGGCGGTGGCGGCGCTGGCCTTTGCGTCCGGGTAGACGTTCAGGGCCACCGACTTCGCGGTCGGCGCCCACACGCGGAAGGTCGGCACGCCCTGCGCGTTGAAGCTCACGCCAAGCTGGGCCTGGGCCGCCTTGGTCGCGAACACGTCGTCCAGCATGCCGGCGGTCTGCAGCGAGGTGACCTGCACCAGCTTGCCGGCGCCATCGTACTGGGCGATCGCGAACTGGCCGCTGGCCAACTGGGCGACCCGGGCGGCATCGGCATCCGACAGGCGCAGGCCGGTGGCGCCCGCCAGGTGCGGATACTTCTGGCGGGTCGCGTCCGGCAGCGCGGCCGGCGCCAGGACAAAGCTGCCGTCGGCGCCAGCCAGGCCGGTGCTTGCATCCGGCGTGGCCGCCAGCCCGCCGTTCACGGCGTAGAACAGTTTATAGGTGGCGCCCGACGCCGGCACGCCCGGCCAGGCCAGGGTCGTGGCGGACAGCCAGTGCGCGCTGGCGAAGCCAAGGTTGCCGTAGCTGAGGGCCGGCTGGCTGCCATAGACGGTGCAGTCGCCCTCCAGCATCCAGATCTCCTGGCCTTTGGTGGCGACGTCGGCGCTCAGGTCGGCGTGCTGGTCGGCGCCGCAATTCTTGGTGCCGTTGCCGTCGGTGACCAGGAACCAGATCGCGCTCTTGCCCGCCGCCAGCGGGATGTCGACGTAGCCGCCGAAGCCGTCCGTCTTGGCGAACATGAAGCGGTCGGTGATCCAGGCCGAGCTCGGGTTTTGCGGGCCATCCCAGGAATACACGCCCCATTGGGCGGTGTCGTTCTGGACGCGGTGGAAGTGCATGCGGATGTTGCCGGGCGCGACTGGCGCGACGGACGCGCTGGGCGCCTCGGCCAGCAGGCGGCTGGCCGAGGCGCTCCCCTGCTGGGCATCGCCGCCGCCGCATCCGGACATTGCGCCCGCCAGCACGATGGATGTGCAAACGGCTGCGGCGAGGCGCAGCCGTGAAGTTAAACTACGTCTGATGAACATGTCGTCCCCTGTATTGTTATCGGTGGCGTGGCGCCGTATGTAATATTACTACCATCGATAGCAAAAAAGTAAGGGAAGCCTGTTGCGTGGCGTGCACAAAAAACAAGGCGCTGTTCGCATTAAGTGTTGAATCTGCCCAGCGCCGCTCTCAGGAAGGCATCCGGGCTGGCGATGCGCTGCCCGTCCAGCGCCCAGCGCCAACCGAAGTAGTGGGACAGATAGCGGCTGGCGATCCCGCGGAACGGCACCAGCCAGGCGCGCATGCGGCTGTGATAGGCGTTGACGTTTTGGATGTGCAGGGCGCCGCGCTTGCGGATGCCTGCGCTCACGTTCACGGCTTCATGGGCGATCCCGGCTTCACGGGCGAATGCCGGATAAGCGGCGTGGCTGTCGGTCACCAGCAGCACGTCCGGCTCCAGGCGCGGCCGCAGGTGCTCGAGCAAATGCTGCTTGCGCAGCGCGCCCTTGCCGGTGACGGCATCGATGGTCTGCCCGCTGCGGTCGCGTGCGACCAAAATACACATCTGCTCGTTCGAGATGCCGCGCTTTGACGCTTTGCCGCCGCGCTTGCGTGGCGGGCGGTCGAGTTTCCTGGCGCCTTTGTGCGATTCGAGCACATACATTTCGTCGGCCTCGGTGATTCCCTTTAACCGCTCGGGCCGGTCGTCCTTGGTCACGCTGAGGAAGCGATGCCGCCAACGAAAGCTGGTGGCGCTGGCCACGCCCGTTTCCAGCGCCGCGCGGCGCACGCTGCGCGAGTCGAGCATGCCGTCGAGGTAGTCGATCCAGCGCGATTTGTGGCGCAGCCGGGCCAGCGGCGTGCCGCTCAGGGCGTTGAAGGTACGAAAGCAGATGCGGCAGCGATAACGCTGCAGGCCATTCGCATGGCCGTGACGATAGGGACGATCGGCCTGGCAGTGCGGGCAGCAAGGCGTCTGTCCTGGTTGTTCGATGACGTCGAGAGCCCGGTCCAGCCCGGCAGCCGATTGCAGCAGCGCCAGCAGCCGGCCGCGCTGGCGCCGGGTGAGGCTCGGTAGACGCTGGAGAAATTGCTCGAACTGCCGGGTTTGCATGGCGCCTCCGTCAACGGTTCAGGTCGACGTTGGACCGGGCGCTTGCCGAAAAAATTCCACACTTAATGCGAACAGCGCCAAAAACAAAAGGGCGGGATCTGCATCCCGCCCTTCCTGGATTTCTACCGGTGCCTGTTTACAGGACGTGGGTACCGATCCACCAGGCGATCGCCGCCATGAAGGCCGAAGCCGGGATCGTGAAGACCCATGCCCAGACGATGTTGCCGGCCACGCCCCAGCGCACCGCCGAGGCCTTCTGCGCCGAGCCGACGCCGACGATGGCGCCGGTGATGGTGTGGGTGGTCGATACCGGCACGCCGATCGAGCTGGCCAGGAACAGGGTGATTGCGCCGCCCGATTCCGCGCAGAAGCCGCCCACCGGCTTCAGCTTGGTGATCTTCTGGCCCATGGTCTTGACGATGCGCCAGCCGCCGAACAGGGTGCCCAGCGAGATCGCGGTGTAGCAGGAAATGATGACCCACAGCGGCGGCGCGGCGTCGCCGGCCTGCGACACGCCGGCCGCAATCAGCAGCATCCAGATGATGCCGATGGTCTTCTGCGCGTCGTTGCCGCCGTGGCCCAGGCTATAGGCCGCGGCCGAGACCAGCTGCAGGCGGCGGAACCAGGTGTCGACCTTGCGCGGCGGCGTCTTCACGAAGATCCAGGACACCGCCAGCATCACCAGCGAGCCGAGCAGGAAGCCCAGCAGCGGCGACAGGATGATCCAGGTGACGGTCTTGAGCAGGCCGCCGCCGACCAGGGCGCCGGTGCCCGACTTGGCCACGGCCGCGCCCACCAGGCCGCCGATCAGGGCGTGCGAGGACGAGGACGGAATGCCGTAGTACCAGGTGACCACGTTCCAGAAGATCGCGCCGACCAGCGCGCCGAACACCACGTAGTGGTCGACGATATGCGGGTCGACGGTGCCCTTGCCCACCGTCGACGCCACGTGCAGGCCGACGGTGAAGATGGCGACGAAGTTGAACAGCGCGGACATCGCGACCGCGGTCTGGGGTTTCAGCACCCCGGTCGACACTACCGTCGCGATCGCGTTGGCGGCGTCGTGGAAGCCGTTCATGAAGTCGAAGACCAGCGCTAAAAAGACGAGCAGGCCCAGCACATAGATGCTGATATGAAGAGAATTCATATTGTTTTTATTGTTCTGGCTTACGCGTTTTCGACGATGATGCCTTCGATGATATTGGCGACGTCTTCGCAACGGTCGGTGACGGTCTCCAGGATCTCGTAGATCGCCTTCATCTTGATCAGGTTGCGCACGTCCGGTTCGTCGCGGAACAGCTTGGACATGGCGGCGCGCATCACGTGGTCGGCGTCCGATTCCAGGCGGTCGATCTCTTCGCAGATCGCGACCATCTTCTGGGCGTTATCCATGTTGTGCAGCATGCCGACGGCCTGCTGGACCTTTTCGCAGCAGGCCAGGCACAGCTCGGCCAGGCGCTTGGCTTCCGGCGTGACGGCGTGCAGGTCGTACAGCGAGATGGTCTGGGCTGCGTCTTCCATCATGTCGAGGATGTCGTCCATGCGGGTGATCAGCTTGTGGATGTCGTCGCGGTCGAGCGGGGTGATGAAGGTCTTGTGCAGCAGGTCGACGCACGCGTAGGTGATCTTGTCCGCCTGTTTTTCGATGCTCTCCACGGCGTGGGTGCGGTTTTCCAGGTCGTCGAAATTGGTCATCAGGCCGACCATCTCCTGCGCACCCTTCACGCAAAGCGCTGCGTGCTGGTTGAACAGGTCGAAAAATTTGCCCTCCGTGGGCATCAGGCGTCCAAACATAGGTTCTCCGTTGGTAAATCTCTTGGATCTTGCTTAAAAGGCCGCGCAGTGGTCAGAGCCCGGTGTTGCTCTTAAAAGGGCTCTGACCCCGGTTTTTGACCCGCGCGGCGGTTATATCGACTTAGTCGCCCTGGTAAATGGACAGACTGCCGCTGTAATTGCCAAACTTGGTATACATGCCCATCCAGGTCAGTCGCACGGCGCCGATCGGGCCGTTACGCTGCTTGCCGATGATGATCTCGGCGGTACCCTTGTCCGGCGAATCCGGGTTGTACACTTCATCGCGGTACAGGAAGATGATGACGTCCGCGTCCTGCTCGATAGCGCCCGATTCGCGCAGGTCGGACATGACCGGGCGTTTGTTCGGACGTTGTTCCAGCGATCGGTTCAGCTGGGACAGTGCGATCACCGGGCAACCCAGTTCCTTGGCCAGGCCTTTCAGGCTACGCGAAATCTCCGAGATCTCGGAAGCGCGGTTGTCGCCCGGCTTGGAACCCTGCATCAGCTGCAGGTAGTCGACGATGATCAGGCCGAGCTTGCCACATTGCCGCGCCAGGCGGCGCGCGCGGGCACGCATCTCGATCGGATTCAGCGCCGGCGTCTCGTCGATGAAGATCTGGGCGTCGTTCATCTTCTGGATCGCGTGCGTCAGGCGCGGCCAGTCTTCGTCGATCAGCTTGCCGGTACGCAGGCGGTGCTGGTCGAGCTGGCCGATCGAGCCCAGCATACGCATGGCCAGCTGGGCGCCGCCCATCTCCATCGAGAAGATCGCGACCGGCAGGCCGGCCTCGACCGCGACCGCCTCGCCGATGTTGACCGAGAACGCGGTCTTGCCCATCGACGGACGGCCGGCGACGATCACCAGGTCGCCCGGCTGCAGGCCGGACGTCATCTTGTCGAGGTCGATGAAGCCGGTCGGGACGCCGGTGATCTCGCCCTGGTTTTCGCGGCTGTAGAGTTCGTCGATGCGCTCGACCACCTGGGTCAGCAGCGGCTGCACCGGGATCCAGCCCTGGGCGCCGCGGGCGCCCTGCTCGGCGATCGCGAAGATCCGGGATTCGGCTTCGTCGAGGATCTGCTTGACCTCGGCGCCCTGCGGATTGAAGGCCTTGGCCGAGACTTCATCGGCCACGGTGATGAGCTGGCGCAGCACGCCGCGGTCGCGCACGATCTCGGCGTAACGGCGGATGTTGGCGGCGGACGGCGTGTTCTGCGCCATCGCGTTGAGGTACTGCAGCCCGCCCACTTCCTCGGCCTTGCCGAGCTGGACGAGCGACTCGTAAACGGTGATGACGTCGGCAGGCTTGCCGGCATTGATCAGGCGGACCATCTGTTCGAAGATGATCCGGTGGTCGTAGCGGTAGAAGTCCTCCGCATGCATGAAGTCGGCAATACGGTCCCACGCCGCGTTATCGCGCAGCAGGCCGCCGATGACGGACTGTTCTGCTTCGATGGAATGCGGGGGAATGCGGAGCGACTCGATCTGCGGGTCTGCTGAGGTGTTCATGGCCGACATTATACCTTTTCCGCATCGCCGGCTGAAATGATTGGTGATTTTCTAAAAAGAAAAAGCGACGTTTTTTGGTCACCCAAAAAGCGTCGTCCCCGCGAAGGCGGGGACCCAAGTTCTGTTGCCGCCATCAATGCGCGAGCAAACCTGGGTCCCCGACTGCGCGGGGACGACGGGGTACTACTGTATTACTTAGGCAGCTTCGCCCACGACCGCAACGGTCACGTCGACGACGACGTCGGTGTGCAGAGCGACGGCAACCGGGTGCTCGCCGGTGGTCTTCAGCGGGCCGGTCGGCATGCGCACGTTGGCCTTTTCGACGGCGAAACCTTGCTTGCTCAGGGCTTCAGCGATGTCGAAGTTGGTCACGGAACCGAACAGACGGCCATCCACGCCAGCTTTCTGGGCGATGGTGATGGTCATGCCGTTCAGCTTCTCGCCTTGGGCTTGTGCGGCTGCCAGCTTCTCGGCGGCTGCCTTTTCCAGTTCGGCGCGCTTGACTTCGAACTCGGCCACGGCCGATTCGGTAGCACGGCGGGCTTTCTTTTGCGGGATCAGGAAGTTACGTGCGTAACCGTCCTTGACCTTGACCACGTCGCCCAGGTTGCCGACGTTGACGACTTTTTCCAGCAGGATGACTTGCATATTATTCTCCAGTATACGTGTCGTGACCGACGATTAAGCGTTGTGCAGGTCGGTGTACGGCAGCAGGGCCAGGTAGCGGGCGCGCTTGATCGCGGTATCCACTTGGCGCTGGTAGTGCGCCTTGGTGCCGGTCAGGCGTGCCGGCATGATCTTGCCGTTTTCCTGGACGAAATCCTTCAGGGTGTCGACGTCTTTGTAGTCAACCTGTTCCACGCCTGCAGCGGTGAAGCGGCAGAACTTCTTGCGCTTGAACAGCGGGTTCTGCTGTTTGCGCTTCAGTTTTTCCTTGGCTTTGTTTTTGTCGAACTTTTTACCGAATGCCATTTTGAGGCTCCTGTATCTAAATGGGTGGCCGCAATGTTTTTATGCGGCGGCACTGAAATCAATGATGTGAAACACCAGGGCTTTGCTGTTGCGGTTCTTCTTGGCCAGAAATCCCCTGAACTGGTGTACCGCTCCCAGTTCGGCATCGGCGAATCGGCCCGAAATATCTCCCGCGGCAACCGCGGCGATCTCGAACTCGACCTGCCTGGCTATTCCCGCCTCCGTCTGCTGCGATCCATGCTGCAGGATGCCGCTGACGATGGGAATGCCGGCCGGGGTGTAGCGCAGGATATCGCGTTCCGCGATGCTTGCGACCAGCAACAGCTCGTTCACTGCCCTTGCGCGCTTCTTTCCGCGTTTCTAGTCTGAACGGATTAGGCGGCTGCGACCGGAGCGGCGGCAGCTTCGGCGCGGTGGCTCTTGGCTGCGTCTTCGCGCTGCACCGACTTCATCATCGGCGACGGTGCGGTTTCGGCCTTCTTCATCTTGACGGTCAGATGACGCAGCACGGCATCATTGAATTTGAATGCGGTTTCCAGCTCGACCAGGGTCTCGTTGTCGCACTCGATGTTCATGCAGATGTAGTGTGCCTTCGGCAGCTTCTGGATCTGGTAAGCCATTTGACGGCGGCCCCAGTCTTCGACGCGGTGGATGTTACCGCCGCGCGAGGTGACCGTGGTCTTGTAGCGCTCGATCATCGCCGGGACCTGCTCGCTCTGGTCCGGGTGGACGATAAACACGATTTCATAATGACGCATGCAACACTCCTTAAGGACGTTTAAACAAATGCCCACCTCGGCGTCAAGACGAGTGTGGGAAGGGAAAGCCCGACATTATAACCGTAAAAACGTCAAGAGCTCAATCGCCGTGTGCGGTCCAGCGGGCATTGGCTGTGCCCGCCAGGCAAAAAAAACCGCCAAAACGCACGGAATCCCCTTGCGCCCGGCGCAATACTGTACAAAAATACAGGGTATCGAGTTTCACTCGCACCCCGCTCATCTACGCACATACACCATGCTTAAGCTCACCGCACGGCAAGAACAGATCCTCAACCTGATCAAGGAAGCCATCGACAACACCGGTTTCCCGCCGACCCGCGCCGAAATCGCCCAGGAGCTTGGCTTCCGCTCGGCCAACGCAGCCGAAGAACACCTGCAAGCCCTGGCGCGCAAGGGCGCGATCGAAATTTCTCCCGGCACCTCGCGCGGCATCCGCCTGGTCGGCAGCGCCGCGACCGACAACGCTCCGCTGCCCGCAGTGCCGGCCGCCCTGCTGATGTCGCTGCCGCTGGTCGGCCGCGTCGCCGCCGGTTCGCCCATCCTGGCCCAGGAACACGTCGAAGCCACCTATTCGGTCGACCCGGCCATGTTCTCGGCCAAGCCCGACTTCCTGCTGAAGGTCCGGGGCTGGTCGATGCGCGACGCCGGCATCTGCGACGGCGACTTTTTGGCTGTCAAGAAAGTGGATTCGGCCAAGAACGGCCAGATCGTGGTTGCCCGCATCGGCGACGAAGTCACCGTCAAGCGCTACCGCAAGAACGGCAGCACCATCGAACTACTGCCGGAAAACCCGGACTTCTCCGTCATCACGGTCGATCCGCAGAACGACGAGTTCGCGCTCGAAGGCCTGGCTGTCGGCCTGCTGCGTTCCTGGCACTAAGCCAGGTACTACGCCGGCCGGGCGCAAAGCCAGGCCGGCGGCGCGTCAATTGTTGACGCGGTTGTTGCGCCGATTCTCGAGTTCCTTCTCGCGTTCCAGGCTCGGCGTGCTCTTCACGATCTCGTTGTGTTCCTTGACCCAGGCGTCGGTGGCGTCGCGCCACACGGCAAAGTCGGCCAGCACCAGCTTGGCCTTGACCTGGGCGCTCTCGGTCAGGTTGGTATAGACCTCGGCCAATCGTTTCTCCGCCCGCTCCATCTCCGACTTGTTGATCAGCTTTGCCACATCGGCGGGGATCCGCTTGGTCAGCGGCGACGCCTCATTCAGCGCGCGCGCCTGGGCGTTATAGCATTCCTGCCACTTCGTCATGCTGGCCGAGACCCGGTCGATCTCGTCGCTCTGCTTGGAAACCGTAGGAAAGCGCGGCGCCGGGCAGCGGTATTGACCGGTGGTCAGGTCGGAGCCATCGTATTTGTCGACCCAGTAATCGATGTCGGCACGGTGTTCGCCGCGCCGGCGCATCAGGTCGAGAGAAGCGATGGCGACGCTATTGCCCTTCGCCGCGGCCTTGCGGAACCAGGCCTCGGCCTTGGCCTCGTCGACGGCGCCGGCCTCGCCGTACAAGTACATTTCGCCCAGGTGCTGCTGGGCCTCGATGTTGCCGGCATTCGCCAGCTTCGTATAGCGCTGCAGCGCGCCGGCATAATCCTTGTTGGTAAACGCCGCATTGGCGGCAGCAAGCTCGTCGGCGGAGCAGGTTCCCGCCAACAGCATGCTCAGGCAAAAAACGACAGTTTTCACGTGCGATCGATCTATGCAGTTGAGTAATGGCACATGATATCGCCTGGATCGGCGAGTGCCAATTACTCAACTGTAACGGCAAGTTCAGTGATTTGCCGGATTGGCGCCCCGGGGGGCATTGGCCAGTGCCTGATTCCCCTCGTACACCCGGCGCAGATCGGTCGTGATCTGCATTTTGTTGCGGGCGGTTTCCTCGGCGTTCTTCTTGTTCACATCGGCGACGTAGGTATTGGTCGCCTTGGACCAGGCGTCACGCTGGGCCAGCACCGCCGACGCGCTATCGCCCATCGAACGTGCGACATTCGCGAACACCTGATCGAGATGCGACTGGGTCTGGCTGATCTCCGCCGGCGTCATCATGTCGAGCACATCCTTGGGCACATGTTTCAATACCGGCGACAGGCTCTTGAGATTGGCAACGGCGCCGTTATAGCATTCCTGCCAGGTTGCCACGTCATCCGAAACCTTCTTGATTTCGGAATTCGTTTTCGAGACGACTGGAATGGTCGGCGCAGCGCAGGCGTATTTACCCGAAGTCAGATCTTCGCCTTTATATTCCTTCATCCAATAGACGATTTCATTACCTCGCGTCTCGCGGCGGTTCAGGGATTGCAGCGATTCCGCCGCATCCTTGTTGCCGGCCGCTGCCGATTTCTGGAACCAGGCAGCTGCCTTTTTCAGATCGGGTGCAGTACCGTCGCCAAACCAGTACATTTCTCCAAGGCGAAATTGTGCTTCCGCATTTCCTGCTTCTGCAAGCCGGGCATAGATAGGCAGCGCCCGTCCATATTCCTTGGCATTCAACAGTTTATTTGCCTCATTCAGATCGTCAGCAAATACAACGCCGGAAATCAGCATCAGGGATACGCACAATAACTTTTTCATCTGAATCTCCACGTTAGGGGCAATGAAGCTTCATGGTAGGTAGAGATTGCCAGGACTTCAAGCCAATATGCATAAGATCGCTGTTTATTATGTTGCGTTATGTTGCAATGATGTCGGCGATAATGCTTCGCCGAAATCGCGCAGCAAATCCTGCGTATCCTCGATCCCCACCGACACCCGGATCAGCGACTCGGCAATGCCCATGCTGGCGCGGCGCTCCGGTCCCATCTCGAAGAAGATCGTGTGCGCGACCGGGATCACCAGGGTGCGCGTGTCGCCCAGGTTGCTGGCCGGAATAGCTATCTTCAGGCGGTTCAGGTAGTCGAAGCAGTCGGTGCCCTCCTTCAGCTCGAAGCTGAACAGCGAACCATAGGCGCGGAACAATGTCGTCGCCAGGCCGTGCTGCGGGTGCGAGGCCAGGCCCGGATAGTGGACCGCGGCGACCCGTTCGTCGGCTTCCAGCATCTGCGCGAGCGCCAGCGCGTTGGCACAGGTGCGGTCCATGCGCAGGGCCAGGGTTTCGGCCCCGACCGCGATGTGGTGGGCCGCTTCCGGGGCCAGCGAGGCGCCGAAGTCGCGCAGCGATTTGGCGCGCAACTGGGCCATGCCCTGGGCCTTGGCCGGCTGCTTGCGGAAGTTCGGCGCGATGTTCGGATAGGCGCTCCAGTCGAACAGGCCGGTGTCGGTCAGCGCGCCGCCCAGCGCCATGCCGTGGCCGCCGATCGACTTGGTCAGGGAGTTGACGACCAGCCCGGCGCCCACCGCCTTCGGGCGGAACAGCCAGGGCGTGGTCATGGTGTTGTCGACCACGTAGAGAATCCCGCGCTCGCGGCACAGTTCGCCGATGCGCGCCAGGTCGGCGATCTGGGTGCGCGGATTGGCGATGGTCTCGACGAACACCAGGCGGGTATTTTCCTTGAGCGCCGCCTCGACGTTGGCGACATCGGTCGCGTCGACGAAAGACACCTCGGTGCCCTGCCCCGCCACCGTGTTCCACAGGCTGTTGGTGTTCCCGAACAGGAACGACGACGACACCACGTGGTCGCCCTCCTTCAGCAAGGCCTGCGCCAGCGCGCCGATCGCCGCCATGCCGGTGGCGAAGCACAGCGTCGCCACGCCATCTTCCATCTTCGTGATCTTGTCTTCCAGCGCCGACACGGTCGGGTTGCCTTGGCGGCCGTAGCGGAAGCCCGGTTCCTTGCCCTGGAAGACCGAGGCCAGCTGGCGCGCGTCGCCGTAGCCGAAGGCGACCGAGGTGTGGATGGGCTTGTGCAGCGAACCCTGCTCGATGGTCTTCTGGCGGTCGTTGTGGAGGATGGTGGTGGTGAAACCGTAGTTGTTCGTGTCGCTCATGTTCGTGTCGTACAAATGAAAACGGGCGCCACGGCGCCCGGTCAAGGATTATTCCGCTGCTACCGGAGGATTCAGGTTGAGCTGGGTGCGCACCAGGTCCTCGGACGATTTGCCGGAACTCTTGTGGCGGTGGCTCTCCAGCTTGTCCAGGTATTCGGGCGAGATGTCGCCGGTGATGTAGACGCCGTCGAAGCAGGAAGCCTCGACGCTGGTGAGAAGCGGGTTCACGTCCATGATGGACTTCTTCAGCGCCTCGATGTCCTGGTAGACCAGGCGGTCGGCCGTGATCTCGCGGCAGACTTCCTCGACGGTGCGGCCATGGGCGATCAGCTCGTCGCGGGTCGGCATGTCGATGCCGTACACGTTCGGATACAGCACCGGCGGCGCGGCCGAGGCAAAGAAGACCTTGCGTGCGCCTGCTTCGCGCGCCATCTGCACGATCTCGCGGCTGGTGGTGCCGCGCACGATCGAGTCGTCCACCAGCAGCACGTTCTTGTCCTTGAATTCGGCGGCGATCGCGTTGAGCTTCTGGCGCACCGACTTCTTGCGCATGCCCTGCCCAGGCATGATGAAGGTGCGGCCGATGTAGCGGTTCTTGATGAAGCCTTCGCGGTACTCGACGCCGAGCTTGAGCGCCAGCTGGATCGCGGCCGGGCGCGAGGAATCCGGGATCGGCATCACGACGTCGATCTCTTCGACCGGGATCTCCTTGCGGATCTTGTCGGCCAGGTATTCGCCCATCCTCAGGCGCGTTGCGTAGACCGAGGCGCCGTCGATCACGGAGTCCGGGCGCGCCAGGTACACGTATTCGAAGGCGCACGGGTTCAGCGACGGATTCTCGGCGCACTGGCGCGCGTGCAGCTGGCTGGCGTCGTCGATGAAGACCGCCTCGCCCGGCGCGATGTCGCGCACGAAGCGGAAGCCCAGGCCTTCGAGCGCCACCGATTCGCTGGCGACCAGGTATTCCGGGCCATTCTCGGTTTCGTTCACGCCCAGGCACAGCGGACGGATACCGAACGGATCGCGGAAGGCCAGCAGGCCGTGGCCGGCGATCTGGGCGATCACGGCATAGGCGCCGCGCACGCGCTTGTGCACCATCGCGACCGCCTTGAAGATGGCTTCCGGGTCGAGCGAGTAGCCGTTGGCGGCGGTCTGGATCTCGTGCGCCAGCACGTTCAGCAGCACTTCCGAGTCGGAGCCGGTGTTGACGTGGCGGCGGTCGATACGGAACAGCTCGTCCTTCAGCTGGGCCTGGTTGGTCAGGTTGCCGTTGTGCGCCAGCGTGATGCCGAACGGCGCGTTGACGTAGAACGGCTGCGCTTCCTCTTCGCTGGACGAACCGGCGGTCGGATAGCGGCAGTGGCCGATGCCCGAATTGCCTTGCAGCGAGCGCATGTTACGTGTGCGGAACACGTCGCGCACCAGGCCGTTGGCCTTGTACATCGAGAACATGCTGCTATGGTTGGTTGCGATACCTGCCGCGTCCTGGCCGCGATGCTGCAGCAGCAGCAATGCGTCATACAGCAACTGGTTGACGGGGGCTTGCGAGACGACGCCGACGATGCCACACATGGTGCGCTCCTAAACAGCTAATGATGAAAAATCTAAAACTGAACATGCTGCGCAAAGGCAGCAGGCAAGAAAGGCTTGACCGTGCGCGCCCCGGTTTCCGCCATGGGAGAGAGCAACGCGTTTTTCCAGAAATCCTGTTGGGGGATGGAAGTCATTCCACACAATATGACGCCGGCCAGCACGATTACAATGCCCCGGCCCAGGCCGAACAGGCCGCCGAGTCCGCGGTCGGCCAGCGACAGGCCGGTGGCTTCGATCAGTGCGCCGATCGCCAGGGCCAGCAGGCCCATCAGCACGCGCACACCCAGGAACAGTGCAATGAAGGCAACGATCAGCCTGAGCGACTCGCCCGGAATCACGGATGGTAGCATGGGCGCCAGTTTCGCGCCGAAGGCGTTCGCCACCACGAAAGCGGCGACCCAGCCGGCCAGCGACAGGATTTCCTTCACCAGGCCGCGCATGGTGCTGATGATGACCGACGAGATCAGGATGAACAGGACGATGTAGTCGAAAATCGTCACGGCTTCAGGCAGGGGTCATGAATCCCGAGAGGCCGAGGTGGCCCAGTTTGGCGCGCATCTTTTCGGCGTCTTCCTTGTTCAGCGGCCCGATCTTTACCTTGATGAGCTCGCCGGTCTTCTGGGTGTACGAATTGATGCCGGCGCCGCGCAGCCTGGCCTGCACTTCGGCCGCCTTGTCCTGGCTCGACATGGCGGCGACCTGCAGCACGAACTTCTGCGAACCGGCATCCGCCTGCCTGTCCTTCTCGGCCTTCTCGGCGGCCTTGCCTTCGAGGATGGCGAGGGCGCGGACGTCGTCATGCGGCTTGGCCGGCTTGTCCTCGCTCTTCGGCTTGACGGGCTTGTCGGCCTGCCTGCCATCGGCCTTCTCGGTCTTCTCGGCCTTGTGCTCGGGCTTGGCGGCTTCCTTGCGCTCGGCCTTGGGCTCCGGCTTGTGCTCGGGCTTCGGTTCGGCCTTGGCCTTGGGCGGCTCCGGCTTGCGTTCGGGCTTCGGCAGGTCGGCCACGCCCGGCGCCTTCGCAGTCGCCACCACGGCCGGCGCGGGAGCCGGGGCCTTGGCCGCAGGCGGCGCCTGGATCACTTCCTCGCCCTTGTCGACGCTGTCCTCGGCGGCGACGGCCTTCACGCCGCGGGCGGCGTCGCCAGCAGGGGCCGGCGAAGGCTCGGCCGGCACCGGCAGCGGTGCGGCCTTGTCCTTGGGCGGAATCTGGATCGCGATGTCGCCGGCCAGCGGCTTGGGTTGGGAGTCGAGCAGCATCGGCAGGCCGACGGCGGCGGCCAGCGCCAGCGCGATCGCACCGACCAGGCGGCGCCGTGCGCGCTTCTTCTCGGGCAGCATCGGGTCGTTGCCGGTGCCGCGTCCGCGCGTGCTGCCGGCGACGGCGCCCGCGCTCGAGGCACGTTTGGAACGGGCGCGCTCGCCGAGTGCGGCGTCGTCGTCCTTGCTGTAGAAACGGCCGCTGTCCTCGGCAGCGCGGCCTTGCTTGTTTTTACCGAAGAACGAGAACAAGCCCATGCGATGTCAGGTCAATGAAGAGAGGATTTACGGGCCGCCATCACGCCAGCCACGGTATAGAACGAGCCAAAGACCACTATTCTATCATCCTGTCCGGCCCGGCTCGTTGCATCCTGGAAGGCTGCGGCCGGGTCGGCGAAGATCTGGACCGAAAATTCGTCGGGCTTGGCGCCGGCCGGCTTCTTCGCCTCCAGCTTTGCCGCCAGCTCGGCAGGATCGGCCGAGCGCGTCGAAGGCAGCGCCGCCACGCACCAGTGGTCGACGTAAGGCGCCATGTGTTCGATGACGGCGTCGATGTCCTTGTCCTGCATGATGCCGAACACCGCATAAGTGAAGCGGTGGAAGCCCATATTGCCCAGGTTCTGGGCCAGGGTCGCCGCCGCGTGCGGGTTGTGGGCCACGTCCAGCACCGTGGTCGGACGGCCCGGCAGCACCTGGAAACGGCCCGGCAGCTCGACCATGGCGAGGCCGGCGCGCACTTCCTGTGCGCCCACCGGCAGGCGCAGGCGCAGGCTTTCCAGCGCGGCCAGCGCGGCCGAGGCGTTCAATAACTGGTTCGCGCCGCGCAGGGCCGGATAGGCCAGCGAGTTGCGGCGCTGCGAGCGGCCGCCGTAGGCCCATTGCTGCTTGTCGCCCTGGTAGTTGAAGTCGCGCCCGATCAGCCACAGGTCGGCGCCGATCTCTTCGGCATGCTTGATGAGCGATTGCGGCGGCTGCGGATCGCTGCAGATCGCCGGCTTGCCCGGCCTGAAGATGCCGGCCTTCTCGAAGCCGATCTCCTCGCGGGTGTCGCCCAGGTAGTCCTTGTGGTCGATGTCGATGCTGGTCACGATCGAGACGTCGGCGTCGATCACGTTGACGGCGTCGAGGCGCCCGCCGAGGCCCACTTCGAGGATCGCGACATCGATCTCGCTGGTCGACAGCAGATAGGCGATGGCCAGCGTGGTGAACTCGAAATAGGTCAGGTCGATCTCGCCGCGCGCATTCTCGACAACGTCGAACGCGGAAACCAGCGCTTCATCGCTGGCCATTTCGCCGTTGATGCGGGCGCGCTCGTTGAAGTCGAGGAAGTGCGGCTTGATGTACAGGCCGGTACGGTAGCCGCCCTGCAGCAGCATCGCTTCCAGCATGGCGCAGGTCGAGCCCTTGCCGTTGGTGCCGGCGACCATGATCACGGGGCAGGAAAACGCGAGGTTCAGGCGCTCCTTGACGGCGCGCACGCGGTCCAGGCCCATGTCGATATGGGTTTCGGCATGGCGCGACTCGAGCAGCGCCAGCCAGTCGGGCAAGGTGGTCGGGAAGTTTTGCATGGGGTATCCGGTATGCCAGAAAGCGCACGCGGCCGGCAGCCCGGGAAGAGCCGCCGGCCGCGCCGATGGAAACGATCAGGCGATGACGTCGGCCGGCTGGCTTTGCAGCAGGGCCAGCAGGCGCGCGATCTCTTCGCGCATCTTGCGGCGGTCGACGATCATGTCGACGGCGCCTTTCTGGACCAGGAACTCGGCGCGCTGGAAGCCTTCCGGCAGCTTTTCGCGCACGGTGTTCTCGATCACGCGCGGGCCGGCGAAGCCGATCAGGGCCTTCGGCTCGGCGATCACGACGTCGCCCATGAAGGCGAACGACGCGGAGACGCCGCCCATGGTCGGGTCGGTCAGCACGCTGATGAACGGCAGCTTCTTCTCCGACAGCTTGGTCAGCATCGCCGTGGTCTTGGCCATCTGCATCAGCGACAGCAGGCCTTCCTGCATGCGCGCGCCGCCGGTGGCGGTGATGCAGACGAAAGGCACCTTCTGCTCCAGGGCCACCTGGGCGCCGCGCGCGAAGCGCTCGCCGACCACCGAACCCATCGAGCCGCCCATGAATTCGAATTCGAAGCAGGCGACGACCACCGGCAGGCTCATGATCGAGCCGCCCTGCACGATCAGCGCATCGGTTTCGCCGGTCGCGTCCATGGCTTGCTTGAGACGGTCGGGATACTTCTTGCTGTCCTTGAACTTCAGGGTATCGACCGGCAGCGCGTCCTGGCCGATCTCATAACGGCCGCCTTCATCCAGCAGGGCGTCGAGTCGCTCGCGGGCGCGGATGCGCATGTGGTGGCTGCACTTCGGGCAGACATGCAGGTTCGACTCAAGGTCGGTACGGTACAGCACGGCTTCGCACGACGGGCACTTGACCCACAGCCCCTCGGGCATGGTCTGCTTTTTGGCGGCATCGGAGCGCTGGATCCGGGGGGGCAGCAGTTTTTCCAACCAACTCATGTGTTCTCCTTTGCGGCAATTCTGAATTGGCGGTAGTGTAGCCGTTCAATTCGGGCTTGTCGAATTCTTGCCGGTAAGACCTTAGCTTCTTAGCAAGCTTGAAACGCAGGCAGCATGCGGCCTGCGCTTCAGGCTCAGTCCGACGCGTCGTTCGAGATCGTGAACTCGATCCCGCCGATCATGCCGGCGACACCGTTATAGATCCAGGCGCCAAGGAAGGTGAAGAGGAAGCCGAAAACGGCGTACAGCAGCGGCACCCACCAGATCATGCTCCACTGCACCGGCTGGTGCATGAACAGCGTCGGCAGGGACATCATCAGCATCAGCGGAATCGAGATGACCAGGTAGAGCACGGCCATCACTTTCGAGGTCTGCAGTTTCGAGATATGGACGATCTGGGTTTTCATGTCGGCGGGGTGTGGTTGCACTGCCGACAATGTAGCTGATGTTTGCATCAAAGAAAACAAAAACCGGGGCGCATGGGCCCCGGTCGAGCAACTGGCGCGTGCGCCGGCCTAGCGGGCGTCGAGCGCGCTGCGGATGCCGGCCACGAACGCCCGCACCGCTTCCGCCCCCTGCTCCTTCGGCGTGTTCTCCAGCTCCTGGATGATGCGGCTGCCGATCACCACCGCGTCCGCCACCGCCGCCACCGATTTCGCGGTCTCGGCATCGCGGATGCCGAAGCCGACGCCGATCGGCAGCTTGACGTGTTCGCGGATCGCGGCCACGCGGCGCGCCACGTCGGCGGTGTCGATGCCGCCGGCGCCGGTGACGCCTTTCAGTGACACGTAGTAACTGAAGCCGCTGCCATGGCGCGCCACCTGCTTCACGCGTTCGACCGTGGAGGTCGGGGCCAGCAGGAAGATGAGGTCGAGGTCGTTCGCCTTCATCTCGGCGGCGAAGGCTTCGCACTCTTCCGGCGGATAGTCGACCACGATGGCGCCGTCGGCGCCCGCGGCTTTCGCGCGGCGGATGAACTCCGACGGCCCCATGCGCTCGATCGGGTTGGCGTAGCCCATCAGGACCACCGGCGTGTGCTGGTTGGTCTTGCGGAATTCAAGCACGTAGTTGAAGACGTCGTTCATGCTGATGCCGAAGGCCAGCGCGCGTTCGCAGGCGCGCTGGATCACCGGGCCTTCCGCCATCGGGTCGGAGAACGGGACGCCGAGTTCCAGCACGTCGGCGCCGCCCGCCACCAGGGCGTGCATGATAGCGACCGTCACGTCGGGGCCCGGGTCGCCGGCCGTGACGAAGGTGACGAGGCCGGTCCTGCCCTGCTGTTTCAGGGCGTTGAAGGTGTGTTCGATTCTGGACATGTCTGCTCTCTTGTTCTTGTCTGATCAACCGAAGTTCAGGCCGGCGCGCTGCGCCACGGTGTGCATGTCCTTGTCGCCGCGGCCGGACAGGTTCACCAGGATGATCTGGTCGTTCGGGAGCGTCGGCGCCAGCTTGGCCGCGTAGGCGATCGCGTGCGACGATTCCAGCGCCGGGATGATGCCCTCGATGCGGCAGCAGTCGTGGAAGGCCTGCAGCGCTTCGTCGTCGGTGATCGACACGTACTGCGCGCGCTCGATGTCCTTCAGCCAGGCGTGCTCGGGGCCGACGCCCGGGTAGTCCAGGCCGGCCGACACCGAATGGGTCTCGATGATCTGGCCGTTCGCATCCTGCAGCAGGTAGGTGCGGTTGCCGTGCAGGACGCCGGGGAAGCCGGCCGTGAGGGAAGCCGAGTGCTTGCCGCTGTCCAGGCCCTCGCCCGCCGCCTCGACGCCGACCAGCTTCACGCCGGCTTCGTCGATGTAGGGATAGAAGATGCCCATCGCGTTCGAACCGCCGCCGATGCAGGCGACCACATAGTCCGGCTGGCGGCCGGTCATCTGCGGCATCTGCACGCGGCATTCCTCGCCGATCACGGACTGGAAGTCGCGCACCATCATCGGGTAGGGATGCGGACCGGCCACGGTGCCGATGATGTAGAAGGTGTTCTCGATGTTGGTGACCCAGTCGCGCATCGCTTCGTTGAGCGCGTCCTTCAGGGTCCTGGAGCCGCTTTCCACCGGCACCACGGTCGCGCCCAGCAGCTTCATGCGGTAGACGTTCTGGGCCTGGCGCTTGACGTCCTCGGCGCCCATGTAGACCACGCATTCGAGGCCGAAGCGCGCGCAGATGGTGGCCGTCGCCACGCCGTGCTGGCCGGCGCCGGTTTCGGCGATGATGCGCGGCTTGCCCATGCGTTTTGCGAGCAGGGCCTGGCCGATCACGTTGTTGATCTTGTGCGCGCCGGTGTGGTTCAGGTCTTCGCGCTTGAAGAAGATCTGGGCGCCAAGGTTGCCGACCGCGCCCTGTTGCGACCAGCGCTTGGCGTGGTACACGGGCGACGGACGGCCGACGAAATGCGCCAGCTCGTAGCGGAACTCCTCCAGGAATTCCGGATCCTGGCTGTAGCGCGCATATGCTTCGTTGAGTTCGGCCAGCGCGTGGCTGAGGGTCTCGGCGACGAAACTGCCGCCGTAGGGGCCGAAGTGGCCGGAGGCGTCCGGCAGTTGATACTCGGGGGTCTTGAACAGACCTTTAGGGCTTTCCTTCATGGTGTGACTCGCTCATATCGGGTGATGCATCGGCAGCCCGCACCGCGTCGACGAACGCGGCAATCTTGCGGGCATCCTTGATCCCCTTGCTTTCCTCGACACCACTGCTGATGTCGACCGCAAAGGGGCGTACGCGCATCACCGCGCTAGTCACGTTTTGCACGCTCAAGCCACCACTCAAAACGACCCGAGGCGCGAGCTCTTTTGGAATAAGAGACCAATCGAAAACCTTTCCTGCGCCGCCGTAGGCGTCGACCCAGGTATCGAGCAGGAGGCTCGAGAACCAGGGGCTGGCGGCGCGGTATTGAGCTTCCGATTCTAGCAAATCGGCGGAAGATGTGTCGGGTTTGACGCGGAAGGCCCGCACGAAAGGACGTTTCACGGCATCCGCGATGGCCGCGCACTGCTCCGCTGTCTCGTCGCCATGGAATTGCAGCAGCGCGATCGGGCCGGCATCGACGGCTTCGCGGACCTGCTCCACGGTGGCGTTGACGAACAGGGCGACCCCGCTGACGAAGGGCGGCAGGGCCGGCGCCAGGGCCGCGAACCGGTCGGGCGCGATGTAGCGCGGGCTGTTCGGATAGAACACGAAGCCGAGAGCGTCGGCGCCGGCATCGACTGCGGCGCGCAGGTCCTGTTCGCGGGTGATGCCGCAGATCTTGATTCGGGTTCGTTGCATATGTTTTCAGAGCCACGGCAGCGGCGGCGTCGCCTCCTGCGGCAGCCCCCACTTCGGATCGTAGTCGATTGTAGCAAGATACAAACCGTCGGGCATGAAGGTCGGCGCGGCGGCGTCGCGCGAGCGGGCGGCCAGCACCTCGGCCATCCAGCCCGGCTCGTTGCGGCCGGTGCCCACGTAGATCAGCGAGCCGACGATGTTGCGCACCATGTGATGCAGGAAGGCCGAGGCGCGCACGGTGAACACGATCACGTCGCCGTGGCGCACGATGCTGACCTCGTGCATCTGCTTGACGGGCGAATTCGCCTGGCAGCCGGAGGCGCGGAAGCTGCTGAAGTCGTGCGTGCCGATCAGGTGCCGGGCCGCCTCGCGCATGCGCACGACGTCCAGCGGACGGAACACCCAGCCGGCGCGGTCGGCCAGCAGGGCCGACGGGTTCGGATGGTTGTACAGCACGTAGTGGTAGGTGCGCGACCGGGCCGAGAAGCGGGCGTGGAATTCCTGCCCTTCCTCATCCGGCACGACCACGTGCGCCCAGCGCACCACGATCGAATCCGGCAGGAAGGCGTTGGTGCCGCGCACCCAGGATTGCGGCGGACGCTCCAGATCCGTGTCGAAGTGGACGACCTGTTCGATCGCGTGCACGCCGGCGTCGGTGCGGCCGGCGCAGGTGGTGGCCAGCGGGGTGCAGGCAAACTTCTCGAGCGCGATCTCCAGCTGGTCCTGGACCGTGTCGCGCGAAGGCTGTTTCTGGTAACCGTTCCAGGCGGTGCCGATGTACTGGACACCCAGGGCAATTCTCGTCACGCAGTCAGCCTCACGCCAGCTGTGCACGCATCGCGTTGGCCTTCGAGACCTGTTCGCTGTTGCCGCCCTTGATGACTTCGTCGAGCAGCTCGCGCGCGCCCTCCTTGTCGCCGATTTCCTGGTACGCGATCGCCAGGTCCAGCTTGGTTTCCATCTCCATGTGCGCGGCCGACATCTCGGCCGGCGCGGCTGCGGTCACCGTTTCGGCCTCCGGCAGCGCGTGCGCGTGCTCGCCCGGCAGGTCGAGGTCGAAGCCGCCCAGATCGAAGGCCGGTTCGACTTTCACCGGCTCCAGCATATTGTGCGGGGCGTACCCGGCGGTTTCCACCGGGGCCGGGGTCGCGGTCGGCAGCCCGGCCTCCAGATCCGCCAGGCCGAACAGCTCATCCTCGAGCGACAGCGCCGGCGCCGGGTTGGCCGCCGGAGTGGCTGCAGGAGCGGCCGGCGGGGCGACCGGTTCGAGGCCGAAGTCCATGGTGTCGAGGTCGAACAGCGGATCCTTCAGCTCGGTGGCCGGGCTGGTTTCCTCCGGTGCGGCCGGCAACGGCGGCAGGTCGAATTCCCTGGCCAGGTTGGCCATGTCGAAGTCGCTGTTCGGCGCGGCGATCTCGGCAGCGGCGCTTGCGGAAGCCGGCGCCGGGATGGTGTCGTCCAGGTCGAAGTCGCCGAAGCTCAGGTCATCCGTGGCCTCGACCGGCTGGATGGCCGGCTGCGGCACCGGATTCGCGGCCGGGGCGCCGAAGTCCATGTCGAACGAGAAGTCGAGCGGCTCCTCGGCGCGCACCGGGGCTTCGGCTGCGGCCGCAGGCGGCTCGACCGGCTCGGCCGGCGCGGCGGCCGGAGCGGCATCGAAGCCGCCCATGTCGAAGTCGAGCACGTGCTCGCCGTGGTCCGCCTGGACCGGCTTCGGCTGCCCGGCCGGCACCGGCTCGAACGCCAGGCCGCCCAGGTCGAAGTCCAGGGTGTGTTCGTCCTCGGCCGGGGCCGGGGCGGCGGCCATCGTTTCCGGCTGCACGGCCGGCTGCGCCGTGCCCATGGCGCCGGCGAAGTGCTGCTCGAAGCTCATCGGCTCGTGCGCCGGGGCCGGGGCCGCGGTCAGGTCGGCGCCGAAGGCATCGTCGAAGTCCTTCGACATCAGGGTCTGCGCCTGCTCGCCGGGCGCCGGCACGGCGTCGGTCTGGGCGCCGCCGGTCGCATACAGCGGATTCAGCGGATCGATGCTCAGGCCGAGTGCGGCAGCCTGGGCCCACTCGTCGCCCTGGCCGCGGGTCATGCTGTACAACTCGCCGGCCTGGGTTTCGAAGGCGCGCTGGTCCTTGCGGGACGCGTAGATCTCGAGCAGTTTCAGGCGCACCGGATAGCGTTCCGGATGGGTGCGCAGCGCTTCCTTCAGGATTTCCTCGGCCTGGGCATCGCGGCCGTAGGCAATGTAGACGTCGGCTTCGGCCACCGGATCGACCTCGTTGGTGTCGAGCTGGCTGGCCGAGGGCGCGAAGCTGGAATTGAACACGCTGTTATTGGTGTCGACGCTCTGGCCGCCGGTCTCGGCGAACAGCGAGTGCGCCGGTTCGGTCGGCACGCCCAGGATCGACGGCTCGGGAACCAGCCTGACCTCTTTCTTCTTGCGGCGCTGGGCCACCAGCAAGCCGCCCAGCAGCAGCGCGGCGGCGCCGCCGCCGACCAGGGCCAGGTTGTCCAGGATGAAGTCGAACAGGCCCGGTTCAGGCTTGGCGGCGGGCTTGGCGGCCGGCTTGATGGTCGCCAGCTTCTTCGGCGCCGGTTTGTCCTGCGCTTTCGGGGTTGTCGGCGCGGCCGCGGCCGGCGCCGATGCGGCGTTCTGCTGCGCCTCCGCGCCGCCCTTGCTCTTGATGGTCGCCAGCTTCTCGAGGTCGCCGACATTGCGCTCGAGTTCCTTCACGCGCTGCTGGGCTTCTTCCAGCTCGCGCTGCTTGGCGATCGTGTCCTCGGTGCTCATGGTCGCGCCCTTGCCGGCCGCCGCGCCGGCAGCCGGCGCCTTCGACAGGCGCAGCTGGTCCTGGGACTCGTTGGCGGCGGTCGGGCGTTCCTCGACCTTGGCGGTGATCTTGCCGCCGGCGCTCTGGCCCGCCTGCGGGGCCTTGACCGGTTCGGCGGCGCCGACCTGGCCGGCCAGCTTGTTGCGGTAGGCGTTGAAGTCGGCCGCATGGGCGACCACGACGCCATGGGCTTCGCCGTCGTTCAGCGACTGCACGCTGCCGGCGTCCGGCACCGACAGGATGCGGCCCGACTTCAGGCGGTTCATGTTATTGCCGATGAAGGCATCGGGATTCGCGCGGTACAGCGCCACCAGCATCATGTCGAGCGAGACGTCGACCGGCTTGAGCTGGGCGGCGATGCGGCCCAGGCTGTCGCCCGGCTTGACGCGGTAGCTCGAGGCGCCGGCGGACCGGCCAGCCGGCGCAGTGTCCGCCTCCTCTGCCGCGCGCGCACGGCCGCGGCGCGGGCGTTCCGCTGCCGCCGGGGCTGCCGGCGCGGCTGCGGCCGGCGCCGTGCTGTCCACGCGCGGACGCGCGGCCGGCGCTTCGCTCGCCGCCACCTGCGCCGACTGGGTCGCGCGCAGTTCGGCCGGATCGAGCAGGAAGGTGTATTCGCGCACCAGGCGGCCGTTATTCCAGCTCAGCTCCAGCAGCATGTCGACGAAAGGCTCGTTCAGCGGCTGGGTCGAGGTCACGCGGATGAACTGGCGGCCGTTGCGCTGCTCGACCGCGAAACGCAGCGACAGCAGGGCCGGATTGAATTCGATGTTCGCGGTGCGGAAGGCTTCCGGCGAAGCCAGCTTGGCCACCAGGCCCGACGCCTCGTCGCTGGACACCGCCGTCAACTCGATCTCGGCGCGCAAGGGCTGGCCAAGCGCGGATAGCACGGTCAATTTGCCGAGGCCTGCCGCGTGGGCAGCCGAGCTCAGTACCAACGCACTGGCAACCGCCGCGGTGAGCTTCTTCAGCGCGGACGACTTCATCGAGGGACGGTGAGTGGAATGCATATTTCGACTGAATGAGTTGAGCGGGGAGGCTTGCCCGGAGGTCTCAGCAACATAGCATCATGCACTAGGGCATGCAAGCTCTACGGAAGGAAACATTCAGCATCCGTGAGATATGTAGACTGTCTATTCATCCAAGTGATGTTTTTAGGGTCAAACCATGACATTTCGTTAGCATCTGTTGCAATGTCGATCACAGCGCTGGAATAACAAAAAGGCGGCCGAAGCCGCCTTATTCTACCCTGTCGATTATCCGGATTACTTGTCCAGGACGATACGCAGCATGCGGCGCAGCGGTTCGGCGGCGCCCCACAGCAACTGGTCGCCAACGGTGAAGGCCGAGATGTATTCCGGACCCATCGACATCTTGCGCACGCGGCCAACCGGAATGGTCAGGCTGCCGGTGACGGCGGCCGGGGTCAGGTCGCGCACCGAGTCTTCGCGGGTGTTCGGCACGAACTTCACCCACTGGTTGTCGTTGGCGATGATATCGTTGATCTCGTCCAGCGGTACGTCTTTCTTCAGCTTGATGGTCAGTGCCTGCGAATGGCAGCGCATGGCGCCGATGCGCACGCACAGGCCGTCGACCGGGATCACGTTGCCCGTGGTCGCGGTGCGGCCGAGGATCTTGTTGGTCTCGGCGCCGCCCTTCCACTCTTCCTTCGACTGGCCGTTGCCCAGGTCCTTGTCGATCCACGGGATCAGGTTGCCGCCCAGCGGGACGCCGAACTGCCTGGTCTCTTCAGCCGACATGCCGTGCTGGGTCGCCAGCACGGTGCGGTCGATCTCGAGGATGGCCGAGGCCGGATCGTCCAGCAGCGGCTTGACGGCCGCGTTGATGGTGCCGAACTGGGTCAGCAGTTCGCGCATGTGCTGGGCGCCGCCGCCCGATGCTGCCTGGTAGGTCATGGAGGTCATCCAGTCGACCAGGTCGTGCTTGAACAGGCCGCCCAGGCCCATCAGCATGCAGGACACGGTGCAGTTACCGCCGATGAAGTTCTTGACGCCGCGCGTCATCGCGTCCTTGATGACGTTCAGGTTGACCGGATCGAGCACGATCACGGCGTCGTCGTTCATGCGCAGGGTCGAGGCGGCGTCGATCCAGTAGCCGTTCCAGCCTGCCGCGCGCAGCTGCGGGAACACCTCGGTGGTGTAGTCGCCGCCCTGGCACGAAATGATGATCTCGCACTTCGACAGCTCGGCGATATCGGTCGCGCTTTTCAGCTTGGTCTCGTTCTTCGCCATGGCCGGCGCAGCGCCGCCCGGGTTCGAGGTGGTGAAGAACACCGGCTCGATATGCTCGAAATCGCCCTCATCCTGCATGCGCTTCATGAGGACCGATCCGACCATGCCGCGCCAACCAACCAGACCTACTAGTTTCATAACCTTCCCTTTTCCAATTCGATATGCACCGTACAAAACGGGTACTTACACTACCATGCTTTTGCTGCGCCTGCACATCATGCCAACGCTTTTACGACCGCATCGCCCATCTGTCCGGTACCGACGCGGGTCGTGCCTTCCTCGTAGATGTCCGGCGTGCGCAGGCCCTGGGCCAGCACGGCCTTGACGGCGTTCTCGATGCGCTCGGCCTGCTCCGGCTTGCCGAGCGAGAAGCGCAGCATCATCGCGGCCGACAGGATGGTCGCCAGCGGATTGGCCACGTCCTTGCCGGCGATGTCCGGCGCCGAACCGTGCGAGGGCTCGTACAGGCCCTTGTTGTTCGCATCCAGCGAGGCCGACGGCAGCATGCCGATCGAACCGGTCAGCATCGCCGCCGCGTCCGACAGGATGTCGCCGAACATGTTGCCGGTGACGATGACGTCGAACTTCTTCGGCGCGCGCACCAGCTGCATCGCGGCGTTGTCGACGTACATGTGCTCGAGCTCGACGTCCTGGTATTCCTTGTGCACCTCGGTGACGATGTCGCGCCAGAACTGGAAGGTTTCCAGCACGTTGGCCTTGTCGACGCTGGTCACGCGCGAACCGCGCTTGCGGGCCGCCTGGAAGGCGACGTGGGCGATGCGGCGGATCTCGCCTTCCGCGTAGCGCATGGTGTCGAAGCCTTCGCGCTGGCCCGCGAACGGACCGTCCGGGCATTCGCGCACGCCGCGCGGCTTGCCGAAATAGATGTCGCCGGTCAGCTCGCGGATGATCAGGATGTCCAGGCCGGACACGACTTCCGGCTTGAGCGTCGATGCGCCCGCCAGTTCCGGATACAGGATCGCCGGGCGCAGGTTGGCGAACAGGCCGAGTTCGCGGCGCAGGCCGAGGATGGCCTGCTCGGGGCGCAGCGCGCGCTCCAGGCTGTCGTACTGGTAGTCGCCGACGGCGCCGAACAGCACCGCGTCGGCGGCCTTGGCCAGCGCCAGCGTCCCTTGCGGCAGCGGGTGCCCGTGGGCCGCGTAGCCGGCGCCGCCGACTTCCGCGCTTTCCAGCTCGAATTTTTCATCGAGTGCGTTCAGGACCTTGACGGCCTGCGCCATGATTTCGGGACCGATGCCGTCGCCCGGCAGGATGGCAATCTTCATAGGACGCTTTCTCAGATGGTGTTGGCGAGCCAGGGCTGGGCTGCTAGGCGCCGCTCTTCGAAGGCGCGGATCTCGTCGGCGTGGCGCAGGGTCAGGCCGATGTCGTCCAGGCCGTTCAGCAGGCAGTACTTGCGGAATTCGTCGATGGCGAAGCCGAACGCCAGGCGGCCATCCGGCGTGCGGATGACCTGCTGCTCGAGGTCGACCACCAGCCTGAATCCGGGGAAGGCCTTCACCTCATCGAACAGCTGGTCGACCTGCTGTTCGCTCAGCACGATCGGCAGCAGCCCGCTCTTGTAGCAGTTGTTGAAGAAGATGTCGGCGAAGCTGGGCGCGACGATGGCGCGGAAGCCGTACTGCTGCAGGGCCCAGGGCGCGTGCTCGCGCGAGGAGCCGCAACCGAAGTTCTTGCGGGCCAACAGGATGGAAGCATCCTGGTAACGCGGCTGGTTCAGCACGAAGTCCGGATTCAACGGACGGCGGCTGTTGTCCATGCCGGGTTCGCCATGGTCCAGGTAGCGCCATTCGTCGAACAGGTTGGGGCCGAAGCCGGTGCGGCGGATCGACTTGAGGAACTGCTTGGGGATGATGGCGTCGGTGTCGACGTTGGCGCGGTCGAGCGGCGCCACCAGTCCGTCGTGTACGGTGAATTTTTCCATGGTCTGCTTCCAACTGCTGGTCAACGGGGTGCCCTGACCCCGATAAGTTATTTTCCGCCCGCGCCAGTAATCACCTGGCCAACCTTCTGCACGTCCTTGCCGACGCCGGAGATGGTGTTGCAGCCAGTGACAACGAATGCGATGAGTGCGAGAGCGAGTGCTTTTTTCATGGTATCCCTAATATTGATGTCATGTTCCGGCCGGAGTGATCGACCCCGGCTGGCGTGGTTGCGGCGCTGGTGGCGCCTGGGGTGGTTAACTACTTTTTCGGCTGAGCACCGGGGTCAGAGTCCCTGAAAACCTAAACCGGACTCTGACCCCTCGACACGTCGACGAAGTGGCCCGCGATGCCCGCAGCGGCAGCCATCGCCGGCGACACCAGGTGGGTGCGTCCGCCCTGCCCCTGGCGGCCCTCGAAGTTGCGGTTCGAGGTCGAGGCGCAGCGCTCGCCCGGTTCGAGGCGGTCGGCGTTCATCGCCAGGCACATCGAGCAGCCCGGCTCGCGCCATTCGAAGCCGGCGGCCTTGAAGATCTGGTCGAGGCCTTCGCGCTCGGCCTGTTCCTTGACCAGGCCCGAACCCGGCACCACCATCGCCAGCTTCACGTTCGACGCGCGCTGGCGGCCGCGCACCACGGCGGCGGCGGCGCGCAGGTCCTCGATGCGCGAGTTGGTGCAGGAGCCGATGAAGACCTTGTCGATGCGGATGTTCTCGATCGGCGTGTTCGGCTTCAGGTCCATGTAGACCAGCGCCTTTTCCATGGCGTCGCGCTTGACCGGGTCGCGTTCCTTGTCCGGGTCCGGCACGCGGCCGTCGACCGTGGTCACCATCTCGGGCGAGGTGCCCCAGGTAACCTGCGGACGGATCTCGGCCGCGTTGAGGGTCACGACCATGTCGAATTTCGCGCCCGGATCGGTGTGCAGGGTGCGCCAGTAGCTGACCGCCTGCTCCCAATGCGGTCCGCTAGGGGCGAAGGGACGGCCCTTGACGTAGTCGATGGTGGTGTCGTCCACTGCGACCATGCCAGCGCGCGCGCCCGCCTCGATCGCCATGTTACAGACCGTCATCCGGCCTTCCATCGACAGCGCGCGGATGGTCGAGCCGGCGAATTCGATCGCGTAGCCGGTGCCGCCGGCGGTGCCGATCTTGCCGATCACGGCCAGCACGATGTCCTTCGCGGTGACGCCGGCCGGCAGCGCGCCGTCGACCTGCACCAGCATCGATTTCGATTTTTTCGCCAGCAGGGTCTGGGTGGCCATCACGTGTTCGACTTCCGAGGTGCCGATGCCGTGCGCCAGGCAGCCGAAGGCGCCGTGGGTCGAGGTGTGCGAGTCGCCGCACACGACCGTCATGCCGGGCAGCGTGGCGCCCTGCTCCGGCCCGATCACGTGGACGATGCCCTGGCGCTTGTCGTTCATGTTGAAGTAGGTGACCCCGAACGCCTTCGCGTTGCTGTCGAGGGTCTCGACCTGCAGGCGCGAGGTCGGATCCGCGATGCCGTGGCTGCGGTCGGTGGTCGGCACGTTGTGGTCGGCTACGGCAAGGTTGGCGGAGGTGCGCCATAGCGGGCGGTCCGCCACGCGCAGGCCTTCGAACGCCTGCGGGCTGGTGACTTCGTGGACCAGGTGACGGTCGATATAAAGCACGGTGGTGCCATCCGCGTCGGCACGCACGACATGCGAATCCCAGAGTTTGTCGTAGAGCGTTTTTAACATGATGATTCCGTAGAGACAGCGCTGCAGAGGGGCTCTCACACAGGCGGGGTCTCAGATTATGCCATATTTGTGCAGTGCGTCAGCCCCGGCCGCTTGCACGATTATTCCAACGAACTCATCCGCACTCGAATTTTATTTGCACGAATTATCGATCATGCAAATAAAAAAAGCCTGCGCAAAGTCTGCGCAGGCTTTTCTTGGCTTTATGACCTGTTGCTTTTATGCAGCCAAACGCACCGTCGAACGGCAGCCGTCCATCAGGAACGACAGTCCGACCACGAGCACCAGCGAACCCTCGGCGGAGCGCGCGGTGCCGGTGATGCCTTCGACGTGCAGCGCCGTCATCGGCTTGATCACCAGATCGGCCGTGCCGTCCACCGCTTCCACCGCGATGATGTAGGGCTGGGGCGCGTTGATCACGATGCCGACGCGCTCCGAGCATTCCTCGTAGCCAAGCGACAGCGCCAGCGAACGCACTGGTAGCGGGCGGCCCTGGTCCTTCAGCACCGGCGCGCCGCCGACCTGCATGAAGGTTTCTGGCAGCTCGACCACGCGCTCGACCACCGCCATCGGCAGGGCCAACTGGGCGCCCGAGGTCGACACCAGCATGGTCGGCACGATCGACAGTTCGATCGGCAGGCGGATCGAGAACTTGGTGCCCTTGCCCAGGTTCGAGTCGATGCGGATCGCACCGCGGTTCTTCTCGACCGCGGTCTTCACCACGTCCATGCCGACGCCGCGGCCGGACACCGACGACGCCACTTCCTTGGTCGAGAAGCCCGGCAGGAAGACCAGCTGGTAGGCTTCGTCGTCGGAGGTCGCCTGGTGCTCGGTGATGAGCCCCTTCTCGATTGCCTTCTTGCGCAGCTTGGCCGGGTCCATGCCGCGGCCATCGTCCTGCAGCACGATCATGACGCTGTTGGCTTCCTGCCAGGCTTTCAGCAGGATGTAGGCCTTGGCCGGCTTGCCGGCGGCGACACGGTCTTCCGGCCCCTCGACGCCATGGTCCAGCGCGTTGCGCAGCATGTGCACCAGCGGGTCGTACAGGCTGTCCACCACCACGCGGTCGACTTCGGTCTCGGCGCCTTCGATGGTCAGCTCGACTTCCTTGCCCAGGTCCTTGGCCAGCTCGCGCACCAGGCGCGGGAATTTCTGGAACAGGCGGCCCACCGGCTGCATGCGGGTCGCCAGCGTGGCGCGCTGCAGCTCGGCCGAGTAGCGCGACGCGCGCTCCAGGGTCTCGGTCAGGGTCGCCATCAAGGTGGCGGCCTGGCCTTCGAACTTGAACTGCGACAGGCGCTCGAGCAGCACGGCGGCCTGGTTCGCGGCCTGCACCGACTCGCCCGCCACTTCCAGCAGGGCGTCCAGCTTGACCGCGTCGATACGGATGCTCTCGTCCTTGGCCGGGGCGGCGGCGGCCGGCTTGTTCTCGGTACGGCGCTCGATGCCGTCCCAGCCGGACCTGGCCGGGGCGGCTTCGCCCGCCGCGGCGGCCGGAGCCACGGCGAGGGGTGCCGCAGCGGCGGCCGGCCCGGCTTCCCGGGCCGCGGCCGGCACGTGGGTCCCCGGCGGCACGACCGCCAGGTACATGGCTTCCCAATCCAGTCCGTCGGCGCCTGCCTCGACTGCCGGAGCGGCCGGAGCGGCGGCCGGCGCCGGGGCAGCGGCCACCGGTGCGGGCGCGGCGGCGGGGGCCTGCGCGGCGGCCTTCGGCGCGTCCTTGCCGTCGATCGCGTCCTTCAGCATGCGCTCGAGGTCGGCCGGCATCGGCGCCAGCTGTTCCGGCGGCGTGCCGTTGTTCAAGTCGTTGAGCTGGTCGGCCACGAAGCCGGAAGCCTGCAGCGAGGCCTCGATCGCCGACGGCGTGACCGGGGCCGCGCCGGTGCGCAGTGCGTCGAACAGGTTCTCGGTCAGGTGGCAGGCGGTCACCAGCGCGGGCAGTCCCATGAAGCCCGCGCCACCCTTGATGGTGTGGAACGAGCGGAACACCGCGTTCAGCGTTTCCTTGTTATCCGGATCGCGCTCGAGGCGGAGCAAGTGCTCCTCGACGTTGGTCGCTAGATCCAACGCCTCGATCACGAAATCCTTGAGCATTTCATCCATTAGAATCCCAGATCGGCAAGAAGGTCATCGACACTATCCTGGTCCAGCGCCGCGGACGGCACCGACGGGCCCTGCATCAATTCGGCGGGTTTCTCCTGCTCCTGCGCCGCCTGTTTCTGCGCCAGCTTTTCCTTGACGTCGGCCGGGGCGCTGTCGCGCAGCAGCTGGGCCAGCTCGTTCTCGACGGTCTGGGTGATCTTGACCACTTTCTTGATCAGCTGGCCGGTGATGTCCTGGAAGTCCTGCGCCATCATGATCTCGAGCAGGCGGGCCTTCTCGGCCTCGGTCGCTTCCGACACGGCCTGGGCGAAGTTGCGCGAGTCGCCGGCCAGCGCCTTGAACTGCTCGATCGACAGCTTGCCCGAGAACAGGTCGGCCCAGCGGCCTTCCATGTCCTTGGCCTGCTTGGACAGCAGGTCCTGGGCCGGCATGCCGTCGTCCAGCGTGTTCAGGACCTTGTTCGCGGCCTGCTCGGTCAGGGTGGCGACGTATTCCAGGCGGTCCTGGGCGTCGACGATCTGGGACGAGGCTTCGGTGAGCGCCTTGTCGTAGCCGAGTTCGCGCAGCGAGTCGTGCAGCAGGCGCACGATGCCGCCGAGGCGCTCGTACATCCCCTTGCCTTCGTGCTCGTCGGCGGCTTCCGCGCGTGCGCTGTCGGCCACTGCGGCGAGCGCCGGCGCCGGCGCCGGGGCCGGTGCGGCAGCCGGGGCGGAACTGGATGCGACCTGGTCGAACAGGGCTTCGAGGTCGTCGCTGTCGCCACTCTCGCCGCCCGCGGCGGGTTCAGGCGCCGGAGCCGGTGCCGGTGCGGGAGCGGGCGCGCTGGCTCGCTGCGCTGCCACTTCCTCGAATAATGCGTCGAAATCGTCAGCGGCGTCGGTCATAGTCCCTGCTTCTCCATAATGTAAATGTCGCGATGATCTTGCGGTGTGCTGTGCTTGCGGCCGTCAATGGGTTGACGGTAAAGGTATTGCACGAGTGTAGCAGCGTGGTTGCCGTAGGTAAATCTCGGAAAAGACACCGTTGTCGATTGGGGCAGTAAACTTAGTTCCGCGACAATTCTTTCCACTTGTTTCTGAATATTTTCACAAAGCAAGTGTTGTATTTTTTTATCGCACGCGCTTTTGCGTCTCCAGATGTTTTCGCGCAGGAAAGCGAACACATCTCTGAGCAAGATCAAGCATTTACTATCTGCCAAGGGTGAAAAGGCGAACTACAATAAGAAGGTAACGTGACGTGAGGGAGGGCTCACCATGTACCAGAAAATTCTGATCACCACCGACGGCTCCGCGGTGTCCCAGCACACTGCCTGCGCCGGCGTCCAGTTCGCGCAGCAGATGGGCGCCGAGGTGCTCGCGCTGTTCGTCGCGCCCGAGTACCAGTATCCCGTGTATGTCGAAATCATCCCGCCGTCCTATCCCAGCGAGGAGGACTACATCGCGCAGATGCGGCGCATGGGCGAGGAATACATGGGCAAGATCATGAGCAAGGCCGACCAGTGCGGACTGAAGCATTCCTGCATGACGGCGTTCTCGGATTCGGCCGCGCTGAAGATCGTTGACGTGGCTGAACAGCAACACTGCGACCTGATCTTCATGGGCTCGCACGGCCGCAGCGGCTGGGGGCAATTGTTGCTGGGCAGCGTGACGAACAAGGTGCTGTCGCAGACCAGCAAGCCAGTCCTGGTGCACCGCCTGATCCGCGAGCCCGGTACCTGAACCTTCCCGCTCCGCGCTGCCAGCGCGGATCGCCGGCGGCTGGGTATTGCTAAAAAAGTCCTAACTATATGTTAGCAATGTGCTAGCGTTCAGTTTCCGTTTCGCATTGCATTCTGGGGATATTCCTATGATTCGCATAGTCATCGCTGACGACCATACCATCATGCGCGAGGGCCTCAAGCGCATTCTCGACGGCGCACTCGATATCGAGATCGTCGGCGAAGCCATCAACGGCTTCGAAGTGCTGTCGCTGGTGCGCCAGGGTGGCTTCGACCTGCTGCTGCTGGACCTGTCGATGCCGGGGCGCAGCGGAGTCGACCTGATCCGCCAGGTGCGCAGCGAAGCGCCCAAGCTGGCGATCCTGATCCTGACCATGCACGAGGAAGAGCAGTACGCGGTGCGCGCGATCCGCGCCGGCGCCCAGGGCTACCTGACCAAGGAAAGCGCCGGCACCCAGCTGGTCGGCGCGATCCGCAAGGTGGCGTCGGGCCGTCCTTATATCAGTACCGAAGTGGCGGAGCAGCTGGCGCTGAACATCATGGCGCCGAACGAGCAGCTGTTGCACAAGCAGCTCTCTGACCGCGAGTTCGAAGTCTTTTCCCTGCTGGTGGGCGGCAAGTCGATCACCGAGATCGCCAACAACCTGCATCTGTCCGTGAAGACAGTGAGCACTCACAAGACCCGCATCATGCAGAAGATGGGCATGACCTCGCTGTCCGAAATGGTCCAGTATGCCGTGGCTCACCGCCTGCTGGCGCCCATGAAAGCGTAAGCGCAGCCACATTTTCTTTTGACCTTCCAGCCAGTCCATTGGTGCCCGCCACCGTTCGCGTGGCGCGCAGGAGACGTCCTCTGCACGACGATTATCCTACACGGATACGCCCTGCCTCCATTCGGAACACCTCCTGCACAGTAGGAATACTCCTACATTCTGACTCCCCTTCCTACCTGCACATTCAGCCGTTGCTGATATGAATGCCGGACTCGTGTTGGCATACTGACTTCAGCGTTTCGACTTGCTTGCGGTCCATTCTCCGCATTGAGCCTCCTGAAACCGATTTCCTTCACCTGGAGATGAGTATGCAGTCCCAGCCAATGTCTGAACAACGCAATGCCTCGCCATCGACCCTGCACTCGTCACAGATGGAGGCCGGGCGCCAGCGCCAGGGTCGCCTGTGGTCCAACCTGAAAGAGGTCTGCGACCTGCTCCACATCCCGGCCGCCGTATCGATGAATTCCGAGGAACTCCTGTTCCAGCATGTGCAGTTCAAGACCGGCCAGCGTGTCCACACGATCGGCCAGGCCTTCGACACCCTGTACATCGTCAATTCCGGCTTCCTGAAGACGGTGCTGATCGACGAGTTCGGCAACGAACAGGTGCTGAGCTTCCCGATGAAGGGCGACATGCTCGGCGTGGACGGCATCCACACCCGGCACTATGCCTCGGAAGCCGTCGCCCTGTCGGACTGCGACCTGATCCTCGTCCCGTTCAAGAAGCTCACCGCCCTGGGCAGGGTGCACGCCGAGCTCGAGAACCTGATGTACGGGGTGATGAGCCGCGAACTGGTGCGCGAACAGGCCATGATCGGCATGCTCGGCGCCCTGTCGGCGGAAGCCCGCGTGGCCCGCTTCCTGATCTCGCTGGCCGAGCGCTTCGCGGCGATGGGCTATTCGAGCAAGCTGTTCAACCTGCGCATGACGCGCCACGAGATCGGCAGCTATCTGGGCCTGACCCTGGAAACCGTCAGCCGCACGCTGTCGGCCTTCAACGAGATCGGCCTGATCACCGTCGACCAGCGCACCATCGGCATCAAGGATCCGGAAGCGCTCAAGACCCTGCGCCGCCTGCCGCCCTCGCGTTCGCGCGCCAAGCAGAACGCCAAGCACAAGGCGGATGCCGAATCCTCGGGCGACGGCCAGGTGCTGGCCACGGCTTGACGCCTGCCCGGGCGCCGTCCATGAAAAGAGCCGGCGCCTTCGCCGGCTTTTTTACGTCAGGCGCCGATCGCCTCAGTCGCGCGTCAGCACGCCATCGGTCACGCGCACCTGCTCGCCGGCGCGAAAGCCCGGATCGTTGTCGTAGCGGATCGACTGGGTGGCGCCGTTTTCGTAGCGCACCACCACTTCGTAGCGCGGCGCGCGGGCGTTGCGCTCGAGGCTGCGCCCGGCGATCGCGCCGCCGACCGCGCCGGCCACGGTGGCCGCCGTGCGGCCGCTGCCACTGCCGACCTGGTTGCCCAGCAAGCCGCCGACCGCGGCGCCGCCCACCGTGCCGAGCGCGCCGGCCTCGCCCTGGATCACGTTCACCGATTCCACCGTCGCGCAATTGGTGCAGTAGCGCGCCACGCGCTGGCCATCGTCGGCGCGGCGATCCTCGCGGCGGTCGTCGCGGCGGTCCCCATGCATGCGGCCGCCCGCCAGCAGCGGCTGGCCCAGGGTCGCCGTCGTATAGCGGCCGTTGGCGCGGATGGTCGCGGTGACGGAGGCGTCCGGCGCGATGTTGTCGCCGCGGCGGATCGTGTACAGGCCCGCGTATTCGCCCGGCCGCACCTCGGGCAGCGTGAAGATGCCGCGCGTGCCGGCGATCTGGATGTCGACCTTGGCGCCCGGCGTGCCGATCACGGTGAATTTCAGCTCGTGGCCCGGGCCCAGGTCGTCGCTGCCGCGCACGTCGAAGCTCTGCACGCGCGGCATCCCTGCCACCAGGCGGTCGTCCGGGTTGGCGCGATCGGGAACGCGCACGATGGTCGCCGCCAGGGCCTGGGTCCTGACCATGCCGTTCACGCGCAGGTTGGCGGTCACCGAGCTGTCCGGACGGATGCGGTCGTGCCGGCCGATCGTATAGGTGCCCTGGTAGGTGCCGGGGCTGGTTTCGGTCAGGTGCAGGTTGCGGGTGGCGCCGTCGATGCGCACGCTGGCGTTGCCGCCCGGCGTGCCATACACTTCAAAATTCAGCTCGGCGCCCGGTTCGATGCGCCGCAATTCGTTGACGTTGAAGCCCTCGATGCGCGGCTCCAGCGCACGGGCGGGCGGATGGTCCTGGGCCTGCACTGGCATCGGCACGGTCGCCGTGAAGAGAGGCAGTGCGGCAACCACTGCCGCGGCGAGCGTCTGTCGGGTTGTTGCCATGGTGTCCTCCTGCGAAACGGTAATTGTCAATGTGTCCAGCTTACGCCGCAGGTCCGGATGGCTCGGTGCGCTAACGAACGCTGTGCACAGCCTCGCCCGAGCTCACCCATACCCGCTCGCCGGGCTCCGGGCGCAGCGCATGGCCGCCGGTGAACGCGCCGAAGGACGGCAGGATCATGCGCCCCGGCCCGGCAATGAAACACGGCAGGCGCAGCGCGTCGGAGCGCGTCGCCAGCACGTACACCGGATGGACGTGGCCGGCCAGCACATAGCCCGGCGCGTCGATGTCGGGATGGTGGCAGAAGGAAAACGGACCGATCGTGTAGGGTTCGTCGACCAGCCCGATGCCGAGCTGCGCGGCCGGATCGCCGGCATGCTTGTCGTGGTTGCCGCGCACCAGCGTCAGCACGAGTTCGCGGCGCCGCTGGCGCCAGGCCAGCATCGCCGCCTGGGTGCCGGCCGCGTGCGCCGCGCGCGCGTGCAGGAAGTCGCCGAGGAACAGCACGTGCCTGGCGCCGGTCAGGGTGACCAGTTCGTCGAGCGCCTGCAGGTTCTCGCTGGTCGTCCCTTTCGGCACCGGGATGCCCCAGGAGCGGAAGGCCGCAGCCTTGCCGAAGTGGATGTCGGCGATGATGAGCATGCCCTCGCGCGGCCAGAACGCGGCCTTCTGCGGCAGCAGGAGCAGCGGCTCGCCGTCGATCGCGATCGTCACTGCGCCGGGGATCGTGTTCATGCCGCGGCCGCCTTTTCCAGTTCGCGCACCATCCGCGCCACGCGGTCGGACAGCTTCTCGGTCGAGACCTTTTCGCGGAAGCGTTCGACCATCAGCG
Organism: Telluria sp. Soil_C_11; assembly: GCF_057657395.1. NCBI lineage: Bacteria > Pseudomonadati > Pseudomonadota > Betaproteobacteria > Burkholderiales > Oxalobacteraceae > Telluria > Telluria sp. Soil_C_11. The sequence goes on along the minus strand of NZ_JBDGIN010000008.1, from coordinate 89,830 downwards.
GAAAGCCGAAGGGAGTGGCGCGCTTCACCTCATGGAACGCGATGCGGCGCGCATGCAGCGACTGCAGGGTATCGCGCAGGCGGGTCAGCTCCAGCTCCTGCTCGAGCACTTCGCGCTCGGCCTGGGTCAGCAGCAGGTTGCCGCTGTCGTGCTTGCGGAAGACTTCATAGAACAGCGCGCTCGACGCCTGCACCTGGCGCATCGACTTGCGCTGGCCGGGGAAGCCCTGGTTCACCAGCCCGGCGATGCGCGCCACCTCGCGGAAGCGCCGCTGCGCGAGCTGGGTCGCGTTCAGGCTGTCGAGCACGTCCTCGAGCAGGCGGCCGGTATCGAGCAGCCCGACATCTGCGCCGGTCTGCGCATCGAACATGCGCGCCCAGTCGACCGGTTCCGGCGACAGCAGTTCGAAGCCGTAATCGTTGACCGCCACCGAGAAGGTCGACGGCATCACCTTGCCGACCCGGAACGCCAGGAGCGACGCCAGGCCCGTGTGCACCGAACGTCCGCCAAAGGGGTAGACGAACAGGTGATGGCCCTCGCGGCTCTTCATGCTCTCGACCACCAGCACCTCGCCGGTCGGCAGGGCCGACCAGCGCGCCTGCACCTCCAGCAGCGGCCGCACGGCCTGCATTTCCGGCCCCTCGAAGATTCCCTTCGACGCCCGCTCGAGCTCTTCCAGTCCGGCGCGCGCCATCTCGGCGCTGAGCGGCACCTTGGTGCCACCCCAGCGGCTGATCGCGCCCCGGGTGGAACTGCTGCGCTTGACGTAGGCCGTCATCTCGTGCACCCGCACCAGCTCCAGGATGCGGCCACTGAACAGGAAGTGGTCGCCCGGCTTCAGGCGGCCCACGAACGACTCCTCGACGCTGCCGATCCGCCCGCCGCTCACGTACTGCACCTGCATCTGCGCGTCCGAGACGATGGTGCCGATGCTCATGCGGTGCCGGCGGCCGATGGCGGCGTCGGGCACGCGGTAGACGCCCTCCTCGTCCGGCAGCACGCGCCGGTATTCCGGATACACGGACAGGCTCTGCCCGCCGCGCGCCACGAAGTCCAGCGCCCACTGCCATTCCTCCGGCGTGAGGTGGCGGTAGGACCAGGCGCTCTTCACTTCTTCATATAGCTCGTCCGAACGAAAACCGCCGCCCAGTGCGATCGTCACCAGGTGCTGCACCAGCACGTCGATGGGCTTGTTCGGCACCTGGCGCGCCTCGATCCGGCGGGTGGCGACCGCGCGCCTGGCGCCGGCCGCTTCCAGCAGTTCGAGGCTATTGGTGGGGACCAGGGTCACGCGCGAGATCCGGCCCGGCGCATGGCCGCTGCGCCCGGCCCGCTGCAGCAGCCGCGCGATGTTCTTGGCGCTGCCGACCTGCAGCACCCGCTCGACCGGCAGGAAGTCCACGCCCAGGTCCAGGCTGGCGGTGCACACGACGGCCTTCAGTTCGCCGTTCTTCATGCCTTTCTCGACCCATTCGCGCACCTCGCGGTCGAGCGAACCGTGGTGCAGCGCCACCACGCCGGCCCAGTCGGGGCGCGCCTCGATCAGGTTCTGGTACCAGATCTCCGATTGCGCTCGGGTGTTGGTGAACACCAGGGTGGCGCCGTTCTTGTCGATCTCGTCGATGACCGGCTGCAGCATCTGCAGGCCCAGGTGGCCGCCCCACGGAAAGCGCGAGACGTTCTGCGGAATCAGGCAGTCGACCACGATCTGCTTCTTCAGGTCGCCCTCCACCAGCACGCTTCTGCGCTCGTCCGCATCGGTCCCCAGCAGCACGTTGCGCGCGTCCTGCAGGTTGCCCATGGTGGCCGACAGGCCCCACACGACGAGATCCGGATTCCAGCGCCGCAAGCGCGCCAGCGCCAGCTGCACCTGGACGCCGCGCTTGCTGCCCATCAGTTCGTGCCACTCGTCGATGATGACCATGTCGAGGTGCTTGAACTGCTCGCGCGCGGCCGCGTGCGAGAGCAGCAGGGTCAAGGATTCCGGGGTCGTGATCAGCGCGCCGGGCAGTTTCTTCGACTGGCGCGCACGCTCGGCGGATCCGGTGTCGCCGGTGCGCGCGCCGAGGGTCCAGTCCTTGAATCCGTCAGGGCCGGCGGCGCCCAGTTCCGCCGCCGAGACTTCCAGCGAGCGTTGGGTGTCGGCGGCCAGCGCGCGCATCGGCGTAAGCCACAGCACGCGCAGGCCGGTGCGGTCACGCCGCGCGCGGTTGGCGCCGCGCAGCATCGCCGCGAACCACACGGCATAGGTCTTGCCGGCGCCCGTGTTCGCGTGCAGCAGGCCGGACTGCCCAGCCAGCGCGGCCTTCCACACGGCGCGCTGGAACGGGAATACCTTCCAGCCGCGCGCCGCGAACCAGGCGTCGACCGCTGCTTCAGCCTGCGACTTGCTCATGGCCCCGCCGCCTGTAACAAGCCTTTCAGGGTATCGAGCGTATCCGCCTCCTCGACCGGCTTGTCCTCGCGCCGGCGCAGGATGCGCGGAAAGCGCACCGCAATGCCGGCCTTGTGGCGCGGCGACAGCGCGATGCCTTCGAAGCCCAGCTCGAACACCATGGTCGGCTTGACGGAACGCACCGGGCCGAACTTCTCGACCGTGGTGCGGCGGATGGTGGCGTCGACCTGGCGGATCTCGGCGTCGGTCAGGCCGGAATACGCTTTCGCGAAGGGCACCAGGCGGCGCTGCTCGCCGTCGCCATCCCACACGGCGAAGGTGTAATCGGTGTACAGCGACGCGCGCCGGCCGCTGCCCGGCTGGGCGTAGATCAGCACGGCGTCCACCGCGTACGGATCGATCTTCCACTTCCACCAGGTGCCGACGTCCTTGGTGCGGCCTACGCCATACCGGGCATCCTTCGCCTTCAGCATCATGCCTTCCACGCCGCGCGCGCGGGATTCGCCGCGCAGCTTGCCGAGGTCGTCCCAGGTGTCGGCCGTCACCAGCGGCGAGATGCGCAGCTGCGGCTTGGCCACGCCGGTGACCAGGGTTTCCAGCAAGGCGCGCCGCTCGTGCTGCGGCAGGCCGCGCAGGTCGACGCCGTCCAGTTCCAGCAGGTCGTAGGCCAGCAGCACGGCCGGCAGCTCGGCCAGCAGCTTGGCGCTGAGGGTCTTCCGGCCGATGCGCTTCTGCAGGTCGGCGAACGGCGCCGGCGCGTCCCCGGTCGTCCAGATCAGCACCTCGCCGTCGACCACCGTCCCTTCCGGCAGGGTCAACGAAGCCAGCTCGGGAAAGCGCTCGGTGATCAGGTCCTCGCCGCGCGACCACAGGTAGTTCTGGCCGCCGCGCCGCACCAGCTGGGCGCGGATGCCATCGTACTTCCACTCGACCTGCCAGTCGTGCAATGCGCCCAGCGCGGACGGATCGCCCTGCAGCTGGTGGGCCAAAAAGAAGGGATAGGGCTGGCCGCCGCGCAGCTTGTGCTCGTCGTCGGACTGGGGTGCGATCAGCTGCAGGAAGCCGGCCCCGGTCGGGCGCACGCGGCCGTCGGTCCAGCCCATCAGGCGCTGGGCGATCAGCTTGGCGTCGACCGCGGCGATGGCCGCCAGCGCGCGCGTCACCAGCAGCTTCGACACCCCGACCCGGAAACCGCCGCCGATCAGCTTCACGAACAGGAAGCGCTCCCGCCAGGTCAGCTCGTCCCAGTACTCGAACAGCTTCTCGCGGATCGTGAGCGGGTCGGCGCCGCGCAAGGGGCCGATGCGCTCTTCCATCCACACGGCCAGGCCGACGTCGCTGTGGCGCTTCGGCGCCGGCAGGATGTGGGCGATGGTCTCGGCCATGTCGCCCACCGCCGCGTGGCATTCCTCGAACAGCCACTCGTCCAGGCCGGCATAGGCGATGGCGGCTTCGCGCAGCACCTTGGTCGGCACGGTCTGGCGCGGCTTGCCGCCGGCCAGGAAGTAGACCGCCCAGGCCGCGTTCTCTGGCGACGCATGCTCGAAGTAGTTCTGCAGGGCCTCGAGCTTGCGGTTGGTCGCGGTGGTCTCGTCGAGGTCGGCGTACAGGCGGGCGAATTCACGCATCGCTCGCCTCCTTTTTTGCCTCCCCTTCTTCCGGCGCGGCCGAGCCGGTGGCGTCGTCGTCTTCGTCGCCGTATTCCGTGTCGAAGGCTTTCGCATCCAGCCCGATCTGGCACAGCCAGCGCACCATCACCGGGATCGAGCCGTGCGTGACCACGACCTGCTGGGCGCCGGTGGCTTCGATGGCGCTCAACAGGCCGGGCCAGTCGGCATGGTCGGACAGCACGAAGCCACGGTCGACGCCGCGCCGCCGGCGCGCCCCGCGCAGCAGCATCCAGCCGCTGGCGAATGCGTCGGAATAGTCGCCGAAGCGGCGGGTCCAGGTCGAGCCGGCCGCCGAGGGAGGCGCCAGCACCAGCGCGCGCTTCATCTCGTCCTTGCCGGTCTCGCTGACCAGCCGGGTGGGCGGCAGGTCGATGCCGCCCTCGCGGTAGACGCGGTTCAGCGGCTCGACCGCGCCGTGGCAGACGACCGGGCCGATCGAGGCATCCAGCCCGGACAGCACGCGCTGGGCCTTGCCGAAGGCATAGGCGTACAGCACGCTGGTGCGGCCCTCATCCGCATTGCGGCGCCACCAGCGGTTGATCTCGTCGAACACTTCCTGCTGCGGGTCCCAGCGGTAGATCGGCAGGCCGAAGGTGGATTCGGTGATGAAGGTATGGCAGCGCACCGGCTCGAAAGGGGCGCAGGTGGCATCGGGTTCGACCTTGTAGTCGCCCGAGGCGACCCAGACTTCCCCCCCGCATTCCATGCGCACCTGGCTGGACCCGAGCACGTGGCCGGCCGGGTGCAGCGAGATCGCGACGCCGTTGTGCACGACGCGCTCGCCATAGGCCAGGCCGTCGATGTCGATGTCCGCGCCGAGGCGCGACTTCAGGATGTTCACGCTCGCGTCCGAGGCCAGATAGTGGCGGTGGCCCCAGCGCGCATGGTCGCCGTGCGCATGGGTGATGACGGCCCGTTCCACCGGCCGCCAGGGGTCGATGTAGAAATCGCCAGGGACGCAGTACAAGCCTTCCTTCCTTACGACGACCATGTCACCCATAGGTCTCCTTATCCGATGTGTTCCACGAACTCCTTCAGGAAGGATCGCTGCTCGCCGTCCGGGAAGTCGATCGTGACCTGCTCCCCGGCCACGGACAGCACCACGCCCTCGCCGTATTTTGGCACCTTCACGCGGTCGCCGGCGTCGAACGAGGATGCCGGGTCGGGCGCGGGTTCCGGCTCGCGGTCGAACTCGTCGTCGCGGATCTCGATGTCGTCGAGGAGCACGGCCGCCGGCGGATTCAGGCAGTTATCGCAGCGGCAGCATTTCTCGAAGCCCTCGACTTCGTCGCCGAAGTAATCCAGCAGCAGCTTCCAGCGGCAGAAACCGCTGACGGCATAGGACACCATCTGCTCGAGCGCTTCCTTGTCGTGTTCCTGCTTCTGGCGGTAGACCGCGGCCATCGCCTCGAACAGGCTGGCCTTCGGCTCCTGGGCCGTGACGTTCCAGGCCAGCTTGCGCGACTGGCGCAGCAGCTTCGCATCCTTCAGCAGCTTCAGGCACACCTTCAGGTTCGGGCCGGACAGCTCGCCGTCTGCCTCTTCGATGCGCTCGGGCGTGGCGGTGTCGCTCTCCGCCAGTTCGCGCACGGCCTCGTAGACGGCGCGGATCTCGTCGGCGGTCGGGTAATGCTTCACCAGGAAGAACTGCTGCACACGCTTGTCGTCCTGCAGGAACAGCAGCGTGCATTCGGCATCCTTGCCGTCGCGCCCCGCGCGCCCGGACTCCTGGTAATAGGCTTCCAGGTTGGCGGGGATCTGCAGGTGGATCACGAAACGCGTGTCCGGCTTGTCGATGCCCATGCCGAAGGCGTTCGTCGCCACCATCACGCGCCGCTCGTCGTTCATGAACAGGTCCTGGTTTTCCTTGCGCTCGGCGGCATGCAGCTTGCCGTGGTAGATGGTGACCGATTCGCCCTGCTCCTGCAGCAGATGATGGATCTCTTCGGCGCACTTGACGGTGGCGGCGTAGACGATGCCCTTGCCTTCGGTCTCGCGTACCAGGCGCAGCGCCTCGCGCAGCTTTTCCTCGGGGTTCGTCACCTGCAGCACGCGGTAGTGCAGGTTCGGGCGGTAGACGCCGGTGTTGATGACATTCATCCGCGGGCGGCCGAGCTGGCGTCCGATATCGTCGACCACGTCCTCGGTGGCGGTGGCGGTCAGCGCCAGCACCGGCGGACGGCCCAGGGCCTCGATCGCGCCGGTCATCTCGAGATAGGCCGGGCGGAAGTCGTGGCCCCACTGGGAGATGCAGTGGGCTTCGTCGACCACCACCAGGGCGGTCTTCACTTCCTTCAGCACCTCGACGAATTCCGCCATCACCAGGCGCTCGGGGGTGCAGAACACGATCTCGCAGCGGTTCTCGCGGATCGCGGCGAGCGAGCCGCGCTCTTCTTCGGCGGACAGGCTGCTGTTGACCTGCACGGCGCGGATCCCCATCTGCTCCAGCTTTTCGAGCTGGTCCTTCATCAGCGAGATGAGGGGCGAGACGACGATGGTCATCCCTTCGAGAATACGGGCGGGAATCTGGTAGCACAGCGATTTACCGCTGCCGGTGGGCATGATCGCGAGCGTGTCCTTGCCATCGAGGACGCTGTCGATCACGCGTTGCTGGCCGTCGCGCAGCTGCTGGATGCCGAAGATGGTATTCAACAGGCGGCGGATGGTGTTGCGGCGTACCGCAAGCAGGCCTTTGTGCAGGAGTCTGGGTTCGTGTCGGGTCATGATGGCCCAACTGTACGGCGGGCCGATCTGAACCGCTATAGGACGCAACCTACAGTTACCGTAGGAGCGCCACTAGACCTTTCCACAAGCGTTCAGACAAATTGACAAGGTCTTTTCCTACAACTCGGCGGAATTCCCGCCGATAGTTGCCAGTCAGCAGCCGACCTATGATGGAAGCATATTCTCCCGAAACCGGCACTCCCTTGGAGGTTCATCATGATCCGCATCTTCCCTGCCACCTGGACCGCACTTCACGTCGGCCTGATCAGCATTGCCACCTGGCTGCTGGTCGAAACCGATGCCCTGAATGGCATGGCTCCCATGTTCTTCCACTGATCGATGCGGCAGACTCGCAGTCCCGCATCCCTCGACCTGGCGTGCCCGCGGCATGCTCCAGCGACGCTGCCCTGAGCTGAGACTCACAGGCCGGCGCGCTTCCGCTCGTGCTCCCCAATCGTCGGGAACACAACCACAGTGTTAAATTGACACCATTTTCCTGTAAGCTTCTCTTACAATGGGTGACCAACCCGGCCTGGTGACAATCCAATGCAGTCCATATCCCTGTTCGAAGCGGTTTTCAAGCATTCCCCGATCGGCAATTACCTGCTCTCCCCCACGCCCGAGGCGACCGTCCTGGCGGTCAATGACGCCTTCCTGAAAGCGTCCGGACGCCGGCGCGAAGAACTGGTCGGCGCCAGCCTGTTCGCCGCCTTCCCGCGCAACCCGGACGATCCCGCCGACACCGGCGAATCCGACCTCAGGCAATCCCTGGCGCGCGTCGCCGCCACCGGCAAGGTGGACACCCTGCCGGCCCAGCGCTATCCCATCCGCGTGCAACTACCGAATGGCAAAGTCGTCTTCGAAGAGCGTTTCTGGGATGCCGTCAGCACGCCGATCTTCGACGCCGACGGCAAGATCCTGTGCATCTCGCACACCACCTCGGACGTGACCGAACGGGTGCGCGCGCTGGCCGCGATCCGCGAGAGCGAGGCCCGGTTCCGGGCGCTGACCCATGCGTCGGCGGACGTCATCTACCGCATGAGCTCCGACTGGACCGAATTGCGCCAGCTCGAAGGGCGCGGTTTCATCAAGGACACGGCCGATCCGCGCCGTCTCTGGCTCGACGAGTACGTCCCGCAGGAAGACCAGCCGATGGTGCACGCGGAAATCGCGGACGCGATCCGCCACAAGCGCGTCTTCGAACTGGAACACCGCGTGCGCCGCGTCGACGGCAGCCAGGGCTGGACGCTGTCCCGGGCGGTGCCGATGTTCCGCGAAGATGGCGAGGTCGACGAATGGATCGGCGCCGCCAGCGACATCACCGAACGCAAGGTGGCGGAAGAAAAGCTGAAGGAACTGGACCGGCGCAAGGACGAGTTCCTGGCGATGCTGGCGCACGAGCTGCGCAATCCGCTGGCCCCGATCGGCGCCGCGGCCGACCTGTTGCTGCGCGCCAGGCCCAACGAAACGACGATCCGCACGACCAGCCAGATCATCGGGCGCCAGGTGCGCCACATGACGGAACTGATCGACGACCTGCTCGACGTCTCGCGCGTCACGCGCGGCCTGGTCGAACTGGACCGTGCGCCGCTGGACGTCGCCCAGATTGCCCTCGAGGCCGTCGAACAGGTCATGCCGCAGGTGGAGGCGCGCCGCCAGACGCTCGACGTGCGGCAGGCTCGCGCGCCGGCACTGGTCTGCGGCGACAAGAAGCGCCTGGTGCAGGTGCTGGCGAATATCCTGAACAACGCCGCCAAGTACACCCAGGAAGGCGGACTGCTGCGCCTCGAGGTCGAGGCCGGCGAGGAGGAGGTGCGCATCGCGGTCGTCGATAACGGCATCGGCATGGCGCCCGAGCTGGTGGCGCGCGCCTTCGACCTGTTCACCCAGGCCGAGCGCAGCGCCGACCGCGCTTCGGGCGGATTGGGCCTGGGCCTGGCGCTGGTCAGGAGCCTGGTCGAGCTGCACGGCGGGACGGTGACCTGCGACAGTCCGGGCCTGGGCCACGGCAGCCGTTTCGTGGTCAGCCTGCCGCGCCTGAACGCACAAGCCGCCGCGGGACAAGGCCAGGCTGCGGATGCGGCCGCCCCGGCCGGACCGGGACCGCTGCGCATCCTGGTGGTCGACGACAACGAGGACGCGGCGGATACGCTGGCGATGCTGCTGGAAGCGTCCGGCCACGAGGTGCTGGTCGAGCATGGCTCGCACCGCGCGCTCGCGCGCGCCGCCGACGCCGCGCCGCAGGTCTGCCTGCTCGACATCGGCCTGCCCGACATGGACGGGGTCGAACTGGCGCGCCGCCTGCGCGCCCAGCCTGAAACGGCTGGCGCGCTACTGGTCGCGGTGACCGGCTACGGCCAGGAAAGCGACCGCGCACGGACCCGCGAAGCCGGCTTCGACCACCACCTGGTGAAGCCGATCGACCTGGACAAGCTGCAGGCCATGCTGGAGGAGAGAACTTACGCGGCTTCGACCGCCACCGGCATGCGGATCAGGTAGTCGAAGGCCGACAGTGCGCACTTGGCGCCGTCGCCCGCCGCGATCACGATCTGCTTGAACGGCGTGGTGGTGGCGTCGCCGCCGGCGAACACACCCGGGATGTTGGTGCGCCCGTGGGCGTCGACCACGATCTCGCCGAAACGCGACAGTTCCACCGAACCCTTCAGCCACTCGGTGTTCGGCACCAGGCCGATCTGCACGAACACGCCTTCCAGCGCCACGTGCCGGTCTTCGCCGCTCACCCGGTCCTTGAAGCTGATGCCGTTGACCTTCTTGCCGTCGCCAGTGATCTCGGTGGTCTGGGCGTTCACGTGGACGGTGACGTTCGGCAGGCTGTTCAGCTTGTTCACCAGCACCGCGTCCGCCTTCAACTGGTTCGCGAACTCCAGCAGGGTCACGTGCTCGACGATGCCGGCCAGGTCGATCGCCGCTTCCACGCCCGAGTTGCCGCCGCCGATCACGGCCACGCGCTTGCCCTTGTACAGCGGGCCGTCGCAGTGCGGGCAGTAGTTCACGCCGGCGTTCTTGTACTGCTCTTCGCCCGGCACGTTCACATTCCTCCAGCGCGCGCCGGTCGCCAGGATCACGGTGCTCGACTTCAGCGAACCGCCGTTGGCGAAGCGCACTTCGACCAGCTCGCCCGGCGCGGAAGGAGCGATCAGCTGCGCGGCTTCCTGCTGGGTCATGATGTCGACCCCTACGTTCCGCACCTGCGCTTCGAGCGCGCTCGAAAACTTCGGACCGTCCGTTTCCAGCACCGAGATGTAGTTCTCGATCGACATCGTGTCGTTCACCTGGCCGCCCATGCGCCCGGTGGCGATGCCGGTGCGGATGCCTTTGCGGGCCGCGTACACGGCGGCAGCCGAGCCGGCCGGGCCGCCGCCCACGATCAGCACGTCGTACGGCTCTTTCGCATTCAGCCTGGCGGCGTCGCGCTCGCCGGCGCCCTTGTCCAGCTTGGCGACGATCTCTTCGATCATCATGCGGCCGGAACCGAACATCTCGCCGTTCAGGAACACCATCGGCACCGCCATCACCTGGCGGGCCTCGACTTCCTCTTGGTACGCGCCGCCTTCGATGACGGTGGTCTTCACGCGCGGATTCAGGATCGCCATCAGGCTCAGCGCCTGCACCACGTCCGGGCAGTTATGGCAGGTCAGCGACATGTAGACTTCGAAGTCGTAATCGCCGTCCAGCGCCTTGATCGTGTCGATGACGTCCTGCTCGACCTTCGGCGGATGGCCGCCGGTCCACAGCAGGGCCAGCACCAGCGACGTGAATTCGTGGCCCAGCGGCAGGCCGGCGAAGCGCAGGCTGGTGTCGCTGCCCGTGCGTTTCAGGCTGAACGACGGCTTGCGCGCATCGTTGCCATCGGTACGCAGGGTGATCTTGTCGGCGCGCAGACCCTGGATGGTCTGCAGGAGGTCCAGCATCTGCTTCGACGTCTCGCTGTCGTCCAGCGACGCGACGATGTCGAAGGAATGCTGCACGCGTTGCAGATAGGCACCCAGCTGGGTCTTCAGGTCATTGTCGAGAGCGCTCATGGTCATATCCTTTTTCTTCAAACGTGTTCAAGCCGATGCGTCGCACATGCGGGCGCATCCCATCAAATCAAAGTGGTAAATCCAGGCTGGCAGATCGACCAGTTTGATCGCCTGTCTTTCAGGGCAGGCCCATCGCGTGTGGGCTGCTTCTTGGGAGGGGGTGGAGACCGGCCGCCCCTCGCGGACGGTCTCCTTGGTACTACGTGTACCGCACGTGGGCTTGGGGAGCCCACCCTACGGTAGCGCCAATGTAGGGTGGGCACCCCGTGCCCACGCACATTCGGCGATTAGATCTTGCCGACCAGGTCCAGCGACGGCTTCAGGGTTTCGGCGCCTTCGCTCCACTTGGCCGGGCAGACTTCGCCCGGGTGCGAGGCGACGTACTGGGCCGCCTTGACCTTGCGCATCAGTTCCGATGCGTCGCGGCCGATGCCGTTGTCATGCACTTCCATGACCTTGATCTGGCCTTCCGGATTGATCACGAAGGTGCCGCGCAGGGCCATGCCTTCTTCTTCGATCATGACTTCGAAGTTGCGCGACAGGGTGCCGGTCGGGTCGCCGATCAGCGGGTAGTTCACTTTCTTGATGGCTTCCGAGGTATCGTGCCATGCCTTGTGGGCAAAGTGGCTGTCGGTCGACACGCCGTAGACTTTGACGCCCATCTTCGCGAATTCCGGCTGGAAAGCAGCCAGGTCTTCCAGTTCGGTCGGGCAGACGAAGGTGAAGTCAGCCGGGTAGAACATCAGGACCGACCAGGTGCCTTTGAAGTCGGCTTCGGTCAGGTCGATGAACTTGCCGTCGTGGAAAGCGGTTGCCTTGAACGGTTTGATCTCGGTGTTGATGATGGACATGAAAGCTCCTCTTTCGGGGTTAAAAAAACGTTAGGTGCGTACTATACCGCGCACGCCATTGAATGTGAAATTAATTGAACGGATTTCATCAATTGATTTTAGCTATCATGACGCCGTCGTTCCCGCGCAGGCGGGAACCCAAGTTTGCTAACGCTACCGAAATGCTTGCAGAACTTGGGTCCCGGCCTTCGCGAGACGACGTTCAAGCGGAGGCGACGGCCGGCACTGCCTCTTCGGTACACGGCAACAGCAGGCTGAACGTCGCGCCCTGCCCCGGCGTACTCTGCACGGTCAGCTCGCCGCCATGCGAGGTGGCCAGCTGGCGCGAGATGTACAGGCCCAGGCCAAGGCCCTTCGGCTCGCCGGCCTTGGCGCCGCGCTCGTAGGGTTCGAAGATGCGGTCGATGTAATCGGGGGCGATGCCCTTGCCATGGTCGCGCACGTCGATGCGCACGTTGCAACCTATTTCATGCACGCTGATCTCGACCGTGCCGCCGCCGCCGTAGCGCAGCGCATTCGTCAGCAGGTTGACGATCACCTGCTCGATCCGGAACTCGTCCCAGAACCCTTCCACGGGACCGTGGCCGGCCAGTTGCAGGGTCGAGTTGGCCGCGGCCGCCTGCAGGGACAGGTCGTTGACGACCCGCTCCAGCAAGCCCATCAGTTCAACCTTGGCCGGCCGGATCGACAGCGTGCCGCTCTTCATGCGCGAGACGTCCAGCATGTCGTCGATCAGGCGGATCATGGCCTTGATCTGGCGCTCGTCGCGCTTGATCATCTTGCCCATCTGCTCGGGATTGAAGGCCGGCAGGTTGCCGCGATTGAGCTGCAGGCTGCGCATCTGGGTTTCCAGGAACAGCGTGTTGAGCGGGGTGCGCAGTTCGTGCGCCACCAGCGACATGAAATCGTCGCGCATGCGCAGCGAGCGCTGCAGCTCTTCCTGGGTCTTGTTCAGTTCGCGCAGCAGGATGTCCTGCTCGCGCCGGCTGCGTTCCAGCGCTTCCATCTGGCGCCGCATCTCGCGGCGCTGCTGGTCGAGGGTGACGAAGACGTTGACCTTGCTGCGCACCGCGTCCGGGTCGAGCGGCTTGTGCAGGAAGTCGACCGCGCCCTGCTCGTAGCCCTTGAACGCATAGTTCAGCTCGCGGCCGGCGGCCGAGACGAACACGATCGGGATGTTGCGGGTGCGCTCGGTACCGCGCATCAGCTCGGCCAGTTCGAAGCCGTCCATGCCCGGCATCTGCACGTCCAGGATGGCCAGCGCGAACTCGTGCTCGAGCATGAGGGTCAGCGCCTGTTCGCCCGACGAGGCCTGGAACACCTGGCGCTGGCCGTCGCGGATCAGGGCGTCCAGCGCGCGCAGGTTTTCCGGCAGGTCGTCGACGATCAGCAGTTTGCTTGGGTCTGGTGCGCTCATGATTTTTCGCTCTCCAACATGGGCAGCAACGCCCCGATGCGGGCCAGGGGCAGGATCAGGTGCGGGGAAAAACGGTCGATGGCGCTGCGGGGCATGGTGGCCACTTGGGCGTCATCGGGGTCTTGCACGACGGTCAGGCCGCCGTTGGCATGGATCGCGGCCATGCCGGCGGCGCCGTCGTGGTTGGCGCCGGTGAGCAGGATGCCCACCAGGCCGGGGCCGTAGGCGTCGGCGCCCGATTCCATCAGCACGTCGATGGCGGGGCGCGCGAAGTGCACGGGCGGCTCGCAGCTCAGCGAAAACGTGAAGTCCCGTTCCACCGACAGGTGGTAGCCGGAACCGGCGAAATACACGGTGCCGGGCTCGATCGCTTCCTTGTCGAGGGCTTCCCGGACCGGCAGCGGCAGGCGCTCGGCGAACAGCTCGGCCAGGCGGCTGTCGCGGTCGCCCGGCAGGTGCAAGATACAGATGACCGGCAGCCGGTAGCCGGCCGGCAGCGCAGGCAGCAGCGTTCCCAGGGCCTCGACCCCGCCGGCGGACGCGCCGATCACCACCGCCTCGATGCGGCGGCCGGCGAGCAGCGCCTGCAGTCCGGCGTCGTCCATGGCGGCGTCCATCACGCGCCCACCTTGCGGAAGATCCGCTCGCGCCTGGCGAGCGGTTCGAAACGCTGGGCATAGCTGGAAAAGTCGATGCTTTCCTTGCTGCCCAGTCCCAGGAAGCCGCGGTGCACCAGCGATTCGTGGAACAGTCCCAGCACCCGGTTCTGCAGGCGCCGGTTAAAGTAGATCATCACGTTGCGGCAGCTGATGAAATGGGTTTCGGCGAACACGCTGTCGGTGGCCAGGCTGTGGTCGGCGAAGGTCACGTTCTCGACCAGCGCGCGCTCGAACAGCGCCCCGCCATAGGCCGCGGTGTAGTAATCCGAAAACGCCCTGGCGCCGCCGGCCTTCTGGTAATTCTCGGTGTACAGGCGCATGCGCTCGAGCGGCATCACGCCGCGCCGCGCCGCTTCCAGCGATTCCGGATTGATGTCGGTGGCGTAGATCAGGCTGCGCTCCAGCAAGCCCTCTTCGTGCAGCAGGATCGCCAGCGAATACACTTCCTCGCCGGTGCTGCAGCCGGCCACCCAGATCTTCAGCGACGGATAGGTCTCCAGGTGCGGCACGACGTGCTGGCGCAGCGCCAGGTAATACTCGGGGTCGCGGAACATTTCCGTGACCGGGATGGTCAGGAATTGCAGCAGCTGGGCGAAGGCGTTCGGCTCGTGCATCACCCTGGCTTGCAGCGCCGACACGGTCTCGCACTCCATCGCGCGCATGGCGGCCAGCACGCGGCGCTTTTGCGAGGCGCCAGTGTAGTCGCGGAAGTCGTAGTTGTACTTGAGGTAGACAGCTTCGACCAGCATCCGCAGTTCGATGTCGATATCGCTGGGCGTGTGCTTCAAATCCGCTCCATGGTCGGCATCCATACCCGCAGCAGCGAGTACAGCCGGGTCAGGTCGATCGGCTTGGCGAGGTAGTCGTTGGCGCCGGCGGCCAGGCACTGCTCCTGGTCATCCTTCATCGCCTTGGCCGTGATCGCGATGATCGGCAGGCGCGTGAAGCGCGGGTCCTGGCGGATCCTGCGCGTCGCTTCCAGGCCATCCATGCCCGGCATCATGACGTCCATCAGCACCAGGTCGATAGCGTCCACTTCGTCGAGCCTGGCAAGGGCTTCGAAGCCGTTGCGGCCCACCTCCACATGCGCGCCGCGCTGCTCCAGCGCGCTGGTCAAGGCAAACACGTTGCGCACGTCGTCGTCCACCAGCAGGATGGTCCTGCCCTCGAACACCCGGTCGCGCCCGCGCACGCTCTTGAGCATGGTCTGGCGCTCCGACGACAGCGTTGACTCCACCTTGTGCAGGAACAGCGTCACTTCGTCGAGCAGCCGTTCCGGCGAACGCGCGCCCTTGATGATGATCGAGCGCGAGTATTTCAGCAGTTCCGCCTCTTCCTCGCGGGTCAGGTTGCGTCCGGTGTACACGATAACGGGCGGGAAGGAGCAGAGTTCTTCCAGCGACATGCGTTGCAGCAATTCGTTGCCCTGCATGTCAGGCAGCTTCAGGTCGATAATCATGCAGTCGAAAATCTGCGTGCGCAACAGCTTCAGCGCTTCCCCGCCCGAACCGACCGCGGCGATCTCGACGTCGTTGTCGGAAACCAGCTGGACCACGCTCTCGCGCTGGCGCTCGTCGTCCTCGACCAGCAGCACCCGCTTGACCTGCTGCGAGGATTTCTCCTTCAGCTTGCGGAACACCTCTTCCAGCTGCTCCCTGCTGGTGGGTTTCAGCGCATAGCCGATCGCGCCCAGGTGCAGGGCTTCGCCGCCGTTCTCCATGCTCGACACCACGTGCACCGGGATGTGGCGGGTGGCCGGGTTGTCCTTCAGCTGCTGCAGCACCGACAGGCCGGAGCGGTCCGGCAGGCGCATGTCGAGCAGGATCGCGTCCGGATTCTCGCTGGCGGCCAGTTCCAGGCCCTCTTCCGCGGTCAGCCCGACCAGGCAGCGGAATTCCATGTCGTGCGCCAGGCCGTACAGGATGCGTGCGAATTCCGGCTCGTCCTCGATCACCAGCGCGGTGCGGCGGCCTGCGGCCGGCTCGGCGCGGTCGTCGTCGAAGCGCGGGCCGGCCGGCCTGGCCTCGGCGGCTTCCTCGGCGGCCGGAACGGCGGGCACGGCCTCGCCACGCGCCGGCTTGGCCGCATGCACCAGCTGGGGCGCCGGCGGAGTCGCGGCGACCGCGCCGTCGCGCGGCAGGCTGAGCATGAAGGTGCTGCCCTCGCCGAGCGTACTCGCCACGGTCAGGGTGCCGCCCAGCAGGCTGGTCAGGTCACGCGAGATCGACAGGCCCAGGCCGGTGCCGCCGTACTTGCGCGCAGTCGAGCCGTCGGCCTGGTGGAAGGCGTCGAAGATCTTGTCCTGCTGCTCGGGCGCGATGCCGATGCCCGAATCCTGCACCTCGAACTGCACCCAGCCCTCGGCGTTCGCGCTGACCGTCAGGCTGACGCGGCCGGCATCGGTAAACTTGACCGCGTTCGACAGCAGGTTCTTCAGGATCTGCTCGAGACGCTGGCGGTCGGTGTGGATCGACGCCGGCACGCCTGGTTCGACCGTCAGCGAAAACTCCAGGTTCTTCTGCAGCGCCAGCGGCTCGAAGGTGCGCGCCAGGCCTTCGACCACGCGGCGCAGCGGCAGCTCTTCCGGCACCAGCTCCAGCTTGCCGGCCTCGACCTTCGAGATGTCGAGGATGTCATTGATCAGGTTCAGCAGGTCGTTGCCGGCCGAATAGATGGTCTGGGCGAAGCGCACCTGCTCGTCGTTCAGGTTACCGCCCGCGTTATCGGCCAGCAGCTTGGCCAGGATCAGCGAGCTGTTCAGCGGCGTCCTCAGCTCATGCGACATGTTCGCCAGGAATTCCGACTTGTAGCGGCTGGCGCGCTCCAGTTCCAGCGCGCGATCGCGCAACTGGTCCTGGGCCGTGGTCAGGGCCGCGTTCTTCAGGTCGAGGTTGGCGGCCTGCTCGGCCAGCTGTTCGTTGGTCTGCTCCAGCTCGGCCTGCTGGTTTTCCAGCGCCGTCTGCGATTCCTCGAGCGCGCGCGACTGCTCTTCCAGTTCTTCGTTGGCGGTACGCAGCTCTTCCTGCTGGACCTGCAGTTCCTCGTTCATGGCCTGCTGCTCTTCCAGCGCCAGCTGCAGGCGCTGGCGGTAGACCACGGAGGCGACCGAAGCGCCGACCGCCGGCCCGACCAGCGCCATGAATTCGGTATCGCGTTCGCGCACGCCGTGCAGGAAACCGATCTCGATCACGCCCTTGATCTTGCCGTGGTTGGTGATGGGGGCGATCAGCAGTTCGCGCGGCGACGTCTCGCCCAGCCCCGAACCGACCTTGATGTAATCGGGCGGCAGCTCGCGCAGGGTCAGGATGCGGTTCTGGTTGGCGGCCTGGGCGGCCAGCGAGTCCCCGGCCTGGATCACCCGGGCGTGCTGGTCCTGGTGGGCAAAGCCGTAGGCGCCGATGCGGGTCAGGGTACCATCGTCGCTGCGCGCATACATGGCGGCCACGACGCCGCCGAGATAGGGGGTAATATAATCCAGCACGGCATCCGCCAGCGGCTCGAGGTCGTGCAGGTTCGCGCTCTTCGTGGCCAGCTCGGCCTGGCCGGTGCGCAGCCAGTCCTGGTGGCGCAGCAGGGCGTTGTGTTCGGCCTCGTGCGCCAGGATCTCGCCATAGGAGTTCGATAGGCTCATCAGTTCGCGGCGGCCGAACAGGGCCAGCAGGCCGGCCACGGTCAGGCTGAACAGGAGGAAGGCGCCGACCGACCAGCCGATCACGTTGCGCGAGGAGCTGTTGCGCTCCAGCAGGAGGCGCTCTTCGGTTTCGATGAAGAGCTTGAACTGGCGCCGCACCTCGTCGGTCAACATCTTGCCGCGCCCGCTCTTGACCAGCTCGACCACGTCGGCATTCTTGGCGCGGCGGGCAATGGCTTCCTCGGCAAACAATTGCCATTCGCGCTGGGCGGCGCGGACCCGCCGCACCCGGTCCAGCTGGGAATAATTGTCGTCCACCATCCTGGCCAGGGAATTCAGCTCGGCGTCGATCTTCGGCTTGGCCTCGGCATACGGCCCCATGAACTCGGCGTCTCCGGACAGCAAATAGCCACGCAGGCCGGCTTCCATGTCGGCCGACATGCGGCTGACCTCGTTGGCGCGCCCGATCGTGCGCTCGGAACGCTCGACCCAGCTGAGCACATTGATCAGGTAGGCAATAATGCCGACGAAGACCAGCGCGCTCAGCACTCCCATGCCCAGCGGCATGGCGACATTGCGGGAAAGGATGCGTCGGAACTGGTTGCTGTCGATACTCGATCCGGTCATGCTTGATGGCTACTCTTAAGAAAAAAATATCCTAAGTGTAACGCAATTGCAAATTACCACGTGTTCGTTTGAACATGCGGTTTGCATTTTCCGGCAATGTTAGCGATAGATCCCGGGCAGTTAGCGTAAATATTCAGCCAGATACGGCGCCGTGCGGCTGGCGCGGCTGGCCGCGACCCGTGCCGGCGGCCCGGCAGCCACCACCGTGCCGCCCGCTTCGCCCGCGCCGGGCCCGATATCGATCACCCAGTCGCAGGCGGCCGCCACGCGCATCGTGTGCTCGACCATGATGACGGTGTTGCCGGCGTCGACCAGGCGGTTCAGCTGCGCCACCAGGCGGTCGGTGTCGAACGGATGCAGTCCGGTGGTCGGCTCGTCCAGCACATATAAAGCGCCGCCGCGGGTGGCGCGCTGCAGTTCGGTCGCCAGCTTGATCCGCTGGGCTTCGCCGCCCGACAGCTCGGTCGCGCTCTGCCCCAGGCGCAGGTAGCCCAGCCCCACTTCGCGCAGCACCTGCAGCGGGCGCGCCACCGCTTCCTGGTCCTCGAAGAAGGCGTACGCTTCGTCCACCGTCATCCGCAGGACGTCGGCGATGTTGCGCTCCTTGTACGTGATCTTCAGGGTATCGGCGTTGTAGCGCGCGCCCTCGCAGGTCGGACATGGCGCGTACACGCTGGGCAGGAACAGCAGCTCGACCATCACGAAGCCTTCGCCGGCGCAGTGCTCGCAGCGGCCCTTGGCGACATTGAACGAAAAGCGCCCGGCGTCGTAGCGGCGCTTCTTCGCGGCCGGGGTGGCGGCGAACAGCTTGCGCACCTGGTCGAACAGGCCGGTATACGTGGCCAGGTTCGAGCGCGGCGTGCGTCCGATCGGCTTCTGGTCGACCCGCACCAGGCGTTTCACGCCTTCCATGCCGGCGGCGATCCGGCCTTCCGTCTCGATGTGCGGCTCCTGTTCGAGTCCCGGCTCCTGCTCCGCCTCCTCTTCCGGCGCACCCTGGCCCAGCGCTTCGGTCACCAGGTCGACCAGCACCTGGCTCACCAGGGTCGACTTGCCGGAACCGGACACGCCGGTCACGCAGCTCATCACGCCGAGCGGAAACTCGGCCTTCAGGTCGTGCAGGTTGTTGCGGGTGACGCCTTCGAGCTTCAGCCAGCCGGCCGGTTCGCGCAAGGTGCGCGCTTCGGCCCGGATATCGCCGAACAGGTAGCGCCGGGTATGCGAGCGCTCGACCTTCTTCAGGCCCTCTGGCGGGCCGCTGTACAGGATCTCGCCGCCGCCCTCGCCCGCCTGCGGGCCGACGTCGACGATCCAGTCGGCGCGCCGGATCACGTCCAGCGCGTGCTCGACCACGAACAGGGAATTCCCGGCCGCCTTCAGTTGCGCCAGCGCCGCCAGCAGCGCCTCGGTATCGGCCGGGTGCAGGCCGGCCGAGGGCTCGTCCAGCACGTAGACCACGCCAAACAGGCTGGACCGCACCTGGGTCGCCAGCCGCAGGCGCTGCAGCTCGCCCGGCGACAGGGTGGGCGTGCTGCGCTCCAGCGCCAGGTAGCCCAGGCCCAGGTCGAGCAGCACGCCGAGCCGGGCGCACAGGTCGGCGGCGATGCGGCGGGTGACGATCAGCTGTTCCGGGTGGCTGGCGGCGGTGGCGTGTGCCGGGATCTCGCCCTTCGCATACGGCGCGAGGATCCGGGCCAGCCGTTCGAGCGGCAGGCGCGACAGCTCCGTGATGTCCATCCCGGCGAAGGTCACGGACAGGGCTTCCTGGCGCAGCCGGCGGCCGCGGCACAGCGGGCATTCGGTACTCACCATGTAGCGCGCCACCCGCTTCTTCATGGTCGCGCTTTCGGTGTTGGCGAAGGTCTGCAGCACGTAGCGGCGCGCGCCGGTGAAGGTGCCCTGGTAGCTGGGCGTTTCCTTGCGTTTCAGGGCGCGTTTCGTCTCTTCCGGCGTGAGGCCGGCGTACACGGGGACGGTCGGGGTCTCGTCGGTGAACAGGATCCAGTCGCGGTCCTTCTTCGGCAGGTCGCGCCAGGGCGTGTCGACGTCGAAGCCCATGGTGACGAGGATGTCGCGCAGGTTCTGGCCGTGCCAGGCCGGCGGCCAGGCGGCGACGGCGCGCTCGCGGATGGTGAGCGTATCGTCCGGCACCATCGACTGTTCGGTGGCCTCGTAGACGCGGCCCAGGCCCGAACACTGCGGGCAGGCGCCTTCGGCGGTGTTCGGCGAGAACGATTCGGCGTACAGCAGCGGCTGGCCGGGCGGATAGTCGCCGGCGCGCGAGTACAGCATGCGCAGGGAGTTCGACAGCGTGCTGACGCTGCCGACCGAGGAGCGCGCGGTCGGCGTGCCGCGCTGCTGCTGCAGGGCCACCGCCGGCGGCAGGCCGTCGACCTCGTCGACTTCCGGCACCGGCATCTGGTGGAACAGCCGGCGCGCGTAGGGCGAGACCGATTCCAGGTAGCGCCGCTGCGCCTCGGCATACAGGGTGCCGAAGGCCAGCGAGGATTTGCCGGAGCCGGACACGCCGGTAAACACGACCAGCGCGTCGCGCGGCAGCTCCACGCTGACGTTCTTGAGGTTGTGCTCGCGCGCGCCGCGCACGCGTACGCGGCCGTGGTCGGCGGGGATCGATGGTTTGCCGGATGCCTTCATGGCTCCATTGGAGCGCACTCTGCAGCTGCTGGCGGTGCGCTGCCGCACGCAGTAGAGCGTCGTCCCCGTGCAGGCGGGGACCCAAGTTCTGCATGAGCTGTCGAAACGCCAGCAAACCTGGATTCCCGCCTGCGCGGGAACGACGTGGTGAAAATCAGGGAATCAGCTGCTGCGCCCGCAAGGCCGTGAACAGGTCGTAAAAGGAATCCTCGGTCGACTGCCATCCGGCAAAGCCGAGGCGCCGGCTGTTGGCCATGTCGGTCATCACTTCGATCGGCCGGCCGAGGTCGAGGTCGGTGTGCCAGGGCGACGCCAGGCGGTCGAGGTCGGCCTCCTGCAGGTGGTGGCGGCGCGCCATCTCGCTCCACAGAACCGCATCGTTGGCCATGGCGGCTTCCAGCGGCTGCACGGTGCCGCCGTAGCCTTCGGCCTGGACCCCGAACCAGGCCGCCAGCCGGCGCCACAGCCAGCTCCAGCGGAAGTAGTCGCCGTTCGCGATGTTGAAGGCTTCGTTGCGCGCCGCGTCGGTGTCGGCGGCCCAGCGCAGCTGCTTGGCCAGCATGCGCGCATCGGTCACGTCGCACAGGCCGTGCCATTGCGCTTCCGAGCCGGGAAACCGGAACGGGCGCCCGGTCTCCTTGCAGATCGAGGCATATACGGCCAGCGTGGTGCCCATGTTCATGGCGTTGCCGACCGCCATGCCGATGATGCTGTGCGGACGGTGGATGGTCCAGGTGAAGCGGTCGCGCTCGGCCGCGGCATGGACCTCGTCTTCCTGGGCATAGTAAAAATTCTCGAGCGGCAGGCGCGGCTGGGACTCGCGCAGCGGCGTATCCGGCAAGGTGCCTGAACTGGCATAGGCTTCGAAGGGGCCGAGATAGTGCTTCAGGCCCGTCACCAGCGCCACGTGGCGCACCGACTTTTTCGGCGACAGCGCGTCGAGCAGGTTGCGCACCAGCAGGGCGTTGACGCGGATGTTCTCGGCTTCCGATGCCTGGCGCATCCAGGTCGTGATGAAGACGTGGGTGGGCGCGTCGTTTCCCATCTCGGCCAGGGCCGCCTGCAGGCCGACCTCGTCGAGCAGGTCGGCGGCCACGGGGATCAGACCGGGCAGGTCGCGCGGCGGACGGCGCGCCAGTCCGTACACGGTCCAGCCATGGGCCAGCAGTTCGCGTGCCGTATAGCGGCCGCCGATGCCGCTGGCGCCGACGACCAGTGCGCTTCGTTGCATATTCACTCCCGGGAAATCGCCAGAAAGCGCCATTCTTGCGCGCTTTCCCGGAGGGCCGGCGCGCTATTGCCTCAGCTCATCAGTCGCTTGCCGCAGCGGCCCCGCCGCCAGGGCTTCCAGGCGCGCGCACAGGCCGTCGAGCGCCTGGTCCGGAGCGAAGCGGCGCTTGACGTCGAGGCAGCGGCCAGCCAGCCCCTCGTCGGCGAGCAGTTGCCGCAGCGTCCCGGCCAGCCGCGCATCGTCGAGCCTGGCCGCCGGCAGGCCGGCGCCCACGCCCAGGGCCGCCACGCGCGCCGCGTTGTCGAACTGGTCGTGCGCCAACGGCACCACCAGTTGCGGCACGCCCGCGCGCAGGGCCTCGGCCGTGGTGCCGATGCCGCCGTGGTGGGCCAGCAGCGCCAGGTGCGGCAGCAGCCGGCGCAGCGGCACGTAGTCCTGCCACAGGATCGCCGGCGGCAGGCCGGGCGGCAGCTGTTCGCGGTGCGGGGTCAGGAAGATGGCGCGCAGGCCGAGTTGTTGCACGGCCCTGGCGGCATGCTCGAAGTAGGCGCGGGCCTGGGTGTTGCCGGTGCCGTGGGTGAAGGCGACCGGCCTCCCCGGCCCACCAAGGAAGCGTTCGAGTTCGGGCGACAGCGGCGCGTCCGGTTTCGGATCGAACAGCGGGAAGCCGGCGCGGTACAGGGGCCGGGGCCAGTCCGGCTGGGTCGGCGCGAACCATTCCGGGAACAGCGTCACCGACAGGTCGGGCACGCCGAACAGGTGCTCGAGCATGCCGGCCACCGGCGGCATCCCGCGCGCGGTCCGCGCCGCGTTCACGTCGCCGAGTGCCACCGGATCGATCAGGCTTGCCGCCAGGCGCCGCAACAGCCAGCGCCGCAAGCCCAGCGGCACCCAGGGCGGCACCCGCCAGGGTCCGAGCATCAGCGGATCGTGGACGGTCGGCAGATTCTGCGGCGCCAGGTAAGCCGCCGCCACTTTCAGGCCGGGACGGGCGTTGCGGCACAGGTCGGCCTCCGGCAGGGCCAGCGGATGCACCAGCAGCACGCAGGTTTCCTCGGCCGGCAGGGCGGCGACGAAAGGCACGATCCGCGCCATCGCCGGCCGCGTCGCGCGCCAGACCACGCCGAAGCCGCGCGTCGCATGCCAGAGGTCGGGGTCGGCCAGCACGGCCTCGTCGACGGGCAGGCCGACGAAGGGCAAGCCGGTGTCCTGCACGAACGGCGCGTGCTGTCCGGGCGCGAGAAAGCTGACGCGGTGCCCGCGCGCGCGCAGGGCCAGCGCCAGCGCCATGAAGGGAAACAGGTCGCCGGCCGAGCCGATGGTGACGACCACGAAGTGCAGCTTGGGGTTGGGCTCTGTCGGGGACATGGCGCCACTCTAAATGAAAACACCCCGCACGGCGTCAACCGTGCAGGGTGTCGGGATGGCCCGTCTCAGGTCCGCGGACGGACCTGGCGGCAAGCGCGTGCTCAGCCGCGGCGTGCGCGGCGGATGCCGGCGAAGCCCATCAGGGCGATGCCGAACAGGGCCAGCGAGCCCGGTTCAGGCACGTTGGTGACCGGCGGCGGAGTGGTGTCGGTGAAGTCGATGTTCAGCGCGGCGCTGGTCAGGTTCAGGTCGCCGGTGACGCCGAGGCTGAAGTTCAGCGACTTGCTGCTCATCAGCTCAGCCAGCAGGTTGTCGTAGGACATCAGCGAGTTGGCCAGCGAGAAGTTGCCGGTGTAGTCGGTGGTCGTGGTGTCGGTCTTGGTGACGGCGACGGTGTAGAAGGTGGCGGCCTTGCACGAGGAATCGTGCGCGACCTGGTCGGCGGTGCAGATGACGCCGTTCTTCACATACACGTCGGCGCCCTTGACTGCCGGGCCGGTCACCGTGTCCGAGGCCAGGCTCGGGGTGCCGGCACTGGTCTGGCCGGCAAAGGTCAGGCCGGTGAACTGCAGCTGGACCGATTCCTTCTCACCCGTGCGGGTCACCGGCACCGTGGTGGTGGTGGTGGTGGTGGCGGTCCTGTTCTGGCCCGAGACGACCACCGAGGTGGCCGAGCTCGAGGTCGAGATGCCGGTCACGCTGCTGAACGGATCGGTGCTGTCGTCCGCGAAGGTGAACGAGAAGCCGATGCTGTTGATCTTGAACTGGCCCGGCAGGAAGGCCGAACCGTTGAAGCTGCCCTGGTAGGTCGTGTTGTTCAGGTAGTTCGGCACGCCGCTCGCATTGAGCGTGACGACGGTAGCCGAGGCCTGGGAAGCTGCCCCGATCAGGAGCGCGCCAATTGCAGCTTTGATCGAATTTTGGATTTTCATATTTTCTTGTATGTAAGTGATGAGGATGCTACGGCCAGCGTGAATCGTTAAACATGAGCAGAAAACAATTTACCGTTGGTACCGGCAGTTAAATATAAGCAATGTCCGTGCCAGAAATAAATTGTGATCTAAATCAATAATTTGCGTTTCGGATAAAATACCGGTGTAAATATTTCCGACAAAGAAAGCAACTTAAGTTTCTTTGAAGAAATTCATTGAACGGGCCCGGCGACTCCGGTATGGCCCAAAAAAACGCTCGCAGTGCGGTCGCACGGCGAGCGTTGTCGGAAAGGACTGGACCCCAGGCACCGGCTGGACCGGCGCCTGGCAGGCGCATCAGAGGAAGCGGTCGAGGATCTTCCGGCTGCCCTTATCGATCGCAAACATGTCGCGGATCAGGAAATGGATGCCGTGGCTGTCCGACACCAGCAGCGAATAGGCGCCCAGGCGGCGGATGTCTTCCTCGCCCTTCAGCACGAACTCGGTGTCGCCGCGGTCGGTCTTCACGCGCCAGGTCGAGGGCGTGGCGAAGCTGGACACGCCCTGGATCGACAGGATCTCGGGCATGAATTCGCGCCCTTCCAGTTCCTCGCTCACCAGGCTGCGGATGTCGGCCGGCATGGCGTCCAGGTCGTCGATCCAGGCGACTTCCTTGCCGCCCTCGCGCACCAGCGAGATGCCGCGGCTCGGGGCCTGGACCGGGAAGGAGCGCACCGGCGCGACGCCGACGAATTCCTCGCCCTCGGCATTGGTCAGCACCAGCTTGCCGAAGGCGTCGCGGCGCAGTTGAAACGGTGATTGCAGTACGGTCGTCATCGATTAATCTTCCTGGCTGGAGTCGTCCGGATCCTGGTCGACGTTGCGCGCCTGCGCTTCGTACAGGCGGAAATACGCGCCTTCGCGCGCCATCAGTTCGTCGTGGCTGCCCTCTTCCACCACCGCGCCGCGGTCCAGCACGACCAGGCGGTCGGCGCGGTGCAGGGTGGACAGGCGGTGCGCGATCGCGATCGTGGTGCGGCCCTGGACCAGGTTGTCGAGCGCCTTCTGGATTTCCTTCTCGGTTTCCGAGTCCACCGACGACGTCGCTTCGTCCAGGATCAGGATCGGCGGATCGATCAGCAGCGCGCGCGCGATCGAGATGCGCTGGCGTTCGCCGCCGGACAGGCCCTGGCCGCGTTCGCCGACCATCGAATCGTAGCCCTGCGGCAGGCGCAGGATGAATTCGTGGGCGTGGGCGGCGCGGGCGGCGGCGATGATCTCTTCGCGGGTCGCATGCGGCTTGCCGTAGGCGATGTTCTCGGCGATGGTGCCGAAGAACAGGAAAGGCTCCTGCAGCACCAGGCCGATGTGGCGGCGGTAGTCGGCCACCGCGAAGCTGCGGATATCCTTGCCGTCGAGCAGGATCGCGCCTTCGGCCACGTCGTAGAAACGGCAGATCAGGTTCACCAGGGTCGACTTGCCGGAACCGGAATGGCCGACCAGGCCGACCATTTCGCCGGCCTTGATGTTGAGCGAGATGCCGCGGTTGACGGCGCGGTTGCCGTAGCGGAAGCCGACTTCGCGCAGCGCGATATTGCCTTCCACCTTGTCGAGCTTCACCGGATTGGCCGGCTCGGGCACGCTCGACACATGGTCGAGGATGTCGAAGATGCGCTTGGCCGCCGAGGCCGACTTCTGCGTGACGGAGACGATGCGGCTCATGGAATCCAGGCGCACGTAGAAGCGGCCGCTGTAGGCGATGAAGGCGGACAGCACGCCGACCGTGATTTCGCCCTTGCTCACCTGCCAGATGCCGAAGCACCAGATGATCAGCAGGCCGAGTTCCGTCAGCAGGGAGACGGTCGGCGAGAACAGCGACCACACCTTGTTCAATTTATCGTTGACGGCCAGGTTGTGCTTGTTCGCGTCGCGGAAGCGGGAGGCTTCGCGATGCTCCTGCGCGAACGCCTTCACCACGCGGATGCCGGGAATGGTGTCGGCCAGCACGTTGGTGACCTCTCCCCAGACGCGGTCGATCTTCTCGAACCCGGTGCGCAGCTTGTCGCGCACCACGTGGATCATCCAGGCGATGAAAGGCAGCGGCACCAGGGTGATCAGGGCCAGCTTGGCGTTGATGCTGAACAGGATCGCGCCGGTCATGATGATCATCAGGACGTCGGACAGGAAGTCCAGCAGGTGCAGCGACAGGAACACGCAGATGCGGTCCGAGCCGCTGCCGATGCGGCTCATCAGGTCGCCGGTGCGCTTGCCGCCGAAGAATTCCAGGGACAGGCGCAGCAGGTGCTCGTAGGTTTCCGAGCGCATGTCCGCGCCCATGCGTTCCGACACCAGGGCCAGGATATAGGTCCGGCCCCAGCCCAGCGCCCAGGCCAGGATGGCGGAGGCGAACAGCCCGCCCATATATAAATAGACGAGCGAGGTGTCGATCTTCTGCCCGTTCTGGTACGGGATCAGGACGTTGTCCATCAGCGGCATCGTCAGGTAGGGCGGAATCATGTGTGCGCCGGTACTGGCCAACATCAGCAAGAATCCGAGGAACAGCTGCCCCTTGTACGGCATGGCGAAGCGCCACAGGCGGAACAGGGTCCAGGTCGATGGCGGCGTGTGCAGCACCTTGGTGCAGATCGGGCACTCTTCCTGGTCCGCTTCGAGCGGGGCCTTGCAGCTCGGGCAGCTGTGCTGCTCGGGCGGCTGGACGGCGAGGCCGGTCAGGTAGCTTTCGACCTGGTCGTGGAACTGGTCCACCAGGCGGATCGCCTGCAGGTTCTGGCCGAGGGTGAAGCGCCAGGCCGCCAGCAGGCCGTTGGCGTCGACCAGTTCGAGGTGGCCGACGCCGGCATGGTCGTGGTGGCGCATCGCCAGGCCGGCGCGGTAAGGCCAGTCGCGCCAGTGGCTGTCGCCGGGGCTGCGAGTCAGTAGACGGATGTTGGTAACAACCAGTATCCCCCTAGTGAAACGTAATTTCGAATCGAGGTCAACCTCAAGGGCGCTTAAAACGTTTTCCCCAGGCGCAAGCTTTTTCTGGACGTCCGCCTGCCACTGCTCGGGCAGGAAACTGGCGCTTGCCAGCGGCGCGGAGGGAATTAGTTGTTGATTCGTCATGTGCTCTTGGAAATGGAGATGTGCGCTGCAACCTTCCGTTGCGGCTGGCAGGTCACCAGGATGGAACGCTGAGCAGGGCACGCCGGTTGACATGCATACGGTATTCTATCGGCGGGGACGAGACTGGCAGAATTCAGTTCAGCGCGGTAAGCTTCGTTTCGGCAAGTATACAACATGTGCACTGCAGCAAGAGGGGCTCCCCGGTGGGTGGACCTCGGCGCCATGCACAAACATAAGGCAACGCCGCGCGGCGAGAGAGAGGTCGGCGCACGGCAAGATATTTTTCATGACAAACAAGAAAGACATTAAGATTCTTCGCGTTACCCATCTGCGTGGCCCGAACATCTGGACCTACCGCCCTGTCATCGAGGCCTGGCTCGACATCGGCGAACTCGAAGAATGTCCTTCGAACACCCTTCCCGGTTTCAATGAACGCCTGACCGCCTGGCTGCCGGGACTGATCGAACACCGCTGCGGCGTCGGCGAACGCGGCGGTTTCCTGGAGCGGCTGCGCGACGGCACCTGGGCCGGCCACATCCTCGAACACATCGTCCTCGAACTGCAGAACCTGGCCGGCATGAAGACCGGCTTCGGCAAGACCCGCTCCACCGCCGATGTCGGCATCTATAAAATGGCGTTCCGCACCCGCGACGAAGTCGTCGGCCGCGCCGCCCTACAAGCCGGCCATGCCCTCCTGATGGCCGCCATCAACGACACTCCGTTCGACATGAGGGCCAGCGTGGCGGAGCTGACCGAACTGGTCGACCGCTACTGCCTCGGCCCCTCCACCGCCCACATCGTCGATGCCGCCACCGAGCGCCGCATCCCCTCGATCCGCCTGACCGAAGGCAACCTGGTGCAGCTCGGCCATGGCGCCGCCCAGCGCCGCATCTGGACCGCCGAAACCGATCGCACCAGCGCGATCGGCGAAAGCATCGCCAGCGACAAGGACCTGACCAAGACCCTGCTGGCCTCCTGCGGCGTGCCGGTGCCGGAAGGCGCGGTGGTGCGCAGCGCCGAGGCGGCATGGGAAGAAGCCGAGGACATCGGCCTGCCGGTGGTGGTCAAGCCGGTCGACGGCAACCATGGCCGCGGCGTGACGCTGAACCTGATGAACGAAGCCGACGTCAAGGCCGCCTACGCGATCGCGTCCGAAGCGGGTGACTCGAGCGCCGTGCTGGTCGAGCGCTACGTGCCGGGCAACGAGCACCGCCTGCTGGTGGTCGGCTCGAAGGTCGTCGCCGCCGCCAAGGGCGAATCGCTGTTCGTGCTAGGTGACGGCAAGTCGACCGTGCGCGAACTGTGCAACAGCCAGATCAACACCGACCCGCGCCGCGGCGAAAGCGAAGAACATCCGCTCGGCCTGGTCAACCCGGACGACGAAGAGATCAAGCTCGACCTGCAGCGCCAGGGCCTGACCGCCGCCTCCGTGCCGCCGGACGGTCAGAAGGTGCTGATCCAGCCGAACGGCAACGTCGCCGATGACGTCACCGACGAGGTGCACCCGGACGTGGCCCACGTGGCCGCGCTGGCGGCGCGCGTGGTCGGCCTGGACATCGCCGGCATCGACCTGGTGTGCGAAGACATCTCGCGTCCGCTGGAAGAACAGCGCGGCGCCATCATCGAAGTCAATTCCAGCCCGGGCCTGCTGGCCCACATCAAGCCGGCCACCGGCAAGCCGCGCGAAGTCGGCAAGGCCATCGTCGAGCACCTGTTCGCGGATGGCGCTCAGGTGAATAATGCGTCCGGCCGTATCCCGGTGGTGGGCGTGACCGGCGCCGCAAGCGTGAACAATGAGGCGAGCCTGGTTGCAAGCCTGATCGGCAATGTGCTGTCGCAGTCCGGCAAGCACGTCGGCGTGGCCAACCGCAACGGTCTGTTCCTCGACCAGCGCCGCCTCACCGGCGCCGACTGCACCCGCTTCGACGCCGCCCAGCGCCTGCTGATCAACCGGAACGTGCAGGCCGCCGTGTTCGAATCGAACGCGCGCGCGATCCTGAGCGAAGGCCTGCCCTACGACCGCTGCCTGGTGGGCGTGGTGACCGGCATGGGCCGGGTGGAGGACGTCGCCGACCTGTACGTGCGCGACGACGACGCCCTGTTCAACGTGGTGCGCAGCCAGGTCGACGTCGTGCTGTCCGAAGGTGCGTCGGTGCTGAACGCGGCCGACCCGCAGGTCGTGAAGCTGGCCGACCTGTCCGACGGCGCCGTGATCTTCTATGCGCAGGACGAGAACAACGACGTCCTGAAGCAGCACCGCGCCGCCGGCGGCCGCGTTGCCTTCCTGCGCGACCAGCATATCGTGCTGGCCCAGGGGGGCGAGGATGCGCCGCTGCTGGGCCTGGCCAAGCTGAAGCCGGCCACCGCGAGCCAGCCGGAAGCCGTGCTGGCCGCCGCCGCCGCAAGCTGGGCGCTGGACGTGCCGACCGACCTGATCTGCGCTGGCCTGCGCAGCTTCGAGAACAAATAAAGGATTGAAGGTTTTTATGGAAGTATCACGCGTCCGGGCCCTGCGCGGCCCCAACCTCTGGAGCCACCACACGTCGATCGAGGCAATCGTCTCCTGCCCGCCGGAGGAGGAATCGATCAGCGCACTGCCGGGTTTCGAAGCGCGCCTGCGGGCCCTGTTCCCGGAGATCTGGCCGCTGCAGCCGACCGGCCATGACGACACCATCCCGCTGGCCCAGGTGCTGGAAGTGGCGGCCCTCGCCCTGCAGGCCCAGGCCGGCTGCCCGGTCACCTTCAGCCGCACCACCGCCACCATCGAACGCGGCATCTACCAGGTCGTGGTCGAGTACAGCGAAGAAGACGTCGGCCGCCTGGCACTGACCCTGGCCGAGCAGCTGATCCAGGCCGCGCGCGACGACCAGGCCTTCGACCTGGACGGCGCCCTGCACCAGCTGCGCGAACTCGACGAGGACGTGCGCCTCGGCCCCTCGACCGGCTCGATCGTGCATGCCGCCGTCGCCCGCGGCATCCCCTTCCGTCGCCTGACCGAGGGCAGCCTGGTGCAGTTCGGCTGGGGCAGCCGCCAGCGCCGCATCCAGGCCGCCGAGATCGACGCCACCGGCGCCATCGCCGAATCGATCGCGCAGGACAAGGAACTGACCAAGAAGCTGCTCGACGCCGCAGGCGTGCCGGTGCCGCTGGGCCGCGTCGTGACCGATCCGGACGACGCCTGGGCCGCGGCCCAGGAGATCGGCGTACCGGTCGTGATCAAGCCGAAGGACGGCAACCAGGGCAAGGGCGTGACCGTGAACGTCACCACCCGCGAACAGCTCACCGCCGGCTTCCACGCGGCGTCGGAATTCCGCGACGACATCCTGGTCGAAAAATACCTGCCGGGCCACGACTACCGCCTGCTCGTGATCGGCAACAAGCTGATCGCAGCCGCGCGCCGCGACCCGCCGCACGTGGTCGGCGACGGCGTGCACACGGTGCGCCAGCTGGTCGACACCGTCAACCTCGACCCGCGCCGCGGCAGCGGCCATGGCACCGCGCTGACCAAGATCCGCTTCGACGACATCGCCCTCGCCTCGCTGGCCAAGCAGGGCTATGACGCCGAATCGGTCCCGCCGAAAGGCCAGCGCGTCACCCTGCGCAACAACGCCAACCTGTCGACCGGCGGCTCGGCCACCGACGTCACCGACGACGTGCATCCGGAAGTGGCCGCGCGCGCCATCGCCGCCGCACACATGGTCGGCCTGGACATCTGCGGCGTCGACCTGGTGTGCGACAGCGTGCTGAAACCGATCGAGGAACAGGGCGGCGGCATCGTCGAAGTCAATGCGGCGCCCGGCCTGCGCATGCACATCTCGCCGTCGTTCGGCAAGGGCCGCGCGGTCGGCGAAGCGATCATGGACACCCTGTACGCGCCCGGCGACGACGGCCGCATCCCGGTGGTGGCCGTGACCGGCACCAACGGCAAGACCACCACCGTGCGCCTGATCGCCCACCTGATCGCGGCCTCCGGCCTGCGCACCGGCATGACCAACACCGACGGCGTGTACATCCAGGGCCGCCGCATCGACAGCGGCGACTGCAGCGGTCCGCGCAGCGCGCGCAACGTGCTGCTGCACCCGGACGTCGACGCCGCCGTGTTCGAGACCGCGCGCGGCGGCATGCTGCGCGAAGGCCTGGCCTTCGACCGCTGCCAGGTGGCGGTGGTGACCAATATCGGCGCCGGCGACCACCTCGGCCTGAACTACATCACCACGCTGGAAGACCTGGCGGTACTCAAGCGCGTGATCGTGCAGAACGTGGCGCCGGGCGGCATGGCCGTGCTGAACGCCGCCGACCCGATCGTGGCCGCGATGGCCGAGAACACCCGCGGCGACGTCACCTATTTCGCGCTGGACTGCTCGCTGCCGCTCATGCAGAAGCACCGCGCCCAGGGCCGCCGCATCGTCTACGTCGACGAAGGCCACCTGGTGGCGGCGCAAGGCAAGAGCGAGGAACGGATCGCGCTGACCGACGTGCCGATCACCCGCGGCGGCGTGATCGGCTTCCAGGTCGAGAACGTGATGGCCTCGGTGGCCGCGGCCTGGGCGGTCGGCATCGACTGGAGCGCGATCCGTACCGGCCTGAAGACCTTCGTCGGCGAGAGCGACAACGCGCCGGGCCGTTTCAACGTGTTCGACTACAAGGGCGCCACCGTGATCGCGGACTACGGCCACAACCCGGACGCGATCCAGGCCCTGGTGAACGCGGTCGAAGCGATGCCGGCCCGGCGCCGCTCGGTGGTGATCAGCGGCGCCGGCGACCGCCGCGACGAAGACATCCGCGACCAGACGCGCATCCTGGGTAAAGCTTTCGACGACGTGCTGCTGTACGAAGACCAGTGCCAGCGCGGCCGCTCGGAAGGCGAAGTCGTGGCCCTGCTGCGCGACGGCCTGGCGGACGCGACCCGCACCAGCCACATCGAGGAAATCAAGGGCGAGTTCGTCGCCATCGACCGCGCGCTGGAGCGCCTGCAGCCGGGCGACCTGTCGCTGGTGCTGATCGACCAGGTGGACGAGGCGCTGGCGCATATCGCCAAGCGGGTGGCGGAGGCGAAGGCCTGATCTGGCTTCGGATGGAATGAAGAGGGGCGCTGGATGGCGCCCCTTTTTTTACAATGGTTTGTCATTCCCGGCACTGCCGGAAATGACTTCCCGCGAAGGCGGGAACCCAAGTTGACCTACAAGCCCCCGGCGCCGCAGCGCAGCCCCCATCGCAAGCAACCCCGCCCCCATCACCGCCGCCGCCCCCGGCTCCGCCACCACCGCCCCGCTACTCTCCACTTCCAGTCTCGCCCCGAAATACTGCAGCGGATCGCGATACCCCGCATCCCCCACCAGCAGCGTCCAGTCGCCGAACATGTCGCTACCGCCCAGGCCCCCCAGCGCCTCGATCGGCCGGAAACTGCCGGCCGTGACGTTGCCGTTGTTGAAGTCGGGGCTGCCGACCTGCCAGCCGGCCGCATCGTCGAAGCGCACCGTGACCCGCCCCGCACCGACGCTGGAACCGCTGTAGGTCCAGGGCGCGACCAGGCTGACCGTCGTGCCGGTCGGCGAACTCAGGCGAAAATAGATCTCGTTGTCGAAGGAGCCGGTATTGTCGATGCACTGGCCGTCCTCGCCCACGCCGGGGTCGTTGCACTTGGCGAAATCGATGCTGAGGGTGAGATTGCCGACGATGCCGTGCTCGCCGATGTGCAGGATGCGGGTGCCATCGTCGTGGTCGAACCAGCCCGGCGTCGCGTCGAGCGCAATCACGCCCGCCTGCGCGACCGCACAGGCCGCGCCCAGCAGCGCCGATGCCAGCGCCTTGATCCAGGTCTTCTTCATGCTCTCCTCCCTTGCCGTTAAATAAAAACGATTCGGTTAGCCATCGCACATGCTCGAGACAGGTCATGACGTAGGATGGACGGTCACGACATCGTCCCGGCGATCGATTGACGATGCCATTTGACAAGCGGTGAGATCATGACAATTGACAAAAGGCACAATGAAAAGCCGGCGCAAGGCGACGCGCCGGAATCGTCTTTCTGGGGTTTGTGGTACCGCTTCCTGTTTTTCGACTGGCTGTTCCGCGACGTGGGCGCGGCCCGCACCCGCATCGAGCGCCACGCCGCCTTCCAGCACAACCGCAGGATGAGCCGCTACCTGCCGGTCTACCTGCGCCGCTGGTCCTTCCTCACCGCCTTCGACTTCGCCCTCGGCCTGCTGTTCGAAAAAGTGCTGCAGGCCGGCCTGCTGTCGGCCTGGTTCTTCACCTGGACCTGCGTGAGCCTGACGGGGATGGTCGTGATCGCGGTGGCCTGGATCATCCTGGCGCATGCAAGGCTGTCCTAGGCATTAAATTTCTTGATGTCAACTAAATTTCCTACGCGCAAATATACGAAGATACCTCTACCGACACAACCGATGGAGGCGACCATGAGCTATTTGCGGATGAGCAGTCACAAGGTTCCCCGGCTTTACTCCGGTGAGCGCCGGTTCGAGCGGCGCATCGACGAGCAGACCGCCAGCGATATCGGCGACGCCCTGCGCGCGGACAGCGTCCAGGCGGCGGCGCTGGCGATGCAGCATTTGCAGGTGGATGTACAGGTGGCGCTGCGCGTGCTTGCCGGCACGAAGGAAGAACCGGGCAAATCGCTGCGCAAGACCGACCCCGCCGCCCCGGCCGGCAGCTGATCCAGGCCACCCCCCGGCCGGATGCTTGCGCCAGGCATCCGGCCAGCCCTGCGCTGGATTGCCCTCCAGGCCGCCATTGCTTCCACTCCCTGCTTTCCTTGACTCCCGCCAACTTGCCACATAGGCAAGGGAAGATCATGTCATTACGACAACGGAGGATGACATGAGCTACCAATGGATCGACGACCACCGCCGCGCCACCGAGGCTCGCCGCAACACCCTCGGCGACCGCCGCAGCGACCACGCCACCGCAGAGAAAATCCGCGACGCACTGCGGGCATGCAGCACCACCGCGGCGGCGCAGGCGCTCGAATACCAGCAGGTCGACCTCGCGACGGCGCTGCGGGTGCTGGCCAGGCCGGAGTGGCGGCGGGCGCGCGAGCGATGAAGCTTCATTCCCCTCCCCGCCGAGCCCCAACGCGGTAAAATGGCAACCCCAAGCCCGGCCCCCTGCCGGGCTTCCGATTGCCAAGCCATGAACGTTCCACACGAAATCAATGCCGCCGCGGCCAAGGCGCTCGCCACCGCAGAAAAACACACCCCGATGATGCAACAGTACCTCCGCATCAAGGGAGAGTACCCGACCATGCTGGTGTTCTACCGCATGGGCGACTTCTACGAGCTGTTCTTCGAGGATGCCGAGAAAGCCGCGCGCATCCTGGGCATCACGCTGACGGCGCGCGGAACCTCGAACGGCAATCCGATCAAGATGGCGGGCGTGCCCTTCCACTCGCTCGATCCCTATCTCGCCAAGCTGGTCAAGCTCGGCGAGTCCTGCGCGATCTGCGAACAGATCGGCGATCCGGCCCTCGCCAAGGGCCCGGTCGAACGCAAGGTGGTGCGCGTGGTCACGCCCGGCACCCTGACCGATGCCGACCTGCTGCCCGAGAAGGCCGAGCGCCCGCTGCTGGCCGTGTGCACGGTCCCGAACCGCAAGCACGTGACCACCGGCCTGGCCTGGCTGTCGCTGGCGAGCGGCGCCCTGAAGCTGATGGAATTCACGGCCGATGCGAAGAATGCCGCCCTGCGCCTGGTACAGGAACTGGAGCGGATCGCGCCGGCCGAAGTGCTGCGCGCGGACGCCAGCGCCGACATGTTCGAAGAGACCACGATCGGCCACAACCAGCGCGTGCCGGAGTGGCATTTCGAAGTCGTGCACGGCCACAAGGCGCTGCTCGACCAGCTTGGCGTATCGACCCTGAGCGGCTTTGGCGCGGACGGCCTCGGCGCGGCCTTCGGGGCGGCCGGCGCCCTGCTGCGCTACGCCCAGTCGACCCAGGGCCGCGGCCTGCAGCACGTGAAGAGCCTGGCCGTCGAATCCGAGAGCGAATTCATCGGCCTGGATGCCGCCACGCGCCGCAACCTGGAGCTGACCGAGACCATCCGCGGGATGGAAGCGCCGACCCTGTTCTCGCTGCTGGACGGCTGCCGCACCGCGATGGGCTCGCGCCTGCTGCGCCACTGGATCCACCACGCCCGGCGCGACCAGTCGGTGGCGCGCGGCCGCCACGAGGCGATCGCCGCGCTGGCCGAGCACGACGCCTGCGGCGCGCTCTCAGGCACGCTTGCCCACGTGCCGGACGTCGAACGCATCACCACCCGCATCGCCCTGCTCACCGCGCGCCCGCGCGACCTGGCCAGCCTGCGCGACGGCCTGAAACAGCTGCCGGTGCTGCGCGAGCAGGTCGCACGCTGCTTCATCCCGGGCGACTCCTGCCTGCTGCGCGACATCCATGAAGCGATCGCCATCCCCGAGCATTGCCTGGACCTGCTGTCGCGCGCCATCGCCGAAGAACCGGCCGCCATGGTGCGCGACGGCGGCGTGTTCGCGCGCGGCTTCGACGCCGAGCTGGACGAGCTGCGCGCGCTGTCCGAGAACGCCGGCCAGTTCCTGGTCGACCTCGAAACGCGCGAACGGGCCCGCACCGGCATCGCCAACCTGCGCGTCGAGTACAACAAGGTGCACGGCTTCTACATCGAGGTCACCAACGGCCAGGCCGACAAGGTGCCCGAGGACTACCGCCGCCGCCAGACCCTGAAGAACTGCGAGCGCTACATCACGCCGGAACTCAAGGCCTTCGAAGACAAGGCCCTGTCGGCCCAGGACCGTGCGCTGGCGCGCGAGAAGCTGCTGTACGACCTGCTGCTCGGCGAGCTCGCTCCGCACATCGCCTGCCTGCAGAAGGTCGCCGGCGGCATCGCCCAGGTCGACGCGCTGGTGGCGCTGGCCGCGCATGCGGTCCGCAACAACTGGTGCAGGCCGCAGCTGGTCGATGCGCCCTGCCTGACCATCGTCGAGGGCCGCCATCCGGTGGTCGAGAACCAGATCGAGCGCTTCATCGCGAACGACTGCCAGCTCTCGAACGAGCGGCGCCTGCTATTGATTACCGGTCCGAACATGGGCGGCAAGTCGACCTTCATGCGCCAGGTGGCGCTCATTACGCTGCTGGCCTATGTCGGCAGCTACGTGCCGGCGACCAGCGCGACGATCGGCCCGATCGACCGCATCTTCACCCGCATCGGCGCCTCCGACGACCTGGCGAACGGCCGCTCCACCTTCATGGTCGAGATGACGGAATCGGCGGCGATCCTGAACGGCGCCACCGAGCACTCGCTGGTGCTGATGGACGAAGTCGGGCGCGGCACCTCGACCTTCGACGGCCTGGCGCTGGCCTGGGCGATCGCGCGCCACCTGATCGAAACGAGCCGCAGCTTCACCCTGTTCGCGACCCACTATTTCGAGCTGACCCAGCTGCCGGAAGCGCACCCGAGCGCGGCCAACGTGCACCTGTCGGCGGTCGAGCACAAGGACAGCATCGTGTTCCTGCATGCGGTGCAGGACGGCCCGGCCTCGCAGAGCTACGGCCTGCAGGTGGCGCAGCTGGCGGGCGTGCCGCCGGCGGTGATCCGCGCCGCGCGCAAGCACCTGGCGCGGCTGGAGTCGCAGGCGCTCGACGCCACGCCCCAGCTCGACCTGTTCGCCGCGCCGCCGTGCGATGACGAGGTCGATGCCGAAGCGGCGCAGGCTTTGGCGCAGGCCGCGCCGGCCGCCGCGCAGGCGCCCGACGAGTCGCCCGCGCTGGCCCTGCTGGATGCCATCGATCCGGACGCGCTGACCCCGCGCGAAGCGCTCGAGCGGCTGTACGAACTCAAGCGCCTGGCCAGCGCGTGATGCCGCCAACCGTGCCTTCGCTAGCGGCCCGCCTGCGCCTGGGCGTCCTGCTGGCCGCCGCCCTGCTCTCGGCCGGCGCGCTGGCGGCGAAGGACACCAGGGATGCGCAGGACGAGGAGGCGCACCGGTTCGCGGTGGTCGGGCACAGCCCTGCCGACGGCGACGAAAGCCGTTTCAGGCATGCCCTCGAGGCCGCCGACGACAAATCGACCGCCTTCGTGGTAGTCACCGGCATCAAGGGCGCCAAGGAAGCCTGCAGCGACAAGCTGTACCAGCAGCGCCGCGAGCTGATCGGCGATGCGCGCCGCCCGACCGTGGTGGTGCCGGCCGCCAGCGACTGGACCGATTGCCGCAACAGCGCCGGCCGTTCGAACGCGATCGAGCGCCTGAACCGGCTGCGCGAGCTGTTCTACGCCGAGCCGAAGACGCTGGGCGCGCGCAAGCTGCCGCTCACGCGCCAGTCGATGAGTCCGCGCTTTCGCAGCTATGCGGAGAATGCCCACTGGTCGGTCGGCAAGGTGCTGTATGCGACCCTCAACCTCCCCGCCAACAACAACCACTACCTGACCGAAGCGGGCCGCAATAGCGAGTACGAAGACCGGCTGGTGGCCAACCGCTTCTGGCTGAACCGCCTGTTCGCGATCGCCCGGCGCGACCGGCTGGAGGCGATCGTGCTGTTCGCGGAGGGCGACCTGAAGGCGCTATCGCAGCCGACCGGCCTGCGCGCCCTGCTGCGCCGCGCGGTGCCGGACAACGATGGCTTCGCCGAGACGCGCCGCCTGGTGCTGTCGCTGGCGCAGAAATTCCCGGGCAAGGTGCTGCTGGTCGACAGCGCGCCGCTGGCCAAAGGGGCGAAGCCGGCGATCGAATGGCGCGGCAACCTCGGCCATCTGTCGGTGGGGCAACGGGAAATCGAGGTCGCGGTGGACCCGGCGGGCAAGGCCCTGTTCAGGGTGGACGAGGGAAGCGAGGCCGGCGACAGGGCCGGGCCGGAGAAACAGGACAAACAGGAAAAGCAGGAAGAGAAACGCCATCCGAAAGCGATCAAATAAATGATCAAGTGAGCGATCGGATGTGCGCAAATCAGCAGGCGTGAATGGGTACGGGCCGCAATGCCAGCGGCCCGTTGTCATTCCTGCCCGATCAGTTCAGGGGCTGGCTGCGGAAGTGGTCGCCTTCTTCGCCGTCGTCCATGTCGTCATGGCCGTGGTGGTGGCCATGCGCGCCATGCACGTGGCCATGCGCGATTTCTTCTTCGGTCGCGGCGCGCACGTCGATCACCGACAAGTCGAAGCGCAGTGCCATGCCGGCCAGCGGGTGGTTACCGTCGAGAACGACCTTGTCGTCCGCGATCTCGGTCACGGTGAAGATGGTCGGTTCGTCTTCGCTGCCTTCGGCCACGCCTTCGAATTGCATGCCGACTTCGAGCGGCTCCGGCAGGCGCGAACGCTCTTCGACTTTCAGCAGGCTCGGGTCGTAGTCGCCGAAGGCGTCTTCCGGCTCGATCTGGATGGTCGACGAATAGCCCACTTCCTTGCCGTCCAGTTCCTCTTCGATCTTCGGCAGCGTGTTCTCGTAGCCGCCGTGCAGGTACACCATCGGCTGGGCGCCGTCTTCGATCAGGTTGTTCTGGGCATCGGACAGTTTGTAGTTGACCGACACTACCGTATTCTGGGCAATCTTCATTGCGCTTCCTTTCGTAATTAAGGCGCCGATTATACTCCTGCCAATGCCGAAGCCCTCCCACGGCTGGTTATAATGTCGCATGAAAAAATTACAGCTCCTCGGGAACATCACTC
Source organism: Telluria sp. Soil_C_11 (assembly GCF_057657395.1). Taxonomy (NCBI): domain Bacteria; kingdom Pseudomonadati; phylum Pseudomonadota; class Betaproteobacteria; order Burkholderiales; family Oxalobacteraceae; genus Telluria; species Telluria sp. Soil_C_11. The sequence goes on along the minus strand of NZ_JBDGIN010000008.1, from coordinate 50,877 downwards.
CCGCCCAGTTTCTCCGCGATTACTGGCACAAGAAGCCCTTGCTGATCCGGCAGGCGATCCCCGATTTCAAGCCGCTGCTCAAGTTCGACAAACTGGCCGAACTGGCCAGGCTGAACCATGTCGAATCGCGCCTGGTCACCCAGGCCGGTGACGCCTGGGACATGCAGCACGGCCCGCTGCAGGAATTGCCGCCGCGCACGCAGCGCGAGTGGACCATGCTGGTGCAGGGCGTCAACCTGCATGAGCCGAAGGCCGACGCCCTGCTGCGCGAGTTCCGCTTCGTCCCGGACGCGCGCCTGGACGACCTGATGGTCAGCTACGCCACCGATGGCGGCGGCGTCGGTCCCCACTTCGATTCCTATGACGTGTTCCTGCTGCAAGCCCAGGGCCGGCGCCGCTGGCGCATCGGCGCCCAGCAGGACCTGAGCCTGGTCGAAGGCCTGCCGCTGAAGATCCTCGCCAACTTCGAACCGGAACAAGAGTTCGTGCTCGAACCGGGTGACATGCTCTACCTGCCGCCGCACTACGCCCACGACGGCGTGGCCGAGGGCGAGTGCATGACCTATTCGATCGGCTTCCGCTCCCCCTCGTTCCAGGAACTGGGCGAAGGCTTCCTGCAGTTCATGGCCGACTCGATCGACCTGCCCGGCCGCTATGCCGATCCGGACCTGCAGCCGGCGAAGAACCCGGCCGAGATCCCGAAGGACATGCTGACCAGCATCACCGAAGAGCTGAACAAGGTACGCTGGGACGAGGAGGACGTCACCATCTTCCTCGGCGAATACCTGTCCGAACCGAAGCACAACGTGTTCTTCACCCCGGTCGCCAAGCCGCTGACCGTGGGCCGCTTCATGGAACAGGCCGCCAAGCGCGGACTCAGGCTGTCGCCGAAGACGCTGATGCTTTACCGCGGCAAGCACGTGTTCATCAACGGCGAATCCTTCGCCGTCGGCCGCGCCGACAAGACCGTGCTCGACGTGCTGGCCAACCAGCGCGGCCTGGACGGCGCCATGCTGGAGCAAGCGTCAAGCGACGTGCTGGAAGCGCTCTACACCTGGTATTCGGACGGCTGGCTGGAACTGGGTTGAGGCAAGCATGGTTGAGCCGGCCATCCTGCGTTTCGACACCCGTGCCGAGTTCCAGCGCCAGCTGCGCGCGGTGCTGGAGCGGGCGCGGGGCTCGCTCGACCTGTTCGATCCGGACTTTTCCCTGTTCCCGCTGGGCGATGCGGACGTCGACGCGCTCCTGCGCCGCTACCTGGCGGGCGGCGGCCAGCTGCGCCTCGCGATGCACGACAGCCGCCACATCGAGCGCCACTACCCGCGCTTCCTGCGCCTGCTGAGGGACCATGGGCACCGGATCGAGTGCCGCCTTACGGGGCGCGGACTTCGCCAGCTCACCGATTCGTTCTGCATCGCGGACCGCCTGCACCTGGTACGGCGCTATCATAGCGACCATCTGCGGGGCGAAGCAGCGTTTGATGCACCGCAAGAAACTGATGTGCCGAGCGAGCGTTTTTCGGCCATCTGGGAAGAATCGCAGCCGGGTCTGCATGCCGCCACGACCGGGCTTTGATGGCCGTATTTCCCTATGAAACGAAGCGTGCGCCATGCTGTTACACGTTGTAACAATATGAAGGTTGTTGTTACAGGCAATCGTTATAAGTTGACAGCAGTTTTCTATTGCGATTCAGTAAATTTGGCTATAATATCGGGTTAGGAAGGTTCCGTTGTCTGTAGGCACTTTTTCAAAAGTATGAAAGCTACGAGAATTCCTAACGAGCGATAATTACCGGTAATTATTCATCGCACTAGACGTACTTACCTTTTGAATTAATTAAGGAAAAACCATGAAAAAATCTCTGCTGATCGTCTCCCTGCTGGCTGTTGCTCTGGCTGCTTGCTCGAAGAAAGAAGAAACCACCGTGACCCCGGCTGCTCCGGCTGCTGAAACCACCGCTCCGGCTGCTGCTCCGGCCGCTCCGGCTGCTGACGCTGCTGCTACCCCGGCTGCTCCGGCCGCTGCTGACGCTGCTGCTTCGGCCGCTTCGGCTGCTGCTTCGGCTGCTTCGGCTGCTGCTGACGCTGCTTCGGCTGCTGCTGCTCCGGCTGCTTCGAAGTAATCTTCGTCGCGTCTGAAAAAACCGGCCTGCGGGCCGGTTTTTTTACGCCTGGCGCTGCTGAACGTCGTTCCCGCCTTCGCGGGAACGACGATAAAAAAACCGGCCACTTGGCCGGTTTTTCGTTGGCGATGTAGCTGAATTACTTCAGCTCGTCCGCCAGCAGCTTCAGGATCTTCGCGCCGGTGTCCGAGGTCTCCGGCTTGCCGTCGTTGGTCTGGACGCTGACGTCGGTGGTGGCCGCATTCGGGACCGCCGAGACCAGCACGCGGTAGCGCTGGGCTTCCTTGTTCTTGTCGTCGTTGCCGAACAGCTTGCTGAAGAAGCCTTCCTTGCCGGCCTTGTCCGGATCGACGTAGCGCACGAAATAGATGCCCTGCACCCGGTCGCGGTCTTCGACGGTGAAGCCGACGCGGTCGAGCGCCAGGCCGACACGGCGCCATGCGCGGTCGAAGCCCTCGTCGACGACGACCTTGCCGTTTTCCAGCTTGGCGTGCTGGGCTTCCGGAGTGGCGTTGACGACGGCGGCGGTGGCCTGCTTGACGTCTGCCGGCTTGGTGGCGCCGGTCAGCTGGGCCATCAGGCGGCCCAGGAATTCGGCCTCCAGGCCCGGATCGCTCTTGCGGCCGACCCAGGTCGTGGTCTCGCGCTGGGCGCCGACCGGCACTTCCTCGGCGCCGCGGTGGCTGATGTAGATTTCGGTCGAGCCGTCCGGACGGCGCTCCAGGCGGGTGCGGAACTTGTCGCGCTCGCCGGAAGAGTACGCCGAATCGAACACCTTGCCGATCGTGCGGCGGATGAAGTCCTGCGGAATCTTGGCGCGGTTCTCGGCCCAGTTGGTTTCCATGATGCCGGTCTGGGCGTTCTCGGTTTCGACCGTGAAGCCGACGCTCGGCCAGAAGGCTTCGAGCTGCGGCCACAGTTGCTCCGGGGTCTGCTTGACCACCAGCCAGCGCTGGTCGCCGGCGCGCTCGATGCGCACGGCCTCGGTCGAGACCGGGCCCACGGTGCCGCCGGCGACGACCGGCAGGGCTTGATTGCCGCGCGCCTGCTGGAAGCCCGAGGCGGTGGCGACGCCGCGGCCATCCGGCACGGCGTAGCGGTTATCTTTCTGCAGTTGGGTCAGGTCCGGCGGGATGTCCAGCGGCGCGGCTTTCTTGGCCGAGCGGTAGTCCACCTTGTCCGATTCGAACACGGTCGTGCAGGCCGCCAGGCTGAGTGCCAGGGCGGTCAGGGCGACGGTGCGGGTCGCTTGGCGGGTCTTGTACTTACGATTCATCATGTCGTTCTGAGTCTGAAGCTATCAAAGGACGCCGGATTCGCGCAGTGCGGCGCGGACCGTGTCGTGGTATTGCGCGGACAGCGGCGCCAGCGGCAAGCGCAGGCCCGCCGGCATCTTGCCCATTTCAGCCAGCGCCCATTTGACCGGGACCGGATTCGGTTCTACGAACAGCTTGGCGTGCAGCGACAGCACGCGGTTGTTGATCTCGACCGCACGGGACACCTGCCCCGCCATCGCCGCCTCGCACAGCTCGTGCATGGCGCGCGGCGCGACGTTGGCCGTCACCGAGATATTGCCGGCGCCGCCCATGAACATCAGCGCCATCGCGGTCGGGTCGTCGCCCGAATACACGCCGAACGGCTTGCCGCCGGCGAACGAACGGTCGATCTCGCGCAGCAGCTCGGCGCCGCGGCCGATGTTACCGGTCGCATCCTTGATGCCGACGATGTTGTCGATCGGCGCCAGGCGCAGCACGGTCTCGTTGCTCATGTCCGCCACGGTACGGCCCGGCACGTTGTACAGGATCACCGGCAGGTCGACCGCTTCCGCGATCGCCTTGAAGTGGCGGTACATGCCCTCCTGGGTCGGACGGTTGTAGTACGGCACCACCTGCAGCGAGGCGTCGGCACCGACGTCCCTGGCGTGGCGGGTGAGTGCGATCGCTTCGGCGGTCGAGTTGCCGCCCGAACCGGCGATCACCGGAATACGGCCAGCGACGTGCTCGACCGTCAACTTGATCAGTTCGCAGTGCTCTTCCGGGCTGACGGTAGCGGATTCGCCGGTCGTACCGACGATGACGATGCCGTCCGTGCCTTCCGCAACGTGCCAGTCGATCAGTTTGCGCAGGCTGTCTTTATCCAGACTGCCGTCTTCAAACATCGGAGTGACGATTGCTACTATGCTGCCCTTAATCATAATCAGTGGACCGTGCCGTTAATAAATAAAAATTCGATTGTACTGGATAGCCCGAGGTTATGGTTCATTCGAACCTAGATAAATGGCTCGGTTACATGTCCAGCTTTGCCATCGACGGATCGAAGCCCGCCCCCACCGCGCACAGGCGCTGCACACGGGCCGGTTTCGGATCGCCGACGACGCCATCCTCGTAGGCCACCACGCGCAGTCCGCCCCGGCTGGCCAGGTCCAGCAGCTCACCCGGATTCAGCAGGAAATCCGGATTCGACGGTTTGCCGAACACTTCGTTCCCGCGGGCGAAGGTTTCGTAGACCAGCACCCCCTCCGGCGCCAGCGCCGCGGCGATGTGGCCGAACAGTGGCCGGTGCAGGTAATTCGTGACGACGATGCCGGCCAGGCTGCCCGGCGCGAACGGCCAGGCGGCGCCCGGCGCCTCGAGGTCGTACTGGACGGTGGCGATGCCCTCCCCGGCGGCGGCAAGCAGGGCCTGCGGATCGCGGTCGAGGGCGGTCACGGCATGGCCCAGGCCTGCCAGCAGGCGCGCATGGCGGCCGCTGCCGCAGGCCAGGTCGAGTACATTGCCCCGCGGGATGAGCGGCGTCCAGCGCGCCACCCAGCTGGATACGATGTCGCTGCTATGCATATGGTGCATCCGGTGTACAGGATCAGCTATAACTGAGACCCATCGCCTCGCGCACGTCGCGCATGGTCTCCTGGGCCAGCCGGCGCGCCTTCTCGCAGCCGTCGGCGACGATGGCGCGCACCAGCGACGGATCGTCCAGGTACTGCTGGGCGCGTTCGTGCATGGGCTCCTGCTCGGCCAGCACGGCGTCCACCACCGGCTGCTTGCACTCCAGGCAGCCGATGCCGGCGCTGGTGCAGCCCTTCATGACCCAGTCCCTGGTGGCGTCGCTCGAGTAGACCTCGTGCAGCTGCCACACCGGGCACTTCAGCGGGTCGCCCGGGTCGCTCCTGCGCACGCGCGCGGGGTCGGTCGGCATGGTGCGGATCTTCTTCGTGACGGATGCCGGATCTTCGCGCAGCGAGATCGAATTGCCGTAGCTCTTAGACATCTTGCGGCCGTCCAGGCCCGGCAGGCGCGACGCTTCGGTCAGCTTCACCTGCGGCTCGACCAGGATGATCTTGCGGCTGCCTTCGAGGTAGCCGAACAGGCGTTCGCGGTCGATGTTCGACAGGCTGCCGGCTTCGTCCAGCATCGCCTGCGCCTGCTCCAGCGCGGCGTCGTCGCCGTCCTGCTGGTAGGCGGTGCGCAGCTCGGCGTAGAGCCTGGCGCGCTTGCTGCCCAGCTTCTTCACGGCGTCGAGGGCCTTCTGCTCGAAGCCCGGCTCCTTGCCGTACAGGTGGTTAAAGCGCCGCGCGATTTCCCGCATCATCTCGATGTGCGGGACCTGGTCCTCGCCCACCGGCACCTGGGTCGCGCGGTAGATCAGCACGTCGGCCGCCTGCAGCAGCGGATAGCCGAGGAAGCCGTAGGTGGCGAGGTCGCGGTTGGCCAGGTTCTCGATCTGGTCCTTGTAGGTCGGCACCCGCTCCAGCCAGCCCAGCGGCGTGGCCATCGACAGCAGCAGGTGCAGCTCGGCATGCTCCGGCACCCGCGACTGGATGAAGATGGTCGCCTGGGACGGATCGATGCCGGCCGCGAGCCAGTCAATCACCATGTCCCAGGTGCTCTTTTCGATGATGGTCGGGTCGTCGTAGTGCGTGGTCAGGGCGTGCCAGTCGGCCACGAAGAACAGGCAGGGCAGCTCGGACTGCATGCGGATCCAGTTCTTCAGGGCTCCGTGGTAATGGCCAAGGTGCATGAGCCCGGTGGGGCGCATGCCGGAAACGACGCGGTCGGGGAACATAAATCAGGTCAGGATCAGGTCAGGATGAAGTTCAGTGGATAGACGATCAGATGCAGCAGCACCTCCCCCACCACCATGATCGGCACCACCCAGTAAGCCAGCAGCTTCAGCAGCATCAGGCCCAGCAGGATGAAGAAGCCATACGGCTCGATGCGGGCGTACTGGAAGGCCAGCTTGTTCGGCAGCAGGCTGAAGACGATGCGGCCGCCGTCCATCGGCGGGATCGGCAGCAGGTTGAAGGCCATCAGCAACAGATTGGTCCGGATACCCGCTTGGGCAACCATGTTCGGAAAAGGTTCGCTGACGTCGAAGTACTTGAGGAAGATCGCCAGCAGTAGCCACAGCAGCGCCATGCCGAAGTTGGCGGCGGTGCCGGCCAGCGCCACGAAGGCCATGTCGCGCTTGGGCTTGCGCAGGCGGCTGTAGTCGATCGGCAGCGGCTTGGCGTAGCCGAACACGAAGCCGGTGGTCAGGTACAGCAGCACCGGCAGGATCACGGTGCCGAAAGGATCGATGTGGGCCAGCGGGTTGGTGGTGACGCGTCCGGCCGCGAACGGGGTCATGTCTCCAAAATATTTTGCGGCATACGCCTGGGCGGCGTTGTGCATCGTGATCGCAAAAAGAACGGGCAGTGCATAGACTGCGAGGTTGCGTATGAGTTCATCCATAAAGGGATTATAAGCCGAACACGGCCGGGTCGCCCCGGCCCTCGCGCAGCAGCACCGGTTCGGGACCGGTCAGGTCGACGATGGTGGTGGGCTCGAGGGTGCCGGCGCCGCCGTCGATCACGAGGTCGAGCTGCTTGCCGATGCGCTCGCGCACCTCTTCCGGATCGGACAGCATGTGCTCGTCGCCGGGCAGCTGCAGGGTCGTGCCGATCAGCGGCTCGCCCAGCTCGTCCAGCAGCGCCAGCAGGATCGCGTTCTCGGGCACGCGGATGCCGATGGTCTTGCGCGACGGGTGCGACAGGCGGCGCGGCACTTCATGGGTGGCGTCGAGGATGACGGTGTACGGGCCGGGCGTGACCGCCTTCAGCTGGCGGTACTGGCGGTTGTCGACGCGCGCGTAGATGGCGATCTCGGACAGGTCGCGCACCAGCAGGGTCAGGTGGTGCTTCTCGTCGACGCCGCGGATCCGGCGCAGCTTCTCGACGGCGTTCTTGTCGTCGAGGCGGCAGACCAGGGCGTAGGCCGAGTCGGTCGGCGCGGCGACGATGCCGCCCGACTGGATGATCTGGGCCGCCTGGCGGACCAGGCGCGGCTGCGGGTTCTCGTGATGGATCTCGAAATACTGGGTCATCGTGCAAACCCCGGCTGGCGCAGGGTTTGCAGGGCCGCGATGCGCTCTTCCATCGGCGGGTGGGTTGCGAACAGGGCGCCCCAGCCGCCGCCTCCGCCGGAGATGCCGGACGCCGCCATCGACTGCGGCAGGCCGCCCGACTGCAGGCCGCCCAGGCGCATCAGCGCATGCTGCATCGGCAGCGGGTTGTTCAGCAGGCGCGCCGAGCCGGCGTCCGCGCGGAACTCGCGCTGGCGCGAGAACCAGGCCACGATGATCGAGGCGACCAGGCCGAACACGATCTGGCACACGAACACGGTGACGGCATAACCGATGCCGGGGCCGCGGTCGACCTCGCCACGGCGCAGCATGCTGTCGACGAAGAAGCCGACCACGCGCGCCAGGAACACGACGAAGGTGTTGACCACGCCCTGGATCAGGGTCAGCGTGACCATGTCGCCATTCGCGACATGGGAAACTTCGTGCCCCAGCACGGCCTCGATCTCTTCATGGTTCATGCTGGCCAGCAGGCCGGTGGACACCGCCACCAGCGCGGAATTCCTGAAGGCGCCGGTGGCGAAGGCGTTCGGCTCGCCGTCGTACACCGCCACTTCCGGCATCGCGATGCCGGCGCGCTCGGCCAGCGTGCGCACCGTGTTCAGCAGCCAGGCTTCGCTGCCGTTGGCCGGCTGTTCGATCACGCGCGCGCCGGTCGTCCACTTGGCCATCGGCTTGCTCAGCAGGAGGGAAATGATCGAGCCGGTAAAACCCACGACCAGCGAGAACACCAGCAAGGCCCCGAGATTGATGCCGTTTGCGCTCACCGCGCGGCCGACGCCGAGCACGTTGAGCACGATCGACAGCACCAGCACGACCGCGAGGTTGGTGGCGAGGAACAGGACGATGCGTTTCATGGCGCGAGGGTCTCCCGGCGGTTTCACATATCAGGCTGTCAATATAAGGGCGCCTTGCCGGCGTTTCAAGCGAACCAGTCGTGCCACACCGGCGTCAACCCGGCCGGCAGCGGCGCCAGCTTGTCGAACTCCACCCTCGCCTCGCCCGGCGCGTGGAAATCGGTGCCGCGCGAGGCCAGGAAGCCGTAGCGGCGCGCCAGCTCGGCATAGGTTTCATACTGGTCCGGCGTGTGGCTGCCGGTGACGACTTCGATGGCGTTGCCGCCCAGCTGCTTGAATTCGTCGAACAGCGCCCCTTCGGCCAGCGCCGTGAAGCGGTAGCGGCCCGGGTGGGCGATCACGGGGACGCCGCCGGCCTTGCGGATCCAGCCGACCGCATCGGCCAGGCTGGCCCAGCGGTGCGGCACATAGCCGGGCTTGCCTTCGGTCAGGTATTTGCGGAACACCTCGGAGGTGCTGCCGCAGGCGCCGACCTCGACCAGGTAGCGCGCAAAGTGAGTGCGCGACAGCAGGTCCGGGTTGCCGACGTACCTGAGCGCGCCTTCGTAGGCGCCGGGGATGCCGGCCTGCTCGAGCTGGGCCGCGATCTCGCGCCCGCGCGCGTCGCGCCCCTGGCGGGTCGCCTCCAGGCCCCGCACCAGCGCCGGCTCGTCCTCGTCGACCTGCAGGCCGACCACGTGGACGGTCTCGCCGCCCCAGGTCACGGAAATCTCGACGCCCGGCACGAAGCGCATGCCGAGCTCGCCCGCCGCCCGGCGCGCCGCCTTGATGCCGCCGACCTCGTCGTGGTCGGTCAGCGCCCAGACGTCGACCCCGCCCTTGCGGGCATAGGCCGCCACGGCGGCCGGCGCGAGCACGCCGTCGGAGACGTTGGAATGGCAGTGGAGGTCGACTTTCAGCATTCCTTCATTGTACCCGCATCGGAACGACCGCGACGGCGTCCGTCCGCGTGGGCACGTTCGCATCGAGGCCCCCGGCCTCGATGCCCCACGCGTTACATCATGCAGCCAGGAATTCCTCGATCATCCTTGCCAGCAACTCCGGCTGGTCATGGTGCAGCATGTGGCCGGCGTCCGGCATCATGCGCGGCGTCACCCTGGCCAGGTGGCCCATGCGGCGCTCGACTTCGCTGCGCGCCTGCTCCTTCGGCCCCATCCACAGCCACATATTGGTGTGCTCGGCCTCCACCCACAGCACGGGCGCGGTGACGCGGCGCCAGCAGGCCAGCACCTCGTCGACGTGGTACAGCAGCGGGCCGCGCATCTTGTGCGCCGGGTCGCCCAGGATTTCCCATTCGCCGTTCCCGTTCTGCGCGGCCCAGTGCGGCGCCAGGAAGGCGGCGCGCTCGGCCGGCAGGCGCGGATTGGTCTTCTGCAGGCGCGCCGCCACCTCGCCCAGGCTGGCGTAGGGGCGCATCGTCGGCGGCGACTTCAGCTCGTCCAGCCAGCCGGCGTAGCGGCCAGGGGCCTGCTCGGGGCGGGTCGCCGCCAGGCCGAAGCCTTCCAGGTTGATCAGGCGGGCGACGCGTTCCGGGCGGATGCCGGCGTACACGCTGACGATGTTGCCGCCCATGCTGTGGCCCAGCAGGTTGACCGCCTCCCCGGGGGCGTAATGGTCGAGGATGGCATCGAGGTCGGCGAAGTAATCGGGGAACCAGTAGGTGTCGGTGCCCGGCCGTTCGCTCAGGCCGAAGCCGCGCCAGTCATGCGCGATCACATGCCAGTCTCCCTGCAGCGCGTCGACCACGAACTGGAACGAAGCCGACATGTCCATCCAGCCATGCGCCATGAAGAGCTTGGGCGCGCCTTCGCGGCCCCAGTGCCGGATATGGGTGCGCAGGCCGCGGATGGTGAGGAATTCGGAACGGGATGGAGTCATGGCTGATTGAAGTAATTGGAAATAGAACGACCGTTCGCATTATAAGCACAATGCTTGATATTGCGCTTGGCGTCCCCATCTCAGCCACTTGCCGGACGACAGCGCACGCGAGGGCGTAAAATAGCGCTTATTGCAATTTTCCCTCACAACCTTTCGCGAGCATATCCATGGCAATTTACCAGTTGGGCGAGCATGCACCCGAGATCGACGCGTCGGCTTATGTGGCCGAGTCCGCCAACCTGATCGGCAAGGTCACGCTGGAGGCGAATGCCTCCGTGTGGGACGGCGCGACGATCCGTGGCGACAACGAGCGCATCACGATCGGCGAGAACAGCAATGTGCAGGAAGGCACGGTGATGCACACCGACATGGGCTACCCGATGGTGATCGGCAAGAACGTCACCATCGGCCACCAGGCCATGCTGCACGGCTGCACCGTCGGCGACGGTTCGCTGATCGGCATCCAGGCCGTGGTGCTGAACGGCGCGAAGATCGGCAGGGGTTGCCTGGTCGGCGCCGGCGCCCTGGTGACCGAGGGGAAGGAATTCCCGGACCACTCGCTGATCCTCGGATCCCCGGCCAAGGTAGTGCGTACCCTCACGGAAGAAGACCTGCTCCGCCTGCAAGGCAGCGCCGCCAGCTATGTCGAGCGCGGCCAGCGCTTCAAGGCGGAGCTCAAAAAAATCGGATAAAGAATGACGACTGATACCAGCAAGGACATCCTGCAAAAATTCATCTTCGACAACGCCGCCGTGCGCGGCGAACTGGTCGAGATTTCCAACGCGTGGCGCGAGATCCAGTCGCGCCACGACTACCCGAAAGCAGTGAAAGGCTTGCTGGGCGAGATGGTTGCCGCGGCCGCGCTGCTGTCGGCCAACCTGAAGTTCAATGGCTCGATCGTGATGCAGATCTTCGGCGACGGCCCGGTCAAGCTGCTGGTGGTCGAGTGCGACGCCGAGCTGCACCTGCGCGCCACCGCCAAGCTGAGCCCGGGCGCCGTCGTGCCGGACCAGGCGTCGGTGGCCGAGCTGCTGAACGTGGGCGGCCAGGGCCGCTTCGTGATCACCCTCGACCCGAAGGACAAGGTGCCGGGCCAGCAGCCCTACCAGGGCGTGGTGCCGCTGCACGGCGAGGATATCGCCACCGTGATCGAGAACTACATGCTGCGCTCGGAACAGATGGACACCAAGCTGTGGCTGGCGGCCGACGACCATGTCGCGCGCGGCCTGCTGCTGCAAAAGCTCCCGCGCAACAGCGCCGTCGAAGGCCAGGTCGCCCAGGCCAGCGAGGAAGAAGACATCGAGACCTGGAACCGCGCACTGGCGCTGGGCGGCACCCTGAAGCAGGAAGAGCTGCTCGCCGTCGACGTCGAGACCCTGCTGAAACGCCTGTTCTGGGAAGAGACGATCCGCGTGTTCGATCCGCTGCATCCGGAATTCCACTGCAGCTGCTCGCGCGAGAAGGTCGGCAACATGCTGAAGATGCTGGGCAAGGAAGAGGTCGATTCGGCGCTGCACGATCTCGGCCAGCTGGCGATCAACTGCGACTTCTGCGGCAAGCATTACGAGTTCGACGCGGTCGACTGCGCCCAGCTGTTCGCGGCCGACATCAGCGCCGACGCGATTGCGCCGGCGTCCGACGTCAAGCATTGATCGAGGCCGCATGCGCGACACGCCCCGCTCCGCCTTCCCGCATTTTTGCGAGATCGCGACCCGCTGGATGGACAACGACGTCTACGGCCACGTCAACAACGTCCATTACTACAGCTACTTCGATACGGCGGTGAACCGCTTCCTGATCGAACGGGGCGTGCTCGACATCCACGGCGGCAGGACGGTCGGCTTCGTGGTCGAGACCGGGTGTTCCTACTTCCGCTCGATCGCCTTCCCGGACACCGTGCACGTGGGCGTGCGCGTGGCCAGGCTGGGCACGAGCAGCGTGCGCTACGAGATCGGCCTGTACCGCAACGACGACGAGATGCCGGCCGCAGCCGGCCATTTCGTCCACGTCTACGTCGACCGCGAAACCAACCGGCCGGTGCCGATTCCGGAAGCGGCCAGGGCGCTGCTCTCCACGCTCTTACAAATTTCCGACACATAAACATCGGCGGCTCGGCATACTTCGCTCATCGGTCATTTCGTGCGGAGTTCCTGATGTCCCTGCTGAGCCGTCTTATCGCCCCTGCCCTGTTGTCCGGCCTGTCCTTCTGCGCCCAGGCCGCAGTCCACAGCGTCGACGTCGGCACTCCGCTACCGCGCTTCAGCCTGCTCAAGCCGGGCACCCATCACTACCTCCGCTACATCAGGACGCCCGAAGGCGCCAATGCCCCGCTCGACATCTGGACCCGCGAAGTGCGCTTCGAGGAGCGCGATGGAAAGCAGGCGCTGCATATCGTGCAGCGCTGGGATGGCGCGATGACCTCGCTGTCGGCCACCCCCTCGGCCAAGCGGCTCGATTCCTGGTTCGACACCGCCACCTTCCGCCCGCTGAGCCATGTGCGCATCACCGAGAAGGACGGCAAGAAGGTGGTCGAGGGCTTCACGTTCGCCCCGGACCGCGTGAGCGGCATGCAGGACCTGGCCGAGAATACGCAGAAGGCGCTGTCGGTGCCGTCCGGCGAGCCGACCTTCAACTTCGAGACCGATATCGAATTCCTGCAGGCGCTGCCGCTGGCCGATGGCTATGAGGCCAGCATCAACTTCTACCACCCGGGCGGCCCGGCGCCGAAACGCTACACCTTCAAGGTGACCGGCTCCGAGACCATCGCCGGCCCCGGCGGCCCGGTCGACTGCTGGGTCGTGACGACCGACTACGGCACGCCCGGTGCGGATGCGAAGTTCTGGTTCGCCAAGACGAGCCAGCTGATGGTGCGGCAGGAAAGCGCGCCGCGCGACGGCAAGGTCCTCGTCAAGACGCTGATCGACTGATAGGGGCTGCCGGACGAGTGGCTGTCGGAATTCCCTGATTCCCAACCATCCCACATACCCAGTTGATATAAATCAATTGGCATTAATCAACGGTGCGGTCCAATGGCGCCTGTGTACGAATACGTGCACACGGTGCCGGGACAATGTCGCTTTTACACAAAGGCGGCATTGCTCCGGTCAGTCAAATCCGTCGTTTGGAGATCAGGAATGAATGAAAAACTAGCCTCGCAAGCCCTTCGTGACGGCGCCGCGCCGCCGCGCAAGGTAGTCGCCCGTTACCCGATCGCAACCATCGGCTCGCGCACCAGCCGCGGCGGCCAGGTCGTGCTGGCATCGAACGAGCAGGTTGCCGACGATTACCGGATCGCCTGTGTCGGCGACCGCGTGCGTTACCCGGACGGCAGCGAGAGCGTGATCACCTCGGGTGCGGGCCACGCGTCCACCTTCGCGAACCGCCCGATCGCCCTGGTCGGCAGCCACGTCGCGAACGGCGACCGCATCGTGTCGCGCGCGCAGAGCATCGGCGAGATCGTGGTGCTGGAAGGGGAACCGGTGCCCGGGCTGCTGGAGCCGGGTTACTTGCCGCCGCTGGTGGGGTGCGCGGGCTAAGGTAACCACCGTCGTCCCCGCGCCTTCCCACCGTCGTCCCCGCGCAGGCGGGGACGACGGCTCAAGGCATATGCAGGTCGATGACCTTCATGATCGCCAGCGTGGTATCGAGACTCATCTCACCCGCTCGCATCGCCGCCGCAAGCTCGGCGCGCGGCAGGTTCGCGGCGGCGGCCAGTGCGGGCAAGCCGTCCGAGTCGGCGACTTCCGCCAGCGCCGCCGCCATGGCGTCGGCATCGCCGCTCTCGAAGGCGGCGGCCAGGTAGGCCGCGACGGTCTCCAGCGTATTCAGCGTGTTCATGGAAATCATCAGTCCTCGGACGGTTTCCGGGACCTGGCGTCTTTGGCGCCCTTCGGTTTCGGTTCGCGCGGCGGAGGCGGCGGGGTCATCATGACCGCCGGCTTCTCGTCCTTGCGCAGCACCTGCACGAAAATCTCGTTCTGCTTGATCATGCCGAGTTCGTAGCGGGCGCGTTCCTCGACGGCTTCGGTGCCGTCCTTCAGGTCGCGGACTTCGGATTCGAGCTTGGCGTTGCGCGCCTTCAGCTGCTCGGTACGCGCGCGGCTGCCGGCGAGCTGGTTCTCGAGGTCGGCGACGGCCAGCCAGCCCCCCTTCCCCAGCCATAGCGGGTACTGGATCAGCAGCAGCAAAGCGGCAAGGGCAAGGGTGATGAGGCGCATGGACTGGACATGGCACCGGCCGGAAGACCCGGCCGGCTTGCTACGTGATTACTTCAGGTTGTAGAACGCGTCGCGGCCCGGGTAGCTGGCGATGTCGCCCAGGTCTTCCTCGATGCGCAGCAGCTGGTTGTACTTGGCCATGCGGTCCGAACGCGACATCGAGCCGGTCTTGATCTGCAGGGCGTTCAGGCCAACCGCGATGTCGGCGATGGTCGAGTCCTCGGTTTCGCCCGAACGGTGCGAGATCACGGCGGTGTAGCCGGCGCGCTTGGCCATTTCGATGGCGGCGAAGGTCTCGGTCAGGGTGCCGATCTGGTTGATCTTGATGAGGATCGAGTTGGCGATGCCCTTCTGGATGCCCTCTTTCAGGATCTTGGTGTTGGTGACGTACAGGTCGTCGCCCACCAGCTGCACCTGCTTGCCCAGGCGGTCGGTCAGGATCTTCCAGCCGTCCCAGTCGCCTTCGGCCATCGCGTCTTCGATCGAGATGATCGGGTACTTGTCGCACCAGGTGGCGAGCATGTTGGTGAAGTCGGTGGCCGACAGCTGCAGGCCGCCTTCGCCTTCCAGCACATACTTGCCGTCCTTGTAGAACTCGCTGGCGGCGCAGTCCAGGCCGATCGCGATCTGGGTGCCCGCCTCGTAGCCGGCCTGCTCGATCGCCTGCATGATCAGCTTGATGGCTTCTTCATGGTTGGCGACCGACGGCGCGAAACCGCCTTCGTCGCCGACGGCCGTGTTCAGGCCCTTCGAGTGCAGGATCTTCTTCAGGGTGTGGAACACCTCGGCGCCGTAGCGCAGCGCTTCCTTGAAGGACGGGGCGCCGACCGGGATGATCATGAATTCCTGGATGTCCAGGTTGTTGTCGGCGTGGGCGCCGCCGTTGATGACGTTCATCATCGGCACCGGCATCTGCATTGCGCCCGAACCGCCGAAGTAGCGGTACAGCGGCAGGCCGGCTTCCTCGGCGGCTGCCTTGGCCACGGCCATGGAGACGGCCAGCATCGCGTTCGCGCCCAGGCGGCTCTTGTTCTCGGTGCCGTCCAGGTCGATCAGGGTGCGGTCCAGGAATGCCTGTTCGTTGGCGTCCAGGCCCATGATGGCTTCGCTGATTTCGGTGTTGATGTTCTCGCAGGCTTGCAGGACGCCCTTGCCGAAGTAACGCTTCGGATCGCCGTCGCGCAGTTCGATCGCTTCGCGCGAACCGGTCGATGCGCCCGACGGCACGGCGGCGCGGCCCATCACGCCCGATTCCAGCAGCACATCGCATTCGACGGTCGGATTGCCGCGCGAGTCGATGATTTCGCGGCCGATGATATCAACGATAGCACTCATGGTTCTTTTATCTCCAGAAAGTAAACAAATTCGTTTCGGGCGCGCCAGCCGCAGGTCGCGCCTTGAGTTAGTGCTTGCATCGCCGTCCCCGCGGAGGCGGGGATCCAAGTTCTGCCAGCGCTAACGAAACGCGTGCAAACCTGGGTTCCCGCCTGCGCGGGAACGACGAGCCGATTATTCGAAGTTGGACTCGATGAACCCAGCCTTCTTGACGATGCGGTCGATCTCGACCAGCGTCGTCAGCAGTTCCTTCATGCGGCCCAGCGGCACCGCGTTCGGGCCGTCCGACAGCGCGCACGCCGGGTTCGGGTGGGTCTCCATGAACAGGCCCGATACGCCCGCCGCCACCGCGGCGCGCGCCAGCACCGGCACGTGCTCGCGCTGGCCGCCGGACGAGGTGCCCTGGCCGCCCGGCAGCTGCACCGAGTGGGTCGCGTCGAACACCACCGGGCAGTTCGATTCGCGCATGATGGCGAGCGAACGCATGTCCGACACCAGGTTGTTGTAGCCGAACGAGACGCCGCGTTCGCAGGCCATGAACTGGTCCGGCAGGCCGGCTTCCGCAGCGGCTGCGCGCGCCTTGTCGATCACGTTCTTCATGTCGCCCGGCGCCAGGAACTGGCCCTTCTTGATGTTGACCGGCTTGCCCGAACGCGCGACGGCGTTGATGAAGTCGGTCTGGCGGCACAGGAAGGCCGGGGTCTGCAGCACGTCGACCATGCTGGCCACCATCGGGATCTCTTCCTCGGTGTGGACGTCGGTCAGGACCGGCACGCCGATTTCCTTGCGCACGTCGGCCAGGATCTCCAGGCCCTTTTCCATGCCCGGGCCGCGGAACGACTTGCCGGACGAGCGGTTGGCCTTGTCGAACGACGATTTATAGATGTACGGGATGCCGAGCGCCGAGGTGATTTCCTTGAGCTGGCCGGCGACATCCATCGCCATCTGGCGCGATTCGATCACGCAGGTGCCGGCGATCAGGAAAATGGGCTGGTCGAGGCCGACTTCGAATCCGCAAAGCTTCATGCTGCATCTCCTTGCAGTGCCGCCGCATTGTTCGCGGCCTGCGGGTTGGCGTTAGCGGCCTGGTGATCCAGGGCCGCCTTGATGAACGAGGTGAACAGCGGGTGGCCGTTACGCGGAGTCGACTTGAACTCCGGGTGGAACTGCACGCCGATGTACCACGGGTGCACGCTGCGCGGCAGCTCCATGATCTCGAGCAGGTCTTCGTTCGGGGTACGGGCCGCAACGACCAGGCCGGCCGCTTCGATCTTCGGCAGGTAGTAGTTGTTGCCTTCGTAGCGATGGCGGTGACGCTCGGTCACGACGTTGCCGTAGATTTCGGCGGCCAGCGTGCCCGGGTTCACCGCGCAGGTCTGGGCGCCCAGGCGCATGGTGCCGCCCAGGTCGGAATTCACGTCGCGCTGCTCGACCTTGCCGTCGTGGTTCTGCCACTCGGTGATCAGGGCGACGACCGGCTGGTCGGTCTCCGGATCGAACTCGGTCGAGTTGGCGTTCGGCAGGCCGGCCATGTGGCGCGCGTATTCGATCAGCGCGACCTGCATGCCCAGGCAGATGCCGAGGTAAGGGATCTTGTTTTCGCGGGCATAGCGGGCGGCCATGATCTTGCCTTCCACGCCGCGCTTGCCGAAGCCGCCCGGCACCAGGATGGCGTCGTACTTGGCCAGGTGGGCGCAACCGGTGCTCTCGATCTCTTCCGAGTCGATGTACTCGATGTTGACCTTGCTCTCGGTGTGGATGCCGGCGTGGCGCAGCGCCTCGGTCAGCGATTTGTACGACTCGATCAGGTCGACGTACTTGCCGACCATGCCGATGGTCACTTCGCGCTTCGGGTTCTCCAGCGTGTGGATCAGCTTGGTCCACATCGACAGGTCGGCCGGCGGCGCCTCGATGCCCAGGGCTTCGAGGATGATGTCGTCCAGGCCCTGGTCGCACAGCACCTGCGGCACCTTGTAGATGGTGTCGACGTCCCACACGGAGATCACGGCCTGCTCTTCGACGTTGGCGAACAGCGAGATCTTGGCGCGCTCGTCGTCCGGGATGCGGCGGTCGGCGCGGCACAGCAGCGCGTTCGGCGAAATGCCGATCTCGCGCAGCTTCTGTACCGAGTGCTGGGTCGGCTTGGTCTTCAGTTCGCCGGCCGACGAGATGTAGGGCACCAGGGTCAGGTGCACGAACGCGGCGCCCTTGCGGCCCACGCGCAGCGACAGCTGGCGCGCGGCTTCCAGGAAGGGCAGCGATTCGATGTCGCCGACGGTGCCGCCGATCTCGACCAGCGCCACGTCCACGCCTTCGGCGCCGCGGCGGATGTAGTCCTGGATCTCGTTGGTGATGTGCGGGATCACCTGCACGGTCTTGCCGAGGTACTCGCCGCGGCGTTCCTTGCGGATCACCGATTCATAGATCTGGCCGGTGGTGAAGTTGTTCACCTTGCGCATGCGGGTACTGATGAAGCGCTCGTAGTGGCCGAGGTCGAGGTCGGTCTCGGCGCCGTCGTCGGTGACGAAGACTTCACCGTGCTGGGTGGGGCTCATCGTGCCCGGGTCCACGTTGATGTACGGGTCCAGCTTGAGCATCGTGACTTTGAGACCGCGCGATTCGAGGATCGCGGCGAGGGAAGCGGCCGCGATCCCTTTACCCAGGGAAGACACGACGCCGCCAGTGACGAATACGAATTTGGTCATTGTGCAGAAGGTGCCGAACGGCACGCGCGGGAAATAGAAATTATACCTTAAACCTGCAAATACTTCTCCAATACAACTTGGCAACATCCGCTTACGGCGTCGCTTTGCCGCCAAGACGTCGTATATTTGACTCACGTGGCATCAGGACATCTTGCAAAAATTGCCAATTGGCGAAAGCTGTGCCTACACTGGCATCTTTCCTCCATGTCAACATCGAGCCCATCCATGATCGAGCATGACTGCGTTCCGGACACCGCCCCGCCGCCGGACGATCCCGCCGCCGCGCCTGAACCTGCATGCGAGCCTGCGCCTGCGCAGCCACAGGAAGAATCATTGCCCTTCAGCTTCAGCGGCAGCGGCGCCGAATATTTCCGCATCTGGATCGTCAACCTGCTGCTGACGGTGGCCACGCTGGGCATCTACTCGGCCTGGGCCAAGACCCGCCGGCTCCAGTATTTTTACCGGAACACCCACCTGGCCGGCGCGAGCTTCGACTTTCGCGGCGATCCGAAAGCCATCCTGCGCGGCCGGATCCTCGCGGTGCTGCTGGTGGCGGCCTACCAGTATGCCTTCGGGTTCTCGGCCAGGGCCGGGGTCATCACGGTCGCCGTGCTGGTGGCCGCCATGCCCTTCCTGATCCGCTCCGCGCTGCGCTTCCGGCTGTCGAACACCTGGTACCGCGGCCTGCCGTTCGGCTTCGCCGGCAGCATCACGGGCGCCTACCGGGTCTACCTGCTGCCGATGTGCATGTTCATCCTGCCAGGCGTCCTGGCGGCCATGGCGGAAAAAGCGCCAATGCTGGGATTCGCCGGCCTGCTCTACCTGTGCTGGCCGCTGATGCACGGCGCAATGAAGCGCTACCAGCACGCCAACCTGGTGTACGGCGACCAGCGCGCCAGCTTCGAGCTGACCAGCGCCGACCTGGCGGCCCCCTACCTGGCGGCAGTCCTGGCCGGCTTCGTCGCGATCGTGGCATACGGCATCGCCATGTATGTCGAATTTTCGCAGCGCGGGCCCAAGCCCGGCGACATCGCTGCCGGGGTGCTGGTCATTGCCGGCACCGTGCTGCTGTACCTGGTCTTCCTGGTCTGCGGCCTCTTCATCACGGTGCGGATGAACAATATGGCCTGGTCGGATACCGCCTTCCCCGGCGTGCGGATCGCATCGGCGATGCGGCTGCGCACCTGGCTGCGCCTGCAGGCCGTCAACGTCGTGCTCACCATATTGACACTCGGCCTGTTCCGTCCCTTCGCGGCGGTGCGCTCCTGGCGCTACCGGCTGGAGCATGCGCGGGTCGAGGCGCCCGCGGGTTTCGAATCGGCCACCGGCGTGGCGCACCAGCGCAGCGTGACGGCGGCCGGCGATGGCAGCGCCGAGTTCCTCGGTTTCGACCTTTCCTGGTAAGCGACATGACGAGCGCACACTACTTCGATGGGCGCAACGCGCGCCTACACCCGGTCCTGCTGTCGGTGGATGCCGGCGTGCTGCTGGTCAGCGGTACCGACCTGCAGCGCAGCTATCCGCTCGGCACGGTCGCGCTGTCCGAACCCTTCGCCGCCGCGCCGGCGGTGCTGCGCTTCGACGATGGCGCCAGCTGCGAGGTGGGCGGCGACGGCCGCCAGCAACTGCTCGACGCCCTCGGCTACCGCAAGAGCGCGGTGGTGCGCTGGCAGGCGCGCTGGCCGGCCGCGCTGCTGGCCCTGCCGCTGCTGGCCGCCCTGCTGGCGCTGCTGTACTTCCGCGGCGTGCCCGTGGCGGCAGGCTATGTCGCCGACAGGCTGCCGCTCACGGCCGACGCCAGCCTCGGCCGCGCCGCCCTGGCGAGTCTCGAGAAGCAGGAGATCGTGGCGCCCTCGCGCCTGAGCGATGAACGGATTGCGGACGTCGAAGCCCTGCTGCCGCTGGTGACGCCGCCGCGGCCGCGCATGCCGCTGCGGCTGCTGGTGCGCGCCTCGAACCGGCTTGGCGCCAACGCGCTGGCGCTGCCGGACGGCACGATCGTCGTCACCGATGGCCTGGTGCGGCTCTTCCTGAACAAGAACAACGAACTCGACGATGCGGGCAAGGCCAGCCTGATCGCCGTCCTCGGCCACGAAGTCGGCCATGTGCAGAAGCGCCATGCCGCGCGCACGATGGCGCGCTCCTCGCTGACCGCGGCATTCTCGGCCGCCCTGTTCGGCGACTTCAGCGCCGTGGCCGCCGGCTTACCGGCGGTGCTGTCGCAAATGGAATACACGCGCGCCATGGAACTGGAAGCGGACGATTACGGAGTGTGGATCCTCGACCGGAACGGCCTGGCGGCCGACGAACTGGCATACGCCCTGGAAGCGCTGGAAGACACGGCGCCCAGGGACTCGGAAGGGCCGCGCTGGCTGAGCAAGTCGATGGGCTACCTGTCGACGCACCCTTCGACTGCCGAACGGATCCGCCGCCTGGAGCGTGCGCGCCAATAAGGACTTTCACTTAATCTGTTGCATTCAAGCATCAAAACTTCCAATCCATCGAAATTCGTTACTTGAAGGCATTATAGAATCTCCGGCTCGATCGTTTATTTATGCAGCTGGAGGATTCAAGGATGGGCTGGATTGCCAACATTAATATCGGAAAACGCCTGGGCGCCGGCTTCTCGCTGGTGCTCGCGTTGACCGTCCTGATCGCAGTGGCCGCCATCTGGCGTCTGGATGCGATCGCCAACGCCACCAGCACGATGATGGCGGCGCCGCTGGTCAAGGAGCGCCTGCTGGCCGAATGGCATACCCAGACCTTCGCCGCCGTGCGCCGCACCGCCGCGATCGCGAAGAGCAGCGACCCGAGCCTGGTCGAGTTCTTCAAGGCCGACGGCATCAAGACCGCCAGCCATACGAGCGAAGTGATCAAGAAGGTCGAACCCCTGATCGACGACGACAAGGAAAGGGCGCTGTTCAATCATATTGGCGAGTTGCGCAAGGCCTACACCGCGGGCAAGGAAAAGGCGATCAAGCTGCGCGCCTCGGGCGATGCCGAGGGCGCGGACCGCACCCTGAACCAGGAATACATGCCGGCCGCCGACGCCTATGAAGGCGCGCTGGCCGACCTGGTCAAGATGCAGCAGCAGCACATCGACAGCGTCGCGGCGGACATCGCCGCGGCCAACAAGAGCAGCGTGCGCATGATCGCGCTGCTGACCGTGGCCGCGGTCCTGATCGGCGCGCTCTGCTCGTGGGCGCTGACCTCCGGCATCGTGCGTCCGATCCGCCAGGCGGTCGGCGTGGCCGAGCAGGTGGCCGCCGGCGACCTGACCCAGCGCATCGAATCGGATGCAAAGGACGAAACCGGCGCCCTGCTGCGCGCGCTGCGCCACATGAACGACAGCCTGCTGGCGATCGTCACCCAGGTGCGCACCGGCACCGATACCATCGCCACCGCCTCGTCCGAGATCTCGGCCGGCAACCTCGACCTGTCCTCGCGCACCGAGCAGCAGGCCGGTTCGCTCGAAGAGACCGCGGCCGCCGTGGAGCAGCTGACCGGCACCGTGCGCCAGAACGCCGACAATGCGCGCCAGGCCAACCAGCTGGCGATCACCGCTTCCGAAGTCGCCACCCAGGGCGGCGCCGTGGTCGGCGAAGTCGTCACCACGATGGGCGCCATCAACGAAGCCTCGCGCAAGATCGCCGACATCATCGGCGTGATCGACGGCATCGCCTTCCAGACCAACATCCTGGCCCTGAACGCCGCCGTCGAGGCAGCGCGCGCCGGCGAGCAGGGCCGCGGCTTCGCGGTCGTGGCGTCGGAAGTGCGCACGCTGGCCCAGCGCTCGGCCGCCGCGGCCAAGGAGATCAAGGCCCTGATCGTGGATTCGGTCGACAAGGTCGACAGCGGCAGCAAGCTGGTCGACCAGGCCGGCGCCACCATGGAACAGGTGGTCGACAGCATCCGCAAGGTGACCGACATCATGGCCGAGATCACCAGCGCCAGCGCCGAGCAGCGCGCCGGCATCGAGCAGGTCAACCAGGCGATCGCCGACATGGATTCCTCGACCCAGCACAACGCGGCCCTGGTCGAGGAGTCGGCGGCCGCCGCCGGCTCGCTGCAGGACCAGGCCAGCAAGCTGGCCCAGGTGGTCGGCCTGTTCAATGTGACCTCCCAGGCCGCCCCGGCGGCTTCGCGCCCGGCCGCACGCGCCGGCAAGGCGCTCGCCGCGCCGCAACGCCACTAAGCGTTTCACATCTCCAGCCGCCGGCGCCCGCCGGCGGCGTCCCCTTTTCTCCCCCTTCATCGTGCGGCCGCGAACGGTATTTCGCCGGACTCGGGTTATCCTTTCGCTTCCGCATACAGGAGGAAGAGATGTCCTACGAGGAACGAGACGACTACGGCATGTACAAGAACAAGCACGGCAAGGGACCGGGCCCGGAACTGATGGGCGCAAATACCCTGATCGGCGACCATGTCCATAACCTGCAGAACGACCACCTGGGGGTGATCAAGGAATTCATGGTGGACATGCGCACCGGCGCCATCGCCTATGCCGTGATGTCCTCCAGCCGCTTCCTCGGGCTGGGCGAAAAACTGTTCGCGGTGCCCTGGCAGGCCCTCACGCTGGACCCCGAGCACAAGCGCTTCACGATGGACATCCCGAAAGAGCGCATCGAGAACGCGCCGGGATTCGATACCGACCACTGGCCGGACATGGCCGACCGCGAATGGATCGGCGCGGTGCATGACTATTTTGGGACGCAGCCGGCTTGATAGCGGTGCTCCCCGCATATAAAACGTAACCCGCGCCCTAAAAACGTCGTTCCGGGCATTGCCCGAAACGACTCCCCGCGCAGGCGGGGACGACGTATGTACTACTTCAGGCTTTTTTACTTCTTCGGCGCCATCAGATCCAGCAGGATCGCGGTCTCGGCCTTGATGGTATTGGTCACCGTCGGCTTGAAGTCCGGCGCCCATTGCGGCGAGTGGGTGCCCGGCAGCGGCTGGCCGGCCTTCCTGGCGGCGGCCAGGCGGCCCGCGTCGACTGCGCCGACGTGCAGCAGGACGGCCTTCACGCCCGGCTGCAGGCCATACTGCGAGAAGTCTTCCGACGTCATCTTGGCCGGCATTTCCTTCACGAACTCGGGGCCGACTGCGCCCTCGACGACCTTGGCCATGCGCTGGACCAGTTCAGGATCGTTGTAGACCGAATCGGTGCCCGGCTCGACGTCGACCAGCGGCTCCTTCGGCGCACCGGCGGCCATCGCCTCGCCCTTGGCTTCGCGCGCGATGCTGGCCAGCACGCGCTTGCGCACTTCCGGCTTGAAGGTACGCACCGACAGCGACAGCTTGACCTGGTCCGGGATGATGTTGGCCACGGTGCCGCCGTGGATGCTGCCGACGGTGATGACCAGCGGATCGATCGGGTTGTTCTCGCGTGCGACCAGGGTCTGCAGGGCCAGCACGATGCGCGAGGCGATCACGATCGGATCGCGCGCTTCGTGCGGCACGGCGCCGTGGCCGCCCTGGCCGAAGACGGTGATGTTGACGACGTCGGACGAAGCGCGGAACGCACCGGCGTGGTACATGATGGTGCCCGAAGGCATGGTGGCGTCGTCGTGGAAGGACAGTGCGTAGTCAGGCTTCGGGAAACGCTTGAACAGGCCATCCTTCAGCATCGCCTCGGCGCCGTGCACGGTCTCTTCGGACGGCTGGCCGACCAGCATCAGGGTGCCGCTCCAGGCCTTGCGGTTTTCGGCCATCAGCTTGGCGGTGCCGTACCAGGCCGACATGTGCAGGTCGTGGCCGCAGGCGTGCATCACCGGCGTCGGTTCGCCGGCGGCATTCTTGCCGCTTGCCTTGCTGGCGAACGGCAGGCCGGTCTTTTCCTGGACCGGCAGCGCGTCCATCTCGGTGCGCAGCATCACGGTCGGGCCGGGGCCGTTCTTCAGGATCGCGACCACGCCGGTGCCGCCGACGCCGGTGGTGACGTCGAAGCCCAGCTTCTTGGCGAGCTCGGCCAGCTTGGCGGAAGTCTTGTGTTCGTCGAACCCGAGTTCCGGATTGCGGTGCAGGTCCTGGTACAGGTTCTCGATCGCCGGATAGTTGGCGTTGAGCTGCTCGGTCAACGGAGCAGGCAGCTGTGCCGCGCTGGCGGTGCCGCCAATGATACCGGCCAGGAGCAGGGTGTTGCGGAGAATGCTGGATGGGTTCATGGGGAAAATTTCACGTGGTTTGGGTGAGAAAAACAGACACGATGACGTGTCAGCTTTTTTCAGCCTAACAGAACAATCCATTTGTAACAATGTTCAATTTAACAATCCTACCCGTTGAGTGTCGGATAATCCCTACAAAATGTTGCAAAAATTTTTCCGTCCTGCATTTTTTGATTCCTTTAAGCAACTTCCGCAACGTACAATCCGAACTTTTCTCGCCGTACAAAGGAATTTCGATGGGACTCGTTGCAAACATCAAGATCGGCAAACGCCTTGGACTCGGCTTTGCCCTCATCCTCGCGATGACCGTGGTGATCGCCGCCGTCGGCGCCTGGCGCATGACCGAAGTGGCCGACTCCGCCAAGGCAATGATGGCCGTGCCGCTGACAAAAGAACGCCTGATCACCGACTGGTACACCCTCAACTTCGCATCGATCCGCCGTACCGCCGCGATCGCCAAGAGCAGCGATCCTTCACTCGGCGCCTATTTCAAGGAAGACTCGGCCGCTTCGGTCAAGAAAGCCGCCGAGCTGCTCAAGCAGATCGAACCGCTGATCGCGGCCAGCGGTCCTGAAAAAGAGCTGTTCGCCAAAATCCTTGAACAACGCAAGGCCTACAGCGCTTCGCGCGACGGCACCGTCAAGGCCAAGGCCGACGGCAATGCCGAGGAAGCGGCGCGCATCCTCGAAAAAGAATTCACGCCGGCGGCGCAGAAGTACCAGGACCTGCTGCAGCAGCTGGTCACCATGCAGCGCAACAGCATGGACGCCACCGCAAACGGCATCGACGACAATGCGACCTCCGCTACCCGCCTGATCGTGATCCTGAGCGCCTGCGCGCTGGCGCTGGGCGCCGTCATCTCGTGGCTGCTCACCCGCGGTATCGTGCTGCCGATCCGCGAAGCGGTGCAGGTGGCCGAGACGGTGGCCGCCGGCGACCTGACCCGCACCATCGAAGCGCACAGCAAGGACGAGACCGGCGCCCTGCTGCGCGCCCTGCGCCACATGAACGACAGCCTGGTCGGCATCGTCAGCGAAGTGCGCGGCGGCACCGACACCATCGCCACCGCCTCGCGCGAGATCAGTGCCGGCAACCTCGACCTGTCCGCCCGCACCGAACAGCAGGCCGGCGCGCTGGAAGAGACCGCCGCGTCGATGGAAGAACTGACCACCACCGTGCGCCAGAACGCCGACAATGCGCGCCAGGCCAACCAGCTGGCGATCACCGCGTCGGAAGTCGCCACCCAGGGCGGCGCCGTGGTCAGCGAAGTCGTCACCACGATGGGCGCGATCAACGCCTCGGCCAGCCGCATCGCCGACATCATCGGCGTGATCGACGGCATCGCCTTCCAGACCAACATCCTGGCGCTGAATGCCGCGGTGGAAGCGGCACGTGCCGGCGAACAGGGCCGCGGCTTCGCGGTCGTGGCGTCGGAAGTGCGCAACCTGGCGCAGCGCTCGGCGGCCGCGGCCAAGGAAATCAAGGAACTGATCACCGCCTCGACCGCCAACGTCGACGCCGGCACCAAGCTGGTCGACCAGGCCGGCGCGACGATGGGCCAGGTGGTGGACAGCATCCGCCGCGTGACCGACATCATGGCCGAGATCACCAGCGCCAGCCAGGAACAGACCGGCGGCATCGAACAGGTCAACAGCGCCATCACCCAGATGGACCAGGTGACCCAGCAGAACGCGGCCCTGGTCGAAGAAGCGGCCGCCGCGGCCGCCTCGATGCAGGACCAGGCTGCCAAGCTGGCCGAAGTGGTGAGCGTGTTCAGGCTGGATCGTGCGCATGATCTCGCCGTGCCGACTGCTGCGCCGGTAAAAGCCGCACCGGTCCGCCCGGCCCTGCCGCGCGCCGCAAAGCCGGTGACCAAGGTTGCCGCGGCCAAGCCGGCCAAGCGCAGCGAGCCGGTTGCGGTTGGGGATTGGGAAGAGTTTTAAGTAATCGCTCGTCGTCCCCGCGGAAGCGGGGACCCAAGTTCTGTCAGCGCAGTCGAAACGCAAGCAAACTTGGGTCCCCGCCTTCGCGGGGACGACGTTTTTAGTCGGCAGTCCCCTTTTGCGCCGTTACTACGCAGTGTCTTTAACAAAAATCCCGACTCCGCGTATCCAGACTCCCCAGCAGGTGCGACATATCCACCAGCCGCTTGGCCACCAGGTGCCGCACCTCCCCTTCCCTCTGCCACACCCCGTACACGCCCAGCAGGTGCGCATTCAGCACTTCGCGGCGCTGCTGTTCGACCAGGCTGGCCCACACGATCACGTTGACGTTGCCGGTTTCATCCTCGATGGTGAGGAACAGCACGCCCTTGGCCGTTCCCGGACGCTGGCGCACGGTGACGATGCCGCAGGCGCGCGCCAGCTGGCCATTCGCAAAATCCATCAGCACCTCGGCCGGCAGGAAGCGCTTCGCCAGCAGTTGCGGGCGCAGCAGCGCGAGCGGATGGCGGCCCAGCGTGAGTCCTTGCGCGCGGTAGTCGCCGACGATCTCCTGCCCTTCGCTGGGCGCAGCCAGCACCGGCACGTCTTCTTCCAGTGAAGCGGGGCGCAGCAGGTCCTTGTCCGGCACCGCGCCCACCGCCTGCCACAGCGCCTGGCGGCGGTGCCCGGCCAATGCTTCCAGCGCATTCCCGCCGGCCAGCACCTGCAGGTCGCCGCGGTCCAGGCTGGCGCGCCGGGCCAGGTCGGCCACATCGCGGAAGGGCCGGATCGCGCGCGCCAGCTCGATGCGCTCGGCGGCTTCCCTGCCCATCCCGCGCAGCATGTGCAGGCCGAGCCGCACCGCCGGCTGAAGGCGGCGCGAAGCATCGTCCAGTTCTTCCAGCGCCGATTCCCAGCCGCTGACCGTCACGTCCACCGGGCGTACCTCGATGCCGTGGCGGCGCGCATCCTGCACCAGCTGCGAGGGGCTGTAGAAGCCCATCGGCTGGCTATTCAGCAAGGCGCACAGGAAGGCCGCCGGCTCGTGGCACTTCAGCCAGGAGCTGGCATAGGCCAGCAGCGCGAAGCTGGCCGCGTGCGACTCCGGGAAACCGTATTCGCCGAAGCCCTGGATCTGGCTGAAGATCTGCTCGGCAAAGCCGATGTCGTAGCCTTTCGCCAGCATGCCGCCGACGATGCGCTCGTAGTATTTTTCGAGTCCCCCCTTGCGCTTCCAGGCCGCCATCGCGCGGCGCAGCTGGTCGGCCTCACCGGGCGTGAAGCCGGCCGCCAGGATCGCCACCTGCATCACCTGTTCCTGGAAGATCGGCACGCCCAGGGTACGCTCCAGCGCCACCTGCATGTCCGGGCTTGGATAGGTGACAAGGCGCGGATCCTGGCGCCGCTCCAGGTAGGGATGCACCATGCCGCCCTGGATCGGCCCCGGACGCACGATCGCCACCTGGATCACCAGGTCGTAGAACTCGCGCGGCTTCATCCGCGGCAGCATGCTCATCTGGGCGCGCGACTCGATCTGGAATACCCCCACGGTGTCGGCCGCGCGGATCATGCGGTAGGTGGCCGGGTCGTCCGCCGGAATGTCCTGCATCTCGAACACGGTGCCGTGGCGCTGTCCGACCAGCTCCAGCCCGCGCCGCAGCATCGACAGCATGCCCAGCGCCAGTACGTCGACCTTCATCAGGCCCAGCTCTTCGAGGTCGTCCTTGTCCCACTGGATCACGCTGCGCTCCGCCATCGTCGCGTTCTCGATCGGCACCAGGCGCGACAGCTTGCCGCGCGCGATCACGAAGCCGCCCGGATGCTGGGACAGGTGGCGCGGAAAACCGAGCAGGCGCTGCGCCAGCGAAGCCCACTGCTGCGACAGCGGCGCTTCCGGATCGAGGCCGCTCTCGGCCAGCCGGTTCAGCAGGTCGGCCTTGCCGTCGAACCAGTGGTGCTGCTTGCACACCTTCTCGACGATGGCGAGGTCGATGCCGAGCGCGCGCCCGCTGTCGCGCAGGGCGCTCTTCGGACGATAGCTGATGACGACCGCCGCCAGCGCCGCGCGGGTGCGGCCGTACTTCCGATAGATGTACTGGATGACCTCTTCGCGGCGCTGGTGCTCGAAGTCGACGTCGATGTCGGGCGGCTCGTTCCGCTCCTTCGAAATGAAACGTTCGAACAACAGGCTGGCCCGCGCCGGATCGACCTCGGTGATGCCCAGGCAGTAGCACACCGCCGAATTCGCGGCCGAGCCGCGGCCCTGGCAAAGAATCTGTTGCGAGCGGGCGAAACGCACGATGTCGTACACGGTCAGGAAGTAGTGCTCGTAGCGCATCTCGGCGATCAGCTGCAGCTCGTGCTCGATCTGCGCCTGCACCTTGGCCGGGATGCCGTCGCGGAAGCGCCGGTGCGCGCCGATATAGGCCTCGCTGCGCAGGTAGCTGCTGGCCGTGTGGCCGGGCGGGACCACCTCGTCCGGGTATTCGTAGCGCAGCTCGTCCAGCGAGAAGGTGCACAGCTTCGCCACGCGCAGCGTTTCGTCGAGCGCCGCGCGAGGATAGATGTTCGCCAGCCGCACCCGCGAGCGCAGGTGCTGCTCGGCGTTCGGCGCCAGCTGGTAGCCGCATTCGGCGACCGGCTTGCCGATCCGCGTCGCGCTCAACGTGTCCTGTAGCGGCTTGCGCGAACGGACATGCATCACCACCTGGCCGACCGCGACGATCGGCAGGCCGTGCTGCCAGCCGACTTCCTCGACGGTGGCGCGGTGCGCATCGTCGAAGGCGCGGTGCAGCAGGTTCAGGCCGATCCAGGCGCGGCCCGGGAAAGTGGCCGACATCCACGCGGCCTGGGCATGCAGGCGGTCGACCCCGGCCTGGTCGTGGCCCGGATACGCGGGCAGCAGGATCGCCAGGCAGTCCGGCATGCCATTTTCCAGGTCGGCGGGACGCAGCAGGTAGCTGCCCTTCTCGCTGCGGGTGCGCCCGAGCGTGATCAGCTCCGACAGGTTGCCGTAGCCGTTGCGGTTCTGCGCCAGCAGGATCAAAGAAAGCGCATGCGCGCCGTCCGGGTGCTCCAAATGGAAATGCGCGCCGATGATCAGCGGCAACTTCGCCTGCTTCGCTTCCGCGTGCGCGCGCACGACCCCGGCCAGCGAGCACTCGTCGGTGACCGCCAGCGCCGCATAGCCCAGCTGCACGGCCCGCGCCACCAGTTCCTCCGCGTGCGACGCGCCCTGCAGGAAGGAGAAATTCGACAGGCAGAACAGCTCCGCATACTGGGGCAGGCCCAAGTGCAGGCCCTGCTGCGCGCTTGGCGGGGAGGAAGGCGGCTCGGATGGCATCGTGCGGCGTGGCGAATAGGTCTACAATTGTCTTAACAAGGGACAATACTGTATAAAAACACAGTATAACTGACGACTTCGACAATTGCGAAACATGCACGTACCTACCAAAGTAAATGAGTTGATCTGCTTCGGGGCGCAGCCGGGAGACGGCAACCCCGCGCTGGTGATCGAAGACGATGGCATGGCCCCGGCCGCGCGCCAGGCCTTCGCCGCTGAGCGCAACACGACCTGCGTTTTCCTGTCACCGGACGGCGAGGTCGATTACTACTATCCGCACATGCGCAGCCCGCTGTGCCTGCACGCGACGCTGGCGGTGGCGGCCGTGCTGTTCGGGCGCGATGGAGCGACGGCAACCATCACCGTGCGCACCGCCATGAAGGGGCAGCTCCTGGCGCTGTCGCGCGAGGGCGACGACTATTTCGTGAAGCTGGCGCCGCAGCCGGTGCCACAGGTCGAGATCAGCGAGGGACAGGTGGCGGCCCTGCTGGGCGCACCCGGCCTGGTACCGGCATCGAAGCCGCGCGTGGCCTCGGTCGGCAGTCCCAAGCTGCTGGTCGAGGTGCGGGATGCCGACACGCTCTACAGCTTGTCGCCCGACCTGGCCGGCATCACTGCCTGGAGCAGGCAGCACGGCGTGAACGGCCTGTACGTCTACTGCCGGCTGGATGCGGACACGGTCGAAGGCCGCAACTTCAACCACCTCGACCCGGCACTCGAAGACAGCGCGACCGGCGTGGCGGCGGGCGCGCTGGCCGTGGCATTGGGCAGGGACGTGACCGTGCGCCAGGGCCGGGCGACCGGACGCGATTGCCTGATCCGGGCGCGGGTCGAGAACGGCGCCATCCTGGTGGGCGGCGCGGCCGAAGCCGTCGCCTGAAACACGGCATGCGTCCCACCACCAAGCTCATGCTGGCCGCCGCCCTCCTCGCCCTGGGCGGCTGCGCCTCGAAGACGGTGTCGCGGATGGGCAGCGCCGCCGCCGCCCCGCTCAACGACCTCGGCATCACGAAAACGGAGATTCCGCCCGTGCTCGAGAAAGCCAAGGAAAACCCCTACCGGATGCCGGCCGGCCGCAGCTGCATCGCCATCGCCGTGGAGATCCACGAACTCGACCAGGCGCTCGGCCCCGACTACGACGCGCCGGTGGCGGAGAACAAGGAATCGCTGATGGACAAGGCCTCCGATGTCGCAGAAGACCAGGCGGTCGGCGCGGTGCAGAGGACGGCCGAGGGGCTGATTCCATTCCGCAGCTGGATCCGCAAGCTCAGCGGGGCTGAGCGGCATTCGAAGCATGTGTCCGCGTGCATTACGGCGGGGTCGGTGCGGCGGGCTTTCCTGAAGGGGTTGGCGGCTTCGAAGCATTGTGCGTGGCAGGAGGTGCAGCAGTCGGCGAAGCAGCCTTGAGCTAGTCGGGCGCGCTCGTCATGCTGATGATGCCGCCAACAATGCATTCAGCGCAATCGCTGGGGCAACAGCCAACCCGCTATTGTTTCCAAGAAGTTCAAGTTTGACTGGCAGGTTCGTATGCAAATGTGCATCGTCCAGCTGGACGATCAAGATGTACGGATTGTCCAGCAGATTGTTCGTCTTTAAAACTCTTAAAACTGTAATTTCGGCACCAGCGTGAACGGTTTCTTCGAATGCGACTTCGGGACCGGAAAAACCTGGCGGCGCAGTGATAACCACGTACTCTGCATCTGCACGGGAATGTGGGCGCACACCATATGCGCGGATATCCTGGACGATTTTGTATTTCGTCCCGATGAGCGAGCGAGCCTGGCGATGATCGCTGACATCGTCCTCCCGGTACGTGCAGGCAGCAAGACCTGCGAGCAAGAACAGGTAACCCAGCAGGATTCGCATGACAGTCTCCAGGCGGCGGAGAGTGCATTCTGTCCTGATACACCGGCCGGATGACAGAGAACTGGATAGTATCGGTTTTTACTACTACATGGGCAGAAAGGTGCGCCTTCTGGTCAGCCGTACAGCGTAATCGGTTAGCGGACGACGAATGCTTCTTTTCAAAGGATACGCAAACCTGAACCGCCTCACCCGTCACCCGCCCGCAGCCGACACCGCCTTCCCCCGCCTCGGCTTCACCTTCGCCGCCGCAGCCGCCGCATTCAACTCCGCAGCAGCCCGCACCAGCCCCTTGAACGCCTCGGCATCCACCACCTCCCCCTCGCGGATATCGATCGCCCGCCGCGCATTCCCATCCAGGCTGGCGTTGAACACCCCGGACGCATCCGCCAACGAAGCCCCTTTCAAGAAGGTCAGCTTGACCACGGCCTTGTAGGATTCGCCGGTACAGATGATCCCGTTATGCTCCCAGACGGGCGTGCCCATCCACTTCCAGCTTTCCACCACATCGGGAATCGCCTCCCGGATCAGCCCGCGCATCCGCTCCAGGGTCGCGCCACGCCAGTCGCCGAGCGAGGCGATGCGTTCGTCGATCAGTTTCGATGCTTCGCTCATGGATTCTCCAAATTGCCCAGTGCTCGATGCGCAATATTAGCGGAACTAAAGCCACGTCAGCCAACTCTGCTAGCAAGAGGTAATCGATCGGAGGAATCATGAGCGCAACCGGAAAACTCGCCGGTAAACGGATCGCCGTGCTGGCGGCGGACGGTGTCGAAAAGGTGGAACTGGATGCCGCGCTGGCGGCGTTGAAGGACGCGGGCGCGCAGGCCGCGCTGGTCGCCCTCCGCGGCGGCCGGATCCGCAGCATGCACGGGCACCAGCCGGCCGAGCTGGTGCGGGTCGACAGGAAAGTCATGGACGCCGGCGCGGCCGACTACGATGCCCTGCTCATCCCCGGCGGCTACATCTCGCCCGACCTGCTGCGCCAGTCGGCCCAGGCGCGCGAGTTCGTGCGCGGCTTCGACGCTGCCGGCAAGCCGATCGCGGCGATGTCGCACGCGGCCCTGGTGCTGGTGTCGAGCGGACTGGCGGCCGGACGCAGGCTGACCTCGTGGCCGGGCGTGCGCGACGACCTGGTGAATGCCGGCGCGATCTGGAGCAACCAGGAAATCGTGCGCGACGGTCTCCTGCTCACCAGCAGGACCCCGCAGGATGCGGCCGCCTTCGTGCGCGCGCTGCTGCCCCTGGTGGCAGGCGACGCCGAGGCCGCGCCCGCCGTGCTGCAGGCGGATTCCGATCCGCCGCAGCAGGCGCCGTCCGAACTGCCCGACCAGTCGCTGCGCTGGCTGGCCGCGCCCTCGCTCGGGGCGATGCTGAGCCTGGCAATCGTGGGCGTCGGCGTGGTTGCCGCCAACCGCGGCCTGCGCAAGCGCGAGAGCCGGGAGGCGCCATCCGGTCAGGCGCAGGCGGGGCCGGACAGCTGACGGATGCGCCGGTCCCGCCGATGCGTGCCAGGGCCAGGCAATGGCTTCGTGATATCGTCATGCCAACATTCGGAGAGATATCGATGCCATTCCTGCGCGCCATCGTGCTTGCCGTGCTGCTTCTTCCCGGGCTTGCCCCGGCAGCTTCCGTGCGCGTCGTGCTGGACGAAAACTATCCTCCGTTCGTCCGCCGCACCCCGGACGGGCAGCTCGAAGGCTATACGGTCGACCTGTGGCGCCTGTGGGAGAAAAAGACCGGCAGGCAGGCCGAGCTCATCGGCGCCAACTGGGCCGAGGTCCAGCCGATGCTGGCCACGGGCCGTGCCGACGTGATCGATCCCATCTTCCGCACCGACGGACGCAACGCCACCCTCGATTTCTCGCGGCCCTACGCGACGGTTGTCACGTCCGTGTATGCCGATGCGTCGATCGGCGGCATCCACGAGCTGGCCAGCCTGAAAGGGTTCGAAGTCGGCGTCCAGGCCGGCGATGCCTGCGCCGAAGAGCTGCGCCGCGCCGGCGTCAGCGGGGTGCGGATCTTCCCGAGCTACCAGGCGCTGATCGGCGCGGCCGCCAGCCAGTCCGTCAAGCTGCTGTGCATGGACGAATATTCGGCCGACTACCGCCTGTACCAGCTCGGCCTGCAGCGCCGGTACGTGAAGGCTTTCGAAGTCACCCGCAACGGCTTGCGGCGCGCCGTCAGGAAGGGCGATGCCGCCACCCTCGCGATGGTCGAGGACGGCATGGCGCGGATCACCCCCGACGAAATCGATGCCCTGCACGACAAATGGATGGGCCGCCCCCTCCCCTACGTCCGCTTCGCCGAACGCCTGCTGGTGGCCCTGCTGGCGCTGGGCTGCCTGGTGCTGCTGCTGGCGGTCTGGCTGGCCTCCGTGCGGCGCGCAGTGCACCGCCGCACCGCAGAACTGGAACGCGAAAAGGCGCAGCTGCGCACGCTGGTCGAAAGCAGCCCCGACGCGATCTGGCTGAAGGATCCCGACGGCACCTACATGGCCTGCAATACGCGGATGGAAGAACTGGTGGGCAGGCCGCGCGAGGACATCGTCGGCCGGCGCGACGATGATTTTTTCGCGCCCGACGCGGCCGAGCACATGCGCAACACCGACCTCGAGGCGCTCCGCACCGGCAAACCGGTCGCGCACGAACAGCGCCTGGTGGCGCCGGACGAATCGAAGGAGCGCACCTTCGAAGCCATCAAGACGTCGATCGTGGAGCCGGACGGCAAGGTGCTGGGCGTGCTGGGCGTCGGGCGCGACATCACCATGCGCCTCGAGCAGGAGCGCACCATCCGCAGGCAGGAACGGCTGCTCACGGAGATGAGCGCGCTGGCCCGGATCGGCGCCTGGGAACTCGACCCCGCCACCGGCCGCCTGGAATGGACGGACGAGGCGGTCCGGATCTACGAGCTGCCCGCCGGACGGCCGGTGACGCTGGCCGCCTTCATGGCCTGCTACAGCGCGGAAGACCGGGCGCGGGCCGAGCGCGCGCTCGACGAAGCCGCCACCAGCGGCAAGTCCTTCGACCTGGAATTCCGGGTCCTCACGCCGGCCGGCACGCGCAAGTGGGTGCGCGTGCTGTGCATCCCCGTGACCGTGGACGGGCGGAGCGTGGTGGGCGGCATCGTCCAGGACGTGACCCAGCGCCGCGACCTCGAAGAATCGATGCGGATGGCGAACCTGATCTACCGCACCAGTTCGGAGGCGGTCGTGGTCACCGACGAAGCCAACCGCATCGTCGACGCCAACCCGGCGTTCACGGCGCAGACCGGCTATGCGCTGGACGAGGTCATCGGCCGCGAGCCGTCCCTGTTCCACTCCAGCATGCACGACCAGGGATTCTATGGGCGCCTGCGCCAGGCCCTGGTGGCCAACGACCATTGGCAGGGAGAGATCCAGGACCGCAACAAGGACGGACGCTTCACGCCGAAGTTCGTCAACATCCGCGTGATCCGGCATCCGGACGGCGGCATCTACCGCCACGTGATCCAGTTCCAGGACATCAGCGAACAGAAGCAGAAAGACGAGGCGATCTGGCGCCAGACCAACTTCGATTCGCTGACCGGCCTGCCGAACCGCCGCCTGTTCCTCGACCGCCTGCAGCAGGACCTGAAAAAGGCCCAGGGCGCCGGGCGCCGGCTCGGTGTGCTGCTGCTCGACATCGACCGCTTCAAGGACATCAACGACGGCTACGGCTACGCCCGGGGCGACGAAGTCCTGGTCGAGCTGACCCGCCGCCTGGCGCAGCGCACGCCGGCCGATGCGACCATGGCGCGCCTGGGCGGCGGCATGTTCGCCATCGCCGTCGCCCAGGGCGACCAGCAGCTGCACCTCGAGACCATCGCCGGCGCCCTGATCGATGCGGTGGCGGCGCCGCTGCGCCTGGGCGCCGACGGGCCGGCCTACCTGTCGGCCAGCATCGGCATCAGCGTCTACCCGGACGATGGCGCGGATTCCAGCGCCCTGCTCGCCAGCGCGGAGCACGCCATGTACCTCGCCAAGCGCGAAGGGCGCGGCCACTTCCAGTTTTTCACCACCGCGCTCCAGCAGCAGGCCACCCACAGGCTGAAGCTGACCAATGAGCTGCGCATGGCGCTGGCCCGGCGCCAGCTGCACGTGCACTACCAGCCCATCGTCGAGACGGCCACGGGACGCGTACGCAAGGCCGAGGCGCTGCTGCGCTGGGAGCATCCCGAGCTGGGCCCGATCGGCCCGGCCACCTTCATCCCGCTGGCCGAGGAGAGCGGCCTGATCGACGACATCGGCGACTGGGTGCTGGGCGAAGCCATCGCCAGCATCGAGCGCTGGCGCCAGAAATACGCCTTCCCGATCGAGCTGAGCGTGAATATCTCGCCGGTGCAGTTCGAACGCCAGGGCAAGCTGCCGTGGCTGGACCGCATCCTGGCGATGGTGCGGGCGAGCGGCAGCATCGCCGTGGAAATCACCGAAGGGGTGCTGGTGGGCGACGCCGCCCAGGTCTCGCGCTGTCTCACCGCCCTGCACGCGGCCGGCGCCAGGGTGTCGATCGACGATTTCGGCACCGGTTTTTCGTC
This sequence comes from Telluria sp. Soil_C_11, assembly GCF_057657395.1. NCBI lineage: Bacteria > Pseudomonadati > Pseudomonadota > Betaproteobacteria > Burkholderiales > Oxalobacteraceae > Telluria > Telluria sp. Soil_C_11. The sequence continues at coordinate 14,517 of NZ_JBDGIN010000008.1, read as the reverse complement.
CCTGGCCTACCTGAAGCATTTCGACGTCGATTACCTGAAGATCGACAAGTCCTTCATCGACCACTTGGCCGAGGATGGCAGCGACAAGGCGCTGACGGAATCGATCATCGGCCTCGCGCACCGGCTCGGCATCGAGGTGATCGCCGAGGGCGTCGAGCACGGCGCCCAGCGCGACCTGCTGGCCGCCTTCGGCTGCGACTACATCCAGGGCTGGTACTACTCGAAATCCCTGCCGCGCGAGGCCTTCGAGGCCTACCTGGGACGCCAGATGGCGTATTGAAATGGGTCCCGACCGGTCAGCGCTGCGCGGGCGGCACGCAGGGCGGCAGCGCCTCGGCGGCGCCGGCCTTCAATGCGGCCCTGAACGCCGGGCGCCGCATCTCCTCCGGCGCAAACCACAGGGACTTGCGCGCCAGCGGCAGCGACGGCAGCGGATTCGGCAGGTCCACGATATGGCGCCGCTCCAGGCCGGCGGCCGCGATCTTCGGCGCGAAATAGCTGTAGAACAGGCGGTCGAAGGAACCGTCGGCGATGGCCGCTTCGAGGCCGCGCCGGATCTCCTCCGCCAGCACGACGTTGCTGCGGTTGACGAAGAAATAGGCGTCGGTCGGATAGCGCAGCACCAGGTTCGGCTCGACCGCCAGTCCCGGATAACGCCCGACCTCGTCGAACACCTGCTGGACCGCGCGCGGGAAATAGTCGATCCGGTTCGCCTCCAGCATCCTGAACATGCCGTCGTAGGTCGAGGACACATGCACCGGCAGGCCGCTCGCGCGCAGGATGCCGACATCCGGCCAGTCATGGCCCTGGCCGGCGACGAAGCCTTTCATCTGCTCCACCGTGCGGACATCGGCAAACATCTGCAGGCGCTCCTTGCGCACTAGCGGAATGCGCCAGCCCAGCACGCCCTTGGTCAGCGGAACCGGCACCGCCAGCAACCTGGACTCGCGCTCCGCCGAGGTCATGGTGATCATGATGTCCAGCGCCCCGCTGCCGTGCTCCAGTTCGTAGATCGCGCGCCCCTGCTTCATCGGTTCGGCGCTGTACACCAGGGTATGGCAGGCATGGGCCTTGGCGAACGCCAGCTTCAGCAGCGCCACGCCATAGGGGTCGCGGCCGGTGTCGCTCCACTCCGGGCGCAGGTAGGTATAGGTGGCGGCACGCGCCGGCAGCACGCCGAGGCAGAGTACGCACAGCAGGAAGGCGGGGAATCGGCGCATGGAGGTGGAGTCATCAAGGACGCACGACGGCCGCGCGACTGCCCTCGATGCTAACCGCTGAGCCCGGCACTCGGCAATCCCATGCCCACAGGAATGCAACACCGGCATGGAAAAGCGTTTTCACGAACATGCAATCTTTCCACGATTGCATTATTCTTCCGTCATGAACCAATACACCCTCCAGCAAAAAGTCTTTCTCTTCCTCCTGGTCATCGTCACCATCGGTTTCGGCTGGATCCTCATGCCCTACGCCGGCGCAGTATTCTGGGGCATCGTGCTGGCGATCCTGTTCATCCCCCTGTACCGCCGCCTGCTGCGTGCGACCAGGCAGAAAGCCAATCTCTCCGCCCTGCTCACGCTGCTGTCGATCGTGGTGATGGTGATCATCCCGGTGGCCCTCATCACGGCCTCGCTGGTCCAGCAGGCGGCCGGCGTCTACGCCATGATCGAATCCGGCCACATCGACTTTGGCCTGTACTTCCGCCAGATCATCGGGGCGCTGCCGGACTGGCTGGTCGGCCTGCTGGAGCGCTTCGACCTCACCAGCATGGCCACCCTGCAGCAGAAGCTCTCGAGCGTCGCGGCCCAGGCCAGCCAGGTGACGGCCAAGTATGCCCTCAACCTCGCCAGCAACACCTTCGATTTCCTGGTCAGCCTGACCATCATGCTCTACCTGCTGTTCTTCCTGCTGCGCGACGGCCATTCGCTGGCGGGGCGCATCAAGACCGCGGTGCCGATGAGCCGCAAGTACAAGCAGCGCCTGTTCGACAACTTCACCACCGTGATCCGCGCCACCGTCAAGGGCAATGTGCTGGTGGCGATCGCGCAAGGCGCGCTGGGCGGGCTGATCTTCTGGATCCTGCACGTGCAGGCGCCGCTGCTGTGGGCGGTGGTGATGGCCTTCCTGTCGCTGCTGCCGGCGGTCGGCGCGGCCATCGTGTGGGCGCCGGTGGCGGTGTACTTCCTGGTGACGGGATCGGTGTGGCAGGGCGCGGTGCTGATCGCCTTCGGCGTGTTCGTGATCGGCCTGGTCGACAACGTCCTGCGCCCGATCCTGGTCGGCAAGGACACCAAGATGCCGGACTACGTGGTGCTGCTGTCGACCGTGGGCGGGATGGCGCTGTTCGGGCTGAACGGGTTCGTGATCGGGCCGGTAATTGCGGCGCTGTTCATTGCGGCGTGGGATTTGTTTGCTTCGGCTGATGAATTTCATCAGGAATGAGGGCGCGTGGCTGGCGTCCCCGTGGCTGCAAAGGTGGAAGCGTCGGTGGACGCCGGCGGTGCTGCCGGGCTTCAAGCGTGCCTTGCCGACCTTGGCAGGCAAACTGCACTGCACTTGGTAATGCCGTCTTCAATGTCGAGCTGCATGGCTTGCATGGGTGCTTCGAAGACTGGGCCGTTACAACTGGTATCGAATCCAAGCTGGGCCAACTTGAACGCTGAAGATCGCAAAAATGCAACCACGCTGATATCGTGAAGCCATCAATTCTTGAAAAGGCGGCTATGCAGGCAAATGAACACAGACAGGTAATCGAAAAATACATCGCTGCCTACAATGCGTTCGACGTGGACGGCATGCTAAAGCTCCTGTCACCCGAAGTGCGCTTCGAAAACTGGTCGGGCGGCCACCTTACTACTGAAGCGTCCGGCATTGACGAGTTCAGGCAACTTGCAGAACAGGCCAAGACCATGTTTTCCGAACGCGAACAGCGCATCACGGCTTTCAAACAGGAGGTGGACTCGGTCATCGTGAGTATTGCGTATCGCGGCCGCCTCGCCGTGGACATTCCAGATGGCCCGCGTGCGGGAACTGTGCTGGACCTGAACGGCGAATCCGAATTTGCCTTCGACAGCCGCCTGATTTCCAAGATCGTCGATCGAAGCTAAGGCTGATATCGAGTTGAAAATCAGGCTGCTAAATCTCACACTAGAGCTTCCGCTTCGGGTCGAGGGCGGACGCTGCAAAGGTCTGCTATCGGCCGTGGACAATCGTGACACTCAGTGAGTTTTCCTCGGCCGCGACCTGCTATCTTGAAGCGAACGGCCGGGATCGGCCAGAAGCGGACCTCCGCCAAAAGGGAATGCTGTTGCCTAAGAGAGGCCGAACACCCATGAATCATGACGATGAGTATCGAGGGGTTGCCGCGTACGAGAAAGCAGCAGCGCTGAAAAAAGTTGGGCAGGACGAGTCGGGCTGGGAGATCTATTACGACGATGATCGAACTGGCGAACGATGGGTTATGGATTACCCTGACTCAGGGCAGCATGGTGGTGGTAGTCCGAGACTTCGCCGTCTTCGAAAAACCGCTTGTTGAAGCTCGATTAGCCGTTAAAGCTGATTTCGCAATGTCTGCTCTGGGTCGAAAGCGGCCTCAGCCTAGCGACCGAGAGATGCCATGGCGAGCCTGCCGATGTGTCCAGTGACGCGGCGCCTTTTATTAATGTGAAGTAAGCGGGTGACAGGCCGTTTTTACGCCTTTTAAGGGACGCAGATCACCATGAAAAATGTATTCGGTACCGGACTGCTGGTCGTTTTGCTGACCGCCATGGCGCCGCTAGCGCTGGCCGATCCGGCCCACGACCTGGTCATGCACCAGCACCCTGGCAGTAATCTGAAAACGCTGGCATTTGCAACCGCACAGAAGACCCATACGTTCGCCACGCTGGCTTCCAAAATCGGCATATCGGCAGCGACATCGCTCGTGTCGAGGGAGCTGGACGTTCAGGCGCAGAAATTCCAGGTCCAATGGGATGACAATCTGGCCCAGCCCTATGCCCGGCATTTCACTGCTGAGGCGCTGGCATAGCTTGCAGCGCAAGGCCGCGATTCCAAATATTTCCGCAAGCTGGCAGAAAAGCAGGCGGCCATCGGAGCGGACATGCAGCGCATGAGTACGCCGATTCTGATGACTTATGTCACAGATGTTTTGACTGCTGCGCTTTCCAGGATGTCGAAGAATTGAAGGGCTGCGAGTCGGCTGGGCATTCGACAGCAAACGTTCAACAGGCCGGCAATCATCTGTCGGCAATCCGTTGCGAAGTTTCGCCAGATTCTACTTCTCGCAACCGATGCGCATCCCCCGCCCCCAGCTGCATCCCATAAATCCGTTTCAAATCCTCGATACGCCCCAGGCTCTCTTCACCGAACGCGCTCTTGCCTTCGAAGGCATGCAGCACGATCCCCTCCACCAGGTCGCCCAGGCTGATGTCGTGGTATTCGGCCAGCGCCTTCAGCACCTTCAGCATCTGCTTTTCGATGCGCAGGCCGGTCTGGACCCGCTCCACCGTCACGCGTTCAGTCATGGCGGTCTCCAGTGCGGTCCGGCAGGGTAAAGGTCGTGCGCGCAGTGCCGGAGCCCAGCAGCGCCGGCGAATAATAGCGGTCCAGCAGCCCGCGCTGGCACAGCTCGGGATGCCGGGCGATGAAAGCATCCCAATCCGCGGCGCCAGGCGCCAGCCGTTCCGCCACCAGCGCCATGAAAGCGACCGTCACCGTCTCGTGGTACAGGTCCGGCTTGCCCAGCTTGCCGGCGAGCGCCTGCAAGGCGTCCCGCATCGCCATGCAGGCTTCGAGGAAGGGCCGCGTGCGCAGCAGCAGGAAGGCGGCGCGCAGGTGGGCGCGGTGGTCGAAACCGGCGGGTAAAAGCTGTCCGGCGGTGAAGGCGTCGATGAATTGCTGGTCGGTCATGCATGCCTCGAAAAATGGTGAAGCATGTTACCAATGTACCAAAATAACGTCAATACAACGCTGCCCTGCAGCATGAATAAAGATTATGAGGTTCAGTGTTGCAGTTATGAGACGTTTAACTACTTGCCCATGGTTGCCAACTGGTAAATTCTTGGAAACGCGATTTTTCCCAAGGAGCAAGTACTTGAAACTCACCCCGATCCGCCATTCCCTGCTGCTCGCCCTGTACGGCGGAGCCGCGCTGGCCGCCCTGCCCTTCGGCGCTTCGGCCCAGACCAGCGCCCCGGCCGCTTCGTCCGACAGCACCATGCAGAGCGTCAGCATCGTCGGCTCGCGCCGCGTCGGCAACACCTCGGCCACCGACACCCCGGTCCCGGTCGACTACATCCCGCTGACCAAGTCGGCCGAGCAAGGCGGCCAGTTCGACTTGGCGCAGACCCTGACCAACATCTCGCCCTCGTTCAACTCGACCCGCCAGACGGGCGCGGACGGCGCCGACCTGGTCGACTCCGCTGCCCTGCGCGGCCTGGGCTCGGACCAGACCCTGGTGCTGGTGAACGGCAAGCGCCGCCACACCACCGCCCTGGTGAACCTGTTCGGCGCGCGCAACCGCGGCAATACCGGCACCGACATGAACGCCCTGCCGCTGCTGGCGATCAAGGACGTGCAGGTGCTGCGTGACGGCGCCGCCGCGCAGTACGGCTCCGACGCGATCGCCGGCGTGATCAACGTCGAACTGAAGAAGAGCCTGGGCTGCGAATCGATCGTCGGCTTCGGCGAATACTCGCGCCACGACGGCAAGAACTGGCTGGCCTCGGCCTACTGCGGCGTCGCGGTGGCGGACGGCGTGCTCGGCATCACCGGCGAATACTACGACCGCGGCCGCTCCAACCGCGCCGACCCCGGCAACCCGCGCACCATCGGCGACACCAAGTCCCAGAACAAGACCGTCTACGTGAACGGCGAATTCCCGGCCGGCCCGGGCAAGCTGTACCTGACCGCCGGCGCGCAGACCCGCGACGCCTCCTCGGCCGCCTGGGCGCGCGGCGGCGTCGGCTCGGACGACATCCCTTCGCGCAACTCGGCCGCCATGTACCCGGAGGGCTTCGTCCCCTACATCAACGGCGACATCGACGACCGCTACGCCATCCTCGGCTACCGCACCCGCCTCGGCGAATGGGCCGGCGACTTCTCGCAGACCTACGGCTACAACCGCATGCGCTACACCATCGCGCACACGCTGAACGCCTCGATCGCGAACCTCGACCCGAAGGGCATCAGTCCCTCGCAATTCGACGCCGGCGGCTTCTCGTTCCGCCAGCTGACCACCAATGCCGATTTCAGCAGGTACTACGCCGATGTCCTCGGCGGCCTGAACGCGGCCTTCGGCTTCGAATACCGCGCCGAGAACTACAAGATCTTCGCCGGCGAACCGGGCTCCTACATCGACGCCGACGGCGTGGGCGTGGGCGGCAATGCCGGCAGCCAGGGCTTCCCGGGCTTCCAGCCGGGCGACGCCACCAACCGCGACCGCCACAGCAGCGCCGCCTACCTCGACTTCGAGGCCGACCTGACCGCCCGCACCAAGCTGCAGGCCGCCCTGCGCCACGAGCGCTATTCCGACTTCGGCTCGACCACGACCGGCAAGCTGGCCGGCTCGTTCAAGGCAACGAATGATGTCCTGCTGCGCGCCTCGGCCAGCACCGGCTTCCGCGCGCCGTCGCTGCAGCAGGTCTACTTCTCGTCGACCTTCACCGACTTCATCAGCGGCGTGCCGATGGACGTGGTGCTGGCGCCGAACGGCGGCAAGGTCGCCAACGCGGCCGGCATCCCGCAGCTGAAGGAAGAGAAGTCGAAGAGCTACACCCTGGGCCTGACCTGGACCCCGGACAAGTCGGTCTCGGTGACGGCCGACCTGTACCACATCGACATCGACGGCCGCATCGTGCTGTCGGGCCGCTTCGACGCCGACAACTACCCGGCGCTCGGCGCGACGCTCCAGACGCTGGGCGTGGGCCAGGCGCAGTTCTTCGTGAACTCGATCGACACCCGCACCCAGGGCCTGGACCTGACCGCCTCGCACCGCACCAACGTCGGCGCCGGCAAGCTGGTCACCTACCTGGCGATGAACTTCAGCCGCACCGAAGTGACCGGCGTGCATGCGCCGGCCGCGCTGGCCGGCTTCGAAGACGTGCTGCTGTCCGAGCGCGAGCGCCTGTTCATCGAGCAGGGCGGCCCGCGCCGCAAGGCCACGCTGGACTTCGACTACACCCAGGGCAAGCTGGAAACGGATTTCCGCATCGTGCACTACGGTCCGCAGACCCTGGGCACCTTCTCGGGCCCGCCGGTGCCGAACCAGTACTACAAATCGAAGACCTCGGCCGACCTGTCCTTCACCTGGTCCTTCACCGACAAGACCAAGCTGACGGTGGGCGGCACCAACATCTTCAACGTCCACCCGACCGCGCAGAACCCGGACGAGACGGATAATGGCTTCAAGTACGAGAGTGTGCAGTTCGGCCTGAACGGGGCGGCTTACTTCGCCCGTTTGGCGCATAAGTTCTAATTGGAATACCGTCGTCCCCGCGCAGGCGGGGACGACGGACCTACGCAACACCTACCGAAACTCGTCCTTACCTGACTTGTGTTATGTTGGACACCGATGACGCGGCTAGATGCCTCGATCATGTGGAAGTCATTCATAACGGCAATGCACAGCATGGACCCCTTACCGTTATTGTCCCTGGTCGTACCGTTCTATAACGAAGAGGAAATGATCGGGCAGTTCTTTGGCCGCGTCATTCCCGAACTCGAACGCATCCCGGGCATCCGCTTCGAAATCGTGTGCGTCAACGACGGCAGCCGCGACCGTACGCTCGAGCATCTGGTCGTCGCTTCGCGCCAGGACGGACGGGTGCGCGTGATCGACCTGACCCGCAATTTCGGCAAGGAAGCGGCCCTCACGGCCGCCATCAACGAAGCGCGCGGCGACCTCATCGTGCCTTTCGATGCCGACCTGCAAGACCCTCCCCACGTGATCGGCAAGCTGGTCGACAAATGGCGCGAAGGCTACGACGTCGTGCTGGCCAGGCGCGTCGACCGCGAATCCGATTCCCTGCTCAAGAAATGGACCGCGATCTCCTTCTACCATTTCCACAATGACGTTTCCGACGTCAAGATCCCGGAAAACGTCGGCGACTTCCGCCTGTTCACCCGTACCGTCTGCGACGCCCTGAAGGCCCTGCCGGAGTCCTGCCGCTTCATGAAGGGCCTGTTCGCCTGGGTCGGCTACCGCACCGCCGTGGTCGACTACGTGCGCGAAGCGCGGGCCGCCGGCAAGAGCAAGTTTTCGGGCTGGAAGCTGTGGAATTTCGCGCTGGAGGGCATCACCAGCTTCAGCACCCTGCCGCTGCGCATCTGGACCTACCTCGGGCTGTCGGTGGCCCTGCTGGCGCTGAGCCGCGCCTTCTACCTGGCCGGCCGCACCCTGATCTACGGCGTCGACGTGCCTGGCTATGCCTCGCTGGCCACGGCGATCCTGCTGCTGGGCGGCATCCAGCTGATCGGCATCGGCGTGCTGGGCGAATACATCGGCCGCATCTACCTGGAGTCCAAGGGCCGCCCGATCTACCTGGTGCGCCAGCGCTTCGAGGGGACGCCCCCGCATGCCTGACGGATCCCTCCCGGGCCCGGCCGTGCCCTGCCGCGCCACCCGCATCATGCTGGGCCGCTTCCTGGTCTACGCCCTGGTCGGCGCGGCCGGCACCGCCGGGCACTACGCCTTCCTGATCACGGCCGTCTCGGCGGGCATGCTGGCGCCGGTGCCGGCCTCGATCCTCGGCGCGATGGTCGGCGCCGTCATCAACTTCGTGCTGAACACCCTCGTCACCTTCCGCGGCCGGCTGGCGCTCGGCACGGCGGCGCGCTTCTTCGCCACGGCGGCGCTGGCGGCGGCCGCCAACGGCGTGCTGATGTCGGCCCTGCTGGCCGCGTTCGGCCTCGACTACCGCCTGGCCCAGTTGCTGGTCACCGCGGTCCTGCTGTGCGCCACCTTCGGAATCAATTCGGCATGGACTTACCGGGCGACGAAGGCGCGCTGAGCCCGGGCCGCGCGCCGCAGGCGCGGCGCGCGGGCTGGCTCGACGGCGGGCTGCCGCTGGCGCGCTCCCGCTTCCTCCTGCTGTGCGGCGCGGTCGGCCTGCTGGCCCTGCTGCTGCGCCTGCCGACCCTGTCCAGCCGCTCGCTGTGGCTGGACGAGACCTACAGCGCCTGGTTCGCCGCGGTGCCGCTGCCTGCGCTGTGGACCGAAGTGCCGCTGTACGAAACCCATCCGCCTTTCTACTACACGCTGCTGAAGGCCTGGAGCGCCCTGTTCGGCGCGAGCGAGGCCGCGCTGCGCAGCCTGTGCGTGCTGGCCAGCGTGCTGACCGTGGTCCTGATTCCCGCGTGCGCGCGCTGGGCGCGCCTGGGCGCGCGCGCCGAGCGCATCGGCCTGCTGGCCGCGCTGCTGCTGGCGGTGAACGCGAACAGCATCCTGTTCGCCCAGCAGGCCCGCCCCTATGCCATCCACGCCTTGGCCGGCATGCTGGCCGTGTTCTTTTCCTGCATGCTGGTGCTGGAGCTGTCCCGCCCGCCCATGCCGGGCCGCCGTCCGCGCCTGTGGACCTGGACCGCCGGCCTCGCACTCAGCGCCAGCCTCATGCTCTGGCTGCACAATACCGGCATGTTCGCCGCCTTCGGCATCTGGACCGGGATGGCGGCCGGCCTGCTGCTCGCATCGCCCGGGCCGCGCATGCGCCAGGTCACGGCGGTGGGCCTGGCCGGCCTCGGCGCCCTGCTGCTGTGGTCCCCCTTCCTGCCGCTGCTGCTGCGCCAGAGCGCGGCGATGGCCAGGCTGGCGTACTGGATCCGCTTCAGCCCCCGCAACATCACGGGCGCCTGGACCGTGATGTCGGGCGCCCAGATCCTGCACTACCCGATGCTGGCGCTGGTGCTGCTGGCCTTCTTCTGGCTGTGGAAGCGTTCGCGCCCTCACTTCTGGCTGCTGGCCTGCACGATGGCGCTGCCGGTGCTGGCGATTGCCGCCTACAGCCTGCTGGCCAAGCCGGTATTCCTGTCGCGCCTGTTCGAATGGCTGGCGCCGCTGACCATGGCGCTGGCGGCGCTGGGCATCGCCACCTTGCGCCCGCCCTGGCGCCTGCCGGCGCTGGCCGTGGTGCTGGCTTTGTCCGCCTGGGGGGTAGCAGATTTCTACCGCTCGTATACCGAGAACTGGCGCGAGATGCTGGCGCAGTTGCAGCGCGAGGCGCGGCCGGGCGACCTGGTGCTGGCGTTCCCCAACGAGGTGCAGATGCCGGTCGCCTACTACATGAAGCGCGGTCCGGCGGTGACTTACCTGCCCGGCCCCTTCCCGGCGCGGGGCCTGGCGCGCGTCTATACCGGCAATGCCGGCGCGCCCAACATCGCGCCCGAAGACATCCCGCGCCTGCGCTCCCTGCTATGGGGCCGCCAGAGGATCTGGCTGATCGAGCGGCGGGCCGATCTCTACGATCCGGACGGTCTGGTGAGGAAGGAACTGGGCGCCTGCTGTAGACTGGTGCGCAAGGTGGATGGAATCGGGGGCGAGATTTCCCTGTACGAAGCGCGCTAGGTCCCGGCGCTACGCCGGGAAGCGCACCGTCGCCGCGAGTCCGCCGAGCCGCTGCGATTCGTCCAGCACCAGCGTGGCCCCATGCCGCTCGGCGATCGCCTTGATGATGGCCAGGCCCAGGCCCGATCCGGCGGCCTCGCTGCCGGGTACGCGGTAGAAGCGGTCGAACACGCGCTCGCGTTCCTCGGGCGGGATGCCGGGGCCGGAGTCCTCGACCGTCACGCTCAGGCAGCCCTTCTCCGCCGCCACCGACACGTCGACCGTGCCGCCGGCCGGGGTGTACTTGATCGCGTTGTCGACCAGGTTACGCAGCAGGATCATCAGCGCTTCCGGCTGGCCTTCGACCTCGCCGGCGTCGGCGCGCTGCAGGCCGAGGTCGATGTGCCTGGCCTGCGCCACGCCGATCAGGTCGGCCACCGCGCGCCTGGCCAGGCCGGCCAGCTCCACCGGCTGGTACGGCGCGGCGTTGGCTTCCTGGCGCGCGAGGATGAGCAGCTGCTCGACCAGGCGGGTCGCGCGCTCGATGCCGGCCGACAGGCGCGAGACCGCCAGCTTGCGCGCTTCGGCACTGTCGGCGCGGTTGTCGGAACGCTCCAGGCTCTGCACCTGCAGCTTGAGCGCGGCCAGCGGCGTGCGCAGTTCGTGGGCGGCGTCGGCGACGAAATTCTGCTGGGTGGCGAACGCGGTGCGCACGCGCCCGAACAGCAGGTTCAGTTCCTGCACCAGCGGCCGCACCTCGTCCGGCAGCCCGGCGTCCGACACCGGAGAGAGATCGTCGGCCTGGCGCGACGCCAGCTGCTTGCGCACGCGCGCGACCGGCTCCAGCGAGCCGCTGACCACCCACCACACGACCAGCATCAGGATCGGCATCATCACCGCGATCGGCCCCAGGGTGCGCAGGGCCAGGTTGCTGGCCATGCTGCGGCGCACGGCCAGGTCCTGGGCCACCTGCACGGTCTGGTTATTCGTCTGGATCGAGAAGATGCGGTAGGTGGTGCCGTTCGCGCGCACGTTGGAAAAGCCGAGCACCGCGCGCTGCGGCAGGCGCGCGTGCGAGGCGCTGCGGAACACCTGCACGCCGTCCGGCGACCAGACCTGCACCACCAGGTCGTCGTTGCCGGTCAGCGGCGTGTCGACGCTGCCGGCATCTTCGCCGTTGGCCAGCGGGACGCGCGAGCGCAGCGACAGCGCCATCTGCTGCATGTGGTAGTCGAAGATCTGGTCGGCGTCGGCGAGCGCGGTGCGGTAGGCGATCGTGGCCTGGGCGACGGCGGCGATAGTGATGGCGGCCAGCAGGTACCACAGCAGCCGTCCGCGCAGCGAGTGCGTCACCTTCGCCTTCACCTTCGCACCTGCGGCGCTCATGCTTTCGGCACCATGTAGCCCACGCCGCGCACGTTCTGGATCAGTTCACTGCCGAGTTTCTTGCGCAGGCCATGGATGTAGACCTCGACCGCATTGCTGCTGACTTCATCGCGCCAGCTGTACAATTTTTCTTCCAGCTGGGCCCGCGACAGCACCGCGCCCGGACGGGCGACCAGCGCCTCCAGCACGGCCCACTCGCGCGCGGACAGCACCACCGGCTGGCCGTCGACCAGGGTTTCGCGGGTAGCGGGATTGACGGAGATGTTCTTGTACTCGAACACCGGTTCGGCGCGCCCGGCGGCACGCCGCAGCAGCGCACGGATGCGCGCCAGCAGTTCGTCGAGATCGTAGGGTTTGAGGACGTAGTCGTCGGCGCCGGCATCCAGCCCGGCGATGCGCTGGGCGACGGAATCGCGCGCGGTGGCGACCAGTACGGGAGTGCGGTCCTTGCGGGAGCGCATCGAGCGCAGCACTTCGAGCCCGTCCTTGCGCGGCAGGCCCAGGTCGAGCAGCACCAGGTCGTAGTTCTGGTTCTGCATCAGGGCCGTGTCGGCCATTTCGCCGTCCTTGACCCAGTCGACGGCGTAGTGCTCGGCCCTGAGCAGGTCGAGCACCACTTCGCCGATCATCGTATCGTCTTCCACCAGCAGCAGCCGCATCAAATCCCCCGATTCTCAGAAAACCATGCGGATAGAAGAAGAATCTTTCGAGCTTTCAGTCTACCGAGGGGAGCTTAAACTCCCCTTAAGTACACCCTTAAGCAATCCTTAACCAATCCGCACGGGAATAAAGATTTTCTCATCCCCACGCTGGATCAACAAGGCAACCGACTTGCTCGACTTGCCGACCACGTCGCGGACCTGCTCGACGCTGTTGACCGGCTTGCCGTTCACCGACAGCAGCACGTCGCCCGGCTGTACGCCGGCCATCTGTGCCGCGCCGCCGGCATCCTCGATCAGCAGGCCGGCCGGGATGCCGGACTGGCGGCGCTCCATCTGGTCCAGCGGACGCAGGGCCAGGCCGAGCTTGGCGCCCTTGTCGGCGCTGGCCAGGTTGTCGCGGTTGCCCGGCGCCGCCTTCTCGTTGGCGTTGCCCAGGGTCGCGCTCAGCTGCACGTTGCGGCCGTCGCGCCACACATCCAGCGTCACCTTGTCGCCCGGCCTGGCGACCGAGACGATGCCGGTCAGGTCGGTCGAGGCGACGATCGGCTGGCCGTTGAGCTTGCGGATCACGTCGCCCGCCTTGAGGCCGGCCTTGTCGGCGGCGCCGCCGCGCTCGACGTTCGACACCAGCGCGCCGTCCGGCGACTCCAGCTTGAACGAATCGGCGAAGCTCTGGTTCACGTCCTGCACCACCACGCCCAGCTTGGCATGCTGCACCTTGCCGGTGGCGACGATCTGGTCCTTGATGCGCACCGCGACGTCGATCGGGATCGCGAACGACAGGCCCTGGTAGCCGCCGGTCTGGCTGTAGATCTGCGAGTTGATGCCGACCACTTCGCCTTTCGTGTTGAACAGCGGGCCGCCCGAGTTGCCGGGGTTGACCGCGACGTCGGTCTGGATGAAGGGCACCTGGTCGCCCGGCAGCGAGCGGCCTTTCGCGCTCACCACGCCGGCCGTCACGCTGCTCTCCAGGCCGAACGGCGAGCCGATCGCCAGCACCCATTCGCCGACCTGCAGGTTGCGGCTGTTACCGACCGGGACCACCGGCAGGTTCTTCGCGTCGATCTTCAGCACGGCGACGTCGGTCTTCGGGTCGGAGCCCAGCACCTTGGCGCGGTATTCGCGGCGGTCCTGCAGCTTGACCGTGACTTCGTCGGCGTCGCGCACCACGTGCGCGTTGGTCAGGATGACGCCGTCCGGGCTCACTATGAAGCCCGATCCAGCGCCGTAAACGAGTTCCCGTCCGCCTCCGTTGCCGCGCGGAGGCGTAGGCTGGAAGCGGCGGAAGAATTCATAGAAAGGATCGTCCTCGTCGAACGGCATCTGCTGGCGCTGGGCCACCTTGGTGGTGCCCACGACGCGCACGTTCACCACGGCCGGGCCGTTGTGCGAGACGATCCTGGTAAAGTCGGGCAGGCCGACGGCAGAGGGATTGCCCGCCACCGGGGCCGGGGTCGCTGCGACCGGGGCCTGGACGGGTGCTTGCGCCTGCGCCACCGCGGCGGCTTCGGCGGCGGCGGTGGCGTTGTTGTGATTGACTGCGACCGCGCCCACCGCTCCGCCAATGACACCGGCCGCGCACAGGGCCAGGGTGAGACGTTTTGCGGTGATGGCAGTGACGGCACCTTCGTTTTGCATATACGCTCCCAGATTGGAAAAGTGGTTGTGAAGACTGCTGTTTTGATGCGATTAGTTTCTCGCAACAGCCTTAAATCACTCTTAAGGTCGAGCTTAGGACTGGCTTAAATGGACGTAAAAAAAGGTTCATCGCGCTTTGCCGGGGAATGCATCCTTGATTTTGAGGAAGAAATAAGATGCGTCTCGAAAACCGTACGCCATTCGTTTGATGACCTTAATACGGTTGTTGACGCCCTCCAGGATCGATGAGTTCATCGGATAGATGGCCGAGGCAAGGATGCCGCGACGGTATTT
>NZ_JBDGIN010000007.1:0-305020 GCF_057657395.1 Telluria sp. Soil_C_11 | reverse complement strand
CTTATTACGGACGCCTTCTCGCGCAAGATCGTCGGCCACTATGTCCACGCCACCTTGCAAACCGAAGAAGTGGCCCGCGCGCTAAAAGCTGCACTGCGCTCGCGATCTGGGCGCCTGCCATTGATTCATCACTCCGACCGCGGAATCCAGTACTGCGCAAGCAGCTATCAAGCCCTGCACCATAAACATGGCCTGACTTACTCAATGACCGACGGTTATGACTGCTACCAGAACGCCTTGGCTGAAAGAATCAATGGCATCCTCAAGACCGAATACTTGCTGGCACCTCCCAAGGACCTTGTCGAGGCACGACGCATGGTTAAGCAGTCGGTAGACATCTACAACAACGAACGGCCACACCTGGCCCTGAAATACAAAACGCCCGACGAAGTGCATCGGGCGTCTTTGAGAGCGCAAGAATTTAGTGAATCTTGCTACGTTTGACTGTCAACCTATTTCAGGACTAGTCAAACATAAATGGTTTGAGCGGAACTATTTTAAGCTTACTCAAGGTCGGCAATTCGAGAGAATAGGGGGCTGCATCGTTACCGGATCGCGTGCCATGGCGCCAACGGTACACGAGATCAATTCGGACCGTAGCCGGCAGCCTCCTATGCGTTTGCGGCGCAATCATTGGCACTGATGCCGCATCATCTCCATGTGCCGCTCGCGCATTTCGATGGACATCCCCTGCATGTTCCGGTCCATCATTGCCTGTCGCGCCTGTTCTGTCGGGGCGTCCCGCATGCTCCGGTACATTGCGCACATGGACTCCTTGTCCATCTGTTGCATGCGTCCAGCCGCGGTGTTATTCCCCATCGTGCCGCAGCCGCCCTGGCTTCCCGTCATGCCGCTGTCCATCATTCGACAGCCAGCCTGGCTGCCCGCCATCGCGCCGCCCCCCATACCGCCCTGGGCGGCGGATCCGCCAGACGAATCTGGCGCTGTAATGTTCGACGATTGTCTTGGATGATGTTGGCCATGATCCTGGTCGCCGGACGGGCTAACGCAGGCAGCAAGGCTCGCCATGAAAACGAGTCGAGAGAGAATATTGATAGAAGAGTTCGTTTTGCCCGGCATGGTCGTACTCCTTATAAGATCTCATTGAAGAAAGTTCCGCTCGACTACTTTATCCAGACGCCCGTGCCGTTCCGCCAAGATGGTAAACGGGTCAGGGTCACAAGAGTCGGCAACTGAAGCAGGAAGGCGATCATGATAGTGATCAAGCCCAGGTGCTGGCTCTCGCTATGAAGCAAGCGCGGAATCGCCAAAACAGACGCCAAGCTCGCGCGCCGTGCGCACCGTATCGCCATCGACCGGGACGCGCCGGGTACGCCCGGCCACGTCGGCCAGTGGCACGGCGCCGATGGCCGGACCCTCCAGCGTCACCATGACACCCGACTGTCCCTGCGCCAGCGTTCGCACCGCCGCGGCGCCGAAGCGCGACGCGACGACGCGGTCGAATGCGGACGGACTGCCGCCGCGCAGCAGGTGGCCCAGCACCACATTGCGGCATTCCTTGCCGGTCAGCGCCGCCAGCCGCGCTTCGACCCAGGCGCCGATCCCTCCCAGGCGTTCGGCGCGGCCGGTCCCGGCCGCTTCCAGAACTTCGCGTTGGCCTCCGATCGGCAGCGCGCCTTCGGCCACGACCACGATCGAATGGCGCCAGCCAAGCGCGTCGCGTGCATGAATGGCGCCGGCCACGACAGCGGTGTCGAAGGGAATCTCCGGCAGCAGGATCGCATGGGCACCTCCAGCCATGCCCGCGTGCAGTGCAATCCATCCGGCGTAGCGGCCCATCACCTCGACCACCAGGACCCGGTGCTGGCTGTCGGCGGTGGTGTGCAGGCGGTCGATGCATTCTGTCGCGAAGCCGACCGCCGAGTCGAACCCGAAGGTCTGGAGCGTCCGGTCGAGGTCGTTGTCGATCGTCTTCGGCACGCCGACGACCCGCACTCCCTTGCGGTGCAGGCACTCGGCGATGCCCATCGAGCCATCGCCGCCGATTACCACCAGCGAATCGAAGCCGCGCTGGTGGATCAGGCTGGCCAGTTCGCCGCTACGGTCTTCCTCTGCCAGGCTGCCGTCGCTCCGCCTTACCGGATAGCGCATCGGATTGCCGCGGTTGGTGCTGCCGAGTATCGTGCCGCCGAGATGGCCGATGCCGTGCACGGACTGGGCCGACAGGCGCATGACCGGTTCCCCCAGGCATTCGGCGGGGGCGAGCAGGCCGTTGAAGCCGTCGCGGATGCCATGGCATTCCCATCCGAGGCGGCCGGCGGCCAAGACGACCGCACGGATCACCGCATTCAGGCCGGGCGCATCGCCGCCGCCGGTCATGAGAGCGAGGCGTGCAATGGGCGGGTCCATGGTTCGGGCCGACTACTGTTCGCGCGGGGCGATGCCGAGCGCACGCTCGACCTCGACCAGGTTGCGCACGGTCGTCACCACCGAGTCGGGGTTCAGGCTGATCGAATCGATACCCTGTTCGACCAGGTAGCGCGCCACTTCCGGGTAATCCGACGGAGCCTGGCCGCAGATGCCGACATGGCGGCCATTGCGCCGCGCGCCGGTGATGGCCTGGCGCAGCATCTCCAGCACGCCGGGGTCGCGCTCATCGAAGTCGAAGGCCACGATCTCGGAGTCCCGGTCCACGCCCAGCACCAGTTGCGTCAGGTCGTTCGACCCGATCGAGAAGCCATCGAACAGGCTGGCGAAGGCATCGATCTGGATTACGTTGTTCGGGATTTCGCACATGACGAACACTTCGAGCCCGTTCCTGCCGCGCTCGAGGCCATGCTGCGCCATCGCATTCAGCACGTCTTCGGCCTCCTTCACGCGGCGGCAGAAAGGTATCATCAGGCGCAGGTTGGTCAATCCCATTTCCTCGCGCACGCGCTTCATCGCACGGCACTCGAGGGCGAAACCCTCCGCATAGGCCGGGTGGGAGTAGCGGGCGGCGCCACGGAAGCCCAGCATCGGATTGGCCTCCTGCGGCTCGAAGCAGGCGCCGCCCATCAGGCTTGCGTATTCGTTGGTCTTGAAGTCCGACATCCGCACGATCACCGGTTTCGGCCAGAACGCCGCGGCGATCGTGCCGACCCCTTCCGACAGCTCGCGCACGAAATAGTCCGCCGGCGACGGATATTCATGCGTGAGCCGCTCGATCTCGGCCCGCACGTCCGGGTCTGTTACCTGTTCCGGATGGACGAGCGCCATCGGGTGGATGCGGATGTGGTCCGCGACGATGAACTCCATGCGCGCCAGGCCGACGCCATCGTTCGGCAGGAAACGTGTCCGGAAGGCGATTTCCGGATTCCCGATATTGACCATGAGGCGGGTGCGCGGCATGGCAAGCGCGGCCAGGTCGATGCTGGCCTGGCTGAACGGGACCCGGCCGCCGTACACATGGCCGACATCGCCCTCGGCGCAGGACACGGTCACCTCATCGCCGCTCCGGATCGCGGCCGTCGCGCCGCCGCAGCCGACCAGCGCCGGAACGCCGACTTCCCGGGCCACGATGGCGGCATGGCAGGTGCGGCCGCCACGGTCGGTTACCACGCCGGCGGCCGTCTTCATGACCGTTCCCCAGTCCGGCATGGTGGTTGCCGCCACCAGGATCTCGCCCGGTTGGAATTGTGCGAGCTGGCTGGCATCGCCGATGACGCGCGCCCTGCCGGAAGCAACCTTGCTGCCGACCGCACGTCCGGTGGCCAGTACCTGTCCCTTGCCATCGAGCCGGTATTCTTCGAGCCGGGTACCGGACTTGCGCGATGCGACCGTCTCCGGCCGTGCCTGGACCATGTAGAGCTTGCCATCGATGCCGTCGCGCGCCCACTCGATGTCCATCGGGACCGGATGTCCGGCGCGGGCAGAGTAGTGCTCCTCGATCCGCATCGCGGCCTCGGCCAGCTCGAGCACGCCGTCATCGTCGAGGCAGAAGCGCGCTCGCTCTTCGGGTGCGGTCGTCACGTTGCGTGTCGTCTCGCGGCCGCCGGAAGGCGCATAGACCATCCTCGCTTCCTTGCCGCCAAGGCTGCGGCGCAGGACCGTGCGCCTGCCGTCCCGCAGCAGCGGCTTGAACACATAGAACTCGTCCGGGTCCACCGTGCCCTGCACCACGTTTTCGCCCAGCCCATAGGCGCCGGTGATGAACACCACGTCGCGAAAACCGGTCTCGGTATCGAGCGTGAAGATCACGCCGGAGCAGGCAAGGTCGGAGCGCACCATCTTCATCACGCCGACCGACAGGTAGACCTTGAAATGGTCGAAGCCGTTCTCGATGCGGTAGACGATCGCGCGGTCCATGAACAGGCTGGCGAAGCAGCGGCGGATGCTGTCGAGCAGCGCGGTTTCGCCCGCGACATTCAGATAGGTTTCATGCTGGCCGGCGAAGCTGGCGTTGGGCAAGTCCTCCGCGGTGGCGGAACTGCGCACGGCCACCGTGAGTCCTTCGCCGTACTCGTCGCGAAGCCTGCGCCAGGCCTGCAGGATCCCTTCTTCCAGCTCGGGCGGCAGCGGTGCGCGATAGACGATTTCGCGCGCGTGCGCGGCGCGGCGCGCGAGGTCGGTCACGTCGGCCGGATCGACACCGTCGAGCGCCGCGTGCAGGCGCTCCCACGCTCCGGCGCGGTCGAGCGTGGCCTTGTATGCCGCGGCGGTGACGGCGAAGCCGTTCGGCACGCGCAGGCCCTGGGCGCCCAGCTCGCGGTACATTTCGCCGAGCGATGCATTCTTGCCTCCCACCAAGGGCACATCGGCGATCCCCAGTTCCGAGAACCAGCGGATGAATTCGCGTCGAGTCTCCATGGCGTCGTCCTCTCGTGGCAGATCGAATGCCTTCCTATCGTAGCAGAGGCGCGGCGTCACTCATACTGCGCTGCCGAAGCCAGTAGGCGGCAATGATGTCAAGTCGCTACATCCATTAACGATTTGACCTAGCTCAAACAAAATTTATTTGGCTGCGTCTAGCCTGAGTTCGGGTCTGCAGCCTGACGCGTTGCGGAACGGGCTTGGGAGTACGTCTTTCCCGCATCACTGCACCAGACATGAACCGATCACCTGCTGGCCATCCGTGTCATCCGCCTTCGCCTATCACCCTGATCCGTTCGTTTTCGTTCTGCACGGGCATCGAGAACAGCGCTCCCGTCATCCGGGGCCCCGACGGGGAGCGGTGCAGGATCGACCAGATGAAGGCTTCCGGCCATGATGTCCGGTGGCGCGAGGATTTCCAGCTCGTGCATGAACTTGGCTTGCGCTGCCTGCGCTACGGGCCTCCATACTATCGTACGCACCTCGGCCCGGGTCGATACGACTGGTCGTTTACCGACGACACCTTCGCCGAGCTCTCCCGGCTGGACATCACGCCGATCGCCGACCTGTGCCACTTCGGCATTCCCGACTGGCTCGGCAATTTCCAGAATCCCGAATTTCCACGTTATTTCGCCGAGTATGCGGAGGCGTTCGCACGCCGTTATCCCTGGGTCTGGCTCTACACCCCGGTGAACGAAATGCTGGTCACGGCCGAGTATTCCGCGCTGCGCGGTTTCTGGAACGAGCGGCTCTCCAGCGGCCTGGCCTTCGTGACCGCTTTGTCGAATATCGTGGAAGCGAATATCCGCGCAAGCGAAGCGATTTGCCGGCACTGCTGTCCCTGGTTCGTGCAGAGCGAGGCAACGCGCTATTACCATCCATATAACCCGGATGCCGCCGCCCACGCCGAATACTGGAACGCGCACCGTTTCCTCTCGCTCGACCTCAATTACGGAAAAATGCCGGGGGCGAGCATGGTGAACTACCTCTTCGAACACGGGATGTCGCCTTCCAGGCTCGACTATTTCATGAAACGCGACATCCGGTCTTCGTGCATCATGGGCACCGATTACTACGAGGCGAGCGAACAGGTCGTCTTCCCGGACGGGCGTACCGACGGATCGAACGTGCTGGGATACTACGGCCTGACGAGGCAATACCATGATCGCTACCGGTTGCCGATCATGCACACGGAGACCAACCAGGTCGAGCGATCGAACGCCGCGTTCTGGCTGGAGCGCCAATGGGCGAACGTGCTGCGCCTGCGTCAGGAAGGTTATCCGGTGATCGGATTTACATGGTACAGCCTGACCGACCAGGTCGACTGGGATATCGACCTGCGCGAACGGCGCGGTCAAGTCACGGAAAACGGTCTGTTCGATATGGATAGGCGTATCCGCCGGGCCGGGGTGGAGTTTCGCCGTATCGTCCGTGACTGGAGCGAAGCGCTGGCCGGCGGAGTCGGGTTCGGCAGCGCCTCCCTGGACCGCGGCTAGGCCGGCACGAGGCTTATTCAATCCCGAAGCGCCGTATCAGCCATGACTTGACCGCCTGGGTCAGGATCGCATAGGCGACGAGAACGGCGGCCAGTCCCCACCAGTAGGACGATGGGGGCGGTGCGAACCCGAGTACCGCCGCCAAAGGCGACCAGGGCAGCCACAGGCCGGTTGCGCCTACCAGCAGGCTGGCCACCAGCAGCGGCAGGGAAGGCCGGTTGGCGAGCGAAGGGAGGGTGCTGGTCCGGATCACGTAGACGATCAGGGTTTGCGACAGCAGCGATTCGACGAACCATCCCGTCTGGAACTGAGCAGGGTCGTGCGCCGGCGCCAGCACGAACCAGAGCAGGCCGAACGTCGCATAGTCGAACAGTGAACTGATCGGCCCGAAGCAGAGGACATAGCGGCGCAGGCTGCCGACTTCCCAGCGCCGCGGCCGGGCCAGGTAATCCGGATCCACCCGGTCGGTCGTCAACGCCGTCTGCGAGCAATCGTACAGCAGGTTGTTCAGCAACACCTGGACCGGCGCCATCGGCAGGAAGGGCAACAGCACGCTGGCCCCGAGCACGCTGAACATATTGCCAAAGTTCGAACTTGCGCTCATGCGGACATACTTGACGATGTTCCCGAACGCGGTGCGGCCGGCGAGGACGCCTCCGGCTACCGCGACCAGGCTTTTCTGGATCAGGATCAGGTCTGCCGATTCCTTGGCGATGTCGGCGCCGGTGTCGACCGAGATGCCGACATCGGCCGCCTTCAAGGCAGGGCCGTCGTTGACGCCATCGCCAAGGAAACCGACGGCCCGGCCTGCCCATTGCAGGCTGCGGATCACGCGGGTCTTCTGTTCCGGCGCCAGTTTTGCGAAGACATTGGTCTGCATTGCCTGCCTGCCCAGTTCCTCATCGCTCAGCCGGTCAACCTGGGTACCATCCATGGCGGTGGCGGCGTCGATACCGACCATTTTGCATACGTGGCGGCAGACCGCGAGGTTGTCGCCGCTGAGTACCTTGACCGCGACGCCGGCACGCGCCAGGGCCGTGATCGCCGCCGGCGCGGAGTCCTTGGGCGGATCGAAGAAAGCGATATAGCCGACCAGGACCAGGCCACGCTCGAGCGCGGGATCGGTGAGCCTGTCTTCGTTCGCATCCAGCAGGCGATAGGCAATTGCGATGACGCGCAGCCCGTCCTCGTTCAGGCCCTGGACGACGGCTCCGAGTTCACCGGCATGGCTGCTTTCGAGCGCACCTGGCTCGCCTTCGCGTTCGGCGCTCGCGCAGACACACATGATTTCCTCGACGGCCCCCTTGCAGATGATGACCCGCTGGCCATCCGGCCGTGCGAGCACCACGGACATGCGCCGGCGCCTGAAGTCGAAAGGGACCTCCCCGACCTTGCGCCAGTCCAGGTCCGCCCGCAGGCGCGCGTGGACGTTGGCGTGCTCGAGAACGGCGTTGTCGAGCAGGTTTTTCAACCCGGTCTGGTAGAAACTGTTCAGGTAAGCATAATCGATGACGGTCTCCGACTCCTTGCCGGAGATGTCGACGTGCTTTTCAAGGACCACGCGATCCTGGGTCAGGGTACCGGTCTTGTCGGTGCACAGGACGTCGATCGCGCCCAGGGTCTGGACGGCCCCCAGACGCTTCACGATCACCTGGCTCCCGGCCAGCGCGAGCGCGCCGCGCGCGAGGTTGACGGTGACGATCATCGGCAGCATTTCGGGCGCCAGCCCGACGGCCACGGCGGTGGCGAACAGCAGGGCTTCCCGCAAGTCCCCCTTGCTGGCCCAGTTGAGCAGCAGGACGAGAGGCGCCATCACTAGCATGATCCTCAGCAGAAGCCCGACGACCCGGTCGATCCCCCGGTCGAAGTCGGTGCGCTCGCGCGCCGTCGCCAACGCTGCCGCGACCCTGCCGAAGCTGGTCGCGGCGCCGGTCGCCACGACCACGGCCCGTGCGCTACCGCTCGTGACGTGTGTGCCCATCAGGCCGATGTTGGCGAATCCGGCAGGCGAACCGTCATCGCCGACGGGGCCGGCGCACTTTTCCACCGGCAGCGATTCGCCGGTCAGCGAGGACTGGTCGACGAACAGGTCGACGGCCTCGAGGAAGCGCACCTCGGCGGGAATGGGGTCGCCCGCGGCCAGCAGCACGATATCGCCCGGCACCAGCTGTTCCAACGGATGCTCGACCGCCGCGCCGCCAGGCCGCAGCACCCGGACCGTGGTCCGTACCATCGCGCGCAAGCGCTCGACCGCGCGGTCGGACCGGTATTCCTGGACGAATCCGAGAACGGAGGACAGGACCACGATGACGGCGATGACCGCGGCGCTGATCCGCTGGCCGGTGACCATGTCGATCGCGGCAAGGCCGAGCAGCAGGAGGGGTAGCGGGCGTGCGAACTGGCCGAGGAAAGCGAAGGCGGGGGAATGCCGGTGCCGGTCGGAGACCAGGTTCGGACCATGGCTTGCCAGCCTGGCGCTGGCCTCGGTCGCGGACAGTCCGTCCGGACCGGTTTCGAGAAGGCGCAGGGAAGCGCCGGCGTCGAGCCTGGCGATCGACGCCAGGTCTTCACGGATGAGGGCGGCCCTCGGAGGTGGCGTCCTCAATGTGCAAACAGCACCGGGATCGCGGCGTCCGCCAATACCGTCCGGCTGGCGCCGCCAATGCACAGCTCGCGGAATTTGCCGTGGCCGTAGCACCCCATGACGAGCATGCCGCAGCCCAGCTCTCCTGCCAGCGCCAGCAGCTCCCGGCCGGTATCGTGCCGGGTGGTACGGACCAGCATGTGCGGTGCGACGTGGTGGCGCTTGAGGTAATGCTTCAGCTCTGATTGCTCGGTTTCGAATTCCACTCCGGCAGCTTCTGCCCCTGCCAGCGCGACCACGGTGACGCCGGCTGCACGGCGCAGCAGCGGGGCGGAGGCGCTCAGCGCGAACGCTGCTTCCTTGCCGCCATCCCAGGCCACCAGCACCTTCGGGTTATGCCAGGGGGCCGGGTCGGTGCGCGGCACCACGACCACCGGACGGGCGCAATTGAGGATCAGGTATTCCGGCAGGCGGACGGCCATGTCCGGCATCGATTCGGCCGGGTCGTCCTGGCTGATGACGACCAGGTCCGCGAAGCGCGCCATCCGGGCCAGGCCATCGTCCGCCTGGTCGCATACGAAACGCTGTTCGTGGCGCACTTCCATCTGGCTGGCGATCTTCGTGAATTTCGCCAGTGCCTGCGCCGCGTGGTCGGCCAGCGGCTGGAAGTAGCTCGCGCTGAGTGTATCCTGCCGAGTCTCGTAGCCATCGGGGAAGATGGTCCTCGATACACCGAGCATTGCAACACCGATCAGGTCGGCCCCGGCAGCGCGCGCCACCGATGCGGCGTAACGTATGCGTGCGGGGGCGTGGACCGATTGATCGACGTGCACCAGAATGGTCTTGAGCATGGCGTCCGGCTTCCTGGAATGGCACTGAATCGGTATCGAACCTTCAATGGGCCAGCAGCACGGGCACCGGAACACGCCGCAATACGGTGCGGCTGACGCCCCCCAGCAGTATTTCACGGTAGCGTGAGTGACCGTAGCATCCCATGACCACCAGGTCGGCCTTCCGGTTTTCGGCCAGGACCAGCAAGGCGCTGCCGACTTCCGCGCGGGCATGGTGCCGGTGCACGTCGACATTGACCTTATGCCTGGAAAGGAAATGCGCCATGTCAGTCGCATCCCGCGGCGAACGGGCACTCGAGCTTTCCTCGTCGAACAGGACAACCTCCACCTCCTTCGCGCGCGCCAGGAACGGCAGCCCCAGGCGTACGGCGCGTGCCGCCTCCGGACTCGCATTCCAGGCCACCAGGACGCGCTCGAACGCGGGCGTATGTGTCCCGCCATGCGGCAGCACCAGCACTGGGCTCGGCGAATTCATTGACACGTATTCCGGGATGCCGGCGCCCGCGGCATAGCCGGAGGGCCCCGGGACTGTCGGGCCGACGATCGCCAGGTCGGCGTACAGGGCCTGGATCGCGAGGCCCATGCCGGGCTCGTCGTCATCGATGCGGTTCTCGAACGACGCGACGCCGGCCTTTCGGGCCATTGCATCGAATTGCGCGGCACGCTGCTCGGCGGCCTCGCGCAGTTCGCCGAACAAGGGCGTCAGGTCGCCCAGCTCTACCCCGGGCAGGAGGGCCTCGCGGATGAAGCGGGAGAGCCCCGTCTGCGTCACCCCGATCAGGTGGGCCTGCTGGGCATTCGCGAGCTGGGCGGCGAACATCACGCGATCGGACGAGGCTGGGGAATCGTCGACGTGAACAAGAATCGTTTTGTAATCCATGATCGGCATCCTGGATGCGTGGCCTGGGCGATTGTCAGCGGCCGGTTTCGCCCGCGGCCAGGGCCTGCACCAGCTGGGCTGCCTGTGGATTGCTCGATTTGCCGCCGATAATGTCGCTGGCGGACAGGGCATGGCGATAATAGGCGTTGTTGAGATTCTGGCTGAAGCGTACACCGTTCAATTCCACCGTTGCCGCATTGCCGAATAGTCCTTTGGTGTCTGACCAGGCGATGACATCGCCAGCGCCGGCGCCCGCCGAGCGCTCCGCCATCTTGCTCCAGTTAATGACCGTCAGGCCGGCGCTGGCGCTCAGCGACACGGTGGTTTTCTTGAGAAACGCGTCGATGGCCTTCTGGTTATTCAGCAGGAAGGCGAGCATGCCGCCTTGCGCGCCGACCTGCAAACCAAGGCTCAGTCCGCCGGTGTTGTAGAAGACCGGTTGCGACCAGCTGCCGTCGTCGCGCCTGACGACCAGCAAGCCCGCTCCGCCTTCCGCGCCGATGGCGGCGGCCGCGCGTTTGTAGGAAGGTACGATGAAAAGAGCCTTGGCCGCCGCCAGCAGCGATCGCATGCGGGGATCCATTTCCAACCGGCGGACCACGTTGACGGCGTCCGAGACGTGATGTTCGGCGGCAGTCATCTGGCGGTCGGCGGACGCGGTCGTGTCAGTGCTGGCGGGGCGATTGTCCTGCGCAACGACCAGTCCAGGGCTTGCCAGCAGCAGGGCGACCACGAATCGCAGGGCGTTTTCGCTTATTGCATCCATTGCGTACTCCTTTACGCAGGAAGATTGGGTAAGGTCAATGCTAGCCCTCCGGGATACGGCTCCGGTATGACTCAGATCAAGAAACATATTCAAGATCTCTGGCGAGAACTCCCTTATTCATGGCAGTCCGATTTGATTTGCGTCATACCTGCCGCCACGAACCCGCTCTTATAGTGGTAAGTATTGATATAACGCTAGGTTCTCTGTCATGGGACGTCCTGCGGGCCTCAACGTCCGGCGTGGCGCCCGCTCAATGCGGGCAGGACGATGATGAGCAAAACACTGATGAAGCGCATCGCCGCGGGCTTGGCCGTACTGCTGCTCGCGGCGGGCGGCGCCAACGCCTGGCGGATATCGCGGCAGCAAGGACCTGGACCTGGATTTGTCAGCGGAAACGGCAGAATCGAAGCGGTCGACATCGACATCGCCACCAAATTGCCGGGACGGGTAACCGAGGTTCTCGCCGATGAGGGCGATGTGGTAACGGCGGGCCAGGTGCTTGCGCGCATGGATGCCAGCTCCCTGCATGCCCAGAAAAGCGAGTCGCTTGCACGCGAGCAGCAGGCGCGCGATGCCGTGGCCGGTGCCCAGGCTCAGCTCGCAATGCGGCGCAGCGACCTCGCCGCGGCAGCGGCCCTGGCGGCGCAGCGCGAGAGCGAACTCGACGCGGCGCGCCGGCGTCTGGCGCGCTCCACCGTGCTTGCGCAGGCCGGCGCCGCGTCCTTGCAGGAACTGGATGACGACCGCGCCCGTACCGCCGGCGTCGAGGCCACGCTGCGCGCGGCCCTCGCCCAGATCGACGCCGCGCGCGCCGCCGTCGCCGCGGCCCAGGCGCAGGTCGTGCAGGGCCGTTCCGCGGTCGAGGCCGCCGTCGCCACGACCGCCAGGATCGATGCCGACCTGCGTGACGAGCAGCTTGTGGCGCCGCGCGCCGGCCGCGTCCAGTACCGCGTGGCCCAGCCGGGTGAAGTGCTGGGGGCGGGCGGCAAGGTTCTCAACCTGATCGACCTCACCGACGTCTACATGACCTTCTTTGTTCCCGAGACCGCCGCAGGGCGCATAGCGCTCGGCACCGAAGTGCGGCTGGTGCTGGACACCGCGCCGGGCTTCGTCGTCCCCGCCACTGTCAGCTACGTCGCCAGCAGCGCGCAATTCACGCCCAAATCGGTCGAGACGGCGAGCGAACGCCAGAAACTGATGTTCCGTGTAAAGGCCCAGGTCGACCGGCGCCTGCTGGAACGCTACGCCGACCAGGTCAAGGCAGGCGTACCCGGGGTTGCCTGGATACGCCTGGATCCGGCCCGGCCCTGGCCTGCGGAACTAGCGCTGCGGAGCGTGCCGTGAGGGACGCCGGAGCGGCGCCGCCGGTGGTGCGGCTGACGGGGCTGGGGTTGCGGTATGGGGCCGTGCATGCCCTCGACCGGATCGACCTCGCCCTGCCCAGCGGTCGGATGAGCGCCCTGATCGGGCCGGACGGGGTCGGCAAGTCGAGCCTGCTCGCAACCATCGCGGGCGCGCGCCGGGTCGAGGAAGGGAGGCTCGAGGTGCTGGGCGGCGACATGACGGACCCCCGCTTCCGTACGGCTATCTGTCCACGCATTGCCTACATGCCGCAAGGGCTGGGGCGCAATCTCTATCCGAGCCTGACGGTGGAGGAGAACCTGCAGTTCTTCGCGCGCCTGTTCGGCCTGGAGGCGCAGGAGCGGCGCGCGCGAATCAGGCTGCTGGCGGCCAGCACCGGGCTGCTGCCGTTTCTCGGACGGCAGGCGGGTCAGTTGTCGGGAGGGATGCGGCAAAAACTGGGTTTGTGCTGCGCTCTGGTGCACGACCCCGACCTGCTGGTCCTGGACGAACCCACCACCGGTGTCGATCCGCTTGCGCGCACCCGGTTCTGGGACCTGATCGCCGCGATACGGGACGCCCGGCCCGGCATGAGCGTCGTGATCGCCACCGCCTACATGGACGAGGCCCGCCGGTTCGACTGGCTGGTGGCGATGGACGCCGGGCGTGTCCTGGCGTGCGGGACGCCGGACGCGCTGCTCGAGAGGAGCGGCAGCGCCACCCTGGAGCAGGCCTTCATCGAGCTGCTGCCGGCGCAGCGGCGCATCGGCTACCGGCCACTGGTTTGGCAGCCGATCCGGGCGGGCGCGACCAGCGAAGTCGTGATCGAGGCCCAGGGACTGTCGCGGCGTTTCGGCGATTTCGAAGCCGTGAAGGATGTCAGTTTCCGGATCGCGCGTGGAGAAATCTTCGGTTTCATCGGTTCCAACGGCTGCGGCAAGACGACCACCATGAAAATGCTGACCGGGCTGTTGGCGCCCAGCGCGGGGAGCGCCCGCCTGTTCGGACAGGCCGCCGGCGTATCCGGTGCGCAGGCGCGTCGGCGGGTCGGCTATATGTCGCAGGGCTTTTCGCTTTACCAGGAACTGACGGTGCGGCAGAACCTGATGCTGCACGCGCGCCTGTTCGACCTGTTCGAAGAGCAGGCCGAAGCGCGCTGCGCCGCGCTGGCCAGGCGCTTCGGCCTCGGTTCCCTGCTCGACAAGCTGCCAGGCAAGTTGCCGCTCGGCGTACGCCAGCGCCTGTCGCTTGCGGTGGCCATGGTGCATGCCCCCGAGGTGCTGATCCTCGACGAGCCGACCTCGGGCGTCGATCCGATCGCGCGCGACCGGTTCTGGCAGGAGCTGCTCGACCTGTCGCGCAGGGACGGGGTGACGATCTTCATCTCCACTCACTTCATGAATGAGGCCGAGCGCTGCGACCGCGTGGCATTGATGCACGGCGGCCGGGTGCTTGCCATCGGGACGCCTGACGGGCTGCGGCGCGAACGAAGTGCCGGCAGCCTGGAAGCCGCGTTCATCGGCTGGCTGCGCGACGCCGCACAGGACGATATGCAGGCCGCGCCGCGCCTGCCGGCGGCCGGCGCAGCGCAGCGCGGCAGCTGGCTGCGGCGCGCAGCCAGCTATGCCTGGCGCGAAACCCTCGAGCTGCGGCGCGACCCGGTGCGTGCAGCGCTGGCGATGTTCGGTTCGCTACTGCTGATGATCGTGATCGGCTATGGCATCAGCATGGATGTGGAAGAATTGCGCTTCGCGGTGCTGGACCGGGACCAGACCGCGCTCAGCCGCGACTACGTGCTCAACCTGGCAGGCTCGCGCTACTTTGTCGAGCGCCCGCCGCTTACCAGCTACGACGATATGGACGCCAGGATGGGTTCCGGCGAACTTTCGCTGGCGATCGAGATTCCTCCGGGTTTCGCGCGCGAGGTCGCGCGCGGCCGTCCCGCGCAGATCGGCGCCTGGATCGACGGTGCGATGCCGGTGCGGGCCGAAACCGTTCAAGGCTATGTGCTTGGCATGCACCAGGAATGGCTGGGCAGCCGGGCGCTCGAGGCCGGAAATGGCATGACGCCGGCCGCCGCCAGCATCGAAACACGGTTCCGCTACAACCCGGATGTTCGCAGCCTGCCTGCAATGGTTCCCGGGATTATGGCGCTGCTGTTGCTGATGCTGCCGGCGATGCAGGCGGCGCTGGCCGTGGTGCGGGAAAAGGAGATGGGCTCGATCGTCAACCTGTACGTCACTCCGGTCCGGCGCAGCGAGTTCCTGCTCGGGAAACAGGCGCCTTATGTGATGCTGGCGATGGTGAACTTCGTGCTGATGGCGGCGATGGCGGTCGCCGTGTTCCAGGTTCCACTCAAGGGCAGCGCGGCGGCCCTTTCGGTGGCGGCTCTGCTGTATTGCATCTGCTCGACCGGAATCGGCCTGCTGGCGTCGAGTTTCACCCGCAGCCAGATCGCTGCACTGTTCTTCACCATGATCGGTACCATCGTCCCGGCCATCCAGTATGCCGGCCTGATCAACCCCGTGGTTGCGCTGGAAGGGGTCGGGCGGGCATTCGGCGAAGCGTATCCGGCCTCGCACATGCTCACCATCAGCCGCGGCGTGTTCGGGAAGGGACTGGGCCTGGCAGAACTCGCGCCCGATTACCTTGCGCTGGCGGTCGCCGTCCCGATCATCCTCGGCCTGGCGATCGTGGCCTTGCCAAAACAGGAGCGCTAGCGTGATCGCCGTTTCCCTGCGCAAGGTCTGGCGCCTCGGCATCAAGGAATGGTGGAGCCTGGCGCGTGACCCGGTCATGCTGCTGCTGATCGTGTACACCTTCACCGCTGCCGTCTATATCGCAGCGACCGCGCAGCCGGACACGCTCAGCCGCGCGGCGCTCGCGATCGTCGACGAAGACCAGTCTCCCTTGTCCCTGCGGCTGCGCTCGGCCTACGTGCCGCCGCAGTTCATGCCGCCCGATCTGATCACGCTGGAGCAGGCCGACATGCGCCTGGACCGCGGCCGCGCGACCTTCGTGCTGGTGATCCCGGCCGGCTTCCAGCGCAGGGTGCTGGCGGGTCGTCCGGCCGAACTGCAGCTGAATGTGGATGCGACCCGGATGAGCCAGGCTTTCACCGGCAGCGCCTACGTCCAGCAGATTGCCCTTGGCGAGATCGCTACCTTCTTGCAGGGTGTGCGCGAGCAGGCTGTTCCTCCCGTCGACCTCTCGGTGCGCGCCCGTTTCAACCCGGCACTGGCGCCTTCCTGGTTCGGCGGACTGGCGGAATTGATCAACAATATCACGATGTTATCGGTGATCCTGACCGGGACGGCACTGATCCGCGAGCGCGAACACGGCACCGTCGACCACCTGCTGGTGATGCCGGTGCGGCCGCTCGAGATCATGCTTGCCAAGCTGTGGTCGATGGCGGCCGTCGTGCTGCTGGCCACGCTGGTGGCGCTGCTGGGCATCGTGCGCGGCCTGCTGCACGTACAGGTCGGCGGATCGGTGCCCCTGTTCCTCGCCGGCGCCGCCTTCCACCTGTTCGCAGTGACTTCGCTCGGCATCCTGTTGGCGACGCTGGCGCGCAGCATGCCGCAGTTTGGAATCCTGGTGGTGCTGGTGCTGCTGCCGCTGGAGATGCTGTCGGGCGCGACCACGCCGCGCGAAAGCATCCCTTACGTGCTGCGTGAACTGATGCTGGCGGCGCCGACCACCCATTTCGTCGAATTGAGCCAGGCCATCCTTTTCCGGGGAGCAGGGCTGGACGTGGTATGGCCGCGGTTCCTGTTCTTGGCGGCGATCGGCGCCGTCCTGTTCGGGGTGTCGCTGGCCAGATTCGGGGCGGCGATGCGCCAGCAATGATACGTCGCCGTTGGCAGCGCAACTGTTCTCATGAGGAGGAAAGATATGGAAAGGCTGGCTGTGGTAACGGGCGGGACCCGCGGTCTTGGCAGGGCCATCGCGTCGGCATTGCGCGAACGCGGCTGCCGCGTCGTGGCAACGTGCCGTAGTGAAGGGCCGGAAGCGCGCCGGATGGCCGAGGAAACAGGTGTCGCCGTCGAGTACTGGGATGTCGCGGACCTGGAATCCTGCCGCGCCGGCATGGCACGCGTCCGCGACCGGCTGGGACCGGTCGACATCCTGGTGAACAACGCCGGGGTCACGGCGGACGCCATGTTCCACAAGATGAGCGAAACCCAGTGGTGGGACGTGCTACGCACCAACCTTGGCTCGATGTACAACATGACGCGCCAGGTGATCGAGGACATGCGCGAGCGCCGCTACGGCCGCATCGTGAACATCAGTTCGATCAACGGGCGCAAGGGGCAGGCCGGACAATCGAATTATGCGGCAGCGAAGGCAGGCATCCTGGGCTTTACCCGTTCCTTCGCGCTGGAGAATGCCTCGCACAACATCACTGTCAACGCCGTTGCGCCCGGCTATTGCGAGACCACGATGGTCGCTGCGGTCCGCCCGGAGGTGCTGCAGGCCATCGTGGCCGGGATTCCGGTCGGCCGGCTGGGGACGCCGGACGACGTCGCGCGAATGGTGGCCTTCCTGGCCGACGATGCGGCCGGCTTCATCACCGGGGCCACCTTCGATGTGAATGGTGGCCAGTACCTGGGTTGAGAGGCCGCCGAGGCTGCGATGGACATATCGATGACAGCAATGGTCCTGGACGCCCCCGGCAAGCCGCTGCGCCGGGAGTGCCGTCCGGTGCCACAGCCGGAAGGATACGACGTCCTGCTCCGGGTCATGGCGTGCGCGGTCTGCCGTACCGACCTGCACATCGTCGACGGCGACCTGCCGCCGCACCGTCTGCCGCTGGTGCCGGGCCACGAGATCGTGGGCGTGGTCGTGGCATGTGGCGCGTCGGTCAGGCGCTGGCGTCCCGGCCAGCGGGTCGGCGTGCCCTGGCTTGGTGGCACCTGCGGCGGATGCGACTACTGCCGCAGCGGGCGCGAGAACCTGTGCGCGCAGGCATGCTTCACTGGCTACGACCGGGACGGCGGCTTTGCCGGCTTCACGCTGGCCGACGAGCGCTACTGTTTCTCCCTGCCGGATGCCTACGATGACCTGCACGTCGCGCCGCTGCTGTGCGCCGGCCTGATCGGCTACCGGGCCTACGCGGCGGCAGGCCAGGTTCGGCGGCTGGGGCTGTACGGTTTTGGCGCCGCCGCCCACCTTGTCGCCCAACTCGCTCTTCAGGAAGGACGCGACATCCTCGCGTTCACCCGCCCGGGCGATGCGCGCTCCCAGGCATTCGCACGGTCGCTCGGTGTCCGCTGGGCCGGATCGTCCAGCGACCTGCCGCCGGAGGAACTCGATGCGGCGATCCTGTTCGCGCCGGCGGGCGAACTGGTGCCTTCCGCGCTGGCGGCAACCGCCAGGGGCGGCACGGTAGTCTGCGCCGGTATCCACATGAGCGACATACCGGCATTTCCCTACCGCCTGCTGTGGGGCGAACGCTGCCTGCGTTCGGTGGCGAACCTGACGCGGGCCGACGGCGAAGCCTTTTTCTCGCGCGTTGCGCACGGCCAGCTCAAGACCAGTGTCGTTGCCTATCCGCTGGCGGCGGCGAATCAGGCACTCGACGATCTGCGCTCCGGGCGGATCGATGGCGCCGCGGTGCTCGTGCCGTGAACCGCAGCATCATGCGACCGCCTGCCGGCCAGCACGACCTGGTTGCGGCCACCGCTCTTGGCCTCGTAGAGTGCCGCGTCTGCTTCCCGCAGCAGGGTTTCCCAGTCCGGCTGGCGGCTGAATACACTGATGCCAATGCTCACGGTACAACGTAAATCCTGCGGCGCGCCCGGGATATGGACGTTTGCAAAGGCGTTTCGCATGCGCTCGGCACAGATCCGCGCCTCTTCCGCGTCGGCCTCGGGAAGCACGCAGACGAATTCTTCGCCGCCGACCCGGCCAACGTAGTCCGTGCTACGCAGGGTTCTCATGCATGACGCCGCCAGCGCACGGATCACGGCATCGCCTACCGCGTGCCCATGCTGGTCGTTGACGCGCTTGAAATGGTCGATATCGAGCATCGCGACCGCCAGGGGTCGTTGATGGCGTTGCGCCAGCGACAGGTCGTGCCGGGCCAGCTCCGTCAGGTAAGCACGCGACAGGGCACCGCTCAGGTTGTCGTAGCGGCATGCACGCAGCAGCTGGCGCTCGCGCGACCATGCTTCATGGCGCAGGCGCAAGGTTGCCGCACCGAGCGCAACGGCGAGCAGTGGAGCGGCGATGGCGAGGCACCAGATGGCGAACGCGGCGGAGGAAGGGAGCATCAACACACCGGTGGCCGCACAGAGCAGTGCGGTCGGCGCGAGGATGCGCACGCACGGTCCCGGACGTGGCTCGATCATGCCGGCGGCAACCATCCAGACAAACAGGACCGGCATGCCTTGCAGCAGACCATCTGCGACAGGTCGGGCGCTGATGACAAGCGCTGCGGCATGCAACATGTAGACGAAGGAGGCACGGCCAGCCAACGAAGGCCCGGAGCGCGGCATCCGGTAGGCGAAAGAGGCGAGCGCGACCAGCGTGAGGCGGAGCGCGAGGCTGGCCGGTGTCTGCTCCGCATCGACCGCGAAGCTCCACATGCCTGCAACCAGGACGCTGATGCCGAATATAGCGCAGAAGCTCGGAAGCAGTCGCCGCAGGTAACGCTGCGAGCGGCGTTCGAAGAGGCGCCGAGTGTCGGGCGACGCCAACGGCGTGGCATGGGTGGGCGTTTCCGCCGTCTGCACTTCCTGTATCGAAGGCATCGCAGTCCAGGCCCTACTGGAATTGACGCGTCCGTTTCTGGATTGCATGGGCCCGCATCCCTGCGCGTCCATGCAGGCGGAAAGGTGCGGCTCGCCTTGAAGTCGCCAGTACACCGGAAAGGCGATGCAGCGCGAGCATTTGCTCGAGCGCGGCGGCGAGTTGCCTGCCCGGTTCCACCTGTCCAGTCTCGACCGTCGGCGCAACGCGGTGTAGCGCGCAAAGAATCATCGCGTTCTCCGCCGTTCGCTCGCGCAGGTGCCGGTCGCCCAACGCTTCCAGAAGCGTTTCCTCGTGGCGCAGGCCTGCCTCGACGGTGGCGACCATGTGGCTGAACCCTCTGGCGAAATCGTCGTCGGTTCCGGCCTGGAGCTCCCTGATTCGGTGACGAAGTGCCTGGTGCACGTGACGGAGGACGGCGCGATCGGCGCACCACACGGCTTTTCTCGTAAATAAGGGCATGGTGGCCTCATGGTGAGTGACGCTGCGGCGCAAC
This sequence comes from Telluria sp. Soil_C_11, assembly GCF_057657395.1. Taxonomy (NCBI): domain Bacteria; kingdom Pseudomonadati; phylum Pseudomonadota; class Betaproteobacteria; order Burkholderiales; family Oxalobacteraceae; genus Telluria; species Telluria sp. Soil_C_11. The sequence continues at coordinate 285,041 of NZ_JBDGIN010000007.1, read as the reverse complement.
GTCGGTGAAGGAGTGGTAAAAAGTTCGACTTCGATCAAATACTCATGCGGCCGGCTAATGAGCAAACAGCACCGGCAAGTGTGCCCAGCGCAGTACCGTCGCGGTGATGCCATCCGTCATCCCCTCGCGAAGCGGGGAACGCCCGTAAGCGCCCATCACAAGCAGGGTGACGCCGCTTTTGGCGGCTTCGGCGAGCAGAACCTTTCCGGCATCTTCCTGGCGTCTTATACGGTGTGGAGAGGCGGCGATACCATGCCGGTCCAGCCACACCGCCAACGCGGCGCACGGCTCCTGCTCCAGTCCGGTTGCGGGCAATTCGTCGCCGACTCCCAGTATCCTGACGCCGCGTGCCAGTCTGAGCAGGGGCAGCGCGCGGGCCACGGCGCGGCATGCTTCCGCGCTGCCGTTCCACGCGACCAGGGCTTCGCCGTCGAGCGTAGGGGGCATTCCGGTGTTCGGCAGTATCAATAGCGGATGGCCGCCGGCCAGCAACAGGCGCGCGGGCAGGTCTGCCGGTCGCAGGGGATCGATGACAGTGCGGTCGGGCTGCCCGACGATAGCGAGATCGCAATAGCGGCTCTGGACAGGCATGCCTCCGTCGGCATCGTCATCGATCAGGCGCGGCTCGTACGAAAGCACGCCTTCCGCTTGTGCGAGGTTGGAAAAGCGCTCGAGCGCCTGCTGGGCTTTTGTGCGCAGACTCTGGCAGCGGCTGGCCAGCGGATTGCGCCCGGCGGTGAACGCCTCGGGCGGTACGAAGCGCGAGATCCCGGTCGGCGCCGCGCCGACCAGATGGGCTCCGCACTGCCGTGCCAGGCGGGCAGCGCAGCGGATCCGGGTGATCGCAGCGTCGCTCAGGTCGGCATGCACGAGGATCGTCTTGTAAGCCATTTGGTGCTCCGGCATGGAATCCTTCACCCGATGAGCCTAGTGCGCACTGCCTCTCATGTCTACAAGGACGCCGCAATTAGCACACTTAGTTACGTCTATTTTGACCTCCATCAAAATTTATGCAGGCGGCTTCGCTAGGCTTTGCGAAACGCCAACGTCATGAGGGTATAACGATGAGTGTACGGAACCTGCAGCACTTCTTTCGTCCGGGCACAGTAGCCGTCGTCGGCGCTTCCAGTCGGCCGGCCAGCGTCGGCGCGACGGTTCTTGCCAACCTCGTCAGTGCAGGCTTTCGCGGCAAGATCTGGCCGGTAAATCCGAAGTATCGCCAGCTCGAGGAGTTGCCGGTGTACCGCGATGTCGGCGACCTGCCGGGAGCGCCGGAGCTGGCGCTGGTGTGCACCCCGGCCGACACGGTTCCAGGCATTGTCGCCCGGCTCGGCAAGCTCGGCTGCCGCGCGGTCGTCGTCCTCAGCGCCGGGCTCGACGCCACCGGCGACGATGGACGCAGCCTGCGCCAGGCAATGCTGGACGCCGCGCGGCCCTACCTGCTGCGCATCCTCGGCCCGAACTGCGTCGGGCTGCTGGCGCCTGGCAGCGCGCTGAACGCCAGTTTCGCACCGGTGGCGGCGCTGCCGGGACGAATCGCTTTCGTTGCACAGTCCGGCGCACTCGTCACTGCGGTGCTGGACTGGGCGCGCGCCCGCCAGATCGGGTTCTCATGCTTCGTGTCGCTGGGCGACGGCACTGACGTCGACTTCGGCGACCTGTTGGACTACCTGGCAAGCGATCCGGGCACTGACGCGATCCTGCTGTACGCCGAAAGCGTGCGCCAGGCGCGCAAGTTCATGTCTGCAGCGCGCAGTGCCGCACGCGCCAAGCCGACCGTCATCGTCAAGGCGGGAAGGGTGGCTGAAGCGGCACATGCCGCGTTCAGCCATACCGGCGCCCTGGCGGGCTCCGACCTGGTCTATGACGCCGCGATCCGTCGCGCCGGAATGTTGCGGGTCCATACCACCGAGGAGCTGTTCGATGCCGTGGCGATCCTGGCCCAGCCGCGCCGGCCTGCCGGTCCGAGGCTGGCCATCCTGACCAACGGCGGCGGACCGGGAGTGATGGCGACCGATGCGCTGGTCGCGGGCGGCGGCCAGCTCGCGCGCCTGGCGGGCGTCACCGTGGAGCGCCTGTCCGCCGGACTGCCGTCCACCTGGTCTCATGGCAACCCGGTCGACATCATCGGCGACGCGCCGGTGGGACGCTACCGCCTTGCCCTGCAAGCCTTGCTGGACGAGCCGGATGCGGATGCCGTGCTCGTGATCCATGCGCCGACGGCCATCGTCCCGAGCGCCGAGATCGCGCGGGCGCTGCTGCCGCTGCTGCGGACCGCCACGCGGCCAGTGCTGTGCTGCTGGCTCGGCGGCGCCAGCGTGGAACAGGCGCGCGCACTGTGCGCCGATGCGGGGCTGCCGGTGTTCGACACCCCCGAGGAAGCCGTACGCGGTTTCCTGCAACTGGTCGGCTACCAGCGCAACCAGCAGGTACTGATGCAGGTTCCGGCGGCGGGATCGATGGCGCCACCGGAACGGGAAGTCGCGCGCGCACGTGTCGACATGCTGCTCGACCACGGGACAAGTAAAGTCGGGGAGGCGGACGCGAAGGCGATCCTTGCCGCCTATGGCATCCCGGTGGTGCCCACCGTCACCGTGCGCGATGCAACGGAGGCTGTGAAGGCAGCGGCCCGGATCGGCTACCCCGTCGCCTTGAAGATACTTTCGCCGGACATTGCGCACAAGAGCGACATCGGCGGCGTCGCGCTGGACCTGGCCGACGAAACGGCGCTGGCACACGCCGCCGAGGCAATGCTCGCGAGGGTGCGCAAGCTGCTGCCACAGGCCTGCATTGCCGGCTTCACGGTACAGGCGATGGCGCGTCTGCCGCATGCCCACGAGCTGATCGTCGGGGTCACTACCGACCCCTTGTTCGGCCCGGTGATCCTGTTCGGCCATGGCGGCGTCACGGTCGAGGTGAACAGTGACCAGGCGGTCGCGCTGCCGCCGCTGAATCGCGTGCTGGCCGCCGACCTGGTCGGCCGCACGCGCGTGGCGCGGATGCTGGCAGGGTTCCGCGATTATCCGGCCGTGAAGATGGAAGCGCTCTACGACGTATTGGTGAGGGTGGGCCAGCTGGCAGCCGACCTGCCCGAGCTGGCCGAGCTCGACATCAACCCGCTGCTCGCCGGAGCCGACGGCGTGGTGGCACTGGACGCACGCATGCGGCTGGTGCCAGTGCCTCCCGGCCGGGATCCGCTCGCCCGCCTGGCCATCCTGCCGTATCCGGACCGGCTGGAGCGGCGCGTCGACAGCGGCGTGGGCCGCCTGACGGTGCGTCCGATCCGGCCCGAGGATGCGCAGGCACACCAGGAATTCTTCCACGCGCTGAGCCCGGAAGACGTGCATTTCCGGATGTTCGGGCTGATGCGCGACCTGCCCGCGGCCCAGCTGGCGCGCTTCACCCAGATCGACTATGCGCGGGAGATGGCGTTCATCGCCACCCGGTCAAAGGACGGGCGCGACGAGACCCTGGGCGTGGTGCGGGTTGCGATCGATCCCGACGAGACGGAAGGCGAGTTCGCCATCGTCGTACGCTCCGACCTGAAGGGCCGCGGCCTGGGCAGCCTGCTGATGGGCTGCCTGCTCGATTATTGCCGCGCGCGGGGCCTCGGTCTGGTGCGCGGCGCGGCGCTGGCCGACAACCTACGGATGCATGCGCTGGCCCTCCATTGCGGCTTCGACATGCAATCCGCCGACGACGGCACCATGCTGATGAGCCTTCGGCTGGCGCCCGGAGCCGGGGAGAACCGGTAACGGTTCGCCGGTCATCGCTCAGTGCGCCAGCAGCAGCGGTAGCGGCGAACGTTCCAGCAGTTCGCGTGTCACGCCCCCCAGCACCCATTCACGGTAACGGCTGTGCCCATAGGCGCCCGTGACGAGCAGGCCGGCGCCGCTGGTACGCGCCAGCGACATCAGGGCATCTCCCGCCGTGGAACGGGTGCGTTCGACGATGACATCGACCTGCACCCCCTGGCGGGCGAGGTAGAGAGCCATGTCGGCGCCAGGCTCTTCGCCGTGCAGTTCGGTCAGCTGGTCGGGGTTGATCAGGGCTAGCTTCACGCTGCCGGCCTGCTGCAGCAGGGGCAAGGCTCCTTCGATGGCACGGATCGCCTGCATGCTGCCGTCCCAGCCGACGACGGCTGTGCCAGGAATCGGTCCGCCGTCGTACGATTCCGGTATGACCAGTACAGGACGGGCACCATGAAGCGTGACATGTTCCGGAAGGCGGCGCACGCGCGGGACGAACGGGAGCTCGGGACTGGATATGGGCGCAACGTCCTGGCTCAAGATCGTCAAGTCGGCGTAACGCGACTGCATCAGCAGGGCAAAGCCCGGCTCGTCCTCCACCAGGCGCGCTTCGAGAGAGGCTACGCCCAGGTGGCGAGCCTGTTGCGTGAACTCGTCCAGGCGGACGCTGACCGCATCCCTCAGGCCCTGATAATCGCTGTTCGGCATCATCGGCGCACCCATCGACCCGGTCAGCAGGGCAAAGTCGAGCCATGACATTCCGGTCATCCCGCTGCCGATCAGGTGGGCCTCGTGGGCGGCAGCCAGTTGTGCCGCGGCGCGCAGACGGCTGTGCTGCTGAGGACTGCCGTCGACGTGAACTACAATGGTCTTGTACATTCCAGGTTCCTTGCAGGAGCATTGATCGATGGCGGAGCGAGACCTTCGACGCTACTGTATGCCCCTGGTTTGCCGGCGTCTAATCTTCACTTGATGCAGATCAAAAAGAGCTAAACTTTCGCAAAAAGTCCTGAAAATTCGCTCATTGGCTTTGATGCTGAGCAAAATAGTCTTTAAGATGGCCGAGTTCATGTATTTACGCTCAGATCATGGATCCCGATCACGCCTCCGCCAGCCTCGACTGGCTTTTGTCCGCGGCTCGTGACCCGATGCTGGTGTGCGACGCCGCCGGCGTCATTGTCTGCGCCAATACTCCGCTCTCCGCACTGTTCGGCTGGCCCCTCGAGGAATTGATCGGCGAACCGGTCGAAGTCCTGGTGCCGGCAGACCTGCGCACTTCGCACGCAGACTTGCGGCGTCACGCCGGCCGCACACGCGCCATGGGCAGCGGGCGCTTCATGGCCGTCGACCAGGCTGGCGGGCAGTTCCCCGTCGAGATCAGCCTGTCGCGACTTGACGCCGGGGAGACTTCGCTGACGCTGGCCACGGTCCACGACATGCGTGCCAGGGCCGGCGCCGAGCAGGCGCTGCGCGACAGCGAAGCGCGCATGCGCGCCGTGTTCGAGACCGCGGCGGACAGCATCATCACCATCGACGAGCGCGGCCTGATCGAGCGCGTCAACCCGGCCGCGGAGCGCATGTTCGGCTACACGGAGCGGGAACTGGCCGGGCGTAACGTGTCCGTCCTGATGCCGTTCCCGGACCGTGAACGCCACGACGGCTACCTGCGCCATTATCTCCGTACCGGCGAACGGCGGATCATCGGCATCGGCCGCGAAGTGCATGGGTTGCGCAAGGACGGCATGCTGTTCCCCATGGAGCTGGCGGTCACGGAAATGCGGATCGGCGAAACACGGATGTTCACGGGACTGGTCCGTGACATTACCGCACGCAAGGAGAGCGAAAGACATACCGATAACCTACTGAAGGAACTGCGAGGCGCCAACGAAGAACTGGGCAATTTTGCACACGTCGTCTCGCACGACCTGAAAGCGCCATTGCGCGCAATCGGCGCGCTCGCAGACTGGCTGGTGACGGACTATGCGGACCGTTTCGACGATGAAGGCCGGGAGCACATGCGCCTGCTCATCGGTCGTGTGCATCGGATGGGAAGCCTGATCGATGGCATCCTCCAGTATTCGCGCGTGGGGCGCGAAGGAGGCGCGCTGCGGGTCGTCGACCTGAATGCAGCGCTGGCGGAAACCGTGGACCTGCTGTCGCCGCCGCCGTCGATCGTGGTGGCCGTCGCGCCCGGGCTCCCGGTGATCTGGACGGAACCCACGCGTATCCGGCAGGTCTTCCATAACCTGATCTCGAACGCCATCAAGTACATGGACAAGCCCGAGGGGCAGGTCGCCGTGAGCTGCAGCGACGAGGGTGATTACTGGCGCTTTTCGGTCGCAGATAACGGCATCGGCATCGAGCGGCGCCACTTCGAGCGCATTTTCCAGTTGTTCCAGACGCTGGCCCCGCGCGACCGCATCGAGAGCACCGGCGTCGGCCTGGCCTTGGTCAAGAGGATCGTCGAGCTGCAGGGAGGCAGGGTGTGGCTCGACTCGGTTCCCGGAGAGGGCAGCACGTTTTATTTCACCATGCCGAAGACGCACCGCCAAACCCAACTGGGGGAGCCATGAACTCTTCCGCGAAGCCGATTCTGCTTGTCGAGGATGATCGGGTCGACGTTCTCACCACCCGGCGGGCGCTAACGGAAGTCCAGGTCACCAACCCGCTCGTGGTGTGCGAGAACGGCGAGGAAGGATTGGCGTGGCTGCGCAATACGGACGAGCCGCCTTGCCTGGTACTGCTGGATTTGAACATGCCGGTCATGAACGGCATCGAATTCCTTGAACACATCGAGCGCGACGAATGCCTGCGCCGTATTCCCACCGTCGTGCTGACCACTTCCGAGGAGCAGGAGGACAAGTTCAGGAGCTTCGAGCTGGGGATCGCAGGCTATATGCCGAAGTCGGTCGAATACCGGCGCTTTGTCGAGGTCATTCGTTCCATCGACCAGTACTGGACCATGAGCGGGCTGCCCTGAAATGAACACGATACTTGTGCTGCTGGTCGAGGACGATTCCGTCGACCGTATGGCGTGCCGGCGGCGACTGGCCTCGACTTCCGGCATGCGATTCCGGCTGGAGGAAGCAGACGCTGGGGAACGTGGGCTGGCGCTGGCCGGCAGCCTGCGTCCGGATTGCATTCTGCTCGACTATCGCTTGCCCGACCTGAGCGGGATCGAGTTTCTTGCCCGCCTGAACGCCGATCCGGACGACGCCGTCCGCACCACGCCGGTCCTGATGCTGACCGGCGCCGACAGCGCGGCCGTCGCCACCGAAGCGATGCGACACGGCGCCCGCGATTATGTGGTCAAGGATGCCGAAGGACGGTATCTGGAACTGCTGCCATCCGCTATCGAGCGTCTCCAGCGCGAGCGGCGGCTGGTGAAGGAAAAGCGCCAGGCGGAAGCCCGGTTCCGGACCCTGGTCGAGCAAACGCAGGCAATCAGCTATATCGTGGCAATCGGACGCCCCGACCGCTTTCACTACATCAGTCCGCAAATCGGAATACTCGGGGCGACGCCCGAGGAGTGGCTGCGCAACCCTGGGCTGTACACGGCCAGCATACAGAAGGAAGACAGGAAGAGGGTGCTCGCCGAGGTGCTCCGCTGCCGTACCGGCGGACTGCCGCTACGCCTGGAATACCGTCTGCATGCCCGGTCCGGCGACGTGTTGTGGTTCCGCGACCAGGCCGACATCGTGCATGACGAGACCGGGCAAGCACTGTTCATGCAAGGCACGCTGATCGACATCACGGCCAGCAAGCTGGCCGAGCAAAAGCTCATCGAGACGCGGGACGAATTGAGGCGCCTGGCGGCGCACCAGGAGAGGATCCGGGAAGCTGAGCGACAGCGCATCGCGCGCGAAATTCACGATGAGCTGGGCGGTCTGCTTACCGGCATCAAGGCGTACATTTCGGTCATCGATGCCCGCTGTATGCAGGCGCGAAGGCCGGCCGATCCGCTGTTGGGGGAGACGGCCGCGTTGGCGCAGGAAGCCATCGATACCGTCCGGCGTGTGATCACGGATCTGCGTCCCAGCGTGCTGGATCAGTTGGGCATCTGGGCAGCGCTCGATTGGTACGCGGCCCAGGTTGCCCAGCGTTCCGGGCTCGAATGCCATTGCGAGATTCCGCCTTCCGTCACCTCGCTGGCCATCGATCCAGATCGCAGCATCATGCTGTTCCGCATCGTGCAGGAGGCGATGACGAATATCCAGCGCCACGCTGCGGCGGACAAGATCAGGTTGCAGGTCCACTACACGAATGGAAAGTTGACTGTGTCGATCGAGGACGACGGCTGCGGCATCGCGGAAACGGTCGGGGCGTCTTCGGATGTGTCTTGGGGAATCCGTGGCATGCAGGAACGATCGCGCAGCCTGGGTGGGGATCTGAGCGTCCTGCCGCGCACGGGCGGCGGCACGGTCGTCATGTTCCAGATGCCAGTGGAGGCCGATCGTGTCGTTTGAAACCATCCGTGTGCTGTTGGTCGACGATCACGCGATCGCGCGCAATGGCGTACGCCTGATGCTCGGCACGGGCGCCGATATCGACGTGACCGGTGAAGCCGCGGATGCCCACCAGGCGCTGGAGCTGGTGCGGCGCCAGGTGTTCGACGTGGCACTGGTCGACATCACGATGCCCGGCATGAACGGACTGGATCTTCTGCGCCATTTCCGCAGCCAGCACCCTGACATGGCTGTCCTTATCCTGAGCACCTACGCGGAAGAGATTTACGCCGTGCGTGCGCTGAAGCAGGGCGCGGCTGGCTACCTCACCAAGGACGCGCCGACGGCCGTGCTGATCGAAGCGGTCCGGCGCGCGGCGGCCGGGCGCAAGTATGTCAGCCCCTCGCTGGTGGACAAGCTGGCTTCGCTGGTGAGCGGCGATGCCGCCGCGGCCGGGCACGATGCGCTGTCGAACCGGGAACTCGAGGTATTCAAGCTGATCGCCAGGGGCGAGCCCCTCGTGCAGATCGGCGAACGCCTGCATCTGAGCCCGAATACCGTCACCACCTATCGCTCGCGTATCCTCGACAAGATGGGAATGTCAAGCAACGCCGAGCTGACGCGATACGCGCTTGAGCACGGTCTGATCTAGTAGGGGAATCCCTACATGTCCTGTCAAGCTGCCCTGACCGCGCACTGACGGAATACATGCTGCCCACATACCCGATTCGATCCGATACTGCTTGCATTGTTGGTAATAAAAAGCGAGGAACAAGGGATGACTGAGCAGACATTGCGGATGATGCCGGCAGGCGAACAGGTGGGTAGCGATGCCCTCGGCGGAAAATGCGGGCAGTGCGCCTACCGCACGCTCTGTTTGCCGCTGGGATTGAGCGACCATGAAATGACCAAACTGGAAAATGCGATCGGCTGCCGCCGGCGGCTGGCGCGCGGCGACCCACTGTTCCGTGTGGGACAGCCTTTCCGCAACCTGTTCGCCGTGCGCTTCGGTCATTTCATGACTTGCCGTAGCGACCATCGGGGCGAGCGCTACATCACCGGGTTCCAGATGGCGGGCGACCTCCTGGGCATGGATGCCATCGGTAACGGCGAACATGCCAGCACCGCCGTTGCGCTGGAAGACAGCGAAGTCTGCGAGATACCTTACGAGCGCCTGCGGCAGATGATGGTGGAGATTCCAAACATGATGGAACACTTTCACAGGACGATGAGCCAGGAGATCCTGCGCGACCAGTCGGCCATTCGTTTCCTCGGCATCCTGCGCGCGGACGAGCGGATGGCCAGCCTGATCCTCGACCTGTCCTCGCGCTACGCCATGCGCGGGTTTTCACCGCGCCGGTTTCAGCTGCGCATGTCACGCGACGAGATGGCGCGTTACCTGGGCCTGAAGCTGGAGACCGTGAGCCGCTTGCTCGCGCGCTTCCGCGAACAGGGCCTGATCAGGCTCGAACGCCGCGAACTCGAAATCCTCGACATGCGCCATCTCGAGGAGCTGGCTGCCGGCACCCAGGAGAGCGTTGATCACGTGACTCCCACACCCTCGAAATCCAACAAGGACAAATATCATGCGGGCACTCGTATATAAAGGACCCGGCGTACGGGCCCTGGAAGAGCGGCCAGAGCCCTCCATCCAGCAGGCCGGAGACGCCATCGTGCGACTGACGCGCACAACCATCTGCGGCACCGACCTGCACATCCTGAAAGGCGACGTGCCGACCTGCCAGCCCGGCACCATCCTCGGGCACGAAGGCGTCGGCGTGATCGACTCCGTTGGAGGGGCGGTCTCCGGCTTCCACACGGGCGATCGCGTCCTGATCTCATGCATCACCTCGTGCGGCCATTGCGAGTACTGCCGCAAGGGAATGTATTCCCATTGCCTTGATGGCGGCTGGATCCTTGGACACCGGATCGACGGCACCCAGGCAGAGTACGTCCGCATTCCGCATGCCGATTTCAGCCTGCATCATCTTCCCGACAACGTCGATGAAGAGGCGCTGACGATGCTCAGTGACATCCTGCCAACCGGGTTCGAATGCGGGGTTCTGAACGGCAAGGTGCAACCCGGCTGCAGCGTCGCCATTGTCGGCTCCGGTCCGATCGGCCTGGCTGCCTTGATGACGGCACAGTTCTTCGCACCGGCGACCCTGGTCGTCATCGACCCGGACCGCCATCGCCTCGAGATCGCGCGGCGCTTCGGCGCTACCGATGTTCTCCCGCCGGACGCCGACACCGTTGCGCGTGTACAGGCCCTGACCGACGGGAAGGGCGCCGATGTCGTCATCGAGGCCGTCGGCGTGCCGGCAAGTTTCGAGCTCTGCGAGGAGCTGGTGGCGCCGGGCGGCACCATCGCGAACGTTGGTGTCCATGGCGTCAAGGTCGACCTTCACCTCGAGCGGCTGTGGTCGCACAACATCACGATCACGACGCGCCTGGTGGACACGGTGACCACGCCCCAGCTCCTGAAAGCGGTCACGGCGCACAAGCTGGAGCCGGCCTCGCTCGTGACCCATCGCTTCCGGCTCGAAGACATGGACCAGGCATACGACACGTTCGGGCGGGCCGCCGATACCCATGCGATGAAAGTCATCATTCAGGTATAGACAGGAGGTCGTCATGATCATCGAGAAGATATGCGTGGCGACCGATGGCTCGGACCTCGCGGTCCGGGCCGCGCAAATGGCGGTGCTGCTGGCGCATACGGGAGCCAGGCGGGTCGTGGCGGTATCTGTCGCCCAGCCGCAGTTCTCGCTCGCCCCACGGCTCGAGTCCAGCAGGGAGCTGGAACCCGCCGTCGATCGCGCCCTGAAGGCGGCTCGTGCGCACGTGGACACGGTGGCGCGCATCGCCAAGGCCGGCGGGGTATCCTGCGAAACGCTGATCAAACTGGCTTCGTCGCCGGGGCCGGAAATCGTCGACACTGCGGAGGAGTATGGCTGCGACCTGATCTTCATGGGTTCCCATGGCCCATCCGTGCTCGACAGGGGATATGCCGGAAGCGTTGCACAGTATGTGCTGGCGTCGTCCCCGGTCCCGGTGCTGGTGTTGCGCGATCCCAGGGAAGCGTCCCAGCCGGAATTCAGTGATGCATCGGCTTCTTGAGGAATCCCGTGTGCAGGCCCTTCGGTGCCTGACCCGCCGTCAAGGCTGGCGCTCTCGCACCGTGGGCAGCATGCGCGACAGCACACGGTCGCGCAGCACGTAGTGGTGGTAAAGCGCGGCGGCGGCATGGCCGGTTGCGAGGACGATGATGGCCCAACCGTTCAGTTCATGGAGCTCGCCGACCAGGTGGTGCGCCGACCTGGAGAAGGGTGCGAACGGCGGAGGAATCAGCAGTCCGAAGAAGCTCATCGATTCGTCGCCTGCCCACCGCAGCACGAATCCCAGCACAGCCTCGGCCGCAAGCATTGCGTACAGCAGCCAATGGACGGCCCTGGATGCCGTCTCGGTCCAGCCGGATACGGTAGGCGGGAGCTGATGGCCGGGTATCAGACGCCAGACGATGCGGATCACGATGACGGCCGACAGGATGATCCCGAACGACATATGGGCGACGATCATGAGGTGCCGGGTCGGGCGCGCAAACCATTCCCAGGTTTCGGCAAGCGCGAACTGGCTCAGCACCAGCAGCGCCGTCAGCCAGTGCAGGACGACGGAGACATGGTCGTAAACCGTGCGGTCATCGCCGGCGGCAACACGGGTAATCTTGCTGATGGTCGAATCAGGATCGGATTTCATCGCTATTCCAGAAGTGGTTAATCATTGACAAGCGCGGCACGCAACCATTCCAATCGTTCGATGCCGTGCGCTTCCTCATTCCTCATGCAATTCTGCCTCCAGGATGGCCGACACGGGTGGATTTTTCCTGCTGGCGAAGTACGGATCTGACCCCTTCGAACCAGAGTGTGGCCACGATCGCGCTGCCTGCGGCGACCAGCAGCATCCGGGTTGGCGGCAGGGCGAACGAAAACAGGCGCGCAATCTCCGACGTGGCGAGCACGATGGCGAGCAATGCCGCCGTCAGCAGGCCCATCCAGTTGAAATAACGATTGCCGGCACGTCTTCCTTGCCATATCGGGCCATCCCAGGAGCGGTTCACGTAGATCAGGCCGATGTTGGAGAGTACCAATACCGTAAAAGTCATCGCGCGGGCGACATCATCGGCCCCTGTCTGATGGCTGCTCCAGAGATAGACGCCGCACAGTAATGCCAACAAACCCGTTCCCTGCGATAGGCCCCTGGCCAGCACGGCCATGTCGAACAGCCGGTCGTCCGAGCGGCGGGGCTTGCTGCGCATCGCATCCCGTTCCTCTACCTCCGCCTCGAACACCAGCGAACAGCTCGGGTCGATGATCAGCTGCAGAAACAGGATATGTGCAGGCAGGAGTATCAGCGGCCATCCGAACAACACCGGAAGGATCGACAGGCCGACGATCGGCACATGGACGGCGATCACGAACACGATCGCCTTGCGCAGGTTGGCGAAGATACGCCGGCCATAGCGCACCGCTGTGACCAGGGAGGAAAAGTCGTCTTTCAACAGCACCAGGCCGGCAGCCTCCCGGGCAACGTCGGTGCCGCGTGCGCCCATCGCAACGCCGATGTGGGCGGCTTTCAGGGCCGGCGCATCGTTGACGCCGTCGCCCGTCATGGCAACGACCTCACCCTTGGCCCTGAATGCCCGCACCAGCCGAAGCTTGTGTTCGGGCTGTACGCGGCAGAAGATATCCGTCGTGTCGAGACGCATCGCCAGCGCTTCGTCGTCCAGCATCGCCAGTTCGAGGCCGGTCATGAGACTCCCGTTTGCAGACAGTCCCGCCTCGCGCGCAATGGACAGCGCGGTCGCCGGATGGTCGCCGGTGATCATCACGACGCGGATGCCCGCCGCGTGGCACTCGGCGATGGCGGCCGGCACATCGGGCCGCACCGGATCTTCCAGTCCGACCAGGCCGAGGAAGCGGAAATCGAAATCGTGCTGGTTCTCCGGCAGTTCCTGTGCGGGGAAGACCGCCCTTGCCACCCCGATGACGCGCAGGCCGGCGGCTGCCATGCGCGTGACCTGTTCCGCGATCCTTTTGCTTTGCACGGCGTCCAGATGGCACAAATCGACGATCGCTTCCGGAGCGCCCTTGGCCGCGATCATGCGTTCGGCCGTATCGGGCGATTGCCATACCCTGGACATGGCGAGCATCTGGCGCGACAAGGGGTAGTCGTCGACCAGCGTCCAGTCGCGGTGCAGGTGCTCCGTGTTGGCCAGCAGTTGCTGGCCGGCTTCGGTGATGGCCGTTTCCATTGGATCGAATGCGCGGCGGTGGCTCGCCAGGACCGCGTACTCCAGCACGGCGTGGAAGGTTTCAGGGAAAAGGGCATTCACCGCTTCCGCGACCCCGTATTCCGTGTCCTCGCACCAGAGCTTGCGGACGATCATGTGGTTGGTGGTCAGCGTCCCGGTCTTGTCCACGCAGAGTACGGTCGTGGCGCCAAGCAGTTCGACTGCGGGTACGTTACGCGCCAGTACGTTTTCCCGCGACAGGCGCCATGCGCCAAGCCCGAGGAAAAGCGTCAGGACGACAGGCAGCTCCTCGGGAATGACCGCCATCGCCAGGGTGAGTCCTGCCAGCATGGCATGCAGCCAGTCGCCGCGCAATAGTCCATAGCCGAGTGCCAGCAGGGCTGCCAAGGCCAGGCCCGCCAGCGCCACGTATTTGACGATACGCCGCGTTTCGGCCTGGATGGGCGTGCTTTCGCCGCCCAGCGATGCAAGCGATCGGCCGATCCTGCCCAGGGCGCTGTGTTCGCCGGTGGCCACCACTTCGCCGCGCGCCGTACCTTGCGTCACCAATGTGCCGGAAAAAACGTTCTCTGGCGCTTCCTGGCCCGGCGCCACCGTGGCGGAGGCCGACGTCGGCGCAGCATGCTTGGCCACCGGCACCGACTCCCCGGTGAGCATCGATTCGTCGACCATCAGGTTCGACGATTCGTGCAAGCGGATATCGGCCGGTACACGGTCGCCTTCGGCCAGGAGAACGATGTCGCCGCGCACCAGTTCGCGACCGGGTATCCGCCGCGCAAGACCAGGGCTCGCGGACTCGACAGGTCGCGCAAGGCATCAAGCGAGCGCTCTGTGCGGCGCTCCTGGACGAAGGTAATGCCCATCACGACGAACACGAAGGCCAGCAGCATCAGCGCTTCCTGGCGGTCGCCCAGCATCATGTAGATGCCGCCACAGGCTACCAGCAGCAGGAACATCGGTTCAAGGACGACGTCGCGCAAAAGGCGCAGCAGGCTGCGCGGCTTCGATGCAGGAAGTTCGTTGGGACCTTCCACGCGCAATCGCTGTGCCGCTTCCTGTTCGGCGAGGCCGGACAAGTGGCCAGGCAGCATGTCCATCATGCTAGCCGGCTTACGTATGCAAGGAGTCGATCAAGTCGGGAAAGGTATGCATGTCAGCTCCATGATCTGGGTAGTTCGACATTAACATCTTCTGGAACGGGGCCGCGTACGGGCGCTCCGGTGCCGAAGCTGGCGGGCTGCTTCAGGCGCCGTGGGGAAGTCCAAGATGCTGATTGGCCGGGACGGCGACATCGATCAGCCTGGGCCTGGGCAGGTTCAGCTCACCCATCAGCTTCACGAACGCGTCCTTGCTGCGGTTCGCGAGACGGGCATTGTGGCGCTTTTCCCAGCCGATTGTCGACACCGACTGACCCTTGTAGTCGTGTCCTGGCCACATGCGGGTGTCGTCGGGCAGGGTGAACAGCTTGCGCGTCACGCTATCGTACAGTGCGTCGGCGCTGCCGCTCTGGAAATCAGTGCGGCCACAGCCGTCGATCAGCAGCGTGTCTCCGGTAAACGCGTTGCCGCGCCAGACATAGCTCATGCTGCCGGCGGTGTGGCCCGGCGTATGCAGGACTTCAATGGTCTCGCCTTTGCCGAAGCGGACGATATCGCCCTCATTGAGCTGGGTTTGCGCGGCGGCGATCCCGCAACCGCCGGGAACCGCCGCTTTCGCTCCTGTCAGCCCGCACAGCTTGCCGGCCGATGTGACGTGGTCGGCATGGGCATGCGTCTCGAGCACGTAAGCCAGCTTGAGGCCGAGACGTTCGAGGTGGCGCAGGTCGCGCTCCCAGTGGCGGTCGACAGGGTCGATGATGACTGCGTCCGGGCTTCCGGGAGCGGCCAGGATATAGGTGAAGGTCGATGATTCGGTGTCGAACAGCTGGATCGGATTGAGGTGCATGGTGTGCTCCCGGGGCGTCGATTGGGAATTACAGAATTGCCTTGGCGATCATGCCCACCGCAACGGCGGTGGATACGGCTGCAAAAGCCTTTTGCAGATGGAGGCCCGACAGCCGCGCCGACAGGGTGCGGCCGGCCACCATGCCGGCCAGCGCGCCGGCGGAAAAGGGCAGGGCGATGCTCCACGTGAGTGCGCCGCTGGTTGCGCTGGTGACCACCCCGGCCGTCGAGATCAGCGCGATCACGGCCAGCGAAGTCGCCACGGCCGGCTGCATCGCCAGGTCGGTATGGCGCTGCAGCGCAGGCACCATCACAAAGCCGCCGCCCACGCCCAGCAAGCCGGACAGCAGGCCGGCAATCGCGCCGGACAGGGCAAGTGCACGGGCGCACGGGCCAGTCCAGATGAAGCGGCCTGTACCGGACCCGCGCACGCACGGGGGCGGCCGGGTCCGGCCGTCGGCTGCCATGGCCTGGGTGCCGCGTGACTTGCGGAAGGTGTTCATCGCCACATACAGCAGCACCAGGGCGGACAGCACGCCGAGCCAGCGATTGTCGATCCGGTGCGCCAGCCACAGGCCGGCGGGAGCGAACAGCATACCGGTTACCGCGATTAACAGCGCCGCGCGATAGCGCACCAGCCCGGCGCGCAAGCCGAGGCTGGCGCCCAGCGCAGCCGCCATACCGACCGCCATCAGGCCGATCGGTCCCGCTTGCGCCACCACGATATGGGTGCCGAATATCAGCAGCGGCACGGCGAGGATGCCGCCGCCGGCCCCGGTGAGGGCGAGGATCAGCCCGACCGCGAGACCGAGCGTCAGCGAGGTCAGCATGGGTTGCCTCCGGTCAGGTGGTGCGTGCCCTCGCGGCGACGACGCGGCGCTCCAGGACTTCGAACACGAGCATCCCGGCCAGCATGGCGCCGGTGAAAATCATCCCCTTGCTACCGCTGCTGAAGAGCGAAGCCAGGGCTGGACCTGGACAGAAGCCGGCCAGTCCCCAGCCGGCGCCGAACGCGAGGCCTCCAAGCACCAGGCGGCGATCAATCACGGTGGCGGTCGGCAAGCGCATGGCTTCGCCCAGCAGCGAGCGTTCGCGCCTGCCGGCGAAGCGGAAAGTGACCAGGCCGACCAGGATGGCACCGCCCATGACCAAGGCCAGCGAGGGGTCCCAGTCGCCGGCCAGGTCGAGGAAGCCCTGGACCTTGGCGGGATTGGTCATGCCCGAGACGATCAGGCCGATTCCGAATACCAGGCCGACGATGAACGCGCTAATGATCGACATCTTTCGCTCCTCAAGCAAGGACGTGCCGCAGCACGAATACAGTGACGAAGCCCGCCAGCATGAACGCGCAGGTCGCCGCCAGCGAGCGCGGAGACAGACGCGACAGCCCACATACGCCATGGCCACTGGTGCAGCCCGAGCCGTAACGGGTACCCAGCCCGACCAGCAGTCCGGCCGCGGCGAGGGCGCCGTCGCCGGCGTCGATGTGGGCTTCAGGCAAGGCGAAAAACAGGGCATAGGCCAAGGGCGCACCGACCAGGCCCGCGAGGAAGGCGAGGCGCCAGGCGATGTCGCCCCGCAGCGGGCGCAGCAGGCCGCCGAGGATGCCGCTGATGCCGGCGATCCTGCCGTTGAGCAGGACGAAACCCGAGGCGGCCAGCCCGATCAACAGGCCTCCGGCGAGCGACGTCCACGGCGTAAAGTGAAGCCAGTCAATGGTCATGATGGTCTTTCTGTTCTTTGGTGCAAAAAAGTTCGTAGAGCACGCGCATGACGGCAGTCGCTTCCTTGCTCGCAAGACTGTAATAGATCTGCTTGCCTTCGCGCCGCGTGTTGACCAGGCCCTCCTCTCGCAGGAGGCCAAGCTGCTGGGAGAGCGTGGGCTGGTGGATGCCGAGCATGGTTTCGAATTCGCTAACGCAGAACTCGCCTTGCGTCAGTTGACACAAAAGTAACAGGCGGTCGGGGTTGCCAAGTGTCTTCAGCAGGGCGCATGCTTCCGTCGCGGCAGCCTGCATTTCTTTCAAATCGAGTTTCTCTTGATTCGGCGGCATAAGGCCAACCCTTTCGCCAACAATCTACAAGAATACATTATATCATAATATATAGTATCAGGGATTGTCGCAGTTGGGTGCTTTAACGACCGCGCCTGGCGAGCTCCTTGGCGGCCAGCCCGTCGCAGATCCGGGTCAGGTTGGCGGGCTTTTCGTTGCAGGCTTCGCCGAGTTCCGAGGCTGTCGAGGGGTCGAAAAGACCCTGTTCGGCGTGCTGGTCCTGCTTGCGCCCTCTTGGCGGCGGGCAGCGTGGTGCCGATGTCGATGATGATCCAGGCCATGGCCTGGCTGGCGGTGCCGCATCTTGCGTGCGCGGCAAGAACCAGCGACTGATCAAGGTGGCGCTGTGCGCGATCGCGGTGGTGGCGCTGACCGGGCTGCTGTTCGCGCCGCTGTCCACGGTCTGGCTGTGGGCGGCCCTGCAAGGGGTCGGCCAGGGCGGCCCGATCGCGGCGGCGATGACCGTCATCGTGCTGCGCGCGGGCGATCCGCACATCGCGGCGCAGCTGTCCAGCATAGCGCAATGTCGGCTATCTGCTGGCTGCCCTCGGCCCGCTGGTCGTCGGCTTGATACGCGACGCGACCGGCGGCTTGGCCTGGTGCGGCGCGCTGTTCCTCGTGCCCGGATCGGTGGCGGGCTTCAATGGCTGGCGCGCGGGCCGGGCAGACCATGTGCGGGCCATGACGCGGACGGCGCCTTGACGATCGTTGGCGCCAGGCGAGTGGCCGCGTAATCAGAAAGGCCGCTGATCACCGCACGAATGGTCAACAGCCTGTTTTGCGCTCATTTCCTGATCAGGCCCGCTGGTCGTCCCCGCCGGCAACAGGCGCTTGCTGCGCCGGCCGCGCAACCGTCCTGGACCCCGGCTGGCGCAGCACCGACTGGCTCTCCCGCACGCCGCCGCGTACCTGGCTGGCGGAGCCCGGCCCCAGGCCGCTGCCCGGCACCAGGCGCGACATCAGGGATCGCTTCCCGCCGGTAAAATCGCTGGGCCGCTTCAGCCCCGTGGCCACCACCGTCACGCGCATCGCGTCGCCCAGCGACTCGTCGAAGACCGCGCCGAACTTGATGATGGCGTCATCGCTGGTCTGCGCGCAGATGGCGTTCATGACCTCCTTGGTTTCCCGCAGTTTCAGCGTTTCCTCGGAAGCGGAGATGTTGACCAGCACCCCGCGCGCGGCGCGCAGGTTCTTGCCGTCGAGCAGGGGACAGGAGATCGCTTCCTCGGCCGCCTTGACGGCGCGGTCGGCGCCGGAATGCTCGGCGGAGCCCATCATCGCCATGCCGGTCTGGCGCATCACCGTGCGGACGTCCTCGAAATCGACGTTGATCATCCCGGGCACGGCGATGATTTCCGCGATGCCGGTCACGGCCTTGCTCAACACCTCGTCGGCGGCGGCGAAGGCCTGCTTTTGCGTGATGTCGTCGCCCAGCACTTCCTCGAGGCGGCTGTTCAGGACGATGACCAGCGAATCGACGCATCGCGCCAGCACCGCGATGCCTTCCTCGGCCACGCGGGTCCGGCGCGGGCCTTCGAATTCGAAGGGTTTCGACACCACGGCGACGGTCAGGATGCCCAGCTCGCGCGCCACGTCCGCGATCACGGGCGCGGCGCCGGTGCCGGTGCCGCCGCCCATGCCGGCGGTAAGGAACACCATGTCGGCGCCCTTGAGCGCGTCGGCGATGATGCTGCGTTCGCGGATCGCGCTTTCGCGCCCGACCACCGGGTCGCTGCCGGCGCCGAGGCCGCTCTCGCCGAGCTGGATCCGCATTTCGGTGGCAGTGTTCGACAGCGCCTGCGCATCCGTATTCGCGCAGATGAATTCGAAGTCGGCCAGTCCGGAGGACACCATGTGATTGATGGCGTTGCCGCCGGCGCCGCCGACGCCGATGATCTTGATGACCGTCTTCGGTTGGGGATTGATTGGTTCGGACAAGGAAGACTCCGTATAGAAAATTGCGCTTGCTACTGCTGAGCCCAACAGACTACTTGTTAAATCCTGTGTACGAAAGCTTGTAAACGTTACAGGCGAAAGCATTTGTAAAAGTGCGTGCAATGCCGGAAAAAGGCCGTATGCGCCATGCATAATGGAGAGGACCTTGTGTGCGCGCACTTCGGCCGCACATTGGCGGTCTACTGCCTGGGAAGGGGAATCCGGTGAAAAGACTGTTGCTGATGATGTGGCGTATGAGCAAAGCGGACCTTCGCCTCTTGTGGTTCGCATTGCGCCACGATGCCCGTCCGGGCTGGCTGCTGCCGGTCACGGCCGGCCTGCTGCTGTATGCGCTGGCCCCGTTCAACCTGGCGATCCCCCTGTTGGGCGCCGTCGACGATATGGTGCTGGTCCCGCTGGCCCTGCATTACCTGCTGAAGCTGCTTCCGGTGCCGATCACCCAGGGCTTCGCCAGCACGCGCCGGATGGGCAGGTTTGCCTGAGGATGCCGTGCGCATCCCCGGGTGTGCCCCGGCAGGCGCACCTGCCGGGAGCATGCGGCATCAGGCCTTGCGGCGGCGTGCTGCGGCGAAACCGGCCAGGCCCAGGCCCAGCAAGGCCATCGAAGCCGGCTCGGGAACATCGGCAGCCGCAACCTCGCCATTGATCGTCAGCGTGTAAGCCATCGGCGTGTGGTCGTGGTTGATGGAAATCGCGTTCGTGTTGGTGTTCCAGAAGCTGCCGTGGGTCGTAATCCAGGCCGTGTAGCTGCCGGCGGCCAGGTTCAGGCTCAGGAAGCTGTCCAGATTGCCGCCGTTGTCATCATCCTGCGCGATGAAGGTGGCATTGCTCATCACGTTGGTACCGGAGAAAACCCCGAGCCAGGCATCCGTATTGCCGTCCAGGAACAGCGTAGTGGTGCCGTCGGCCGTGACGTCGAAGTTGTACAGTTGATAGGCACCGAGTGGCTCATCCGGCAGGGTGCCGCTGGTCGTGAGCGTGGTCGCGTGGGCCGAGACCGAGCATGCGGCGGCGAGCACGCAGGCCGAGATCGTGCGAAGGATTGGGTGACGTCCGATTGCTTTGCCAACTTTCATTTACTTCCCCTTTTTGATTGATGAATTCACTGTCCTCAGGACATCCCAGCGCTTCCGCGGTAGTTCTGGTATTCCTGTCGGAAACGTAGAGCATGATCCGTGCCAGGAACTTTCAGTATTTATAACTTATTGTTTTGGAAATGTATTTGCACGAATCCTCGGGCGGGCGAACGTTCTTGCCTGGTGAAAGTGTAAATTTCTTCGACACAAGAAGTCGCGTTGCAAGGATAAAGCTCGCGATTCAAGGTGGCTTGCCCCGGCGCGGCGGAAGAGAGGATGGGTTTTCAGCCGGCCGGGCGGCGCTTGGCCTTATAATAGGCGTCCGGTGCCATTCGGGAATGCGCCACCGACGGATACTGTCCTGTCATCCCCATTGCCTGGCGGAGCCGCGCTTGTTCATTCGAGGCCGCCACGTCCGATGGCCTTGCTTCCCGCCGCTGATTGACCGCTAGAGCCCTGTCCTCACAGGGCTTTATGTTTTGAATGGCCGATCGTCCGATCGCGCAGGCCCGATATCATTGTTCGCATCATTTTTGGAATTCTTCCATGGAAATCAAAGTCAACTTCCTCGACAAGCTGCGCCTCGAAGCCAAGTTCGATGACTTCACCGTCATCGCCGACCAGCCTATCCGCTACAAGGGCGATGGCTCGGCGCCAGGCCCCTTCGATTATTTCCTGGCGTCGTCGGCCCTGTGTGCGGCTTACTTCGTGAAGTTGTACTGCAATACCCGGAACATCCCGACCGAAAACATCCGCCTGTCGCAGAATAATATCGTCGACCCGGAAAACCGTTACCAGCAGATTTTCAAGATCCAGGTGGAGCTGCCGCCGGATATCTCCGAAAAGGACCGCCAGGGCATCCTGCGCTCGATCGAACGGTGTACCGTGAAAAAAGTGGTGCAGGCCGGTCCCGAGTTCGTGATCGAAGAAGTGGACAACCTGGACGCCGACGCCCAGGCCCTCCTGACCTTGCAGCCGGCCGGCGACGCGGCTACCTATATCCCGGGCAAGGACCTGCCGCTGGAACAGACCATCGCGAACATGTCGGGCCTGCTGGCGGAGCTGGGCATCAAGATCGAAATCGCGTCGTGGCGCAATATCGTGCCGAATGTGTGGTCGCTGCATATCCGCGATGCGCATTCGCCGATGTGTTTCACGAACGGCAAGGGCGCGACCAAGGAAAGCGCCCTGGCCTCGGCCCTGGGCGAGTACATCGAGCGCATCAGCAACAACCATTTCTATGCCGGCGCCTTCTGGGGCGAGGAGATCGCCAACGCGGCCTTCGTGCATTATCCGGACGAGCGCTGGTTCCAGCCCGGTCCCGGCGATGCGCTGCCGGCGGAGATCCTCGACGAGTACTGCCTCGGCATCTACGACCCGGACGGGGAGCTGCGCGCCTCGCACCTGGTCGACACCAACTCGGGCAATGCGAAGCGCGGTATCGTGTCGCTGCCCTATGTGCGGCAGTCGGACGGTGCAACGGTCTATTTCCCGTCCAACCTGATCGAAAACCTCTACGCCAGCAATGGCATGAGCGCCGGGAACACGCTGGCCGAAGCGCAGGTGCAATGCCTGTCCGAGATCTTCGAACGGGCAGTCAAGCGCGAGATCCTGGAAGGCGAGATCGCGCTGCCGGACGTGCCGCAGGAGGTGCTGGCGAAATACCCCGGCATCGTGGCCGGGATCCAGGAACTGGAAGCGCAGGGCTTTCCGGTGCTGGTCAAGGATGCGTCGCTGGGCGGGGCCTATCCGGTCATGTGCGTGACCTTGATGAACCCGCGCACCGGCGGTGTGTTCGCCTCCTTCGGCGCGCACCCCAGCTTCGAGGTGGCGCTGGAACGCAGCCTCACGGAATTGCTGCAGGGGCGCAGCTTCGAGGGCCTGAACGATTTGCCGGCGCCGACCTTCGCGAGCGAGGCCGTCACGGAGCCGTATAACTTCGTCGAGCACTTCATCGACTCCAGCGGCGTCGTGTCGTGGCGCTTTTTCAGCGCCAAGGCGGCCTACGATTTCGTCGAGTGGGATTTCACGGCGCAGGGCGACGACGCCAATGCCGAGGAAGCCGCGGCCCTGCTCGGCATTCTCGAAGACATGGGCAAGGAGGTGTACATGGCGGTGTACGACGAGCTGGGCGCCGTCGCCTGCCGGATCCTGGTGCCGGGTTATTCCGAGATCTACCCGGTCGAAGACCTGGTCTGGGATAACACCAACAAGTCGCTGCTGTTCCGCGAAGACATCCTGAACCTGCACCGCCTGGACGATGCCGCACTGGCGGCGCTGCTGGAGCGCCTGGAGAACAACGAGCTGGACGAGTATTCCGACATCGCGACGCTGATCGGCATCGAGTTCGACGAGAACACGGACTGGGGCCAGCTGACGGTGCTCGAGTTGCGGCTGCTGATCAATCTCGCCCTGAAGAATTTTGAAGAGGCGCACGAGCTGGTCGGCGCCTTCCTGCAGTACAACGACAACACGGTCGAGCGCAAGCTGTTCTACCAGGCGATGAATGCGGTGCTGGAAGTGGTGCTCGACGACGAGCTGGAACTGGAAGATTACGTCGTCAACTTCCGCCGCATGTTCGGCAATCCGCGCATGGACGCGGTGCTGGGCTCGGTGGACGGCAGCGTGCGCTTCTTCGGCCTGGCGCCGACCAGCATGCAGCTGGAAGGACTCGACCGCCACCACCGCCTGATGGACAGCTACAGGAAGCTGCACAAGGCGCGCGCGAAGGCGGCGGCTGCATCGCGCTGAAGCCGTCAGGCGAACCAGTCGAGCAGGCGGCGGTTGACCTCATCCGCCGCCTCGTACTGCACCCAATGCCCGGCGGCGGGAATCGCGTGATGGGTGCGCTCGGCACGGGCGCCACACCACAGCGGCCCGACTTCGGCGGGGTCGCCGGTCGGATCGTGTTCACCCCATAGCATCAGGACCGGGATCTCCAGCCCGGCCAGGGCCTCCGACAGGGCCGGGCTCATCGAGGTCTTCTTGCTCTCGAAACGGGTGCGGATGCAGGAGCGGCGGTGGATCTCCAGCGCCATCGGGTCGATCGGGCCATGCAGCATCAGCACCCCCAGGTTGTGCCGCAGGTGCGCGAGCATGGTCTGTTCGTCGGCGGCGTCCTGCCAGATGCGCATCGCGCCCGGCTGGCGGCGGCGCAGGCCATGTCCCACCGCGCCCAGCAGGGCTAGTCGGCGCACGCCCGGGTGCCGGGCCGCGAGGCATCCGGCGATCACGCCGCCGAAGGAAAAGCCCGCCAGGCCGAAGGCCGCGCCGGCGCCGAATATGTTGTCGAGCGAGGCTTTGATCGCATCGACGATGTCGCCGTAGCCGCTCCCCGCCGGCAGCGCATCCGAGTCGCCATAGCCGGGCATGTCGGGCACCAGCACGCGGTGCGAGGCGGACAGGGCTTCGATATTCCTGGCCCAATGCAGCCATGAGCCGTGCCCGCCGTGCAGCAGCACCAGCGGGGCGCCGGCGCCGAATGCGCGCCAGCACAGGATGCGTCCTTCGTGTTCGACCAGGTGGCGTTCCGCGATACGCTCGAGATGCGCGATGAGCGCCAGTTCACTGCCAGTTTCCATCGGGTGCTTCGCCAAAAAGACGCAAGTATAGCGGTCATCGGCAAAACGTGAAGTCGACCTCGGGCCGGCGGCCGCAGACGATATCGGCCAGCGCCCGGCCCGAGCCGCAGGCCATGGTCCAGCCGAGCGTGCCGTGGCCGGTGTTCAGGTACAGGTTCGGCAGGCGCGTCCTGCCGACATACGGCACGTTCGATGGCGTCAGCGGCCGCAGGCCGGCCCAGTAGCTGGCGCGATCGTAGTCGCAGGCATCGGGAAACAGCGCGCGCACGCGGAGCGTGATCGCGTTGCAGCGCACCATGTTCAGTTCGCGCGAATAGCCGCCCAATTCGCAGGTGCCGGCCACCCGCAGCCGCGACCCGAGCCTCGACATGACCAGCTTGCAACCGTCGTCGGTCAGCGACACCGTCGGGGCCGCGGCGGCGTCCACGATCGGGTAGGTGGCGGAATAGCCCTTGCCGGGATAGATCAGCAGCCGCACTCCCAGCGGCGCCAGCAGGGCCGGGGAGAAGCTGCCGAGGGCGACCACCACGGCGTCGGCATGCAGCGCCTGGTAGCGGCCTTCGCCATCGATGGCTTCCACGCCCTGGACGCTTCCCGCGCCGGCCAGCAGGCGGGTCGCGGTCATGTTGTAGCGGAAGCGGATCCCGGCGGCTTCGCCCCTGGCGGCAAGCCGGGACGTAAACTGGTGGACGTCGCCGGATTCGTCGGTGGCCGTGTAGTCTCCGCCCACCAGCCTGGGACGCGCCGCGCGCAAGGCCGGCTCGATCCGTACCACCTCGTCGGCGTCGACCGTCATGCGCGGGCAGCCCAGTTCGCGCATCGCTTCCGCTGCATGGCGCGAGCGATCGAACTCGCCCTGGTCGGTATAGAAATGCAGGATGCCGCGGGTCAGGCAGTCGTAGTCGATGCCGGTTTCCGCGCGCAGGACTTGCAGGCTGCGGCGGCTGTAGTCGGCGAGCGCGACGATGCGGCGCAGGTTCGCGGCCACGCGCGCGGGCGCGCATTCGCGCACGAACTGCAGGCACCAGCGCCATTGCAGCGGGTCGGCTTGCAGGCGAAACAGCAGCGGCGCATCTTCGCGGCCGAGCCAGCGCAACACCTTCAGCAGGCTGGCGGGATTGGCCCACGGCTCGGCATGCGACACCGAGATCTGGCAGCCGTTCGCAAAGCTGGTCTCGAGCGCGGGGCCGGGCTGGCGCTCGACCACCGTCACCTCGTGGCCGGCCTGCCGCAGGTACCACGCCGACGCGGTCCCGACGGCGCCGGCTCCCAGCACGATGACCTTCATCGGTACACCGCCCCATGGCGGGCGGACGCTGGCAGGCAGGAATTCGGATCGGCGTTCATGTGCACTCCTCGGTCATCGCGATGAAGATCGGGATCCGGCGAATGGAGTGGCGGCGCATGCGTGTGGCGGACACGCGCAGGCTGCTCGAGCTTCCCTTCGCTGGCATTACCCAGATCAGGTTCGAAGGGTGTTTCTCACCCGCGCGCCGTGCTCGACGATGCAGGACCCCCAGCGTTGTGCCGTCTCTGTCGAAACGACGGTGGGCAGTGTACGCACGATCCGCGCGATTGGCAACGTGATAAGCTCACGGGCACCAGAGAACGACAAGGAGACAGGCATGCAGCAAACCCTGAGCTACGTCCACGGCGCGCACGAGGTGCCCCTGATCGGGGAGTCGATCGGCGTGCACCTGGCCGGCATCGCGGCGCGCTTTGGCGACGACGAGGCGCTGGTCGTGCGTCACCAGGACATCCGCTGGACCTGGCGCGAATTCGACGAGCGGGTCACGCGCCTGGCCGCCGGCCTGCTCAGGCTGGGGCTCCAGCCCGGCGACCGGGTCGGGATCTGGGCGCAGAACTGCGCCGAGTGGGTGCTGGTCCAGTTTGCGACGGCACGCGCCGGCCTGATCATGGTGAACATCAATCCGGCCTACCGCCGCTCCGAACTGGAGTATGTGCTCGACAAGGTGCAGTGCAGCGCCCTGGTCCTGGCGCCCGCGTTCAAGTCGAGCGATTACATCGGCATGGTCCAGGACGTGGTCCCGGAAATCCACCATTCCAGGCCGGGCGAGCTGCAGTCGGCGCGGCTGCCGCACCTGCGCCACGTGGTGCGCCTGGGCCCTGATCCGACGCCCGGCATGTTCAACTTCGACGAGCTGCTGGCGCCGCCCAGCGCGGAAGAGCTGGAAAAGCTGTCCCGCGTGCAGGACGGCGTGCAGTTCGACGATCCGGTGAATATCCAGTTCACCTCGGGCACCACGGGCGCGCCGAAGGGGGCGACGCTGAGCCACCATAACATCCTGAACAACGGTTTCTTCATCGGCGAGGCGATGAAGCTGAGCCAGCGCGACCGGCTGTGCATCCCGGTGCCCCTGTACCACTGCTTCGGCATGGTGCTCGGCAACCTGGCCTGCGTCACGCACGGCGCCACCATGGTCTTCCCGGGCGAGAGCTTCGATCCGAAAGCGGTGCTGGAGACGGTGCAGGCGGAACGCTGCACCGGCCTGCACGGCGTGCCCACCATGTTCATCGCCGTCCTCGACCATCCGGACTTCGCGCGCTACGACCTGTCGACGCTCAGGACCGGCATCATGGCCGGCTCGCCCTGTCCGGCCGAGGTGATGAGCCGGGTGATCGGCAGGATGCACATGGCGGAAATTACGATTGCCTACGGGATGACGGAGACGTCCCCGGTGTCGTTCCAGAGCTCGGTCGACGATCCGGTCGAGCTGCGCGTCACGACCATCGGCCGGGTGCACCCTCACCTGGAGGTCAAGATCGTCGACGGCGACGGACGGATCGTCCCGCGCGGCGTCAAGGGCGAACTGCTGACCCGCGGCTATTCGGTCATGCTCGGCTACTGGGGAGACGAGGAAAAGACACGCGACACCATCGATGCCGCACGCTGGATGCATACGGGCGACCTGGCCGTCATCGACGACGAGGGTTTCGCGTCGATCGTGGGCCGCTCCAAGGACATGGTCATCCGCGGCGGCGAGAACATCTACCCGCGCGAGATCGAGGAGTTCCTGTACCGTCATCCGAAAGTCCTGGACGTGCAGTGCGTCGGCGTGCCCGACCGGAAATTCGGCGAGGAGCTGTGCGCCTGCATCATCCTGCGTCCCGGGCAAACCGCCACCGCCGAAGAGATCCAGGACTTCTGCCGCGGCCAGATCGCCCATTACAAGATCCCGCGCCATGTCCGCTTCGTGACGGCCTTCCCGATGACGGTGACGGGCAAGATCCAGAAGTACCTCTTGCGCGAGCAGGTGAGGGACGAGCTCGGACTGGGCGCCTGAGCGATGCAGGACCAACGTAACATGCCACCACGACGGACGGTGCTGGTCGCCGGCGCCACGGGTCTGGTTGGCGGGCTGATCGTGCAGTCCCTGCTTGCCGACGGGACGGTCGCGCAGGTGCACGCACTGAGCCGCCGGCCACTGCGACTCCAGCACCCCAGGCTCCGCGTGCATCTCGTGGATTTCCGCCGCCTGCCCGAACTGCCGCCGGCCGACGAGGCCTATCTCGCGCTGGGCACGACGATCAAGGTGGCCGGCAGCCAGCAGGCGTTCCGTGCGGTCGACTTCGACGCCAACCTCGCGGTGGCGAGGGCCGCGTTCGCCGCGGGTGTCCGCGGCATCGGGCTGGTGAGCGCGGCAGGCGCGAACGCGGGATCTTCCGTGTTCTACAACCGCGTCAAGGGCGAGCTGGAAGAGGCGCTCGAGGCCATGGACCTGGCGGCGCTGGTGATCGCCCGGCCTTCGCTGCTGCTGGACCACCGCGACGGACTGGGACAGCCGCCGCGGCTCGGCGAAAGGATCGCGATCCCGATCGGGAAACTGCTCGCGCCGGTCCTGCCCGG
Organism: Telluria sp. Soil_C_11; assembly: GCF_057657395.1. Lineage (NCBI taxonomy): Bacteria > Pseudomonadati > Pseudomonadota > Betaproteobacteria > Burkholderiales > Oxalobacteraceae > Telluria > Telluria sp. Soil_C_11. The sequence goes on along the minus strand of NZ_JBDGIN010000007.1, from coordinate 257,058 downwards.
AACTTACCGCCCAGTGCACGCGCGGGCCGTGGCGCACTCGCTGGTCAGGACCGTGCCGCAGGCGAAGGGCGTGGTCGTCCTGGCCTCGGACCAACTCGCCAGGATCGGCGCCGAAGGCTGACGAACGCATTCGTGCCGGCGCCTGAACGGGCGTAGAATATGGCGCATTCGGAGGCAGCGCCATGCACCGATTCACCTCTCGAGCCAGCCCGGCCGCAGCAGCGGCAGACCGGCGCCGGATGTTTTACCGGCACCGGCTGCCGATCCGCGTCATGCACTGGATTAACGTGGTCAGCTTCTTCCTGATGCTGATGAGCGGTCTCGGCATCTTCAACGCCCATCCTCACCTGTACTGGGGCAGGGATTCGGACTTCGAAGCGCCGCTGCTGTCCATGACTGCCCGGCCCGGGCCGGACGGCGAGCCGCACGGCTTCACCCAGGTCGGCACGCAGGTGTTCGACACGGACGGCGTGCTGGGCGCCTCGCGCGTCGCTGGCGCGGCGCGCAAGACCGGGCGGGCCTTCCCGTCCTGGGCCACGATTCCGGGCCAGCAATACCTGGCCACGGCGCGCAACTGGCACCTGTTCTTCGCCTGGGTGTTCGTGCTGAACGGGATCGCGTATGTGGCGTTCACCCTGTTCAGCGGCCACCTGCGGCGCGACCTGCTGCCGCGCAAGGCGGAGCTGCGCGGCATCGGCGGCTCGATCAGGGACCACCTGCTGCTGCGCCATCCGACCGGCGAGGCCGCCAAGCGCTACAACGTGCTGCAGAGCCTGACCTACCTTGCCGTGATCTTCGTCCTGCTGCCGCTGATCGTGCTGGCCGGCCTCGGCATGTCGCCGCGGATGGACACCCTGTTCGGCGGCTGGGTCGACATCCTCGGCGGCCGCCAGTCCGCGCGCACCTTGCACTTCATCGCGGCCTTCCTGCTGCTCGCCTTCGTCGCCGTGCACGTGTTCGAGGTGATCGTGACCGGCCTGTGGAACAACCTGCGTTCGATGATCACGGGCTACTACCGCCTGCCGCGGGAAGAGCACGAGGAGGGCGGGCCATGACGGCGATGCGGCGGCGGCGCTTCCTGCGGCTCGCGCTCGGCGCGGCGCTGCCGGGCGCGCTGGCCGGTTGCGACCGGCTGGCGGCGAGCGACGCGTTCAACGGCATGCTGCGCAGCGCCCAGTTCCTGAGCTGGCGCGCGCAGCGGCTGGTGACCGGGGTCGATGCGATGGCGCAGGAATTCGGCGAGGACGACATCGCCGACGAGTTCCGCAGCAACGGCACGGCGATGCCGGACAGCCGCCTGTACCGGGAACTGCTGGCCGGCCAGTTCCGAAACTGGCGGCTGCAGGTGGGCGGACTGGTCGCCCGGCCGGCGCAGTACAGCCTGGCCGAGCTGCAGGCGATGCCCCCGCGTACCCAGATCACGCGCCACGACTGCGTCGAGGGCTGGAGCGTGATCGGCAAGTGGACCGGCGTGCCGCTGCGGCAGGTGCTGGCGCGCGTGCAGCCGCTGCCGGCGGCGTGCTACATCGTGTTCCATTGCGCCGACCCGATGGATGGCTCGGACGTGCAGGCGCCCGGTTCGACCTATTACGAAAGCATCGACTTGCTCGAGGCCGTGCACCCGCAGACCATCCTGGCCTATGCGCTCAACGACGAGCCGCTGCCGGTCAAGAATGGCGCCCCGCTGCGCCTGCGCGTCGAACGCCAGCTCGGCTACAAGCAGGCCAAGTACCTGATGCGGATCGAGGTCGTCGAGCGGCTGGACGGACTGCGCGGCGGCAAGGGCGGCTATTGGGAAGACCAGGGCTACGAATGGTATGCCGGCATTTGACGCAGCCTCAGCCGCCCGCGCGCTTCGGCTGGTGCCCCTGTTTTTTCAGCTCGTCCATGATCCGTTCGCAGTGATCGCCCTGGATTTCGATCACGCCATCCTTCACGGTTCCGCCTGAGCCGCAGGCAGTGCGCAGTTGCTTGCCCAGCGCGGCCAGCGCGACGGGATCGAGCGGCAATCCCTTGACCAGGGTGACGCTCTTGCCGCCCCGGCCCTTGGTCTGGCGCGATACGCGTACCAGGCCATCGCCCGCGGGCGCGGCCTTCGCCTTGCAGGCGCAGTCCGCGACGGGCTGGCGGCATGCGGGGCACATGCGGCCGCCGTCGGTGGAATAGACGAGGCCGCCCTCTGAACGATGTTTCATGTCTTGCTCTGGAATGTCGGGTGTGAACCACGCGAGTGTAGCGGGCATTTTTCACACCGCCAAACCCTGTTTCACATCGTGAAGTCGATGCCGGTCCGGGCGCGGCGCGGGATTCCGTTGCACAGGACGGCTTTCCACATCATGGAACTTGCAAACCAAGTGACTGAATCGAAAGGTAAACATACTTTTTCGCGTCCTCTGCCAGAGAGCGGAACGGCGGGCGTGTCGACCCTATGATGGACTCATCCGGTTTCACCTTTCAGTGCATTTAAATGGAGTCTCATCATGTCCCAGTACCAGAACGATATCCAGGTCGGACGCGTCGGCATCATCGGCGCCAATGCCGTCGGCATCGGCATCGCCGTGAGCCTGCTCGATGCCGGCGTCCCCGTCACACTTTTCGAACTCGATCGCGAATCGCTCGACCGGGGCATCGCGCTTGCCCGGCCTGAAGCCGATGGACGCGACAGGCGCATGGCGCTATTGGCAGGAACCGTCAATTTCCACCATTTGAAAGACTGCGACCTGATCGTCGACGCGGTCGACGCCGACAGGGAGGGGAAGGAGAAGCTGTTCCGTCGCCTGGACCAGGTCGCCAAGCCGGGCGCAGTACTGATGACCCATACTTCGCAAGTCGGCGTCGACCACATCGCCGGGTGCACGCGGCGTCCGGGCGAGGTGCTTGGCCTGCATGTCGCGCGTTCGCCAACTGCCGGGGACACATGGACGATCGTGCCCGGGAAAGACACCTCGGGCGAAACGCTGGGCACGGTCAAGGCGCTCGCCGGTAGGCTGCACCGGCTTCCCTCGGTGTCCGGCCTGGGCCACCGCATGGCCGACGATACGAACGGCGCCGCATCCTGGTCGATCGACCGGGCGCTGGACTAGTCCTGCATGGCGACGACGACCTTCCGAAGTCGAGGTCGTCGGGCGGCGCCGGCAACCAGGCGAACGCCGGCGGCGACCAGGCGGTTTCATGCCCGGACTGCGGCGCGTCTTCTGCTGCGCGGGCGGCGAATGTTAGGATAGCGCTTTCATCTCCAGCATCCAGAGGAAGCAATGACCGTATTCGCCATGCCCGTCTTCGACGCCACCGTCATCTACGAAGGCAAGGAACTGTTCAAGGGCCGGGGTGCGGCAAGCATGTGGGCCGAGAAGCTGGCCAAAGAAATCGAGTCTCCCGTCACGGTGGAGAAGATCGGCACCGGCTGGGCCCTGTGCGGGAAGGTCGACGGCATCGACTGCCGCTGGGGCATCCACGGCCAGCGCCTGAAGCGCCTGGACTGAGCCGGGCGCCAGGCACATGTCGCCCGCATCGCTGACCATCTCGCGCATTCTCCACGCCGGCTACGTGTTCGAATGCGCCGGCACCCGGATCGCCTTCGACACGATCTTCGAGAACCCGTTCAGCCGCAACTGCCACGCCTTTCCCGAGGTCCGCTTCGACCGCGACCAGATCCGGCGCCAGCGGTTCGACGCCGTCTTCATCTCCCACTTCCACGACGACCACTGCTCGCTGGAGAGCCTCGACCTGCTGGACCGCGCGACGCCGCTGTACATCTACTGCATCTTCGAGGAGCTGTTCGACATGGTGCGCCAGCTCGGCTTCACCGAGGTGCATGCCTTGCGCCTGGACGAACCGGTCGCGGTCGGGGCTTTCCAGGTGGTGCCGCGCGAAGCCATGGATGCCGACGTCGATTCGATCTTCCAGGTAAAGGCCGCCGGGCTGAATGTCCTGAACGTGGTCGATTCCTGGATCGACGACGCGATCCTCGCCAGGCTCGCCGCGGAGGGGCCGTGGGACATGGTGCTGTGGCCTTTCCAGACCATGCGCGAGCTCGAGGTGCTGGCGCCAACGCGCGCCGTCGCGGCGCCGCCCGCGCTGCCGGAAGAGTGGCTGGCGCAGCTGAAGACGCTCGATCCGCGCTACGTCGTGCCGAGTTCCTGCCAGTTCCTCCAGGAGCCGTGGTCGTGGTACAACCGGGCCTTCTTCCCGATTTCGTACGCACGGTTCGCGCAGGAGGTGAGGGCGGCGCTGCCGTCCTGCCAGGTGGTGCGGCTGGACCCTTCGGTCTCGGTGCTGCTGGACGCCGGCTCGCTGCGGCCGGCGGCGCCCCTGGCCTGGGTGATTCCGGTCGGCGACCAGGATGTCGACTACGTGTATGAAGGGAATGCGGCGCCGCCTCCCACGGCCGAGATCGCGCGCCATTTCGCGCCGCTGACGGCGCCGCAGCTGGCGCGCGTCATGGAATACTGCCGCACGGGCCTGCCCGGCAGGTACGGCGCCACCGAGGCTTCCTCCGACTATTTCGACCAGCCGCGCATCTGGCAGCTGTCGGTGTGGGATCACGCGGGCCAGGCGACGCGCCTCCGCTACCGGCTCGAGCCCGGCGGCGGCGCGACTCCGGACGACAGCGCCGCGCCGCCGGCCTGGACCACCGACATCCCCGCCGCCAAGCTGTATGCGGCGCTCGAACTCGGCGAGTCGCTGACCTCGATGTACATGCGCATCAACGATGCCGTGTTCGATGCCGGCACCGAGCGCGCGCTGGCGCAGGCCGAGGTGGTCGACGATCCGCTGATCCGCTGCCTGTTCGGCGATACTTTCGGGGCCTACCAGGCGGCCCAGTTGCGCCGCCTGCTCGCACCCTAGAGCACTCTGACTGTTGTCCCGCCTCAAAGCCCTCCCCCGGGTGAGCACTAGTATTTTCTTGTTGTTAATTTCGTTGCCGCAATAGGGAACGCCAATGAGGAAATCAAACGTGCATGGCTTCGCAATCCGCCGGCAGCGCGGCGCCATCGGCATCATGGTGGCGGTGCTGCTTCCCTTGCTCATCGGTTTCCTGGGCCTGGCGCTCGAGCTGGGACGGCTGTACAACAGGAAAGCCGAGATGCAGGCCGTGGCCGATGTGGTCGCCATCTCTGCCGCAAAAAAACTGAATGGAACCAGCGACGGTATCGACGCGGCGCTCGCGGCGGCCCACGACGTGGTCGAAAGCGGGGATGGCTCGACCACGATGCCTTATTACGGCTATTGGCAGACGATGACGTTTTCCGACGGCGCGATCGCGTTCGCCAAGTCGCCGGATGGCGCATGGATGGACGCCGATGCGGCCAAAGCCGCGCCGGCGGGAATCGCTTACGTCAAAGTGGACACGAACCGGCTGGATGTCGACTACGGAACGGTCGCGCTGATGTTCATGCAGTTCCTGAGCAAGCGGGAATCGATGACGGTGGCGCATATCGCGATCGCCGGCCGCCATGCCCTCAAGGTCATGCCTTTCGCACTGTGCGCGATGCACAAGGACCCGGCCAATCCCTTCAAGGAAAGGGTGAATGCGGCCGGCTATTCCGAACTGACCGAGTATGGCTTCCGGCGCGGGATCAGTTACAACCTCATGAGGCTCAGCCCGAATTCGTCGACGCCGGTGAGCTATGTCATCGATCCCGTCAGCCTGCCGCCGAAGACCGGCGACTTCTCGGCAAACATCATCGGCGCGTACGTCTGTACCGGCACCGTCGATCTGCCGGGCGTGATCGGCCGGACGCTCAACCTGCAAAGCGGCTTCCAGGTCGACAAGTACTTCAACCAGCTCAATTCCCGGCTGAATCTGTCGAATAACCAGTGCAGCCCGGCCTCGGCGCCGCCGGATGCGAACGTCAAGCAGTTCACCTTCGGCACGAATACCTGGATGACCAATCCGAACCGCCAGGTGGCCCAGGGGGCGACGTCCACGAGCCGGCTGGAGACCATTGCCGACCTGGATCCGCCGAACGACCAGACACCGGCGCTGTACGGGCCGCTCTGGGTCTTTTCCCGGCCGGTTCCCTGGTCGGCTTATACGGCGGGGCAGGCCGAGCCGGCAAAAGGTTATGCAACGTTCGACGCCACGGTGCCCAACTGGAAAGCCTTGTACAGCACCGGACCGGGCCTGAAAACCTATCCGACGGACCCCAGGACCGGGCTGCAGTCGCCGCCATATTTCACGCAGGTGAGCGGTCCGTCGACCAACTACCCCGGGGTTGCCTACCGGCGGGTACTGAACGTCCCCTTGCTCGATTGTTCCGGCGGCGGCGCGCCCGGAAAAGTGCTTGCCCTGGGGCGTTTTTTCATGACGGTGCCGGCCGATGCGAATGGCATCTATGCGGAGTTTGCCGGTGTCACCTTTCAGGAAGAACTTGCGGGTTCCGTGGAGCTGATGCAATGAACAAGCCAGTGCGCCGGATGAAAAAAAACGAAGACGGCTCGGTGGCCGTCGAATTCGCTGCCGTCCTGGGAACCATCCTCATTCCCTTGCTCGCGGCGGCCTTGTTCTTCGGCCGCTTCTTCTGGCACTACACGGTGGCCGAAAAGGCGGCGCACGATGCTGCCAGGTTCCTTGCCTCGGCCAGCCCGACGGAGATGAAAGTGCAGTGCGTCAGCACCCGGGACGCGTGCATCGTCAGCGCCGCGCAGAACCTGGCGTACACGGAAATCGACGAACTCAATCCCGGCTCGGCCTTGCCCCAGGTGACCGTGTATTGCGACGACCAGCGATGCCCCGTGAACCGGGGCTCCGCCGTGCCGAAGACGGTGGCCGTCGATATCCTGATGACGGTCGAAGATCCGTTTTTGACCGCGGTGACCTCTTTTTTCACTCCGGACAAGGGATCGATCGCCATTCCGATCAACGCGACCGCAAGAAGCTATTATGTCGGCAATTAAATCGCGCCAGGCCAGGCCGCAGCGCATCGGCAGGCCCCGCCAGGACGGCGCCGCGGCCGTGGAGTTTGCCGTCGTCGCGCTCGTGTTCTTCACGGTCGTGCTTGGGATCATCGAGTTTGCCCGCGTCATGTATATGTACAACACGCTGGCCGAGGTCACCCGCAGCGTGGCGCGGGATGCGGCGAATCTCTCGTTCACGGATGGGAATGGGCTGACCCTGGCGCGCAAGCACGCGGTCTTCGACGAGGCCGGTGGCAAGCTGCCTTTCGGCAGTCCGATCACCGCCGAGAATATCCGGATCGAGTACCTGTACCTGCCCGCCAAGGCGGACAGGCTGGAGCTGATTCCGGACGGGGCCATGCCAAGTTGTCCGGCAAAGAACAGGCTCAATTGCATGCTCGACCCGAACAGCGCCAGCTGCATCCGCGCGGTCCAGGCCCGCATCTGCCAGGAGGGCCAGGGCGGCGACAAGTGCACGCCCGTGCCCTACGAACCACTGATTTCGCTGATCGATCTGCCCCTGAAACTGCCGACATCGGTGACCATCGTGCATGCCGAAACCCTCGGATACAAGGCGGGAGATCTACCCTGTCCTTAATGCGCCTCAGGAAGCGATGCGGTGCTTGATGGCGTAGCGTATGAGTTCGGCGTTCGATGCCAGTCCCATCTTGGTGAGAATGCGGGCGCGATAGGTGTTCACGGAACTGATGCTGATGTCGAGCTTGCCCGCGACCTGCTTGACCGACAGGCCCGTCGCGAGCAGGGCGAGTACCTGGGCTTCCCGTTCGGTCAGCAGTTCGTGCGGACTCGGCGCTTTCGGCGCCGTCAATTCGCGGGCCAGCAGGTCCGCCAGCGCTTCGCTCACGTAGTGGCCGCCGGCGCGCACCTTGCGCACCGCCTTCTCGATCACATCCACGGTCATGGATTTGCTGATGTAGCCGCTTGCTCCTCCGCGCAGGCAGGCGACCCCGAACTGATTCTCCGGATACAGGCTGATCACCAGGACCGGGACCTGGGGAAACCGTTCGCGCACGGTCCGCAGGGCCGCCAGCTCATGCTCCGGGTTCAGGGTGAGGTCGAGCACGACCAGGTCGGCCTGCTGTTGCGCGAGGGCGGACAGCAGGGACGGCATGTCCCATGCCTCGCCGGCCACCACGATGTCATCCGCGTGCGCGAGCGTCTTCTTGATGCCTTCGCGGATGAGCTGGTGATCGTCGGCCACGACAATCCTGATCATGATTTCCCCCTGGTTGCCTGCCCCGCGCAGTGCGATGTGTTGCGTTACTGCAAGTCACAATGATGATTGTAAGCAAGATAATGCTTGTCTTCCTGTCGTAGAAACCACGACAGCTCACATATCCACCGCGACCTGCCGCTCCTAGGAGGAAATGGGCGTACCCGGTCCGCAGCGTCGCTCTGGCGATGTGGCCGCATCATTGCTGTGACAGGATTGTCGCAAATTCTGCGAGCATGTCGCGCCACATTGTTCTATATCCTTGACACATCAGCCTGATTCCTCAAGAGCCCGCCGAATTCTTCGGGCGCTACGCCATGAAAGCAGCCAAACCAGACCATACAGGGATTCCAGACCGCCGCGCCGCCGCGCCGGAGGAGGCGGGCGCATTGACCGTGCCCGCTTTCCCCGAAGCGGACGTGGCGCTGGAATGGTTCGAGCACGCGCCCGGTTTCGTCGCGTTTCTCGCCGCTCCGGACCTGGTGTTCACCCATGCGAACGATGCCTACAAGCGCCTGGTAGGACGCGAGCACCTGATCGGCTTGCCCTTCCATGTCGCCTTGCCGGAAGTGGCCGAACAAGGGGTGACGGAGATGCTGAACAACGTCATCGTGCGCCGTGAAAGGCATGTCGAGCGGGCCTATGCGGTGCATCTCGGCGGCGCCGACGGCGGGTCGCAACTGCGTTATGTGGACTTTGTCGTGCAGCCGATTCCCTCGCGCGACAGGAAGAGCGTCGCCGGCCTGCTGATCCAGGGCAGCGATGTGACCATGGAAACGATTTCGCAACGCGACCTCCAGTTCAGCCTCACGCACGACGTCCTGACCAAGCTGCCGAACTACGCACTGTTCCGCGACCGGCTCGCGCACGCCTTGCAGCGGGCCGCGCGTGCGCAGCGCTCGGTCCAGCTGGCGGCCTTCGACCTCGACATGTTCAAGCGCGTGAATGCCTTGCTCGGCCGCGAGTGCGGCGAGCGCATCCTGTGCGAAGTGGCGCAGCGCATCGGGCGCGTGGCCGGCCCAGGGGCGACGATTGCGCGTGAAGGCGGGGACAAGTTCCTCCTGCTGTTCGAAGAGGAGCAACAGGCCGACGCGGCGCGCCGGATCCAGGAGGTCGTGAAGGCCCTGGCGGAACCGTTCGACCATAAAGGACACGCCGTGTACGTGACCTGCTGCGTCGGCGCTGCGACCTTCCCCTTGAGCGGCCAGACCGCCGACAGCCTGCTGCTCGCCGCCGATCGCGCACTGGGCCGCGCCAGGGAAGCGGGGCCGGGCATGCTGCGCTGGGACGATACCCCGCCGGACGGCGCCGAGCTGGAGCGGCTGCATCTTGGCTTCGCCTTGCGCGAGGCGCTGGCGCGGGAGGAGCTGCAGGTCCATTACCAGCCCCAGGTCGACCTGGTGTCCGGCAAGCCCTGCGCCGTGGAAGCGCTGGTGCGCTGGACCAGGGATGGCGAGAAGGTCCCGCCGACCACCTTGATCGGCGTCGCGGAAGAGTGCGGCCTGATCGGCGACCTGGGCGACTGGGTGTTGCGCACCGCCTGCGCCCAGGCCGCGCGCTGGCGGGAGATGGGCTTCACGGAATTACGGGTCGCGGTCAACCTGTCGGCCCGGCAGTTCTCGATGCGCAATCTGGAAAGTTCCATCGTCAACGCGCTGGCCGACACGGGCCTGCCCGCCGACTGCCTCGACCTGGAGTTGACCGAAGGCTTGCTGATGGAAGACCTGGAGCGCGCGGTCGAAAGCCTGTTTGCACTGCGAAAGCTCGGGGTGCGGCTGTGCCTCGACGATTTCGGCACCGGCTATTCCAGCCTGGCCAACCTGCAGCGCCTGCCGATCGATGTCCTCAAGATCGACGGCTCCTTCCTGCAGCGCGTGCCGGAGGCGGACGACGCGTCGGCGATCGTGGACGCGATTGTCACGATGGGACACAGCCTGGGCATGCGGGTTCTTGCCGAAGGGGTCGAGCGCGAAGCCCAGTGCGACTTCCTGTCGCGCCACATGTGCGACGAGGTGCAGGGTTACTACGTGTCCGAACCGGTTCCGGCGGACGCCATGACCGAGTTCCTGCGCGGCGGCTTCGGGCTGGCGCCGCACCTGCTGCGCTTCAACCGCACCCAGCCCACGCTGCTGCTGGTGGATGACGAGCCGAGCATCATTTCCTCGCTGCGGCGCCTGCTGCGCGGCGACGGCTACCGGATCCTGACGGCGAACAGCGGGATCGAAGGCCTCAAGGTGCTGGCGGAAAACGCAGTCGACGTGATCGTGTCCGACCAGCGCATGCCGGAGATGACCGGGGTCGAGTTCCTGCGCACCGTGCGGCAGCTCTACCCGGACACGGTGCGCATCGTCCTGTCCGGCTTTACCGAGCTGCAGACCGTCACCGACGCCGTCAATGCCGGGGCGATCTACAAATTCCTGACCAAGCCCTGGGATGACGAGCAGCTGCGCGGCCATATCCAGGAGGCTTTCCTGTACGGCGCGATGGCGAACGAGAACCGCCTGCTGACGCTGCAGGTGCGCACCGCCAACCAACAGCTCGCGGCGGTGAACCGCCGCCTCGAGACGGTGCTGGCGCAGGCGCGCAACGAGATCGAACGCGGCGAGATCAGCCTCGACATCGTGCGCGAGGCGCTCAGCAACGTGCCGTTGCCGGTGCTGGCGAGCGACGATGCGGGCACCATCGTGCTGGCCAACCGCGCCGCGCTGGACCTGTTCTCCGGGCACGGACCGCTGCTGGGTTGCGACGTCCGCCAATTCTTTCCCGCTTTTCCCGCCCGCTTGCCGGAAGGGTCCGCATTCACGTTCGAACATCGGGTGGGCGACCAGCGCTGCATCGCCGACCTGCGTCCGATGGGCAGCGGGAGCCAGTCGCGCGGCTGGCTGATCGCCATCGCCGCACACCAAGCCGGTCGCCAGGGGGGCGCCAGCATCATGAAGCGTTTCCGCATCGTTCCCATCGCCGAGGCCGCGGAAGGCATGTGCCTGCACCAGGAGATCCGCGATCGGGCCGGGAATGTCCTGCTGCCCAGGCTGACCGCCCTGACCGGGGCGCTGATCGGGTCCCTGCTGCGGCGCGGGGTCGCGGCGCTGGCGATCGTCGACGACGCGCTCACGCCGGAACAGCTCAGTGCCGAGCGCGTGCGCGTACGGCAGCGACTGGCCTGGCTGTCGCGCCATGCCGGAAGCGGTGCGGCGAACCTGGTGCTGCGCGACGTCGTCGAAGAATATCGCCTGGGGGAGTTGTCCTGAAGATGCTGGATATCGGCCTGATGGTGAAGCGGATCCGGGACCTGCCGAGCTTGCCGTCCATCGTGCTCGACCTGATCGCATCCTTCGAACGCGAGGACCTGGATGCCACGGTGCTGGCGGAAAAGATGTCGCGCGACCAGGCGCTGGCAGCCAGGATGCTGCGCCTGGCGAATTCGTCGTTCTACGGCCTGCCGGCGAAGGTCAGGACCGTCAGGGACGCAATCGTCGTGCTCGGCTTCGACAGTGCGCGGGCGCTGGCGGTGGCCGGCAGCGTCATCGAGACCTTCAGCGGCGACGCCTACCGGCGGATCGACGTGGCCGGATTCTGGCGCCATTCGATCGCGACCGCGCTGGGTGCGAAGAACCTGGCGCGGCATGCCGGACTCGACCAGGACGCCGCCTTCATCGCCGGCCTGCTGCACGATATCGGGCGGCTGGTGCTGGCGTCCAGCTTCCCGGACCACTACGCCCAGGCGCTCGACTACTGCGCGCACCACGACACGACCATGAGCGAGGCCGAGCTGCACGTGTTCGGCATCGATCACCAGCGCGCCGGCCAGATGCTGGCGCAAGCCTGGCAGTTCCCGGCGCCGATCCAGCGTGCGATCGGGCAGCACCACGCGCCGGCCGCGAGCGACCTGTGCGCCGTGCCCGGCGTCGTGCACGCCGCGAACGCGATGGTGCAGGCACTGGACCTGGGCGGCGGCGAACACATGGCGGTGCCGCGCCTGCTCGACGCGACCTGGGACAGCCTCGGCCTCGCGCCGGAACAGTTGCGGACGGTCTGCCGCGAAACCGAAGCGCAGTTCGAGGAAGCATGCCTGCTTTTAATGTAGAGCCAGAAAAAAAATGATAGACAATCTTGAGACGGCGCGCAGCGACGGGACCGTGCCGCGCCGGGAGTCGGTCGAGGCGCAGCTGCTGCGCCGCAACCAGGAACTCACGGAACTGAACGAAAAGCTGTCGCGCGCGCAGGAACAGCTGCTGCAGTCGGAAAAGCTGGCGTCCATCGGCCAGCTGGCCGCCGGCGTGGCGCACGAGATCAACAACCCCATCAGTTTCGTCTTTTCGAACTTCGGCACCCTGCAGACCTATGTCGCCGACCTGCTGCGGGTGCTGGTCCAGTACGAACGGGCCGAGGAGTTCATCACGGACCCGGACATGGTGCGGCAGATCGCGGCCCTGCGCCGCCAGGTCGATCTCGATTTCCTGATGGACGACGTCCCGGTCCTGATGAGCGAATCGCGCGAGGGCATCGAACGGGTGCGCAAGATCGTGCAGGACCTGAAGGACTTCTCGCGCGTCGATGCGTACCAGGATTGGCAGTGGGTGAACCTGCACCATGGGATCGACACCACGCTGAACATCGTGAACAACGAGGTCAAGTACAAGGCCGATATCGTCAAGGAATACGGCGACATCCCCGAGGTCGAATGCCTGCCGTCCCAGATCAACCAGGTGATCATGAATATCGTCGTGAACGGTGCGCAGGCGATCGACGGGCCGCGTGGGCGGATCACGATCCGGACCGGCGCTGGCGGGGACCATGTGTGGATCGAGATCGCCGATACCGGCTGCGGCATCCCGAAGGCGATCCAGTCGCGCATCTTCGATCCCTTCTTCACCACCAAGCCGATCGGCAGCGGGACGGGCCTGGGCCTGTCGCTGTCGTATGGCATCATTCAAAAACACCGTGGCCGCATCGACGTGCAGAGCGAGCCCGGGGCCGGCACGGTATTCCGGATCGCGCTGCCGATCAGGCATGAGGACGCACAAGACAAGCCGGAGGAGAATCCATGAACCTGAGCGCCGCCGCGAGGTCGGACGCACCCGCAGCCACCATCCTGTGCGTCGACGACGAGCCGAATATCCTGGCGGCCCTGCGCCGCCTTTTCCGTCGCGAGAACTACCGCGTGCTGGTCGCCAACGGGGCCAGGGAAGGGGTGGCCGTGCTCGAGCAGGAGCAGGTCGACATCGTCATCTCCGACATGCAGATGCCGGAAATTAACGGCACCGAATTCCTCGAAACCGTGCGCCAGCGCTGGCCTTCCACCTTGCGCCTGCTGCTGACCGGCCACGCCGATGTCCAGTCGACCATCGGCGCGATCAACCGCGGCGAGATCTACCGCTACATCACCAAGCCCTGGGATGAAAACGCGATGCTGCTGGTGATCCGCGACGGGCTGGAACGCCAGGCGCTGGAACGCGAGAAACGCCGGCTGGAGGAGCTGACCAGGGAGCAGAACGAGGCGCTGCGCGAACTGAACGCCACGCTGGAGCAGCGGGTGCGCGACCGGACGGCGGAACTGAACGCCGCCCAGACCTCGCTGCAGGCATCGCACGAGCGGCTGAAGACGAACTTCCTTACCCTGATCAAGATACTCTCGAGCATGGTGGAAATGCGCGGCGGGGTGATGGCGGGGCATGGCCGCCGGGTCGCCGACCTGGCGCGCCGGATCGCCCAGAGGATGGGCCTGCCGGCGCGCGAAGTCCAGGACGTGTTCGTGGCCGGCCTGCTGCACGAAATCGGCAAGACCGGCCTGCCGGACAGCCTGCTCGGCATGCCCGAGTCCCTGATGAAAGGGGATAACCTGGGGCGCTACCGCAAATACCCCCAGCTCGGCGAAGAGCTGCTGATGCCGCTCGACGAATTGCGCGAGGCCGCGCGCATCATCCGCGCGCACCGCGAACGCTTCGACGGCTCCGGTTTTCCCGAAGGCGTCGCCGGCTTCGACATTCCGCTCGGCGCACGGGTGCTGGCGGTGGCGCGCGACTTCGAGGCTTTGCAGCAGGGCCTGCTCGTCCAGCAGCAGGTGGATGCGAAACGGGCCACCGACCTGGTCGTGGAAAGCAGGGGCAAGCGCTACGATCCCGGCGTCGTCGAGGCCTTCTACGATATCCGGACCGGGCGCAGCATCGGCGACGAAATCGCCGAAATCGCGATGGGCGTGGCGCAGCTGAAGCCGGGCATGGTGCTCAGCCGCGACCTGATTTCTTCGGAAGGCGCGTTGCTGCTGTCCGCGGACCATGTATTGACCGAGCGGATGCTGAAGCAGCTCGCCGAATTCGAGCGCAGGTCGGGTGTCGAACTGCAGCTCTTCATCAAGTCAGGAGGAACGGATGCGCCGCATTCTGATTCTTGATGACGAATCCGCGGTCCTGAATGCCTTGCGGCGCGCGCTGCGCTCGGCCTTCCCGATGGAGGCCGTCGTCATCGAAACGTTCGACGAACCCGAGGCCGCGGTGCATCGCGCCGGCGAACAGGACTTCGATGTCGTCATCTCGGACTACCGCATGCCGGGCCTCAACGGCGCCGATGTGCTGCAACTGGTGAAGGGCTTGCAGCCGGACGCCGTGCGGATCGTCGTCAGCGCCAGCACCGAGTCCGGCGACATCATCGCCGCGGTCAACCGGGCGGAAGTGTTCCGCTACCTGGCCAAACCGTGGCAACATGAGGAGCTGATCGGGACGGTGCGCGAAGCCTTCGGACGCAGGGACAGCGCGATGCTTGGGAAGCCGGGCCGGCCGCCGGCGCACGGGCCGGACGTCGAGGCCGACCACCTGGCGCTCGGCTTGCAGCAGATCGAGCTCGAACACCTGGAGCTGGAAGAGCCGGGAACAGCGCGCGTGGAATGGGATGAACATGGAAATATTCGCCTGGTCTGATCCGACATGACAGTCTCTCCTTTCGAGCATGCCCCCAGCGTCGTGCTGATCGATGCCGGGCCTGCGCCGCACGACGGGCTGGCGCAGCGCCTGCGCCGGCGCGGGGTCGCGCTGCATCGCGCATCGACGGCGCGGGAAGGCGTCGCGCTCGCACTCACGATCCGGCCCGATGTGCTGGTGCTGGTGCCGGGCGAAGCGGAGGAGGAAGCGGGCGGTCTGGGGCTGCTGCGTGCGCTGCGGCGCGAGGAAGCGCTCGAGGCGGTGCCGGTGATCTTGCTGTCGGCCGGATCCGATGCGGCGGCGCGCAGGCGGGCCTTGCGGAGCGGCGCGAACGATGTGGTGGCTGTCCCCTGCGATGCCGGAGAACTGGCCGAGCGCATCCAGGCGCACCTGCGCATGGGACAGGCGTGGCGCGCGGCGCTGGAAGCGGCGCGCGGCGAAGAGCGCCGGCGGCTGGCGCGCGCAGTCCATGACCGGCTCGGGCAACTGCTGACTGCCGCGAACATCGACCTGCGCCTGCTGGAACGGCGCACGCACGACGGCGAGGTCCCGCCGTCCGGGGAACTGCTGCAGGAATTGCGCTCGGCCCGTTCGAGCATCGACCAGGCGATCGCATCGGTCCAGGACATCGCGCAGCTGCTGCGCTCGCCCGAGCTCGGGGCCGGCGGCCTGGCCGCGGCCTTGCGCGACGAAGCGGAGCAGGTCCGGCGCCGCTTCGGGCTGGACTGCCGCTTGCGGCACGCCGCGGCCGGCTACGTCGAGCCGCCGTCCTCCGTGGCGGCCGAACTGCTGCGCATCTGCCAGGAAGCCCTGACGAATGTGCTGCGCCACGCCGGCGCGACCCAGGTCCAGCTACAGCTTGCGGTACGCGGCCGGAACCTGCTGCTGCGCATCTGCGACGACGGCGCGGGGATCGCCCGCGGCGCCGCGGACGCGCCGGCGGCAATCGGGATCGCCGGGATGCGCGAGCGGGCCGGCGGCATCGGCGCCAGCCTGCACATCTGCGGCAGGCCGGGCTGCGGGACCATCCTGTCCGTCCGGCGGCGCCTGGCGCTTCCCTGACACGGACTGTCATGTTTTCGCAACCTGTGCAGGCGGGACGTTGGAGCAGGATTGTTTCAGTATTACAATTAATTGCATTAAAGAATCATTGGTTCGTCCGCGAGCCAGTGCCCAAACACCGTATGCCGGGAAGTAAAATCTCATGAAGAAATGGATGTCTCGATTGATTGGCGGCGCAGACAGCGACCAGAAGGCGTCCACTGCCGCCGCCGCGGAAGACGGTGAAGACCAGGCGCAGCGCTCGCAACGCATCAGCGGCGAAATCGATGCCGCCTACTACCGTTGGCTGACCGGGCCGGCCGCGTTCAACGCGCCTGCCGAGATGGAGACCCGGATCCTCGACGAAGTCCAGGCCCTGGCCGGCCGGCCCGCCGACGCGGCCGGCCTGGTGCCGCGCGTCCCCGAGGTGATTCCGCAGCTCTTGCGCAGCCTGAACGACGAGGACTCGTCGGCCGCCGAACTGTCGCGCCTGGTGGCCCAGGACGTGGTGCTGACGGCGGAAGTCATCCGCGAGGCGAACAGCGCCTACTACCGGCCCATGAGTGCGGTAAAAACCATCGAGGCCGCCATCATGATGCTCGGCCAGAACGGTTTGCGCATGTTGCTGGCGCGCGTCGGGTTCCGGCCGGTCATCAAGATGCAGTCGGATGGCTTCTCGCGGCGCGTGGCGCCCCAGATCTGGAGCCAGTCCGAAAAGTGCGCGCTCGCCGCCAGCCTCATGGCGCCCGGCCTGACCGCCGGCGTGTTCGAGGCCTACCTGGCCGGCCTGATGCAGAACGTGGGCCTGGTGGTCGCGTTCCGGCTGGCCGATCGGGTCTGCGAAAACGGCAAGGTGCCCGTGTCCGGCGAGTTCGGCGTCAGCCTGCTGGCCCGCAGCCGGCAGCTCTCGGCGGAGATCGCGAAGCACTGGGAATTTCCGCACGATGTCGCCGACGCGATCGCGCAAGCCAGCGACCCGGGCGAATCCAGCCTCGCGCTGGCGCTCAGGCAGGGCGACCGCATCGCCAAGCTGCGCCTGCTGCTCGACGGCGCCATGTTGGGCGAAGATGACGCACTCGTTGCCGAAGGGCTCGACAGCTTCCAGCGCCGCTGCCTGGGCAAGCTGAGCAACCTGGAAAGCTGAGGGCGCCGCCCCTTTCCCCCGTCGTCACGGCCATCCACATGGCCCCAGCCCGGCCCGCGCGCCGGGCTGCACTGCTACCTCCCTCCAGAAATCCGGTCTACGCAACGCTGCATGCCTGTCGTTGATTGCGTGCAACATTTCGCCTGTCTAGAACGTCGTTCAATTCGTGACATGCAATGCGATTATTGTGACATGTGCTGTCAGGCATCTGCCGGTCGAATGCCAATAACCCGAATGTTTTCAATGGCTTGCATAAGAAATTATATGCATTTCCAGGCGCGCCGACGACGGTAAATACGGCGGACTCGGCTGTGACGGCAGGCTCAAGCTTGGTTACGATGGGATTCATCTAGAGCAAAAACTGTTGGTTAAAAGCGTTTGCCGTCAACAAGGCCATTGTCATGAATTCTTCGATTCGCGCGCCCGAGGCAGGCATGCCTCCATTGCAACGGGATGCCGCCGCGCCAGCCGGGCAGGATGCGTTTCAGGACAGGATACAAGTGCTCGAATTCGCCTGCCAGGGGCAGCGTTTCGCGGTGCCGCTGTCGTGCGTGCGGCGCGCCGTGCTCAGCGCCCATCCCAGCCCCTTGCCGGGCGCCATCGAGATCGTGCTCGGGGTGCTGAACATCGGTGGCGACACCGTGACGGTGCTCGATTTCGCGCGCCGCGCCGGATGCGCCCCGACTGTCATCGACCCCACGCAGCAGTTCCTGATCGTCGACCTGGGTGGCTTCCTGTGCGCGCTGGTGGTGGACAGCATCGTCGGTCCCGGCGAGGCCGCGCGGGCCGGCGGCGGCTGGCCGGGCGCGGCCGGCGTCGCCGGGTTCGTCGACGGCGCCTTGCAGTTGCCGGATGGCCTGTGCCTCGTGATCGATCCGGCGCGCTTCCTGTTCGCGCACGAGCGGGAACAACTGGCGCAGTCACTGGCGGGAGCATCGCGTGGACGCCACTGAAGAATCCGCGCCGGGTGCCGCTGCGCTGGACCTGGCCGCGCAACGGATCGAGGCGGAGATCGGGCTCGATTTTTCCGGCGCCAAGCGCAGGCAGTTCCGGCTCGCCCTCGGCAGGATGGCGGCGGCGCTGGGCTACCCGAGCCCCGAAGAATGCGCGGCCTGGCTGCTGGAAGGCGGTTGGGACGAGGCGCGCAGCGCGCTGTGCGCACGCTTCTTCACCATCGGCGAGACCTATTTTTTCCGCGAACCGCGCGCGCTCGACCTGCTGTGCGACCATGCGCGCGCGCATTTCGCGCAGGGCGCGGCCCGGCCGCTGCGGGTCTGGAGCGCAGGCTGCTGTACCGGCGAAGAACCCTATTCGATCGCGATGGCGCTGCGGCGCCGGGTTCCGCAGCTCGCGCCGGACATGGTGAGCATCCTCGCCACCGACCTGAACGCGGCCTTCCTCGAGGTCGCGCGCGCCGGCGCCTACCGGCGCTGGTCGTTCCGCCGCACTTCCGCCGCCGACCAGGCGGCGTTCTTCCGGCCGCGTGAAGACGGGCGCCTCGAGATCGATCCGTCGATGCGCGAACAGGTCCGCTTCGCCCGCCTGAACCTGGTTTCCGGCGCCTACCCGTCGGCGGCGACGGCGACCGAGGCGATCGATGTCATCTTCTGCCGCAATGTCCTGATGTATTTCCGGCGCCCGCAGGTCATGCAGGTGACTGCGCGGCTGCGCGATTGCCTGGTGGAGGGCGGCTGGCTGGTGGTGAACGCGAGCGAGGCGTCGCCGGACCTGTTCCCGGGCCTGACGCCGGTGCCCTATGGCGATGCGGTGTTCTTCCGCAAGGATGCGAAAACGGCGTCCGGTCCGGCGCCGTCGTCGGCGCGCGCCTGGACCGTGCGCTCCGGTGCGGCCAGAGCGCCGCTGCGCAGGACCGCGGCGCCGGCGCCGACCCCGGTGCGGGCGGCGGTGCAGGAGTGCGCGCCGGCGCCGCAGGATGCGCTGATGGCGCGCGTGCGCACGCTGGTCGAGGCCGGGGCGCGCGAAGAAGCGCTGCAATGCCTGCGCCGTGCGGTCGAGGCCAACCCGCTGTCGGCGACCCTGCAGCAGGGCGCCGCGCTGTTCGCCCTCGAACACGGCGACCGGGCGATGGCGCGCCAGGGCGTGCGGCGCCTGCTCTATCTCGATCCGGACAGCGCGATCGGGCATTACCTGTCGGCGCTGATCGAGGATGCCGAGGGCAGGCGTGCCCCGGCCATGCGCCTGCTGCATGACTGCCGCCGGCTGGCCGCGGCGGACGGCGCCGACGCCGATCTGCGCGGCGCGGTCGACCAGTGGCTGGAGCGCATGCAATGAACGGCTTCGACTGGGACGCATTGATGCGGCGCCTGGAAGCCAGCGCCGCCTCGCTGGCCGCGCTCGGCGGCGACGACCAGGCGGCGCGCGAACGCCTGCTGAGGGAGCGCGCCGCCGCTCTGGCCGCCGCGTCCGCCCCCGCGGCGGCGGCCAGGCCGGACGACGGCATCGAGGCGCTGGCGTTCCGCTGCGCGGGCGAACGCTATGCCTTCGATGCGGCCTGCGTCGCGCGCGTGCTGCCGCTGCTGCCGCTGACCGCGATCCCGGGCCTGCCGGCCTTCTATGCCGGCGTCACCATGGTCGATGGCGAGGTGCTGGCCGTGCTCGACCTGCGCGTCCTGCTGGCCTTGCCGGTGTCCGAACTGGCCGACCCGAGCGCGCTGATCGTGCTGCGCGGCGAGGACAAGCGCTTTGCGGTGCTGGCCGAGGCGGTCGACGGCGCCTGCCGCTTCGCCCCCGAAGGCCTGGGCCATTGCCTGCCGATGCTGGCCGACCTCGATAAAAGCTATCTGCTGGGCGTCGCCCCCGACCGCACCGCGCTGCTCGACGCGCGCCGCCTGTTGAACGATTCCACCCTGGTCGTGAATGCCGACCGCTGAAACAGGAGATTTCTAATGCGTATGTTTGCCGACCTTTCCACCCGCGCGAAGCTGATACTCGGCTTCGGCCTGCTGGTTGCGGCGATGGCATCGAATAGTGCCCTGTCCTACAAGGCCATGGCCGAGCAGCGGGCCACGCAGCAGATCTTGTTCGACGGCGATGTCGGGATCGCGCTGAAGGTAGAAGCGCTGCGCAACGCCATCAACCGCGAGCGGGTCGCGCTGCTGTCGCAACTGGTCGCCGGATCCTCCGCGGAGGCGGGCTTCGGCCACCAGCTCGACGCCGAGAAGGCGCTGATCCGGACCCTGCTCGACGAGCTGGGCGCCCACCAGGAGGCAGACCATGCCTATGCCGGCGATTACGCGCGCCTGGTAGCCGCACATCACGATTACAGCAGCGTGCGCGACAACGAGGTGCTCGGCCTGTACAAGGCGGGCCAGCGTGCGGCGGCGCTGGAGGCGGCCACCGGGCGGCTGCAGGGCAAGTTCGACCAGTTCAGGGCGGTCGCCGAGCAGACCAGCAAGGTGCAGATGGCCCAGGCACAGGAGCGCCTGCAGGCCGGCGCCGCGCTGGTGGAACACGCCGTCACGCGTCTGGTCGCGTTCAATGTGGCCGCCGTGCTGCTGGCCTGCGTCATGGCCTACTGGTTGAACCGTGCGATTGCCGATCCGCTGCGCCAGGCGACCGCGGTGGCGGTGCGGATCGCCACCGGCGACCTGCGGGTGGAGGTGCCCGCCAACCGGGGCCGCGACGAGGTCGGCCAGTTGCTGCGCGCGCTCGCCGAGATGGTGGATGCGTGGCGCAACCTCGCCGCCGAAACCAGCCGCGGGGTTGCCACCTTGAGCGGCGCGGCCGGCGAAATCCTCGCCAGCACCGCGCAAGGGGCGGCCAGCTCCGTCGAGACCGCGGCCGCCGTCAGCGAAACCACCGCCACCGTGGAGGAAGTCAAGCAGACCTCGATGCTGTCGAGCGAGAAGTCGCGCGCGGTGTCGGAGTCCGCGCAGGAAGCGGCCCGCACCGCGGCCGAAGGACGCCGGGCGCTGGAGGAAAGCATGCAGGGCATGCAGACCATCCAGGAAAAGATGGAAGCGATCGCCAGCACCGTGGTGCGCTTGAGCGAGCGCAGCCACGCGATCGGCGAGATCACGGCCAGCGTCGCCGGCCTGGCCGAGCAGTCGAACCTGCTTGCCGTGAACGCGGCGATCGAAGCCGCCAAGGCCGGCGAACACGGCAAGGGCTTCGCCGTGGTGGCGCAGGAGGTCAAGAGCCTGGCGGAGCAGTCGCGCCAGGCCACGCGCCAGGTGCGCGAGATCCTCGGCGATATCCAGAAGAGCGTCGGCGCGGCCGTGATGATCACCGAACAGGGCGCCAAGACCGTGGCCCAGGGCGTCGACCAGGTGGGCCAGGCCAGCCGCGCCATCCGCGACCTGGCGGACAATATCGCCGACGCCGCGCAGGCCGCGGTGCAGATCGCGGTGTCGAGCCAGCAGCAGCAGGCCGGCATGGACCAGGTCGCGCTGGCGATGGAAAACATCCAGCAGGCCAGCGCCGAAAACGCGGCCGGTTCGCGCCAGGCCGAAGCCTCGGCCCGCAACCTGCACGCCCTGGGCCAGTCGCTGCGCCAGATCGTCGACCGTTTCCAGCTCTGAGCGCCATGAGCGACCAGCAGTTCCTGCAGCGCCTGCGCACGATCTTCAGCGAAGAAGCGCGCGAGCACCTGGCGCAGATCGACGCCGCCCTGGTCGCGTTCGAACAGGCGGACGGGCCTCAGCGCGCCCCGGCGATCGAGCAGGCCATGAAAGCCCTGCACACGCTGAAGGGAGCGGCGCGCGCGGTCGACGAACGCGAACTCGAGCGCCTGTGCCATGCGCTGGAAAGCGTGCTGGTGGCGGCGCGCGAAAGCGGTCCGCCGCCGTCGGCCGAACAGTTCGACGCCATGCACCTGGCCGCCGGCGCGGCCCGCGAGGTGGTCGACGCGCCCGGCCTGCGCAGCCGCAAGCGCGCCGCGGTGCTGGCCGGGAAGCTCGAAGACATCGCGCAACAGTTGCCGGGGGCATCGGGCGGCGTGTCGTCGGCCGCCCCGGCCCCGGCCCCGGCCCCGGCCCCGACGCCGCAGGCGCCGGCGCCATCCGTGCAGGACCAGGCCGGGCCGCCCGGTACGCCTGCCGACCGGGAACCGGAGCCGGAACCGGAGCCGGAGCCGGAACAGGCGTTGTCCGAGGGGCGGGACGAGGGCGCGGGTGAACTCATCCGGGTGGACGGCCGCAGCATCGACGCGATCCGCGCGCAGGCCGAGGCCCTGTTGCCGGTCGAGTTGAAGCTGCGCCACCATGTCGAGGAACTGCGCGCGCTGGCGGCCGGGATGGCCGCGCGCCGGCGCGACGAGGCAGCGGGGCCGGAACGGCAGGACAGCGCATCCTTCGAACTGGCCTGCGAACGCCTGGCCAGCGGGCTGGAACGCACCGGCAAGGAACTGCATGCCGTGCGCGCCCGCCTTTTCGATGCCGCATTGCAGACCGCGCTGGTGCCGTCGGCGATGGCGCTCGACGAGCTGCCTGGGCTGGTGCGCAACCTGGCGCGCGGGCACGCCAAGCAGGTCCGCCTGGAGACGCGTGGCGCCGGCGTGGAGATCGACCGCCGCGTGCTGGGCGTGGTCCGCGAAGCGCTGATCCACCTCGTCACGAATGCCGTCGACCATGGCATCGAGCCGCCCGCGGTGCGCGCCGCGGCGGGCAAGGATCCGGCCGGACGCATCGAGATCGCCGTGACCCAGCTCGATGCGCGCACCGTGGCGCTGCGGGTCTGCGACGACGGCGCCGGGATCGACGCCGACGCGGTCGCGCAGGCGGCAGTGCAGCGCCTGGGGCTGGACCAGGCCGCGCTGGCGCAGATGGGCGAAGCGCAGAAGCTGCAGCTGGCCCTGCGCTCCGGGGTATCGACCCGGTCCGAAGTCACGTCGGTGTCGGGGCGCGGCATCGGGCTGGCGATCGTGGCCGAGCAGGTGGCCGCGGCCGGCGGCCAGGTGCTGGTGCGGACCGCGCCGGGGGCGGGGGCGTACTTCGAACTGCTGCTGCCGGTCGGCGTCGCCAGCCTGCGCGCGCTGGTCGTGGAGGTGGACGGCGCGCGCTATGCGGTGCCGCTGTCGGGGCTGGAATCGGTGCGCAGCGCGGCCCAGGCGGCGATCCGCACGGTCGAGGGTATCGAGACGGTGCTGGCGGATGGGCGGGTCCTGCCGCTGGTGCGGCTCGGGGCGCTGTTCGGCAGCGCGCGTCCCGGCCAGGAGGGCGGGCAGGGCGTGGTGATCGTGGCGCGCGTGGGAGACCAGGCCTTCGGCATCCAGGTCGATGCCATCGTCGCCGAGCAGGATGTGCTGCCCAAGCGCCTCGGCCCCATGCTGCGGCGGGTGCGCTGGTTCAGCGGCGCGGCGCAGCTCGGCGACGGCGCCCTGGCGCCGGTGATCGCGCTCGAGGACGTCGCCGCCCACGGTTTCGGCAGCGCGCGCGCCGCGCCGGCGGCGCAGGCGCCCGCGAAAGGCGTCAAGCGGGTGCTGGTGGCGGAAGACTCGGTCACCTCGCGCCTGCTGCTCAAGCATCTGCTGGAAGGCGCCGGCTGGAGCGTCGACACCGCCGTCGACGGACTCGACGCCCTGTCCAGGCTGCGCAGCACGCGCTACGACGTGGTGGTGAGCGACGTCGAGATGCCCCAGATGGACGGGCTGGCGCTCACCGCCAGCATCCGCGCCAACCCGGCCACCGCCGAGCTGCCGGTGGTGCTGGTGACCTCGCTCCAGACGCCGGAACAGCGCGAGGCCGGCCTGCGCGCCGGCGCCGACGCCTACTTCACCAAGGGCAGCTTCGACCAGGACCGGCTGCTGGCCACGCTGCGCCGCGTGGGCGGCATGGAGGCGCCATGATCAGGGTGCTGGTGGTGGACGATTCGAGCTCGGTGCGCGCGCTGCTGGAAAACATCCTCGGCGCCGCTCCCGGCCTGCGGGTGGTGGGCTGCGCTGCCAACGGCGAGGAAGCGCTGCAGCTGGCGCAGGTACTCAAGCCCGACGTCATCACGATGGACCTGCAGATGCCGCGCATGGACGGCTACGAGGCGATCCGCCAGATCATGCAGGCCTGCCCGACGCGGATCGTGGTCGTCAGCGGCGGCGAGGACCGCAAGGAAGTCGACGCCAGTTTCCGCGCGATCGAGGCGGGAGCGCTGGTGCTGGTGCGGCGCCCGTACGGCATCGGCAATCCGGCCCATGCGGAAAGCGCGCGCGCCCTGGTGCGCACGGTCAGGGCAATGGCCGAGGTGAAGGTGGTGCGGCGCTGGGGCGACGCGCGGCGCCCGGCGCCGCGCAGCCAGGCCGCGCAGCGGCGGCTGGTGGCGATCGGCGCCTCGACCGGCGGGCCGACCGTGCTGCGCGATATCCTGGCCGAGCTGCCGCCCGGGTTTCCGCTGCCGCTGGTGATCGTCCAGCACCTTGCGCCCGGTTTTACGCGCGGCCTGGCCGACTGGCTGGCGGGCGCCAGCGGTTACCCGGTCGAGCTGGCTCACGACGCCCAGCCCCTGCTGGGCGGGCGCGCCTACCTGGTGCCGGAGGGGCGCCAGGTGGCGCTCGCCTCCGGTCCCGTCTGCAGGCTGCTGGAGGCGCCGCCGGAGCACGGCATGTGCCCGTCGGTGTCGCACCTGTTCCGCGCCATCGATCCGGAGCTGCGTCCGGCCACGGCGGCGGTGCTGCTAACCGGCATGGGCAAGGACGGCGCCGCCGAAATGAAGCAGCTGCGCGAGCATGGCGCGCTGACGATCGCGCAGAACCGGGCCAGTTCGGTGGTGTACGGCATGCCCGGTGAAGCGGTGCGGCTGGATGCCGCGATGCTGGTGCTCGAGCCGTCCGAGATCGGCAAGCTGCTGGTGCGGCTGCCGGCCGATCCCTTCCCTCCATCCCTATCCCAACAATGAAAACCGAAATGAGCACCGCACGTTCAAGACACGAGAACGAGATCGAGATCCTGGTGGTGGAGGACAGCGCCACCCAGGCCCGCCAGCTGGCGCAAATGCTGGAAGGCGAAGGCGGCTTCCGGGTCCGCATCGCCAGCGACGGCAGGGAAGGGCTGCGCGAAGCGCGGCGCCAGCACCCGACGCTGATCGTCACCGACATCGCCATGCCGAACATGGACGGCTTCGAGATGTGCAAGGAGATCAAGCGCGACAAGGCGCTGCGCGACATCCCGGTGATCCTGCTGACCTCCCTCAGCAGCCTGTACGACGTGATCAAGGGCCTCGATTGCGGGGCCGACAATTTCATCCGCAAGCCTTTCGAAGCCAATTACCTGCTTGGCCGCATCCGCTTCATCCTGGCGAATCGGGCGCTGCGCTCCAACGAACGGGTGCAGCTCGGGATGCAGGTCAACCTGGGCGGGCAGACCCATTTCATCACCGCGGAACGCCAGCAGATCTTCGACCTGCTGATCTCGACCTACGAAGAAGCGATCCACATGACCGAGCAGCTGCGCGCCCAGCAGGCGCGCATCGCCCACTCCTACCAGTCGCTGGAAGGGCTGTACCGGGTGGCCGAGGCGCTCAATCCGGTGCTCTCGGAGCAGAAGGTGGCCGAGCTCTCGCTGGATCGCGTGCTGGACCTGCCGGGCGTGGAAAAGGCCGCGATCACGCTGCTCGACAACGACGGCAAGCCGGCCTTCCGGGCCGCGCGCGACGCCTCCGGCGATGCGGTCGAGCCGTGCGGGTGCGACGCCTCGGCCGGCGCGGAGGCCTGCCATGGCCGGTCCAGCCTGCGGATCCCGCTGGCGGCCGGGGTTCGCCCGCGCGGGGTGATGTGCCTGACCCTGATGGACGGCGACCTGAACAGCGACGACCGGACCGTGCTCGAGACGGTCGGCAGCCAGGTCGCGGTGGCGATCGAGCGCGCCCACCTGTACGCGCATATGGAAAGCCTGGTGCACGAGCGCACGGCGGCGCTGGAAGCGGAGCGCGCGCTGCTGTCGAGCGTGGTCAACACCAGCGGGGCACTGGTCGTCGTGTGCGACGGCGCCGGCATCATCCGCCTGTTCAATCCGGCGGCCGAACAGACTTCGGGCTGGCGCGCCGAGGAAGTGCTGGGCCAGGAGTTCCGCAAGTTCTTCCGCAGGGCCGATGACACCAAGGTCACGTTCGAGCCGCCGCCGCGCGATGCCCCCCCGGTTCAGCAGAGCGGCGAATGGCTGGCGCGCGACGGCACCGTTCGCAAGGTCATCTGGTCGACGACCTGGCTGCGCGGCGCCGACGGCGAGGTGGCGTGCGTGGTCTCGACCGGGATGGACGTGACCGAGCTGCGCGGCACCGAGGAGCGGCTGCGCTACCTCAGCAACTTCGACCAGGAGACCGGCCTGCCGAACCAGGTGCTGCTGCGCGACCGCGTGCGCCAGATGAAGGCCCGCGTGATCGAAGGCAGGCAGGTGATCGGCTACCTGTCGGTCAAGGCTGCGCGCCTGCAGGTGATCAAGGCAAGCCTGGGGCTGGAAGCCGAGCAGGCGCTGCTGCGCCAGGTCGCCGGCCGCCTGGGCGAACTGGCGGAAGGCGACCTTACCGTCGCCCGCACCGGCGAGCGTACCTTCGCGATCGGGGCGCTGTGCGCCAACGAAAGCGAGGTCGGCACCCTGGTGCGCCGGGTGCAGGAGCTGATGGACCGGCCCTTCGAGTACCAGGGTGAAGACGTGCACCTCGATCCCTACATCGGGGTGGCGCTGTTCCCGAACGACGGCCAGGACTTCGACAGCGTCGCCCAGGGCGCCGAAGCGGCGCTGCAGCGGGCCCTGGCCAGCAAGGATGGCCGCTGCGCCTTCTACCGGCCCGAACTCAACGAGGGCATGGTCGAGCGCTTCCGCGTCGAAAACGGCTTGCGCCGCGCGCTCGAGCGCGGCGAGTTGATCAATTACTACCAGCCCCAGGTCAGCCTGTCGACCGGCGAGATCGTCGGCTTCGAAGCGCTGATGCGCTGGCAGCACCCGGAGCTGGGCCTGGTCCCGCCGGGCCGCTTCATCGGCCTGGCGGAGGAGACCGGGCTGATTCTGCCGATCGGCGAGCGGGCGTTGCGCATGGCCTGCGAGCAGAGCTGCGCCTGGCAGCGCGCCGGCCTGCGCGCCGTGCCGGTGTCGGTCAACCTGTCGGCGCGCCAGTTCTCGGAACGGATCGCCGACACGGTCGGCCGCATCCTCGCCGAGACCGGCCTCGAACCCGGCCTGCTCGAACTGGAGCTGACCGAAACCGCGTCGATGGACGATCCGCAGAAGACCTTCGAGACGCTGCGCAAGCTGAAGGACATGGGGGTGCGGCTTGCCATCGACGACTTCGGCACCGGCTACTCCAACCTGAACTACCTGAAGCGCTTCCCGGTCGACAAGATCAAGCTCGACCAGTCCTTCGTGCGCGACCTGACCAACGACCCGGACGACCTGTCGATCTCGCGCGCGGTGATCGCGATGGCGCACGGGCTGCGGCTCGACGTCATCGCCGAAGGCGTGGAGACCGAGGGCCAGCTGGCGCTGCTGGCGCAGAACGGCTGCGACGAGATCCAGGGCTACCTGTTCAGCCGCCCGGCGCCGCCCGCCGAGTGCGAGCGCATGCTGCGCGAAGGGAAGTCGCTGGCGCTCGACAAGCTGCAGCCGCAGCCCTACGAGCGCACGCTGCTGTACCTGGACGACGAGGTGAACCTGCTGGCGGCGGTGCGGCGCGCGCTGCGCAACAGCGGCTACCGGGTGCTGACGGCGAGCGACGCCGACGAGGCTTTCGAGATCCTGGCCACCAACGGCGTCGGCGTCATCCTGTGCGACCAGCGCATGCGCGGCATGAGCGGCACCGAGTTCCTGTCGCGGGTCAAGCAGATGTATCCGAACGCGGTGCGCATGGTCTTGTCCGGCTATACCGACCTGCAGTCGGTGACGGACGCCGTGAACCGGGGCGCGATCTTCAAGTTCCTGACCAAGCCCTGGATCGAGGAAGAGCTGGCCGAGGCGGTGCGCGACGCGTTCGTGGAATTCGAATCGAAGGGAGGGGGCGCGAACGCCCCCCGGCGCCTGGAACCTATCCCAGCCGGGCCTCTTCGATGACGCCGTCGGCGGCGAAGGCGTCGATCTCGTCGTCGCCGTAGCCGTACTCGCGCAGCAGTTCGCGCGAATGCTCGCCCAGCACCGGCGCATGGCGGCGCACGCTGGTGGGCGTTCTTGAAAAGTGCAGGGGACACCCCAGCGCCCGCGTGGAGCCGGCCTGCGGATGCTCGACCTCGACCACCATTCCGCGCGCCAGCACCTGCGGATGGCTCAGCGCCTCGCCGATGGTGTGGACCGGGCCGACCGGTACGCCGGCGGCGTCGAACGCCGTCATCCATTCGGCGCGGGTGCGGGTGCGCAGCACCTCGCCCATCGCATCGGTGAGGACCGGCAGGTTGGCCATGCGCGCGCTGTTGTCGGCAAAGCGCGGATCGTCGCGCCACTCGGGGTGGCCGAGCACGTCGGCGATGCGCTCCCAGTTGGCCTGGTTGGCGCCGCCGATGTTGATCCAGCCGTCGCTCGCCTGGAAGGCCTGGTAGGGCGCCGCCAGCAGGTGCGCCGAACCGGTCGGGCCGGGCGATTCGCCGGTGGCGAAATGGATCGCCGCATGCCAGTAGGTCTGCTGCAGGGCCGCTTCCATCAGCGAGGTTTCGACCACCTGGCCCTGGCCGGTCTTCTGCTTGTGCGCGTAGGCGGCCAGGATCCCGACCACGGCCAGGATGCCGGCGTTGATGTCGGCGATCGAGTTGCCGGTCTTGGCCGGCGCGCGCCCGGGTTCGCCGGTCACCGACATCAGGCCGGAAAAGCCTTGCGCGATCAGGTCGAAGCCGCCCTTGTCGGCATACGGGCCGTCGCGGCCGTAGCCCGATACCGAACAGTAGATCAGGCCGGGGTTGATCTCCCGTAGCGTTTCGTAGCCGAGGCCCAGCCTTTCCAGGGTGCCGCGGCGGTAGTTCTCGGTCAGGACGTCGGCCTGCTTGACCATGTTCAGCAGGATCTCGCGTCCCTTCGCGTGCTTCAGGTTGAGCGCGATGCCGCGCTTGTTGCGGTTGAGGATCATGAACGGCGCCGAGACGCCGTTCACGCGCGGTTCGCGGTAGCCGCGCGAATCGTCGCCGCCGGGGAGTTTCTCGACCTTGATGACGTCGGCGCCCATATCGGCGAGCATCATGCCGCAGGTGGGGCCGGCCATGATCTGCGCGAGCTCCAGCACGCGCATGCCGGCCAGCGGCCCGGGATGAGGTTTGTTGTGGGTGTCTGTCATGGGGAAGTCCGGTTCACGACCCGCTCCACACGGGCTTTTGTTTGTCCAGGAAAGCGGTGACGCCGATCCTGAAGTCCTGGCTGCCGTAGCAGGCGGACACCAGGTCGTCGCCCTGCGGCACGGTTTCCGCCACCACGCGGCGGATCGCTTCCTTCGATACGCGCTGGGTCACCGGCGCCAGCTTTTCCAGCTTTGCGCACAGCCGGTCCGCCGCGGCATCGATCGTTGCGGCGTCGGCGATTTCGGTGACGAAGCCGCATTCCAGCGCTTCCTGGGCGGAGATCAGGTCGGCCAGCAGCAGCATGCGCTTGGCGCGCGCCACGCCGAACGCGGCCACGACCCGGGCCGTGTTCGCCATCGACAGGCAGTTGCCCAGGGTGCGCGCGATCGGTACGCCGAAGGAGGCGGTCGGGGCGGCGATGCGGAAATCGCAGGCCGCGCTGATGGCGAGACCGCCGCCGATGCACCAGCCGTCGACGATGGCGACGGTCGGCATCGGCAGCCGTTCGATCTGGCCGATGCGCAGGTCGATGGTCTTTTCGTAGGCGATGCCATCCAGCCCGCCCTCGAACGCCTTGAATTGTTCGATGTCGGTGCCGGCCACGAAGGCTTCGCCCCCGGCGCCGCGGAAGGTGGCGACGCGCACGTCGGAACGGCTGGACAGCTCCTCGCAGATGCGTCCCAGCTCTTCGTACATCGCCCAGGTCATGGCGTTGCGCGCCTGCGGGCGGTCGATCAGGATGGCAGCGATGCCGTTTTCGACGGTCAGCTGCACATGGCCGTTACTCATGGAGCTCCTTTGCAATGTTGGATGTGGGAGCCGGCCGGTCAAGCACCCCGGCCGGCTGCCCGGTTTACACGGCGACGGTAGGTTGCGGCTGCAGAGGCAGATGGGCTTTCTCGTCGAACTGATTCTGCGGCTTCATCGCGAAGGCGGTGATCGAACCCACCACCATCAGCGCCATCGAGAAGATGAACGGCGTATCCCAGTTGCCGGTCTTGTCGATCAGCCAGCCGCCGAACAGCGGGCTGATGATCGCTGCGAGCGCCGAGCCGGTATTCATCATGCCGCTGGCGGTGCCAGAGAACTTCGGCGCGATGTCCATCGGGATCGCCCACATCGGGCCGATGGTGAATTCGATGAAGAAGAAGCCGAGGCTCAGGCAGATCGCCGAGATCACCAGGTCATGGATGAACATCAGCGGCACCAGCGAGGCCAGGGTCAGCAGCATGCAGATCACGACGATGTTGCGGCGCGCGGTGTTCAGGTTGCCGGTCTTTTTCAGCAGGTGGTCGGAGACGATGCCGCCCAGCGCATCGCCGACCACGCCGGCGAAGAACACGCCGGCCGAGAAGATCGCGGACTTCTTCAGGTCGAGCTGGTAGTTGTGCAGGAAGTATTGCGGAATCCAGCTCAGGAACAGCCACAGGATCCAGCCGTAGCAGAAGTAGGTGATGGTCACCGGCATCATGCGCTTGAACAGCGGCATCCAGGGGACTTTCGGGCGGTCCTTGTACTGCTTGTACTCGGGCAGCACGGCCAGTTCGTCCCTGGTGATGCGCGGATGGTCGGCCGGGTTGTCGCGGAAGCTGATGGCCCACCACAGCACCCAGCCCAGGCTGATGCAGCCGAGGATGATGAACGAGCCGCGCCAGCTGGTGGCCGCCATCAGCGCCACGACCAGCGGCGGGGTCACCGCGTTGCCGAGGCGTGCGCAGGCGTGCGTGATGCCCTGTGCGAAGCCGCGCTTCTCGGCCGAGAACCAGCTGGCCATGGCGCGGGTCGCGGTCGGGAAGGTCGCGCCTTCGCCCAGGCCCAGCAGCATGCGCGCCAGGAACAGGGACACCAGGCCGGTGGCCAGGCCGCTGAGGATGGTGGCGCCGGCCCAGACCAGGGCGCAGATGGTCAGGGTCTTGCGAGCGCCGAACTTGTCGCCCAGCCAGCCGCCGATGATCTGGAACACCAGGTAGGGGTAGGCGAAGGCGGAGAAGATCAGGCCCAGCTGGGTCTTGCTGAGATCGAACTCCTTGCCGAAACTGGCGGCGGCGGTACTGACGTTGACCCGGTCGACATAGGTAATCAGGTACATCACGCAGAGTAGTATCAGCACCTGCGTCGTGGCACGGCTTGCTTTCATGTGGTGTCTCCTGTTCGAATTTTTCTTGGAACCGGCGTGGCGCTCGTCAGGCCGCCTTTGCCAGCGTTTCGGCGTGCTTGCCTTGTGGGCGAGTGGCCGTCAGGTACTGCATGGCGGCCAGTACGCCGCCCTTGCGGTGCGGGATGCCCGCTACCTCGAAGCCCATCTCGACACCGGCGAGGGTGCCCATCAGGGTCAAGTCGTTGAAGTCGCCCAGGTGGCCGATGCGGAACACCCAACCCGACAGCTTTGTCAGGCCCTGGCCCAGCGACATGTTGAAGTTGTCCAGCACCGCCTTGCGGAAGGCGTCGGCGTTGTAATACTGGCCAGCGGCATCCTTCGGCATCACGACGCCGGTCAGCACGCCGCTGTACTCGGCCGGGTTCTGGCACAGGATCTCCAGGCCCCAGGCTTCGACGGCCGCGCGGGTGGCGGCGGCGTGGCGCTGGTGGCGGGCGAACACGTTGGCCAGGCCTTCCTCGAGCAGCATGTCGCAGGCTTCGGACAGGCCGTACAGCAGGTTGGTGGCAGGGGTGTAGGGCCAGAAGCCGTTCTTGTTCGCTTCCAGGATTTCGTCCCAGCCCCAGTAGGCCTTCGGCAGCTTCGCCTGGCGCGAGGCGGCGATCGCCTTGCTTGATACCGCATTGAAGGACAGGCCCGGCGGCAGCATCAGGCCCTTCTGCGAGCCGCTGACGGTGACGTCGACGCCCCATTCGTCATGGCGGTAGTCGATCGATCCCAGCGAGGAGATGGTGTCGACCAGCAGCAGGGCCGGATGGCCGGCACGGTCGATCGCGCGGCGCACCGCGGCGATATCCGAGGTCACGCCGGTCGAGGTTTCGTTGTGGACCACGCACACCGCCTTGATCTGGTGCCCGGGGTCGGCGGCCAGGCGCGCTTCGATCTTGCCGGCGTCGGCGCCGCGGCGCCAGTCGTCGCCGATGAACTCGGCGTTGATGCCCAGTTTGTCGGCCATCTTCTTCCACAGGGTGGCGAAGTGGCCGGTCTCGTACATCAGCACCGTGTCGCCGGGCGAGAGGGTGTTCACGAGCGCGGCTTCCCAGGCGCCGGTGCCGGAGGCCGGGTAGATGACGACCGGATTCGCGGTCTGGAAGATCTTGCGGATGTCGGCCAGGACCTTCTTGCCCAGGGCCTGGAATTCGGGGCCGCGGTGGTCGATGGTCGGGTAGTCCATCGCGCGCAGGATGCGGTCGGGGACGGTCGAAGGACCCGGGATCTGCAGGAAGTGGCGGCCAGCGGGGTGGGAGTTCAGTTTTACCATGTGCAATCCTGTCGTGTTGAAGAAAAAATCGCGAAAAAGTTTTGTATACAATATGCAGAATTAAAACCAAGTCAATGCATATCGTATTTGCGCTCTGTCGTCCTAGCAGAATTGAGAGGTAATGCTGGTAGCGTATTTTGTATGTGGTATACAATTGACGAACCATGAATAATCCTGCAACTCCACCTGCCATTGCCAGCATCGACCGCCTCGGCCTGTCCGCCGCTGTCGGCGCCCGCCTGAGGGACATGATCGTCGAGGGCGTCCTGGCGCCCGGCACCCGCCTCAACGAGCGCGTCCTGTGCGAGCAACTGAACGTCTCGCGCACGCCGCTGCGCGAAGCCTTCAAGACCCTGGCCGTCGAGGGCCTGATCGTGCTGCAGCCGAACCGCGGCGCCGTCGTGGCGCAGATGTCGATGCCCGAGATCGAACAGACCTTCGAAGTGATGGGCGCGCTGGAAAGCCTGTCCGGCGAACTGGCCTGCGCCCGCGCGACCGACGAGGAAGTCGCCGAGGTGCGTGCGCTGCACTTCGAGATGCTGGCGGCCCACGCGCGGCGCGACCTGCCGAGCTATTACAAGCTGAATCACACGATCCACGACCGCATCAACGCGATGGCGCGCAACACGGTCCTGACCGAGACCTACCAGCAGATCAATGCGCGCATCCAGAGCCTGCGCTTCCGCTCCAACTTCAACCAGGAAAAGTGGGATGCGGCGGTGCGCGAGCACGGCCTGATGCTGGAAGCGCTGGAACGGCGCGACGGCGACGCATTGCGCGCGATCCTGCAGCAGCACCTGCGCAACAAGCGCGACGCCGTGATCGCGGTGCTGCGCGCGGCGCAGGCGCCCGCCACCAACGACGAATGATCCGGAGAACCCAGAGATGAACGATTCGGTACCTTCCAAGGTGTTGTTGTCCGCCGGCGTGCAGGCACGCATCGATGGCCAGGAGCTGGCCGGCCGGCTGCGCAGTGAAACATCGGGGGAGGTACTGTTCGACCGCCTGTCGCGCGGGCGTTATTCGACCGACGCGTCGATCTACCAGATCGAGCCGGTCGGCGTGTTCATCCCGCGCACCGAAGACGACGTGGTGCGGGCGCTGGCGCTGGCGCGCGATGCGCACGTGCCCGTGCTCGCGCGCGGCGCCGGCACCAGCCAGTGCGGCCAGACCGTGGGCGCGGCCCTGGTCCTCGACAACAGCAAGTACCTGAACCAGGTGGTGGAGTTCGACAAGGAAGCGATGACGGTCACGGTCCAGCCGGGCATCGTGCTCGACCACCTGAATGCCTGGCTCAAGCCGCATGGCCTGTGGTTCCCGGTCGACGTCTCGACCGCGGCCCAGTGCACCATCGGCGGCATGGCGGGCAACAACTCCTGCGGCTCGCGCAGCCTCCATTACGGGAATATGGTGCACAACGTGCTGGCGATCGAGGCCTGGCTGGCGGACGGCACGGCGAGTCGCTTCGGCCCGCTGGCCGCGATGCGCGCCGAGGCGCCCGCGCGCGTGCAGCGCCTGGTGGCGGCGGTGGAGGCGATCGCCGCACGCGAACGCCATGAAATCGGCGAGCGCTATCCGAAGGTCATGCGCCGGGTCGGCGGCTACAACCTCGACATCTTCCATCCGCAGTCGGAACGCCCGTACACCCAGGACGGCAGCGTCAACATGGCGCACCTGCTGGTCGGCTCGGAAGGCACGCTCGCGTATTCGCGCCAGCTGACCCTGAAGCTGGCCCCGCTGCCGAAGGCGAAATCGCTGGGCATCGTCAACTTCGGCAACTTCAGCAAGGCGATGGACAGCACCCAACATATCGTCAAGCTGGGCCCGGTGGCGGTCGAGCTGGTGGACCGCACCATGATCGAACTGGCGCTGTCCAATCCGGCGTTCCGCCCGACCGTCGAGAAAGCCCTGATCGGCAGGCCGGATGCGATCCTGCTGGTGGAGTTCGCGGGCGAGGACAAGGCCGCGCAGGACCGCAGGCTGAAGGACCTGGTGGCGCTGATGGGCGACCTCGGCCTGCCGGGGACGGTGGTCGAGATGGCGGACGAAGCCGAGCAGAAAGCCTTGTGGGAAGTGCGCAAGGCCGGCCTGAACATCATGATGAGCCTGAAGGGCGACGGCAAGCCGGTGTCCTTCATCGAGGACTGCGCGGTGCCGCTCGAACACCTGGCCGCCTACACCGACAGCCTGACCGAGGTGTTCGCCAGGCATGGCACGCGCGGCACCTGGTATGCCCACGCCTCGGTCGGCACCCTGCACGTGCGGCCCATCCTCGACCTGCGGCGCGACGGCAGCGCGAAAATGCGCGCGATCGCGGAAGAAGCGGCAAGCCTGGTGCGCAAGTACAAGGGCGCGTTCTCGGGCGAGCATGGCGATGGCCTGGTGCGCAGCGAGTGGGTGGACTGGCAGTTCGGCGAGCGCATGATGGGCGCCTTCTGCGAGATCAAGGACGCCTTCGACCCGGACGGCCTGATGAACCCCGGGAAGATCGTGCGCGCCACGAAGATGGACGACCGCTCGCTGTACCGCTTCAAGCCCGGCTACGCGGAGCAGCCGCTGCGGACGGCGCTCGACTGGTCGGCATGGAACGTGCAGACCGACCCGGTGACGGAGCAGGTGAGCGCGCCCGGCACGGGCGGCGACGCCACCGGCGGCTTCGCCAAGGCGATCGAGATGTGCAACAACAACGGCCACTGCCGCAAGTTCGACAGCGGCACCATGTGCCCCAGCTACCGCGTGACGAAGGACGAGCAGCACCTGACGCGCGGCCGCGCCAACACCCTGCGCCTGGCCGTGTCGGGCCAGCTCGGGCCGGATGCGCTGACGTCGGAGGCCCTGTACGACACGATGGACCTGTGCGTCGGCTGCAAGGGCTGCAAGCGCGATTGCCCGACCGGCATCGACATGGCGCGCATGAAGACCGAATTCCTGTACCACTACCGCAAGCGGCACGGGTCAAGCATGAAGGACAGGCTGGTGGCGAACCTGCCGCGCTACGCGCCATGGGCGGCCAGGCTGGCGCCGCTGCTGAACCTGCGCGACCGCCTGCCCGGCGCGGCCGGCCTCAGCGAAAAATGGCTGGGCCTGAGCGCGAAGCGCAGCCTGCCGCGCTGGCGCGCCGATACCTTCCTGTCCTCGGCGCCGGCGGCGGCGCAGGCTGCGGACGGCGTCCCGGAAGTGCTGCTGTTCGCGGACACCTTCAACAATTACTTCGAGTCCGAGAACGCCGCCGCCGCCTTCCGCGTGCTGCGGGCCGCGGGCTATCACGTGCACGTGGCGCGCGCGCCCGGCGAATCGCGCCCCCTGTGCTGCGGCCGGACTTACCTGGCCGCGGGGCAGGTCGACGAAGCCCGGCAGGAAGCCCGCCGCACCATCGACGCGCTGCTGCCGTTCGTCCGGCGCGGCGTGCCGGTGGTGGGACTGGAACCGTCCTGCCTGCTGACCATGCGCGACGAGTTCCTGGCCTACGGCTTCGGCGAGGAAGCACGGCAGCTGGCCGGCGCCGCCATGCTGTTCGAGGAATTCCTCGCGCGCGAGTCGAAGGCGGGCAAGCTGAAGCTGAAGCTCAAGGCCCTGCCGCAATCGACGGCGCTATTGCACGGCCACTGCCACCAGAAGGCCTTCGACGCGGTCAAGCCGGTGCAGCTGGTGCTGGGACTGATTCCGGACCTCGACGTCAAGCTGATCGAGAGCAGCTGCTGCGGCATGGCCGGCAGCTTCGGCTACGAGGCCAGACATTACGACGTGTCGATGAAGATGGGCGAGCTGTCGCTGCTGCCTGCCGTGCGCAAGGCCGGGGCCGACACCCTGATCGTGGCGGACGGCACCAGCTGCCGCCACCAGATCGCCGACGGGGCGCAGCGCGAGGCGGTGCACGTGGCGCGGGTGCTGGAAGCGGCGCTGGCTTGAACGGCATGTTGGGCGCGGCCCGACTGCATTCCGTGCAGCTGTTGCCGTGGATCCGACGCTTCGGCGGGCGGCCCTGGCCGGTCCGGCGCCGGCATCGGCCTGGCACGCTCCATGCGTGGGAGAGAGTGAGCGCCTGCGGCAAGCTCACTTCTTCCGAAGCATTCGCATCGAGGAGCAATGTCATGAAACCCTGGTCATCGAAGATCTTTCTATCGAGCACATTTCGTCATCCAATCAAGCAACTTTCATCCGCTCGCTGTCCCGCGAGGAAATGAAGCTGGTGCAGGGCGGCCGCGCCATTTCCGTCCTCATCGACGGCAGTCCCGGCGGCGTTGTCGACGATTTCGACCTGAACATGCGCATTTCCAGCGGCGATATCGGCGTCAGGGTGGTTTGACATGTATCCCGCTGCGGCGGGATTTTTTTTTGCGCATCTGTTTTCCACTGCACGGTGCCAGGCGGCTCTTTTCTGCAAACTGGCTTCAACATTGAGCGAACAGCAGAGGAGGAAAGATGTCCACCTTACCCATCAGCGTGGAAGAAGGCATACGGGCGGCCGGCGTCGGCAGGTTCCAGTACCGCCTGTTCGTCATTTTCGGCCTGGTCTGGATGGCCGACGCCATGCAGGTGCTGTCGATCGGCTTCAGCGCGCCCTCGATCGCGAAGACCTTCGGGATCGCGATGCCGAAAGCGCTGGAAACCGGCACCTTCTTCTTCATCGGCATGCTGGTCGGCGCCTTCGCCTTCGGCCGCCTGGCGGACCGGATCGGGCGCCGGCCGGTGCTGATGGCGGCGGTGGTGGTCGATGCCTGCTTCGGCGTGGCGTCCAGCTTCGCCCCGGATTTTACCTGGCTGCTGGCGCTGCGCTTCCTGACCGGCATCGGCGTCGGCGGGACCCTGCCGGTGGATTACACGATGATGGCGGAATTCCTGCCCAGCGACCGGCGCGGCCGCTGGCTGGTGCTGCTCGAATCGTTCTGGGCGGTCGGCACGATCCTGCTGGCGGTGCTGGCCCTGGTGGCCCTGCGCTGGAGCGACGACGCATGGCGCGTGATCTTCTTCGTCACCGGCATCCCGGCGCTGGTCGG
This sequence comes from Telluria sp. Soil_C_11, assembly GCF_057657395.1. NCBI lineage: Bacteria > Pseudomonadati > Pseudomonadota > Betaproteobacteria > Burkholderiales > Oxalobacteraceae > Telluria > Telluria sp. Soil_C_11. Next base: position 219,213 of record NZ_JBDGIN010000007.1, on the reverse strand, counting down.
CGTGGTGCTGCGCTTTTCGGTGCCCGAGTCGCCGATGTACCTGAACCGCAGCGGCCGGCCCGAGCGGGCGCGCGCGGTGCTGGAGCGGGTCGCCCGGGTCAACGGCCGCAGCGTCGCCATTCCGGCGCTGCACACCGAGCACCCGGTGCCGACGTCGGTGTTCGCGCTGTTCGCGCGCCAGCTGCGCCGCCGCAGCGTGGCCCTGTGCGTGGCGTGGATGCTGATCTCGATCGCCTATTACGGCGTGTTCGTCTACCTGCCGGTGAAACTGAGCGGCCAGGGCTTCGGCTTCATGCGCGGGCAGGAATTCCTGATCGTGCTGGCGCTGGTGCAGTTGCCCGGTTTCGCGCTGTCGGCCTATGGCGTCGAACGCTGGGGGCGCAGGCCGACCCTGGTCGGCTTCCTGCTGCTGAGCGCCGCCGGCTGCATGCTGTACAGCTTCGGCAGCGCGACGCCGCTGGTGGTCGGCTCGACTCTCCTGATGAGTTTCGCGCTGCTGGGCACCTGGGGCGCCCTGTATGCCTTCACGCCAGAGGTCTATCCGACCGATCTGCGCGCGACCGGCATGGGATTCGCGGGTGCGGTCGCGCGCTTCGGCGGCCTGTTCGCGCCGGCGGTCATCGCGCCGGTCATGGCGGCGCATTTCACGCTGGCGCTGGCCATGCTGGCGGCCTTCCTGGCGATCGGCGCGCTCGCGATCCTGTGCGTCGACGTCGAGTCGCGCCAGAGGGCGTTGGACTGAGCGGCCATCACGCGTCCAGCGGCGCATCCACCAGCAGCGCGGGATCGAGCGCACGGATGCGCGGCTCGACGTAGTAGCCGCCCGCTTCCACATAAGTGAGGCAGCTGCGTCCGCAGTCCGTGCATTGCTGCACCGCGCAGCGGTTGTAGGGGTAAAAGCGCGGCGCGATCGGCGCCTCGGGCGACCAGTAGCCGGTGCCGTGCGGATGGTATTCGGCGTAGGTCGCTTCGAGGTAGGGATCGCCGGCCAGGCTGCCGGCGGTGCGCATCTGCGCCTGCGGGAAATCGGCGGGGATGCGGGTCCACTCGCGATAGCGCCCGATCCCGCATGCGCAGGCGCGCGTCACGCTGCGCGATGACCGGGCCAGCGCCATCAACCCCTCGAATGTCAGTGTGTCGTTTTCCATATCCGCGCCAAGTGTTGGGAAAACCCGATTTTCTCACGCGCGCGGCCGGATCCGCTCGGGGCGCTGCGGCAGCGCGAGAATCATCAGCAGCATGCACCCGGCCAAGGCCGCCGAGGCGGAGAAGCGGTCCAGCGCCAGGCCGCCGTTGGCGACCGGCTTGTCGAGGAAGTCGCCAATCGTGGCGCCGAGCGGGCGGGTCAGAATGAACGCGGCCCAGAACAGCACTGTATGCGAGACGCGCGACCACAACCAGGCGGCGATGACCAGGCCGAGGCCTGCCGCGAACAGCATGGCGCCGCCTTCGTATCCCAGCCCCCAGCCGGTCAAGGGATCGGCCACCCAATCCCCGAGCGCGGTACCGAGGGTTTGCGAAAACAGGATGGTCAGCCAGTAGAAGATCTCCGCCGTCCGCGAGTCGAGGCGCTCGACCGAGACGCTGCCCAGGGTCCGGTGCCATGCCAGCAGGGATGCCGCGAGGAGCGCCGACAGCAGCGCGGTTCCGCCCAGGTAACCGATGCCGAGGGATCGGTCGCAAAAATCGGCGAGCGTGGTGCCAACGGTGGTTGTGGCGACGATGACGGCCCAGAACAGCATCGGGTGGAAGCGCCGTGCGCGGATCTGCAGCGCCAGCGCGCACAGGAGGATGGCGGCGAAGATAAGGGTGCCGGCCAGGTAACCGAGGTCCAGCGACATCGTCAGGGCGTCACCCGCTGTCTCGCCCAGCGTGGTCGCGGCGATCTTGACCAGCCAGAAGCCGAGCGTCACGGCGGGCACCTTGCCCAGCGCCGGCGCCGGATCCGTGGATTCGCTAGGTTCATTCCCTGTCATGTCTTCTCCTCGGCGCGTGCCGGCGCCGTGTTGGTGTCCTTGCGCTGCCTGAGCCAGGCGACCAGCCCCGGCGTGACGGAGAGCGCGACGATGCCGAGCAAGACGAGCGTCAGGTGCTCGCCCACCCATGGCAGGTTGCCAAAGGCGTAGCCGGCTCCCAGCAGCGCTGCCACCCATGCGGCGCCGCCGATCGCGTTGTAGGCCAGGAAGACCCCGAACGGCATGCGCCCAAGCGCCGCCACGAAGGGCGCCATGGTGCGCACGACCGGAACGAAGCGGGCCAGCACGATGGTCTTGCGGCCATGGCGCGCGAAGAAGCCTTCGGTGCGTTCGAGGTAGGCCGGCTTGACCAGGCGCAGCCGGTGGCCGTCGCCCACCTTCCTGCGCATCAGCGAGCCGGCCGCGTAGTTCATCGCATCGCCCGCGATGGCGGCGGCGACCAGCAGCGGCACCAGCACCGGAAGCCGGAAGGTCCCCTCGGCCGCCAGCGCGCCGGCCACGAACAGCAGCGAATCGCCGGGGAGGAAAGGGAGGACGACCACGCCGGTCTCGATGAAGATGACTGTGAACAGCAGCAGGTAGACCAGCGTACCGTGGCTCGCGGCGAGCGCGCCGAGGTGGGTGTCGAGGTGCAGCATCCAGTCGATCAATCCGCCCGGCATGCGTGTCCCGTGTTCCATGAATATTGGTGCTGGCTGGGCATGTGTGTTCTGGCTGGATGGTTGGCGATGCGAGGAGGATACCGTCCCGGGAGGGGCGCACGCAGGACTTAACGGAAATTTAATGTCCAGGCCGGCATTGGTTTCATCCGGGCCGGGTTTTCGAGTGCAATTTCCCGCTCATCGGTTCACAATGCTCGTGTTCAACCGGGAGACCTTGCATGCGCGACGCAATCATTGTCGGTGGCGGCCATAACGGCCTGGTATGCGCCTTCTACCTGGCCCGCGCCGGGCTGAAGGTGACGGTGCTGGAGCAGCGCGGCGTGGTCGGCGGCGCGGCGGTGACGGAAGAATTCCATCCGGGTTTCCGCAACTCGGTCGCCTCCTATACGGTGTCCCTGCTGAACCCGAAGGTGATCCGGGACATGGAGCTGGCCGCGCACGGGCTGCGCGTGGTCGAACGTCCGCTGGCGAATTTCCTGCCGCTGGACGATACGCATTACCTGAAGCTCGGCGCCGGGCGCACCGCCGCCGAAGTCGCGAAGTTCTCGCCGCGCGATGCCGGCCGCCTCGACGACTATGCGCGGCACCTGGACGCCGCGGCCGACCTGCTGCGCGGCCTGGTGCTGGAAACGCCGCCGAACCGGGTGCAGGGCGGCTGGTTCGACGCGCTGCCGGAGCTGGTCAAGGCCGGCAGGCTGGGCAACCGGGTGCGCAAGCTGCCGCTGTCCACCCAGCGCGAGCTGCTCGACCTGTTTACGCGCTCGGCCGGCGATGTGCTGGACGGCTGGTTCGAGAGCGCGCCGATCAAGGCCGCGTATGGCTTCGACAGCGTGGTCGGCAACTATGCCAGCCCGTACACGCCCGGCTCCGCCTACGTGCTGCTGCACCACGTGTTCGGCGAAGTGAACGGCAAGAAGGGCGCCTGGGGCCACGCCATCGGCGGCATGGGCGCGATCACGCAGGCGATGGCGAAGTCGGCCCGGGCACGCGGCGTCGAGATCCGCACGGGCTGCGCGGTCAGCGAGATCCTGCTGGACAAGGGCCGCGCCGCCGGCGTCGTCACCGCGAACGGCGAGCGCCTCGATGCGCGCGTGGTTGTGTCGAACCTGAATCCGCGCCTGCTCTACACCCGGCTGGTCGACCCGGCCGCGCTGCCGGACGACTTCCTGCGCCGCATGCGGGCCTGGCGCTGCGGCTCCGGCACCTTCCGCATGAACGTGGCGCTGTCCGAACTGCCCGACTTCAGCTGCCTGCCGGGCAAGAAGAAGGCCGAGCACCACGCCAGCGGCATCATCATCGCGCCCACCCTGCAGTACATGGAGCGCGCTTACCACGACGCGCGGGCGCACGGCTGGGCGCGCGAGCCGATCGTCGAAATGCTGATACCGTCGACGCTCGACCCGACCCTCGCGCCGCCCGGCCAGCACGTGGCCAGCCTGTTCTGCCAGCACGTGGCGCCCGAGCTGCCCGACGGCGCAAGCTGGGATGCCCACCGCGAGCAGGTGGCCGACCTGATGATCGCCACCGTGACCCGATATGCGCCCAACTTCGGACGCGCCGTGGTGGGGCGCCAGATCATGAGCCCGCTCGACCTGGAGCGCACCTTCGGCCTGGTGGGCGGCGACATCTTCCACGGCGCGCTGGGACTCGACCAGCTGTTCGCGGCGCGGCCGATGCTGGGACACGCCGACTATCGCGGGCCGGTCGAGGGGCTGTACACCTGCGGTGCGGGCACGCATCCGGGCGGCGGCGTGACCGGGGCGCCGGGCCACAATGCGGCGCGCGAGGTGTTGCGCGACTTCGCCCGGCGGCGCTAAGGGCCGGCGGCTAGGCGCGCAGCCGGTCGAGCCGCAGGCGCTGGCGCTCGTCGCTCAGGGCGCGCACCGCCAGCAGCGCCGCGCCCACCGAAGCCAGCCCGCTGGCCCCGGCCAGCAGGAACATCAGGAGGATCTGGTATTTCACCGCTTCCATCGGATCCATCCCCGCCAGCAGCTGGCCGGTCATGATGCCGGGCAGGGTGATGATGCCGGCGGCCGACATCTGGTTCGCGACCGGGATCATGCCGCGCCGCGTGGCGCCGCGCACCAGCGGGCCGATCGCTTCGCGGAACGGCGTGCCCAGCGCCAGCCGGGCCTCGATGCGCCCGCGTTCGCGCACCACGCCATCCAGCACGCCGTCGAGCGCCAGCGAGGCCGCGTTCAGCACGCTGCCCAGCACGATGCCCATCAGCGGAATCGCATAGCGCGGCGCGTACCAAGGGTCGGGCCGCACCGCCGTGGTCAGGGCCAGCAGGACGGTGGCGAAGCCGGCGCAGGCGACCACCGCGGCGCTGATCTGATAGTTCATGTGGCGCTTCAGGCGCTGCTTCGGCCGGGTCGCGACCTCGCGCGCGGCGGCGCCCACCATGAACAGGATCACGGCGGCGGTAGCAAACGGGGAGCCGCCCGCGAACACGCCGCGCAGCACCAGCCCGACGATCGCCAGCTGCACCACCATCCGCACCGCCGCCACCAGGATCTGGCGGTGCAGGCCGAGCCGCAGCGCCAGCGACAGCGCGGCGTCGAGCAGGATCAGCAGCGAAGCGGCCAGCAGGTCCCAGGCGCCGAGGTGGATGGCGTTCATGCGCCGCTCAGCCTTCCGTGTTCGAGATGGAAGACCCGCTGCGCCAGCCGGCCGGCCTGGTCGGCGGAGTGGGTGACGATCAGCAGCGCCATGCCGTCCTCCAGGCGCGCCGCCAGCAGGGCTTCCGCGCGCGCCACGGAGGGCGGATCGAGCGCGGCGGTCGGCTCGTCGAGCAGCAGCACGCGCGGCGCGCGCGCCAGCGAACGCACCAGGGCCAGGCGCTGGCGCTCGCCGGTGGACAGGCGTTCGACCTCGCTGTCGAGCAGGGCCGGCGCCAGGTTCAGCGCGGCCATCGCCTGGTCCACGAAGCCGCGCTGTGCGGCCGTGAAGTGCTCGCCGGCGGTCGCTTCCCACCACGCCGGTTCGGCGGCCTGGTAGACCACCTGGGCGCGCCAGGCCGGCGCCGGCATGCTGCGGCTGGCCTTCCCGTCGAGCAGGACCTCGCCCTCGTGCGGGTCGAGGTCGGCCAGCATGCGCAGCAGGACGCTCTTGCCTGCGCCGGACGGACCCTGGATGGCGACGCATTCGCCGGCCAGCAGGTCGAAGTCGAACGGGCCGCCGAAGCCCGAACGCAGGCCGCGCGCGGACAGGCGCGCGGGCGCGCTCGACGCAGCCATGCCTTGCTCTTGTATCACGGCGTGGCGCCGGTCCCGTGCGCGGGCGGCAGGAACCAGTTCATCAGCACGGCGCAGATGCCGCCTGTCGCCACGCCCGACTCCAGCACATGGCGCAGCGCGGCCGGCATGTGGGCCAGGAATTCCGGCACCTGCGACACGCCCAGCCCCAGCGCCAGCGAGACGGCGATGATCAGCAGGGCGCGCCGGTCCAGGGTCACGCTGGCCAGGATATTGATGCCGGCCGCGGCCACCGCGCCGAACATGACCATCACCGCGCCGCCCAGCACCGGCTCGGGCACCGCCTGGATCACGCCGGCCACGCCGGGGAACAGGCCGAGCACGACCAGGAACAGGGCGATCCACATGCCGACATGGCGGCTGGCGATGCCGGTAAGCTGGATCACGCCGTTGTTCTGGGCGAAGATCGAGCTGGGGAAGGTGTTGAACAGTCCGGCCAGCAGCGAGTTGGCGCCGTTGACCAGCACGCCGCCCTTGATGCGCCGCATCCAGACCGGGCCTTCGACGGGCTCGCGCGAGACCTTGCTGGTCGCGGTGACGTCGCCGATGGCTTCGAGCGAGGTGACGAGGTAGATCACGATCATCGGGATGAACAGCGACCACGAGAAGGCCAGGCCGAAGTGCAGCGGCTGCGGCACCTGGAACCAGGCCGCCTGGTGCATGCCGGTGAAGTCCAGGCGTCCGAGCGAGCCGGCCAGCGCGTAGCCGGCCGCCAGCGCGATGATGATGGCGCCGCTGCGCATCCACACGACCGGAACCCGGTTCAGCGCCACGATGATGGCCAGCACCACGCCGGACAGCAGCAGGTTCTCGCCGTTGGCGAAGGTCCCGTTCGACATCGCCGCGAAGCCGCCGCCCATGCTGATCAGGCCGACCTTGATCAGGGTGAGGCCGATCATCAGCACCACGATGCCGGTGACCAGCGGCGTGATCATGCGCTTCACGAACGGCAGGATGCGCGACACGCCCATTTCGATGAAGGAGCCGGCCACCACCACGCCGAAGATCGCGGCCATCACCGCTTCGACCGGCGTGCCCTGCTTGACCAGGAGGGTCCCGCCGGCGATCAGCGGGCCGACGAAGTTGAAGCTGGTGCCCTGCACGATCAGCAGCCCGGCGCCGAAGGGCCCGAAGCGGCGGCACTGGATGAAGGTGGCGATCCCGGACACGACCAGCGACATCGAGACGATCAGGTTGGTGTCGCGCGCGGACACGCCCAGCGACTGGCAGATCAGCAGGCCCGGGGTGACGATGGGGACGATGATTGCCAGCAGGTGCTGGAGGGCGGCGAGGATGCCGATCAGGGGAGCGGGGCGGTCTTCGAGTCCGAGGACCAGGTCGGGAATGGGAGGCGTGGCGGTGGAGCGGGGCGGTTGTGTGGTCATGGCGCGCGCAGGCAAAAAGCGGATTCTACCGTGCTCCGCGCCCGCGCTGCGCGGCGCCCCCTCGGCGCCCGCCTTTCCCGTTCAACAGTTCGGCTCCGCACAGCCCGACGCACAGCATGGCGGCGGCGGTCCACAGGCACCAGGCCGCGGCCAGCGCCGGCACCAGCCCGAAGGTCTGCCCGGCCAGCGACGGCGCCAGCGCGGCGCCCGCCGCCGCCGCGAGCAGCGGCAGGAACAGGTGCAGCTGGTGGGCGCGCAGCGTGGTCCAGGGCACACAGCAGCACAGCGCCGCCGGCGCCACGATCGCCGCCATCGAGCCGCTGCCGGCCGCGATGCCGCAGGCGGCGCCGAGGATCGCCAGCAGCGCCAGCGCCGGCGCGGCGGTCGTGGGCGTGCGGGCCGGCCGCGTCCGCGCCCGCAGGCGGCGCGGGCAGGCCGCATGGAAGCGGCGCAGCGAACAGGCCAGGACCGGGGCGCAGGCCAGGGTATTGAGCAGGTGGGCCCAGGCGCCGGCCCGGGCGCCGAAACTCCAGCGCTCCAGCAGGGTCCAGCCGAGGATGGAAAACAGCAGGGCGCTGAAGGCCAGGTTGGCCAGGGGCCGACCCGCGCGCGGCATCGCTGCCAAGGCTTGCGCTTTCATGTCGGCGGCTCCCGGTATTGACGAAAGCCTTCAGGATGCGCCAATGATCCCGTGGTGCCGCTGAGCCGGATCAAGCCCGGATCAATCCTCGGGCGTGCGCGCGACCGGCAAATGCCAGTCGTAGCGGATCGCCGCCATGCGCAGGCCGAAGCACAGGGCCGCGCCGGCGCAGGCCATCGGCGCCGAGGGCAGGCCGAGCACATGGCCGATCACGACCACGGCGGCGCCGGCCAGCGCGGCCACCGCATACACCTCGGCGCGCAGCACCGCCGGCACCTCGGACAGCAGCACGTCGCGCGCCACGCCGCCGCCGACGCCGGTGAGCATGCCGAGCAGGGCGGCCATCACCGGCTCCAGGCCGAACACCAGGGCCTTCTGCGCCCCGGCGACGCAGAACAGCGCCAGGCCGGCGCCGTCGAACACCATCACGGGGCTCTTCAGGTGGCGCAGTTTCGGATACCAGAAGAAGATCAGCAGCCCGGCCATCACCGACACCACCGCATAGCGCCAGTCGCTGATGGCGGCCGGCGGCGTCGCCCCGATCAGCAGGTCGCGCACGATGCCGCCCGAGTTGGCGGCGACGAAGGACAGCACCAGCACGCCGAAAATGTCCAGCCTGCGTTTCACACCGGCCGTCGCGCCGCTCAGCGCGAACACGAAGGTGCCGACCAGGTCGAGGGTCAGGACGAGCGTCTTCAGGGCCGCCGCCACGTCGAGGGAAACTGCCGGGAACATCGGGGTCTTTTTACTGTTCAGTGAAATGGACCGGACACTATAGCATCGCCGCCGGGAAATCAGGCATGGGGCATACCCGTATCGCGCCGTTTCGTCGTACACTGGACAGTACGACAAGAACCGCAGCCGGCAGGCCAACCGAGACCCATGATCATTTCATCCGCAACCGATTTCCGCGAAGCCGCGCGGCGCAAGCTGCCGCCTTTCCTGTTCCACTACCTCGACGGCGGCGCCGGCGCCGAACAGACCCTGCGCGCCAACGTCGGCGACCTCCAGACCGTCAAGCTGCGCCAGCGCGTGCTGCGCGGCTCCGAGCAGCTCGACCTGACGACCAACTGGTTCGGCCAGGAGAGCGCGCTGCCGATCGCGCTGGCCCCGATCGGGCTGGCCGGCATGTATGCGCGCCGCGGCGAGGTACAGGCGGTGCAGGCGGCCGGCCGCGCCAACATCCCCTTCATCCAGTCCACGGTCTCGGTCTGCTCGCTGGCCGAGGTGGCGGCCAAGGCCTCCAGGCCGATCTGGTTCCAGCTGTATGTACTGAAGGACCGCGGCTTCATGCGCGACGTGATGCGCCGCGCCAGCGAGCTGGGGGCGACCACCCTGATCTTCACGGTCGACATGCCGGTGCCCGGCAACCGCTACCGCGACCTGCACAGCGGGATGAGCGGCCCGGCCGGCCCGCGCCGCCGCATCCTGCAGGCGATGATGCATCCGCGCTGGGCCTGGGATGTCGGCCTGCACGGCCGTCCGCACGACCTGGGGAATATTTCCACCTACCGCGGCCACGCGACCGGACTGGAAGACTACATCGGCTGGCTCGGTTCGAACTTCGACCCCGGCATCAGCTGGCAGGACCTGCAGTGGATCCGCGACGAGTGGAAAGGGCAGCTGGTCCTGAAGGGCATCCTCGACACCGAGGACGCGCGCGATGCGCTGGCCTTCGGCGCCGACGGCATCGTGGTGTCGAACCACGGCGGCCGCCAGCTCGACGGCGCGCCGTCCTCGGCCAGCGTGCTGCCGGCCATCGCCGACGAGGTCAAGGGCAAGATGACGATCTTCGCCGACGGCGGCGTGCGCACCGGCACCGACGTGTTCCGCATGCTGGCGCTGGGCGCCGACGGCGTCCTGATCGGCCGCGCCTTCATCTACGCGCTGGCGACCGCCGGCCAGGCCGGGGTCGAGCGCCTGCTGGCGATCATGGAGAAGGATATCCGCACCAACATGGTCCTGACCGGCGTGAAGTCGATCCGCGAGATCGGGCCGCAGGTCCTCGCCGGCTGAGGCGGAAGCGCGATGCTGCTGCTCCTGGTCTTTCTTGCCGGTCTCTGGGCCGGCGTCCAGAACACCCTCGCTGGCGGCGGCTCCTTCGTGACCCTGCCGGCGCTGATCCTGTCCGGGATGTCGCCGCTGGCGGCCAACATCACTTCCACGGTGGCCCTGTTTCCCGGCCAGATCACCGCGGGCTATGCCGGCCGCAAGCTGGTGAGCGGGGCGGCCGGGCTGTCTTTCCGTACGCTGTTCGTGCTGAGCATCCTCGGCGGCGCGGCCGGCGGCCTGCTGTTGCTGCATACCTCGCCCACGGTGTTCGCGCGCCTGGTGCCGTGGCTGGTGCTGTTCGCCACCGCCGTCTTCACCTGGGGCAGCTTCTTCCGCAAGGGCGCCGAGGAGAAGGCGGCGCACCTGGGCCGCTTCACCACCGGCGCCGCGCAATTCCTGATCGCCGTCTACGGCGGCTATTTCGGCGGCGGCATCGGCATCCTCATGATGGCGGCGCTGACCATGGCCGGGCTGTCGGCGCGCAACGCGGGCGGCACCAAGAACGTGCTGGCGGGCGTGATGAACGCCTCGGCGGTCGTCCTGTTCATCACCTCGCCCGAGCTGCACTGGCTGCAGGCCGCGGTGCTGGCGGTCGGCGCCATCCTCGGCGGACTGGCCGGCACCTGGGCCCTGCACCGGGTGAACGAGAAGGCGCTGCGCGTGGCCATCGTCGGCATCGGCGTCGCCCTCACCGTCGGCCTGTTCCTGCGGCCGCTATGAAGCGCGGGCGCGGTCAGCCGAGCCAGTCGAAGATCGCCGGCCAGATCCTGGCATGCGCGTTGCGGCCGACCAGCACCCCGACGTGCTGCAGGTTGACGCCGACATCGCCTTCGTAATGCAGCACCTGCTTGCGCGGGCTGGCCGCCGCTTCGTGGAAGGGCAGCACGGCTGCTGGCGGGATCAGCCTGCTGCGCGGGTCGATCACGCTCAGCAGCGGCGTGCGCAACTCGCCCGGGCCGACTCTCCGGCCGCCGATCTCCAGCTCGCCCTGCATCAACTCGTCCCTGCGGTACAGCGATTCGACGAGGTCGGTGAACAGCTGGCCCGGCAGCGCGAACTCGTCGTGGGTCCAGCGTTCCACCTGCATGTGGGTGGCCATGGCCTGCGGGTCGCCCAGCGAGAGCCAGCGGTCGCTCCAGCGTTCCCACTGGAAGGCTTGCGGTTCGGCCATCGCGCTCATGGTGTTCAGGAACACGCCGGGGACGTGGCCGAAGGTCGCGGCGATCTCGCGCGCATCGGGCGTGGCGCGCACCAGCCGGTTGAAGCAGCAGGAGGCCGGCTGGAAATGCAGCGGCGATTCCAGCAGGACGGTGGCGCGCAACTGCTCCGGATACAGGCAGCTGTGGATCGCCGCCAGGATGCCGCCCAGCGAGTGGCCGGCGATCACGGGCCTGGCGTCCGTGCCGCCCGCGTCGGCGGCGATGGCCTGGCGGCAGGCGCTCAACAACCGGTCCGCGTAGTCGGCCAGGCCGAAGTCGTGCTTCTCGACGGCATCGTCCGCACCGGACTCGTCCAGAGGCGCCCATTCGGCCAGGTAGACCCGGTAGCCGCGCTCCAGCCAGCGCCGCACCACGCTGACTTCGGGCGCCAGGTCCCAGATGTAGGCGCGCTTGATGGGCGCCGGCACCAGCAGCACCGGCGGGCCGTCGGCAAATTCCGCGCCGAAGCGCCGAAGCTTGAGGCCGGGCTCGCTGTGCAGGAGGGTGGAGGGGGTTGGCCGCGGGCCGTAGCCCGCACGCTCCAGCATCTGGCCGCGTGCCTGGCGGCTGCGGTCCATTTGCTTGAGGGCCAGGGCACCGAGGGTGCCGAATGAATTCCAGTTTGTCGGGTACATGGCGGTCTCGTCTTCTTCAGGAAGACTGCAATGTACGCCAATGCGGCAGGCATACCAATGCCGCACCGGATAAATGACGCCTCCCTTTGCGGCCGGCCAAACGCTTATCCGCAGGGATATTTCTACTTGCCCAAAACCTTCCGTAAGGCATCGGCCTGGGTATTCATCTCGGTGCTGTCGATCGTCTGCAGCGCCGTCATCGTCTTGCCGTAGTAGGCCTCGTTCAGGCGCTGGTTGAAGCGGATGTCGTTGAGCGCCAGGGTCGCGGCATTGCCGAACAGTCCCTTGCTGCCGGACCAGGCCACCACGTCGCCGGTGACGGTCCCCTGGGCGAGACGGGTGAAATTCACGACGGTGATCCCGGCGTCGGCGCTCAGCGAGAAATTGTTACGGTTGCGGAAGTGATCGACGGCCTTCTGGTTCATCAGCAACAGGGCGAAGGGACCGCCCTCGACGCCCGCCTGCAGGCCGACGCTGATCCCGCCGATGTTGAAGAAGGCGGGGTTGCCCCAGCTGCCGTCGCTGCGCCTGACCATCAGCACGCCCGGGCCGCCTTCGCCGCCGATGCCCAGCGCCGCACGGCCGTAGGTGGGCACCACGTAGACGCCGCGCGCCTTCGCCAGCAGGTCCGGCATGCCGGCTTCCCGGTTCATGGCCGTGACCACGGCGACGGCGTCGCTGATGCGCTTGACGGCGGCCTGCTGGCGCCGGGTGGCGGTGTCGTTGCTGGCCGGGCTTGCCGCCCGGTCCTGCTTGACGGCGGGGTTGGCCATGGCCGGCGACAGCGCACACAGCAGGAGCAGGGCTGCAGCGGCGGGGATTTTATGTGGCATGTCGTTCTCCTTCCTGCGGTTCACATGCAGAATAAGTGGGTGATATGTCTGGCGTTTGATGTCGATCAGTCGTGCTGTCCACCTGTATCGCAGCGGGTACACTGAAACCATGCTCTACCGTTTCCTCGCCGATGCCGTCCTGCTACTGCATGTCGGCTTCATCCTGTTCGTCGTGTTCGGCGCGCTGCTGGTGGCGCGCCGCCACCGCTGGCTGCCCGTGCACCTGGTGGCGGCGGGCTGGGGCGTGCTGGTCGAGGCTAGCGGCGCGGCCTGCCCGCTGACCTGGGCCGAAGTCTTTTTCCGGCAGCTGGCCGGGGAGGCCGGCTATGAGGGCGGCTTTGTCGACCATTACCTGCTGCCGCTGATCTATCCGGCCGGCCTGACGCGTGGGCTGCAGCTCGGGCTGGGCGTGGCCGTGCTGGCCATCAATGCGATCCTCTACCTGTGGATCTGGCGCCGGCGCGCGAGCGGGCCAGCCTGATATCCCGCTCAGTGCACCAGCAGGGCCGGGATGCGCGCCTCGGCCAGTACGGTGCGGCTGGCGCCGCCCAGGCACAGCTCGCGCAGCCGGCTGTGGCCGTAGCAGCCCATCACCAGCAGGTCGGCGTCCAGCTCGTCGGCCACCGACAGCAGCGCGTGGCCGGTATCGCCGCCATAGTCGGCGACGCAATCGCGCACCAGCACGGTGGCGTTCACCCGGTGCCGTCCCAGGAAGCCGAGCAGTTCTTCCTGCTGGGCCGCGCACTCGGCCGGCGCCAGGGCCGGACCGGACAGCATGGTGACGGTCACCGCGTCGGCCCGGCGCAGCAGCGGCACCGCGGCGCCCATCGCGGCCGCGGCTTCGCGGCTGCCGTCCCAGCCCAGCAGGATGCGGCGCGCCACGCCGGTCTCGGGCGGATCCACGCCGTACGGGATCACCAGCACCGGCCGCGGGCTGTTCAGGATCACGTAGTCGGGCATGCGCAGGACGTGGTCGGACACCGATTCGGCCGGGTCGTCCTGGCTGACCACGACCAGGTCGGCGAAGCGCGACAGCATGGCCAGGCCGTCGTCGGCTTCGTCCGGCACCAGCCGGGTCTCGTGCGGGACCCCGCGCTCGCTGGCGATCGCTTCGAAGCGCGCCAGCGCCAGCCGGGCGTTTTCCGCCAGCGGATCGAAGCAGGCCGCGCTCAGGGTGCCGGGACGCGCCTGGTAGCCGTCCGGGAAGATGGCGCGCGAAACGCCCATCATGGCGGCCCCCAGCAGATGGGCGCCGTGCTCGCGCGCCAGCAGGGCGGCGGCGTGGATGCGCGCCGGCGCATGGCGCGACAGGTCGGCGTGGACGAGGATGGACTGCAGCGACATCGGAATCTCCATCGGGAAGGCGAAGGGTTCGGGCGCGGCGTGTTCGCGCGCGCGGCGCGGCGGGCGCGGCGGCGCGGGGTGGGGCGCACGCGCGGCGCGTCCGCGCATGCGCGGCGGGCCGGCCGGCGGTGGCAGCTGGTGCGGCAGGGCCAGGTCGGCGCTGATGCGGTGCAGGGACAGGATGTCGGTCAGCGCCGCCACCAGCTGGCGCGCCAGCCCGAGCTGGCCGGACTCCACCTGCGGCAGCGTATGGTGCAGGGCGGCCAGGATCGCGGCGTTTTCCTGGCGCTGCTCATGCACCCGTTCCTCGAGCCGCTTGACGCGGCAGGCTTGCATGACGGTTTCTTCGTGCCGCAGATGGGCTTCGACCTCGGCGATGATGTCCACGTAATCGTGCGCAAACGTCGCGTCCGGCGCGCCTGCGCTGCGCGCCAGGCGAGTGCACAGCAGGCGGCGCGCGTGGCGCAGCGCGGCGGTATAGGCCGGCGGCTGGATGGGCGGGCGATGCAGCCTCATCGTCTCTCGATCGTTCCCTCAATGCGCGATCAGCAGCGGCACTGGCGCGCGCTCGAGCAGCTCGCGCGTCGTGCCGCCCAGGATCCACTCGCGGTAGCGGCTGTGGCCGAAGGCGCCAGCCACCATCAGCCCGGCGCCGTAGCTTCGCGCCATGGCGCACAGCGCGTCGCCGGCCGTCGCGCGGGTGTGCTCGACCACGACCTCGACCTGGACGCCGTGACGCGCCAGCCAGAGCGCCATGTCGGCGCCCGGCTGTTCGCCGTGCAGGTCGGACAGCGCGTCGGGATTGACCACGGCCAGCTTGACGCTGCCGGCCTGCGCCAGCAGCGGCAGGGCGGCCGTGATCGCGCGCAGCGCCTGGTTGCCGCCGTCCCAGGCCGCCACGGTGGTGCCGGGGAGCGGGTCGCCCTGGTAGGCGCCGGGCACCACCAGCACCGGCCGCGCGCCGCGCAGGGCCACGTGTTCGGGCAGGCCGCGCGTGCGCACCAGCTGGCCGGGCTCGGCGCCGCCGTCCTGGCTCAGCACCACCAGGTCGGCGTAGCGCGACTGCAGCAGCAGGGCGTAGCGTGGATCGTCTTCGATCAGGCGGGCTTCCGGGTTCGTCACGCCCAGGTGGGCGGCGGCTTGCCGGAAGGCTTCGAGGTGCGCGGCGGCGGCGTCGCGCAGGCCCTGGAAGTCGTCGCCGATCACCGGCGCCGTCATGCCGCCGGTCAGCAGGCTGTAGTCCATCAGGGAAAGGCCGGTGGCGCCGCTGCCGACCAGGTGGGCGCCGTGCCTGACGGCGAGCAGGGCGGCTGCGCGCAGGCGGCTTTCCTGCCGGGCGTCGCCGTCGATGTGGACGACGATGGTCTTGTACATGGTGTACATGGCGGTTCCTCCCAAAAGAGGTAAGGCAAGTATCACTGTATGCCTTATGAAGGCGGCTGTCATCACCGGATTCGCGCCGCCGCCGCCGGGCCCGTTGTGCTGGCATAATCATGGGCCCATCTACTGAACGAAAGGAAGCGACATGGTGCTGGAAAGTGCGGAAATCCTGGTGAAAGAGGGCATGGAACAGGCGTTCGAGGACGGCGTGCGCCAGGCCGCGCCGCTGTTCGCGCGGGCGCGGGGCTGCGGCGGCATGCGCCTGCAGCGCGGCGTCGAGAACCCGCGCGCCTACCGCCTGCTGGTGGAATGGGCGACGCTGGAAGACCACACCGTGCATTTCCGCGGCAGCGAAGACTTCCAGGCCTGGCGGGCCCTGGTCGGCCATTGCTTCGACGGCGCCCCGAACGTCACGCATTTGTCGACGGTGCTGCACGCTTTCTGAGCGGCTGCCGGTGCCGAACCGGGCCGCTGCGAGCGCAATTCGGCCGTTTCTGCGACTATAGTGCCCATTCGATAACGCAAGGAGATTCACCGATGAGCACCGAAAGCAGCCTCGATAGCGGCATCCAGGAACCGGGCAAGGACGCGCAGCTGCGTGCCGACGCCCTCGACTACCACCGCAGCCCTGTGCGCGGCAAGATCGAAGTGGTCGCCACCAAGCCCCTGTCGAACCAGCGCGACCTGTCGCTGGCCTATTCCCCGGGCGTAGCCTATGCCTGCGAGGAAATCGCCGCCGACCCGGCCATGGCCGCCGAGTACACGTCGCGCGGCAACCTGGTGGCCGTGATCTCGAACGGCACCGCGGTGCTGGGCCTGGGCAATATCGGCCCGCTGGCCTCGAAGCCGGTGATGGAAGGCAAGGGCTGCCTGTTCAAGAAATTCGCCGGCGTCGACGTGTTCGACCTCGAGCTGGCCGAGAACGACCCCGACAAGCTGATCGACGCCATCGCCATGCTCGAGCCGACCGTGGGCGGCATCAACCTCGAGGACATCAAGGCGCCCGAATGCTTCTACATCGAGAAGAAGCTGAGCGAGCGCATGAACATCCCCGTCTTCCACGACGACCAGCACGGCACCGCCATCATCTCCAGCGCGGCCCTGCTGAACGCGCTGAAGGTGGTCGGCAAGGACATCGGCAAGGTCAAGCTGGCCGCCTCCGGCGCCGGGGCCGCCGCCATCGCCTGCCTCGACATGATGGTGAGCCTGGGCGTCAAGCGCGAGAATATCTTCGTGACCGACTCGAAGGGCGTGATCTGGCAGGGCCGCGACGCCAGCATGGAAGCCAACAAGGCGCGCTTCGCCCAGCAGACCGAGGCGCGCACGCTGGCCGACATCGTCAGGGACGCCGACGTCTTCCTCGGCTGCTCGACCGCGGGCGTGCTGACCGGCGAGATGGTGAAAACCATGGCCGACCGTCCCGTGATCCTGGCGCTGGCCAACCCGGAGCCGGAGATCCGTCCGGAAGTGGCGAAGGCCGCGCGCCCCGACTGCATCGTCGCCACCGGCCGTTCGGACTATCCGAACCAGGTCAACAACGTCCTGTGCTTCCCCTACATCTTCCGCGGCGCCCTCGATTGCGGCGCGACCCGCATCACCGAAGCCATGAAACTGGCCTGCGTGAGCGCGATCGCGGAGCTGGCCGAAGCCGAGGCCAACGACGCCGTGGCGGCAGCGTACGCCGGCCAGGACCTGTCCTTCGGTCCCGACTACATCATCCCGAAGCCTTTCGATCCGCGCCTGATGGCGGCGATCGCGCCGGCGGTGGCCGCCGCCGCGGCCGCGTCCGGGGTGGCCGCGCGCCCGATCGCCGACATGGACGCCTACCGCGAGCGCCTCGCCGCGATGATCTACCACACCAGCTTCTTCATGCGCCCGGTGTTCGCCAAGGCGCGCGCGAATCCGCGCAAGGTCGCGTATGCGGAAGGTGCGGATCCGCGCGTGCTGCGCGCGGTCCAGACCGTGGTCGACGAAGGCCTGGCCAAGCCGGTGCTGATCGGCCGCGCCGCCGAGGTGGAACAGGCGATCCGCGCCGCCGGCCTGCGCCTGCGCCGCGACGCCGACTACACGCTGGCCGAAGCGGACGGCGATACGACCGCACGCGGCACCGCGATGCTGGCCGGCGGCGAGGTCGACGCCCTGATCTGCGGCATGAAGGGCAGCTACGACAGCCACCTGGAGCACGTGCAGCGCGACATCGGCCTGGCGCCCGGCGCGACCACGATGGCGGCGATGAACGCGCTGGTGCTGGACAAGGGCACCCTGTTCATCACCGACACCTACGTCAACGACCAGCCGAGCGGCGCCGAACTGGCGGCGATCGCGCGCCTGGCGGCCGACGAGCTGCGCCAGTTCGGCCTGGAGCCGAAGGTCGCGCTGCTGTCGCACTCGATCTTCGGTTCGTCGAAGCGCCCGTCGGCGCAGCGCATGCGCGAGGCGCGCGAGATCCTGGCGCGCGACTGCCCGGAACTCGGCGTGCTGGGTGAAGTGCATGGCGACGCCGCGCTGGACGAGAGCATCCGCGCGATCTACCTGCCGGCCGGCCTGACGAGCTTCGAAGGCAGCGCCAACCTGCTGGTGATGCCCTCGCTGGACGCCGCCAACATCACCTTCAACATCCTGAAGGTCTCGTCCGGCAAGGGCGTGACGGTGGGACCGATCCTGCTGGGCGCGGCCAAGTCGGTGCACATCCTCAGCCCGAGCGCCACGGTGCGCCGCATCGTCAACATGACGGCGCTGGCCGTCGCCGACGTCAAGGCCGAGTAATACCGCACGGGGATTTGTGACGCCCGGTCACAAATCCCCGCAGACGCCTGCCTTATTCCACCCAGCTGAAACCGTCGCGCGCCAGCAGCGCGAACGACTCGGCCGGACCCCAGGAGCCGGCCGCGTAGGCATGCGGCTTCTCGCCCAGCGTGCCCCAGCCTTCGATGATCGGGTCGGCCCATTGCCAGGCCGCTTCCAGTTCGTCGCGGCGCATGAAATGGGTCAGGCGGCCGCGCACGACGTCGATCAGCAGGCGCTCGTAGGCTTCGGCGCGTCGCTGCTGGAAGGCCGATTGCAGGTCGAGGTTCAAGGCCACCTGCTGCATGTGCATGCCGCTGCCGGGTTCCTTGGCCATCAGCTGCAGCTTGATCGCTTCCTCGGGCTGCAGTTCGATCACGAGGCGGTTGGCCACGCCGCCCGGGGCGTCCGGGAACAGCGGGAAGGGCGGATTCGTGAACTCGATCACGATCTTCGACGAGCGGCGCTGCATGCGCTTGCCGGTGCGCAGGTAGAACGGCACCTTCGACCAGCGCCAGGTGTCGATGAAGGTGCGCAGGGCCACGAAGGTCTCGGTCTTGCTGTCCGGCGGCACGTTCTTCTCTTCGTGGTAGCCCGGCACTTCCTGGTTGCCGCTGACGCCGCGGGTGTACTGGCCGCGCACGGTGTCGCGCGCGATGTCGGCCAGGCTGAAGCGGCGCAGCGAGCGCAGCACCTTCAGCTTCTCGTCGCGCACGGCGTCGGCGTTGAGCGAGGTCGGCGGCTCCATGGCGACGATGCACAGCAGCTGCAGCAGGTGGTTCTGGACCATGTCGCGCATCGCGCCGGCGCCGTCGTAGAAGCCGGCGCGGCTGCCGACGCCGACTTCCTCGGCCACCGTGATCTGCACGCTCGAGATGTTCGGCGCGCGCCACAGCGGTTCCAGGATCGAGTTCCCGAAGCGCAGCACCATCAGGTTCTGCACGGTTTCCTTGCCGAGGTAGTGGTCGATGCGGTAGATCTGGGATTCCTCGAAGTGCTTGCCGACCGCCTCGTTGATCTCGATGGCCGAGGCCAGGTCGGTGCCGAGCGGCTTTTCCAGCACCACGCGGGCGTTCCCGTCGACCAGGCCGGCGGCCGCCAGTTTTTCGCAGATGGTGGTAAACAGCGATGGCGCGGTCGACAGGTAGAACACGCGCTGGGCGCCCTGGCGCGAGGCGGCGGCGAGCGCGCCGAAGTCGGGGGCCTGCTGGACGTCGAGGCGGACGTACTCGAGCAGTTGCAGGAACCCGTCCCAGGTCTTCTCGTTGAAGTTGGCCTCGGCGATGAAGGAGCGCGAATGCTCCTGCACGTGGGCCAGGTAGGCGTGGCGGTCGTATTCCTGGCGGCCGGTGGAGATGATGCGCGTCGAGGGCGGCAGGTTGCCGTGCAGGTAGGCCATGTACAGGGCCGGCAGCAGCTTGCGCATCGCCAGGTCGCCCATGCCGCCGAAGATGGTCATGTCGAGGGGGAGGCCGGTATCCGATTCTGTCGAGAGGGTCATGTCGTGTTCAGTCAAAGAAGTTGAAGTGGGCGCTGAGCCGGCAAGCTCCATACGGTAGCAGAAGGGCGGCGCTTGCGCTTGGCCGTGCCGGCTTGTGGCCGGGCGGCTGAGCTGCGCGGTGTTGCCTTGTCAAACCGCATAGCTTACAAGCTGATCGGGATTTAGGGAACCTCGTACGGTGCCGTGGTTTAAACTGGGAAAAAATATCCGTGGGGACGGGACGATGAGCGAGCACACCGAAGACACCCTGCCGGCGCGCGCGGCGCTGCGCCCGGGTCTGGCCGCCGCCGGGCTGACCACGGTGGCGATGCTGGCGTTCGCCGCCAATTCCCTGTTGTGCCGGCTGGCGCTGCAGCAGGACCGGATCGACCCGGCCACCTTCGGCGCGGTGCGGCTGCTGGCCGGCGCGCTGGTGCTGGCCGCCATCGTCCGGATCGGACGCCGGCCGCAGGGCGGGGATGGCGGCTGGCGCTCCGCCGCGCTGCTGTTCGCCTATGTGGCGCTGTTCTCGTTCGCTTATGTCTCCCTGGCTGCCGGCAGCGGGGCGCTGATCCTGTTCGGGGCGGTGCAGTTGACCATGCTCGGCGCCGGGCTGCTGCGCGGCGAGCGCTTCGCGCCGGCGGGCTGGCTCGGCCTGTCGCTGGCGATGGCCGGGCTCGCGGTACTGCTGTTGCCGGGCGCGGCGGCGCCGTCGCCGGGCGGGGCAGTGCTGATGGCGGGCGCCGGCGCGGCCTGGGGCGGCTATTCGCTGCGCGGACGCGCATCGGGCAGCAACCCGGCCGATCCGCTGGCCGCCACCGCGGCCGCATTCATCCGCGCGGCGCCGCTCGGCATCCTGCTGGCGCTGGCGTTCGCGGCGCGCCTGCACGCGGATGCGCGCGGGGTGGCGCTGGCGGCCGCGTCGGGCGCGCTGACCTCGGGGCTGGGCTACGTGGTCTGGTACGCGGCGCTGCGCCGGCTGACCGCCTTGCGTGCGGCGGCGGTGCAGTTGTCGGTACCGTTGATCGCCGCCCTGGGCGGGGTGCTGCTGCTGGACGAGGCCTTCACCCTGCGCCTGGGCGTGGCGGCGCTGGCGATCCTGGGCGGCATCGCCCTGGTGCTGGGCAGCCGCGCGGGGAAGCGTCCCGGATAGCACCGGCGGCGGGCGCTTCTGCCGGTAATATGCAACTAACCGACAGGAAAATGCAAGGCATACCAAAAACCCGGCCACCAGCGGCCCGGCCGGCGGCGGCATCTGCTTGCCGCCGGCCGGCCGGGCTGATTGCACTCAGCGCAGGCCGATCATCTTGCCCACGCCCGGACCGCCATCCAGCTTCCAGCTCAGCTTGCCGCTCCCGGCGGGCAGCCCGGCCGGCACCTGGACCTGCATGTCGAAGCTGACGCTGCCGTTTGCCGGGATCTGGCCGCCGGCCCCGGCGCAGTTCAGGCGCGCCGTCGTGTCGGCGGACTTGCCGTCGGCGTACACCGACTGCGTGTAGGCCGGGCAGGCGGCCAGCGAGACCGGGGCGGCGCCGGGGTTGCTCAGCGTGACCGTGTAGCGGAGCAGGCCGCCGCGGACCGCCTCGTCGGGGGCGCTGAGGCTGCCGGTCAGCTGGCTGAGCGCACCGCTCGCCTTCAGCGCCATGGCGCGCGCCGCGGCTTCGCCCTGCACGCGGTCGAAGCGCATCACGGTGGCGCGGCCGCACAGGGTGTCGACGTGGACCCCGTCCAGGATCTTCAGGCCGCCGCCGGGCAGGGCAACCTGCAGGCGCTTGCTGATTTTGCGCTGCGGCTTGTTGGCGGCTTCGCAGCTGCCGGGCGTGCCGAGCAGGACGATCGCTTCTTCGCCGGGCGCGAGCTCGATGCGCGTGCTGGCCAGTTGCGGCGCCTGCTCGCTGGCGCCGACCGTCTGCGGCGCTTCGTTGGTGGGCTGCAGCTGGACGCTGGGGAAGCCCGGCAGCTGGCAGGCTTCGCCGCCGGTGTTGGCGATCCGGATTTCCTGGGTCGCCTGGCCGCGCCAGGCGCCGGCTGGGCCGGCGCTGAGCCTGACGTCGGCGGCGGCGCAGGCGCGCGCGGCGTCCGGTGCGGCGTGTGCGGCAGGTGACAGGCCGAGCAGGGCGAGGGAGAGGGTGGACAGGGCAAGGGAGGAATGGAGATGCATGATGGGACTCCTGGCTGGATGCTGTGGGCGGGCGCTCAGTTGCACGAGCTGGACGAGTTCAGGCCGCCGGTCGGGGCCAGCGGGCCGTTCGCGCAGTTGCTGTCGATGTTCAGGGTCACGCCGCCATAGGTCTCGTTGTGGTCGCCCTGGTACTGCTTCAGGCGCTGGTGGTTGGACCAGGACGTGCCGCTGATGCAGGACAGGGTCGAGGTCGAGGGGTTGCCGTCCCAGTTCGCGGCCCAGATGAATTGCGGCGGGCGCGCCATGGTCGCGAGGTCGCTGAAATAGCTGTTGCAGGCCGAGCCGTAGACGCCGGCCACCTGGGCCGGCGCCACCGCCAGCTGGTCCACCCAGCCCTGCAGGAACTGCTTCACCGCCGCCTTGCAGGAAGCGTCGTTGTTGTAGCCTTCCATGTCGTACACGACCGGGGTGCCGGTGGCGCTGTTGGTGATGCCCAGCGCGACCAGCGCGTTGTAGGCCTTGAGCGCCTCGTCCTTGCCCTGCTGGTAGGCGGTGGCGGTGTCGTAGCTGATGCGGCTGGAGAAGGTGGTGCAGGGCGCCTGCGGACCGACCCAGATCAGGCTGTGGCGCCAGCCCTGGCTGTAGGTGGTGTTCATCCACGACGAAGTCAGGTTCGGCTGCGAGCAGGCGCGCACGGCGCCGCCGATGTAGACGCCGACGAAGCTCCAGGGCGTGTTGGTCCACCATGCCTGCATCTGCGAGGTGGAGGGCGCGGCGCAGGTATCGAAACCCTTGCCATTGGCGGCGCCGCCGCCGCCGGGATAGGCTTGCGCGGGCCGGGGGGCGAGGAGGACGGAACAGGCGAGGAACAGGGGCGGCAGCAGAGTGGCCACCGTCTTGCGGGACAGGGTGTGCATCGATGCGATCTCCGTTGTGGTTGTCAAACCTTATGGGGACGCCGGCGCGCCCGGAACGGTGCACACCGGCAATTCCGTTTCTTGTTGCCCGGTAAATTTAACATTTGAAATTTCCGTACGGCACACGATTGAACCAGGCTCAATCGCCGCCCCCATGCTTGCGCAGGAAGTCCGCGAAGGAGTCCACCGGCCCGTCCAGGATGTCCGGATCGAGCGCGAACATCGCCCAGTAATATTGCTCGCGGCCGTGGCAGGACTGCGCCGGCGCGGTGAAGCGGTGCCATTCCTTGTGGCGGACGGCCGAGTACATGCCGTCGCCGTCGCTGAAGTTCGGCACCACGCGGCGCTGTTCGAGCGCTTCCAGCAGCGAGGGCGGGGCGCCGCCGTCGAGTGCGATCTCGAACTGGGCGTCCATGCTGTGCTCGGTCTCGACGGCCAGCAGCCAGGGCCGGGCGTCGCGGTCATGCATCAGGAAGCCCGGCGGCGACTTGTACAGGTAGTGCTCGACGATCTTGTGGCGCGCGCCGAGTTCGCGCACCAGGGCGCAGATGGCGGGGTCGTTGACGAAGCTGTAGTCGTGCAGGGCCAGCAGCATGCGCAGCGCCTCCGACTGGGCCAGGAAGTAGCTCTCCTGCAGCTCGGTGAGCTCGGCCTCCAGGCGGTCGAGGGCGTGGACGTCGCTCTTGTGCACGTAGCGGTCGATCAGGCCGCGGTTGAAGGCGTCGATGGCGACCCGTTCGTCGGCCACGCCGGTCAGCAGGATCTTCCGGCACGGCAGGTCGCGCACCGTCTCGCAGAATTCGATGCCGTCCATGCCCGGCATCGCGTAATCCACCACCAGCACGGACGGCGTCATGAAGCGCTGCGGATGGCGGCGGATGCCGCACACCTGTTCGACGTGCAGGGCGATGTTGTAGGGCTGGGGCGCGAGGGTGTAGGTGTCGACGCTGGGCGAGAGCAGGCTGGCGAGGGTGGCCGGGGCGGCGCCGTGCTGGCGCAGCCAGGCAATGGCGGCGCCGGTGTCGCTGAAGCCGATGCTGGGAAAGGCGGGACCCAGCTGGAAGCGCAGGCTGTCGAGGAAGCTGGGGCTGTCGTCGACCAGGACGGTCATGGTCGGGTGCTGGTAGATCGGGAGCGTCATGATAAGCCTCGGTGATCAAGGGCTTGCGCGGAAACGGGAGCCGGCGCCGCGTCGGCGGCGCGCCGCGCGGGCGGGAATTCCAGCGCGAACGCGGTGTACAGGTTCTCGCGCGAGCGGCAGCGGATCCTGCCGTGCCAGGCGTGCACGATGTCCTTGCACAGGGCCAGGCCGATGCCGGACCCGGTATGCGCCGGGTAGGAGTAGAAGCGCTCGAAGATGTAGGGCAGCTGGCGCGCCGGGATGCCGCAGCCGCTGTCCATCAGCAGCAGGCGCGGACGCCTGCGGGCGCCGTCGACGATGATCCGCACCTTGCCCTTGCCGGCGCGCTGCAGGGCCTTCAGGGAATTGCGCAGCAGGTTGAGCAGCAGGACGGCGCCGAGTTCCTGGCGGCCGAGGAAGGCGAAGTCGCTGCGCACCACCACCTCCACCTGCAGGCGCTGCTCCTCGCTGGCGAAGGGAAAGCGCTCGATCACCGCATGCACCATCTCGGACATGCAGACCCGCTCGGTCGGCGCCATGTGCTGGTTCATCGCCGCCGCCGACATCAGGAACAAATCGATCATCTGGTTCATGTGGCGCACTTCGAAGCGGATGCGCGCCAGCGCCCCCGGCACGCCGCCCTCCCAGCCGGCGGCGGCGCGCTCGATCCCGCGGATATTCGCGGAGATGCTGATCAGGGGCGTGCGCAGCTCGTGCGACACCATCCCCAGCGCCTGCGCCATGCCGGCCAGCTTTTCGCGCGCCACCATCCGCCGCCCGACCCTGGTCAGGGCCACGATCACGATCGTGAAGACATAGATCGGCGCCTGCTCCAGCACCACCGGCATCGCGTGGAAGCCGGCCGCGGTCGCTCTCGGATCGCCGGTCAGGATGTACAGGACGCAGGCAGCCAGGGCGCCGGTCGCGCAGGACGCCAGCGCCCACAGCGTGTCGAACTGGAACAGCAGGATCAGGGCCAGCAGCAGGGATTCGCCCCAAACAGCCGATCCCTGGTTCATCAAAAACATGTAGCTGAAGAAGAAAGGCATGACATAGGTCACGCTGATGAATTCGTAAACGCGCAGCCACTTTCCCTTGAATTTGCGCGGGAACAATAAAGCCGGAAGGCAAAGAACAAATCCCACGCCACGCAAGTCCAAGCTCTCGTACCTCTGTGGAAACCAGGTTGTCCAGATGAAGTAGTACAAGGGCATGCCGATGCAACCGACCCAGGCCAGGAAGTGCAGGCGCACCACCGCGTGCTCCTGCTGCTGCTCCTGGCGCAGCAGCCACCGCAGCAAGGCTGGCCGGGTCAGGTGATAGCGCGCCCTGATCGGCGCAGTCATGCTCGCGACGCTCCTGTACAGCAGATTCTTCACTCGGCAGCTCCCGGTCGTAGACCGTCCGTTTTCGATACTTGTCACTTCGAAATTGATTTCACTCAATTTTCGGTTGAGCTTGACGGAATCTGCTCAACCCAGATTGATCTCGGTCAATTGTGTGTCGAAGAGGCGAGCTCGACCTTTACGTATTGACACAATTAAATTTTTTTCCGGAGAAGAAGAATGACCATGCTGACTACCAACCAGATCAATGCCCGCCGCGCCAGCCTGCACATGCCGTCCTTCGTCACCCGCAGGATGGATGCCCACCACGTGACCCGCATCGAGCAACTGATGGGCGGCGAGCACGTGCACGTATGGAAGCGGCCGGGGCCGGGGGCGGTCATGCTGGCCGGTAACGATTACCTCTGCCTGTCGAACGAACCGGGCCTGCTCGCGGCCCAGGCCGATTGCCTGCGGGCGAACGGCGGCCAGGCCCTGATGTCGGCGGTATTCCTGCAGACCGGCAGCCTGCAGCACCGGCTCGAGCACAAGTTCGCCGACTTCATGCACGCCGAGGAGACGGTGCTGGCGCAGTCGGGCTGGGCGGCCAACGTCGGACTGCTGCACAGCATCGCCGCGCCGGAGGTGCCGGTCTACCTCGACATCATGGCGCACGCCTCGCTGTGGGACGGCGTGCAGCTGGGCGGCGCCAAGGGCATCCCCTTCCTGCATAACAATATGGATCACCTGAAGCGCCAGCTCGACAAGCACGGCGCCGGGGTGATCGTGGTCGACGCCCTGTACAGCACCGACGGCAGCCTGGCGCCCTTGCACGACGTGGTCGCCCTGGCCGAGAAGAGCGGCAGCGTGCTGGTGGTCGACGAATCCCACTCGCTGGGCACCCACGGGCCGCGCGGGGCCGGCCTGGTGGTCGCGGCCGGGCTCGAAGACCGCGTGCACTTCCGCACCGCCTCGCTGGCCAAGGCTTTCGCCGGACGCGCCGGCATCATCACCTGCTCGAGCCGCTTCAAGCCCTATTTCCTGTCGGAGTCGCGCCCGGCCATCTTCAGCTCCTGCCTGCTGAATCACGAGCTGGCCTGGTTCGACGCCGCCATCGATTTCATCGAACGGGCCGACGCCCGCCGCGCCGCGCTGCGCCGCATCACCGCCGAGGTCCGCAGCGGCCTCGAACGGCTCGGCTACTGCATCGGCGAGGGCAGCGAGCAGATCATCTCGCTGGAAGTCGGCACCGAACCGAAGACCCTGGTGCTGCGCAAGGCGCTGGAGAACCGCGGCATCCAGGGCGCCGTGTTCTGCGCCCCGGCGACGCCGAAGAACCGCGCGCTGGTGCGCCTGACCCTGAACGCCGGCCTGGGCCGGCGCGAGATCGCCAAGCTGCTGGACGCCTGCGCCGACATGCGCGAGGAGGTCGATCTCGACAGCTGGACCTCGACCCTGCGGTGCCGTCGCGTGCACTGACTGCGATCGAAAAGGTGGAAAAACGTGTCCGCCGTCCGTTGCGAACCCGCCGTGCGAGGGCCGGTTCGACTCATCTGCTATCCGTGCGTCAGTCCGCCACGAAATTCAGTATGTTACGAATATTGTTGCAGATTTGGCATCGGCCGTGACAGTGCGCCAGCACCCTTGCAATCCTGGCGGGCCGATTGCATAACCACCAAGGGAGCGGAGATTGTTCGAGCAGGTCGAGGAACAGGTACGGATCTACGTCGAGTGGCTGCGCCTGCTGGTCGAAGCGCTCGGTGCGCTGGTGATCGCCGCCGGCGTGGGGATCGTCATCGTGGCCCTGGCCCGCCACCTGCTGGCGGAACGGGGCGGCAGCTTCGTGCCGATCCGGCTGGCGTTCGCGCGCTACCTGACGCTGGCGCTGGAACTGCAGCTGGCGGCCGACATCCTGTCGACCTCGGTGGCGCCGACCTGGGAGCGGATCGGCAAGCTGGCGGCGATCGCGGTGATCCGGACTGCGCTCAACTACTTCCTCAGCAAGGAGCTGAAGGACGAAAAGGCCAGCGACGAGCCGGCCCTGCGCGGGCAGCCCGTGCCCGGCGTGCGGGACTGAGATGGACGCCCCGGCCAGGTCCTCGCCGCAGCCGCGGATTTGGTACACTTCGCCTTTTTCGCACCAGGTAATCACCCGATGTCCGCTCCGCCCGAGCTGCGCGCAGGCGCACTGAACTCCCTGCTTGAAACGGACCCGCGCAGCAAATGCGCCGGCGTGGAGGCCCTGGCGCAAGCGCATGCCGCCGGCGCCCTGGCCCTCGATGCGGCCGCGGTATTCGCGCCAGGCGGCGCCATTCCCGGACGCCCGGCCAGACCCGAGCTGGTGCCGCCGCGCCTGGTCGGGCGCCGCTCGATGGCCACGCCCGAAGGCCGCGCGATGCTGGTCCACGCGCTGGCGCATATCGAATTCAACGCCATCAACCTGGCGCTGGACGCGGTCTGGCGCTTTCCCGGCATGCCGCCGGCTTATTACGCCGACTGGCTGCGGGTGGCGAAGGAAGAGGCCTACCACTTCTCGCTGCTGGACGCCCACCTGGGCACGCTCGGCCACGCCTACGGTGACTATCCCGGCCACGACAGCCTGTGGGAGATGGTCGAGAAGACCCGCGAGGACGTGCTGGCGCGCATGGCCCTGGTGCCGCGCACCCTGGAGGCGCGCGGGCTGGATGCGATCCCGCCGCTGCGCGCCAAGCTGGCCCAGGCCGGCGACATGGCGGCGGCCGGAATCCTCGACATCATCTTGCGCGACGAGGTAGGCCACGTCGAGATCGGCAACCGCTGGTACCTCGGCCTGTGCGCCGGGCGCGGGCTGGAGCCGGTCGGCACCTACGAAGCGCTGGCGGTCCGCTACCAGGCGCCGGTGCTGAAGGGACCGTTCAACCTGGAGGCGCGCCGCCGCGCCGGTTTCCTGGACGCGGAACTGGCGCGCTACCGTGGCGACAGCGTTTGCTTCGACGCCTGAGAGTGGGAAGATGGACAAGGCAACCGGCTTCCTGCTGACCCGCCACTGGCGCGACCAGGAGTCCGGTGTCGAGCTGGAGTTCTGGCTGGCGACCGGGGACGGTCCGCGCCGCGTGCGCGTGCCGGGCCAGAGCGCGGTCGCCTTCATCCCGGCCGAGCAGCGCGAAGCCGCGGAGTTCGTGCTGCGCGGCGAGCGCGGCTGCGAGTTGCGCGCGCTGGCCCTGACCGACTTCCACCATCGCCCTGTGCTCGGCCTGTACTGTCGCCACTACCGCAAGCTGCTGGCGCTCGAAAAGCGCCTGCGCCAGCACGGCGTCGACGTCTATGAAGCCGACGTGCGTCCGCCCGAACGCTACCTGATGGAGCGCTTCATCACGGCGCCGGTCCTGTTCGCGGGCACCCCGGCGGACCACGATCCGCACCTGCTGCTGGACGGCCAGCTGAAGCCGGACGGCGACTACCGCCCGCGGATCCGCACGGTGTCGCTCGACATCGAGACCACGATGCAGGGCGAGCTGCGTTCGATCGCGCTGGAAGGCTGCGGCCAGCGCCAGGTCTACATGCTGGGTCCGCCCAACGGCGACCCGTCCGGCCTCGGCTTCGCCTTCGAGTACTGCGAGACCCGGCTGGCGCTGCTGGAAAAGATGGAAGAGTGGTTCCGCGTCCACGACCCGGATGCGGTGATCGGCTGGAGCCTGGTGCAGTTCGACCTGCGCGTGCTGCAGAAGCACGCCGAGCAGCTGCGCCGCCCGCTGCGCCTGGGACGGGACGGCAGCGCGATGGAATGGCGCGAACGTAGTGGGGGCGAACGTCAGGGCGGGCAGGAGCATTATTTCGCCGGGATCGCCGGCCGCCTGGTCATCGACGGCATCGAGGCGCTGCGTTCGGCCACCTGGAGCTTCCCGTCGTTCAGCCTGGAGTCCGTCGCGCAAACCCTGCTGGGCGAGGGCAAGGAGGTCGACAATCCCTACGACCGCATGGCCTCGATCGACCGCATGTTCAACGAGGACAAGCCGGCGCTGGCGCGCTACAACCTGAAGGATTGCGAACTCGTCACCCGCATCTTCGAGAAGACCAGCCTGATGTCCTTCCTGCTGGAGCGGGCCAGCGTGACCGGCCTGCAGGCCGACCGCAGCGGCGGCTCGGTGGCCGCCTTCGAGCATTCCTACATCCCGCTGATGCACCGCCAGGGCTTCGTGGCGCCCAACATCGGCGACGTGCCCGGCGCCGACAGCCCGGGCGGCTTCGTGATGGATTCGCGCTCCGGCCTGTACGACTCGGTGCTGGTGCTCGACTACAAGAGCCTGTACCCGTCGATCATCCGCACCTTCCTGATCGATCCGGTCGGCCTGGTTGCCGGACTGGCCGAGCCGGAAGATGCCACGGTGCCGGGCTTTCGCGGCGGGCGCTTCTCGCGCACCCGGCACTGCCTGCCGGGCATCGTCACCCGCGTGTGGGCGGGCAGGGAAGCGGCCAAGCGCGAGAAGAACGCGCCGCTGTCGCAGGCGCTGAAGATCATCATGAACGCCTTCTACGGCGTGCTGGGCACCACCGCCTGCCGCTTCTTCGATCCGCGCCTGGCCTCGTCGATCACGATGCGCGGCCACCAGATCATGCACCGCACGCGCGAGCTGATCGAGGAGCGCGGCTACCAGGTGATCTATGGCGATACCGACTCGACCTTCGTCTGGCTCGGGCGCGCGCACGCGGACGAGGACGCGCAGCGGATCGGCCGCGAGCTGGTCGACCACGTCAACGGCTGGTGGCGCGCGACCCTGCGCGACGAGCTGGGACTGGACAGCGCGCTGGAGCTGGAATACGACGTGCACTTCCGGCGCTTCCTGATGCCGACCGTGCGCGGCTCGGACGAGGGCAGCAAGAAGCGCTACGCCGGCCTGGCCACCGCGGCAAACGGCAGCGACGAGATGATCTACAAGGGACTGGAGACGGTCCGCACCGACTGGACCCCGCTGGCCCAGGAATTCCAGCAGGGCCTGTACGAACGCATCTTCAAGCGCGAGCCGTACGAGGACTACGTGCGCGACTACGTGGCGCGCACCCTGCGCGGCGAGCTCGATGCGCTGCTGGTGTACCGCAAGCGCCTGCGCCGGGCGCTCGACGAGTACGAACGCAACGTCCCGCCGCACGTGCGCGCGGCGCGCATCGCCGACGAGTTCCACATCCGCCAGGGCCGCCCGCCCCAGTACCGCAACGGCGGCTGGATCCGCTATGTGATGACGCCCGCCGGTCCCGAACCGCTCGACGTGCGCGAGGGAGGCGCGGCGTCACCGATCGACTACGAGCATTACCTGACGAAGCAGCTGGAGCCGGTGGCGGATGCGATTCTGCCGTTCCTGGGGGATAGTTTTGCGCGCTTGACCAGCCCGCAGGGGGCGCTGTTTTAAGAGGGGTCAGAGTCCCTAAAAGAAGAACCGGACTCTGACCCCTAGGTATACCTGCGGTGGAACCGCGCACCCAGCCGCGTCAGCACCTCGTACCCGATCGTCCCACCCTCGCGCGCCGCATCGTCCACGCTCTGGTGCGCACCCAGCAGCTCGACTTCCTGCCCCGGCTGCACGCGCGCCTCGGGAATCCCGGTCACGTCCAAGGTGATGCTGTCCATCGACACGGTGCCGGCGACCGGCACGGCGACGCCGTCGATGAAGGCATGGCCGCGGCCGGACAGGCTGCGCAGCCAGCCGTCCGCGTAGCCGATGCCGATGGTGGCGATGCGCCGCGGGCCGGTGGCGGCGTAGCGTGCGCCGTAGCCGACGAAGTCCCCGGCCTGGACGGTGCGCGACTGCACGATGCGGGCATGCAGCCCGACCGCCTGGCGCAGCGGATTCGGCGTGCCGGGTTGCGGGTTGATGCCGTACAGTGCCGCGCCCGGGCGCACCAGGTCGTGGCGGAAGGCTTCGCCGAGGAACACGGCGGAGGAATTCGCCAGGCTGCCCGGAATCCCCGGGAAGCGGGCGCGCAGGGCGGCGAAGCGTTCGGCTTGCCTCGCGTTCATGGGGTGATCCGGCTCGTCGGCGCAGGCCAGGTGGCTCATCACCAGCACCGGCTGCAGCTCGTCCTTCCAGCCCGGGTCGGCCAGCAGGCGCTCGACGTCCCGCGGGGCCAGGCCCATGCGCGACATGCCGGTGTCGAACTGCAGCGCGGCGGGCAGGCGGCGCTGCAGCAGGCGGCAGGCGCGGCGCCAGTCGTCGACCTGGGCCGGGTCGTTCAGCACCGGGACCAGGTCGTACTGGAAGAACTCGGCGGTCGCGCCGGGCGGCGGACCGTGCAGCACGTAGATCGCGCTATCTTCCGGCACCACCTGGCGCAGGCGCATGCCTTCCTCCAGGTGGGCGGTGAAGAACACGCGGCAGCCCTCGAGCGCCAGCGCCGGCGCCACGATCTCCATGCCGAGGCCATAGGCGTCGGCTTTCATCACGGCGGCGCAGGCCGCCCCGGCCGCGGTTTCCCGCAGCAGGCGGTAGTTCGCCCGGATCGCGTCCAGGTCGATCGTCAGCACCGCCCCGGCGCGGGCGGAATCGGCTCCACTCGCGACGCCAATCATCTCAGGCCTTCGCGAAGTCGGTGCGGGCGCCGGCAGGACGCGCGCCCGCGTAGCGGAAGATCGCCAGGTCGTCGGTATGGATGGCGGGGACCTTGCCGCTGACCAGGTCCGCGATCACGCTGGCCGAACCGCAGGCCATGGTCCAGCCCAGCGTGCCGTGGCCGGTGTTCAGGAACAGGTTGCGCATCGGCGTGGCGCCGACGATCGGGGTCGAGTCAGGGGTCATCGGGCGCAGGCCGGTCCAGAAGCTGGCCTTCGACACGTCGCCGCCGCCCGGGAACAGGTCGGTCACGACCATCTCCAGGGTCTCGCGGCGGCGCGGGTTCAGCTCCTTGCTGTAGCCCGCGATCTCGGCCATGCCGCCGACGCGGATGCGGTTCTCGAAGCGCGTGATGGCGATCTTGTAGGTCTCGTCGAGGATGGTCGATACCGGGGCCTGGGCCGCGTCGGTGATCGGCACCGTGATCGAATAGCCCTTCAGCGGATACACGGGCACGCGGAAGAACTGCTTCAGCAGCAGGCGCGAATAGCTGCCCAGCGCGACCACGTAGCGGTCGGCGGTGAAGGTGCCCTTGTCCGTGCGCACGCCGGTGATCTGGTCGCCCTGCGATTCCACGGCGTGGATCGCGGTGCCGAATTCGAAGCGCACGCCGATCGCGCGCGCCATCTCGGCCAGCCTGGTGGTGAACATCTGGCAGTCGCCGGTTTCGTCGTTCGGCAGGCGCAGGCCGCCGACCAGCTTGTCGCGCACGTTCGCCAGCGCCGGTTCGGCACTGGCCAGCTGTTCGCGGCCCAGCACTTCGAACGGCACGCCGGCCTGGCGCAGCACTTCGATGTCCTTGGCGGCGCCGTCGAACTGGGCCTGGGTGCGGAACAGCTGCAGGGTGCCCTGCTGGCGGCCTTCGTAGTCGATGCCGATCTCGTTGCGCAGTGCGCGGATGCAGTCGCGGCTGTACTCGGCCAGGCGCACCATGCGTTCCTTGTTGACGGCGTAGCGGTCGGCGTCGCAGTTCTTGTACATCTCCCACATCCATTGCAGCTGGAACAGCGAGCCGTCCGGGCGGATCGCCAGCGGCGCGTGGCGCTGGAACAGCCATTTGAAAGCCTTCAGCGGGATGCCGGGCGCGGCCCAGGGCGAGGCGTAGCCGGGGGAGATCTGGCCGGCGTTGGCGAAGCTGGTTTCCAGCGCCGCTCCCGGCTGGCGGTCGATCACGGTCACCTCGTGGCCGCTCTTCGCCAGATAATACGCAGTCGTCACGCCGACCACACCGCTGCCCAGTACGATTACCCGCATAGTGTTCTCAGAAAATAGATAGAATTGGTTCAGGAAATATTGCTATCTTATATGTCATGAGGGCATAATTGTTCCTAATTTTAATGCTCCATTTAGTGAATCTTCATGCGTGTTCAAAAAGAATCGACCCGGGTGCTCGACCGGATCGACCTCCACATCCTGTCCATCCTGCAGACTGACGGCCGGATCGTGATGAAAGACCTGGCCGAGCGGGTCGGACTGTCGCTGACGCCGTGCATCGAGCGCGTCAAGCGGATGGAGCGCGACGGCGTCATCGCCGGCTACTACGCGCGCGTGAATCCGCAGTCGTTGGGGCTGCAGATCCTGGTATTCGTCGAGATCACCCTGCTGCAGAAGTCGGAAAAAGCCTTCGAACGCTTCCGCCGCGCCATGCTCGGCATCCCGGAGGTGATGGAGTGCCACCTGGTGTCGGGCGACTTCGACTACCTGATCAAGGCGCGGATTCCCGAGATGTCCGAGTACCGCAGGTTGCTGGGCGAGATCCTGCATCTGGCGGATTCGGCGCAGTCGAAAAGCTATGTGGTGATGGAAGAGGTGAAGGAGTCGCTGGCGCTGTCGATTGGAAGCTAGCGTTTGCACGGGTGTTCCGTGGCTTTTTGGAACAAAACGACCGAAACCGGGCAAGAGTTGACCGATGTAATGACACAAATCCCGGCTTCCTCTCTAAAATCGTTTCCCAGAGGAATTAAATATGTGGGATGGAGACATGAAATCGGTTCAGCAGGAAGTCGACGAGCGCAGCAATCTCACCGGCACCAATCAATTCGAATTGCTGCTTTTCCGCCTCGGCGGCGACGAGAACGGCCAGCATAGCGAGCTGTTTGGCATCAACGTCTTCAAGATCCGCGAGATCGTCGCCATGCCGGAGATCACCGCGATCGCCGGCGCGCCGCGGCACGTGCTGGGCGTGGTCAACCTGCGCGGCCAGATCATCCAGGTGCTGGACCTGCCGGCCATCGCCGGCGTCAAGCCCATCACCGGCCTGAACATCATGCTGGTCACGGAATTCGCCCGCACCACCCAGGCCTTCGCGGTGGAGAGCGTGGAAGAGATCGTGCGCCTGGACTGGAGCCAGGTGATGTCGTCCGAGCACGGCGCCGGCAGCGGCATGGTGACCAGCATCGCCCGCCTCGAGCCGCAGGACGGCCAGCCGGCCCGCCTGGCGCAGGTGCTGGACGTCGAGACCATCCTGCGCGACCTCGGCCCGGAAACCGAAGACCGTGCGGTGGCGCAGGCGGTCGGCAGCCGGATCGCCGTGAAGCCCGGTTCCGTGGTGCTGGCGGCCGACGATTCCGTGGTCGCGCGGGCCCTGATCGAACAGGGCCTGGACGCGATGGGCCTGCCGTTCATCATGACCAGGAGCGGCAAGGAGTGCTGGGAGCAGCTGAATGCCATCGCGGCCGCGGCCGAAGCCGAGGGCAAGAGCGTGCACGACAAGGTGGCCGCGGTGCTGACCGACCTCGAGATGCCCGAGATGGACGGCTTCACCCTGACCCGCAAGATCAAGACCCACCAGCGCTTTGCCAGCCTGCCGGTGGTGATCCATTCCTCGCTGTCGGGCACCACCAACGAGGAACACGTCAAGAAGGTCGGCGCCGACGCCTATGTGGCCAAGTATTCGGCCGAAGACCTGTCGCGGACCCTGCGAGCTGTTCTGCGCGGCTGAGTTCCGGTATGATCGGGCAGTTAATTCGTTAACTAACTGCCAAGTGATCACTTCCAAGCCAGAAGCAGGCGCCGACCCGGCGCATCTCACCGCGCGTGTCCTCAACCTCGTCAACGGCGGCGTCATCGTCCTCGACGCCGACCAGCGCATCGTCCTCTGGAACAGCTGGCTGACGCCGCGTTGCGGGCGCGCCGCCGCGCGCGTCATGGGCCATCCGCTGTTCGAGGTCTTCCCCGAGCTGCGCGGCTCGCGCGTCGAGGCGGCGGTGCTGGCTGCCCTGCTCGACGACACCGCCACCGCGATCCCGCAGGGCGAGAGCCGCAGCCCGTTCCCGCTGCGCGCCGCCGGCAGCTTCGACGGCCCGCGCATCGAACAGGCGGTGTCGGTATCGCCGTTCCGCGAGGACGGCGAGGTGTTCTGCCTGGTCGAGATCCGCGACGTCAGCGGCTCCAATGAGCGCGAACGGCGCCTGCTCGACCACGCCGAATCGCTGCGCGCCCGTTCCTACGTCGACGGCCTGACCGGCATCGCCAACCGCCGCTACTTCGACGTCGCCCTCGACCGCGAACTGCGGCGCGCCCAGCGCATCGGCGGCAAGCTGTCGCTGCTGCTGACCGACATCGATTCGTTCAAGGCCTACAACGACCACTTCGGCCACCAGGCCGGCGACACCTGCCTGTCGGCGGTGGCGCAGGCGCTGGCCTCCAGGCTGAAGCGCCCGGCCGACGTCGCCGCACGCTACGGCGGCGAGGAGTTCGCGGCGATCCTGCCCGACACCGATGCGGCCCAGGCGCGCCAGCTGGCCGAAAGCATCCGCGACTACGTCGCCTCGCTGAACCTGCCGCATGCGCCCGGCGCCGTGCGTCCCTACGTGACCCTCAGCATCGGCGTGGCCAGCATCGACAAGGGGCGCCTCGACGAGGCCAAGGCACTGATCGAAGCCGCCGACAAGGCCCTGTACGCCGCCAAGCGCGGCGGCCGCGACCGGGTAGTGGTCGACGGCGAGGCCTGAGACCATACTATTGTCACAGCAGGGCGGGGCAGTGCGCGTATGAGGTCACGCCCGGTTGTGCGGCAAGCGCTTAGAAGGTAACATTGAAAGAAATGCCGTTTTGCACTTTCTCTGCAACGGTCCAGCCCAAGGTCAGCCCCACCCCATGAGTCCTACCCCGCCCGGCCAAGCGGCCGTCGCTTCCCCCACGCATCCACCCACCCTCGCCACCGAATCCGCGCTCGAGCAGGCCAAGATCAGCCGGCCCTACCGCGAGCTGCTGCGCCTGTTCGAGCAGGCGCCGGGCTTCGTCTGCTTCTTCCGCGGTCCGCAGCATGTGTACGAGCTGCAGAACCACGCCCACCACCGCCTGGCCGGCTTCAAGGACATCATCGGCAAGCCCGTGCGCGAGGCCCTGCCGGAGCTGGAAGGGCAGCAGTTCTTCGAGCTGCTCGACCAGGTGTTCGCCAGCGGCCAGGCCTTCGTCGGCACAGCGCTGCCGCTGGGCGTGGTGCCGGCCAGCGGCGGCGCGGCGATCCTGCGCTACATCGACTTCGTTTACCAGCCCATCGTCGACGAAAGCGGTTCCGTGGTCGGCATCTTCTCGCAGGGGAACGACGTCACCGAGCGCGTGCTGGCCGAAGAAAGCCTGCGCCGCAAGCAGGAAGAGCTGGAGCGCATGGTCGAACAGCGCACCGCGGCCCTGTCGGAAGCGCACGCCGCCCTCAAGCTGGCCAACGAACTGCAGGGCGACAAGATGCACCTGCAGCGCCTGTTCGAGCAGGCTCCCGGTTTCATCTGCGTCATGCGCGGCCCGGAGCACGTGTACGAGCTGGCGAATGCGGCCTACCGCCAGCTGACCGGCGGGCGCGAACTGATCGGCAAGCCGATCCGCACCGCGCTGCCCGAGGTCGTGGCGCAGGGCTTCACGGACCTGCTGGACGATGTCTACCGCACCGGCAAGGCCTTCATCGGCCGCGCCGTGCCGGTCGAACTGGCCAGCGGCCCGGACGGCGCCAGCACCACCCGCCACCTGGACTTCATCTACCAGCCGGTGCTCGATCCGATGGGCGAGGTGATCGGCATCTTCGTGCAGGGCAGCGACGTCAGCGAACAGAAACAGGCGCAGGACGAGCTGGCGCGCCACCAGCTCGAGCTGGAATCGCTGGTCAGCGCCCGCACGGAAGAACTGTCGGCGGCCCAGCACGCGCTGCAGCGCTCGCAAAAACTGGAAGCGATCGGCAAGCTGACCGGCGGCGTGGCGCACGACTTCAACAACATCCTGCAGGTCGTCGGCGGCAACCTCGAGCTGCTGCAGCGCCGCCTGCCGGACGGCGACGGCCAGCAGCTGCTCGAGGTGGCGCTGCAGGCCGTCGAGCGCGGCGGCAAGCTGTCCTCGCAGCTGCTGGCCTTCGCGCGCCGCCAGCCGCTGCAGCCGGTGGTGGTCAACCCGGGACGCATCGTCAGCGACATGGACGGCCTGCTGCGCCGTGCGCTCGGCGAGACGATCCAGATCGAGACCGTCAAGGGCGGCGGCCTGTGGAACACCGTGGTCGATCCCAACCAGCTCGAGAACGTGATCCTGAACCTGGCGATCAACGCGCGCGACGCCATGCCGGGCGGCGGCCGCCTGACCATCGAGATCGGCAATGCGATGCTGGACGATTCCTATGTCGCGGCGGAGCCGGACATCGTGCCGGGCCAGTACGTGATGATCGCGGTGTCCGACACCGGCAGCGGCATGCGCCGCGAGGTGCTGGAACGGGCCTGCGAACCGTTCTTCACGACCAAGCCGGAAGGCGCCGGCACCGGCCTGGGCCTGTCGATGGCCTACGGCTTCGTCAAGCAGACCGGCGGCCACTTCAAAATCTACAGCGAGGTCGGGGAAGGCACCACCGTGCGCATGTACTTTCCGCGCAGCTTCGAGACCGAGACCGGGCTCACGCGCCTGGCCGGCGCCAGGGTCGAAGGCGGCAGCGAGACGGTGCTGGTGGTCGAGGACGACCCGGCGGTGCAGGGCACGGTGGTCGGGATGCTGGACAGCCTGGGCTACCGCGTGCTGAAAGCCGACAACGCCCACGACGCGCTCGGCATCGTGAAGAGCGGGATCCCGATCGACCTGCTGTTCACCGACGTCGTGATGCCCGGACCGCTGCGCAGCCCCGACCTGGCGCGCCAGGCCAAGGCCTTGCTGCCGGGACTGGCGGTGCTGTTCACCTCGGGCTACACGCAGAACGCGATCGTGCACGGCGGCCGCCTGGATCCGGGCGTCGAGCTGCTGTCCAAGCCGTACGGCCGCGACCAGCTCGCGCGCAAGGTGCGCCACCTGCTGGCCAACCGCGCGGTTCCCGCGGCGCCCGCCGCGGGCAGCGTGGTGGCGCCGGGCGGGCGCCGCCGCATCCTGGTGGCGGAAGACAATCCGGACCTGATGCAGATGACCTGCAGCCTGTTCGAGGCCCTCGGCCACGAGGTGCGCGGCGCGGTCAGCTTCGACGCGGCCGCCGGCCTGCTGCGCGAAAGCCCGTTCGACCTGCTGTTCACCGACATCGACCTGGCCGGCAAGTCCGGGGTCGAGCTGGCGCGCTTGGCGGTCCGGCAACAGCCGGCGCTGCGCGTGGCGTTCGCCTCCGGCTATGGCGGGCCGGAGCGCGACGCGCTCGGGTTCCCGTTCTGGATCGTTCCCAAGCCCTACCGGCTGGAAGACCTCAAGGGTGTGCTCGAACGGATGGTATGATGGCGCCATGATGTTCCTGAATGTTCCCTACGCCGAAAAAGACCAGGCCCGCGAGCTGGGCGCCCGCTGGAATCCGACCCGCAAGCGCTGGTATGTGCCGGATGGCGTCGCCACCGAACCCTTCGCGCGGTGGATGGCCAAGGAGGGCGAGCCGGCATCCGGCCGCCAGGATGCACGCGCCGCCAAACTGGTGACCGGCGGCCATTACGTCGAGCTCGACCACGACTGCGATCCCTTCGCGCCCTGCGAGCGCTGCGCGCCCGTGCTGGCGCAAAGCGGCTGGAGCGCCGCGCGCGAAGCCGTCCTGAAGTCCCTGCGCTAGGCGCGCGCGGCCGGTGCGGCGGCCAGCGCGGCCAGCAGGGCTTCGAGGTCGACCGGCTTGACGAAGTGGCGGTCGAAACCGGCCGCCTTCGACAGCACCTTGTCGTGCGCCTGGCCGTAGCCGGTCAGGGCCAGGTACAGCGCCGCGCGCCCGCGCGGCTTTTCTTCCGCCATCGCGCGCAGGCGCCGCGCCAGCGCGTAGCCGTCGATGTCGGGCAGGCCGATGTCGAGGATGAAGACGTCCGGCCACTCCTGTTCGGCAAGCGCCAGCGCGTGGCGCGGCTCGTGCGCCACGGCCACCCGGTGGCCGAAGGCGCGCAGGATCTCGGCCAGCGACTGCGCGGCGTCGGCGTTGTCGTCGACGATCATCACGTCCGGCAGGGCATGCCCGTTGGCCGGCAGGGCGCCGCGCGCCGCGCCTTCGCCGCCGGCGGCCGGCATCGGTGGCGCCGCCTGTGCCAGCGGCAGCACCACGCGGAAGGTGCTGCCGCGCCCCGGCCCGTCGCTCTCGGCCCCGACCCTGCCGCCATGCAGGCCGACCAGGCTTTTCACCAGCGCCAGGCCGAGGCCCAGGCCGCCCTGGGCGCGGTCCGGGGTGCGCTCGGCCTGGGTGAACAGTTCGAACACCTGGGGCAGCAGGTCGTGGCTGATGCCGATGCCGTTGTCGCACACCGCGACCGATGCAAGGCCCCGATCCACCTCGAGCGAGAGAGCGATCGCGCCGCCCTGCGGCGTGTACTTGGCGGCATTGTTGAGCAGGTTGGCGACCACCTGCACCAGGCGGATGCGGTCGCCGTCGACCCAGGCCGGCGCCGCGTCCAGCGCCAGGTCGAGATGGTGGCGGCGCGATTCGACCAGCGGCCGCGCCTGTTCCAGCGCACTGGCCAGTACGCCCTTCAGGTCGACCCGTTCGCGCTGCAGCTCGACCAGGCCGCGGGTCACGCGCGAGACGTCCAGCAGGTCGTCCACCAGGCCGGTCAGGTGGCGCACCTGGCGCACGATGATCTCGCTCGACTGGCGCACCCGCTTTTCGTCGGCGGCGACCTGGACCAGCAACTGGGCCGCGCTGCTGATCGGCGCCAGCGGGTTCCTGAGCTCGTGCGCCAGCATCGCCAGGAACTCGTCCTTGCGCCGCGCCGCCGCCTTCAGCTCTTCCTCGCCGCGCTTCTTGTCGTGGATGTCGGTCAGCGCCCCCATCCAGCGGGCGATGGCGCCGTGTTCGCCGGTGACGGGCAGGGCGCGGTTCAGCACCCAGCGGTAGTGGCCCGTATGGTGGAGCAGCCGGTGTTCGACCTCGTAGGGCGTACCGGTGGCGAGGCTGTGCTGCCAGGCGGCGTCCAGGCCGGGCAGGTCGTCCGGGTGGACGACCCTGGTCCAGCCCTCGCCGAGCAAATCCTCTTCGGGCAGGCCGGTGAACTCGCGCCAGCGCGCGTTCAGGTAGTCGTTGGTGCCGCCGGCGCCGGCCGACCACACCATCTGGGGGATCAGGTTGGCGATGGAGCGGAAGCGTGCCTCGCTGTCCTTCATGGCGCGCTCGGCCGCCACCTGGGCCAGTTCGGCGTATTTGCGTTCGGTGATGTCGACGGCGACGCCGGCGAAGCGCCGCCTGCCGGTGCCCGGTTCATGGAATACCTTGCCGCGCGCATTCACCCACGCATCCGCGCGCGACAATTGCGGGATCCGGTATTCGATGTCGTACAGGGTGTCGTTGGCGATCGCGTGTCCGATCGCGGCGACCACGCGCGGGCGGTCGTCCGGGTGGATCATGTTGGTGAAGCGTTCGAGCTCGGTGCCGGCGCGGGCCAGCGACGCATCGACCTGGAACAGGCGCGCGAACTGCTCGTCGACGAAGGTGGCGCCGGTATCCACCTCGTAGGCCCAGGTGCCGATATTCCCGGAGGCTTCGATGCAGAGGGCATAGCGCTCCTCGGCTTCCTTGTGGCGCGCCAGGGCCAGCACCTTGTCGGTCTCTTCGACCACGGTGCACATCAGGCCGCGCACCGTGCCCGCCTCGTCGCGCAGCGGGCTGTACGAAAACGTGAACCAGGCCTGCTCCGGATAGCCCTTGCGCTCCACCATGACCTGGAAGTTTTCGAAGTACAGGGCTTCGCCGTCCAGCACGCGGCGCACCAGCGGCGCCAGGGTATCCCAGATTTCCGGCCACAGGGCGGGCAGGGGCGCGCCGAGCGCGGTACCGGTGCGGTTGCCGAGCATCGGCGCGTAGGCGTCGTTATGGAGTACGAACAGCCCTTCGTCCCAGGCCAGGAAGGTCGGGAAGGAAGACCCGAGCATGATGCCGAGCGACATGCGCAGCGAAGCCGGCCAGCCGGCGACCGGACCGAGCGGGTGCGCGCTCCAGTCCTGCGCAAGGATGCGCGCGCCGGCGTCGCCGCCATTGGCCAGGAATGCATCGCGGTGGTTCATGGTGGGCGGTCCGGTGTCGATCAAACTGGCCATTCTACTCAACATGCCCGGGCGCCGCCCACACCATAGCTGCGCCGGGTCGCATCGCGATGCACCTGTTTGGTGCGTTTTCCGGCCAGCCGAACCGTGTGCGGTGCAGGAGGCGAATCGACTTAAGATGGCGCGACGCTCCGGCGCCCGGCGCCGCCGACATTCGAAAGGAAGCAATGCCATGGACGATTACCCGAGGGATGACACGCCCGACATCGATACCGCGCGGCGCGGACTGCTGATCGCGGGCGCCCTGTCGGCCACCGCGGCCGCGCTGCCCGGCGCCGCCAACGCCCAGGCGCCTGCCGCAAGCGCGCCCCAGGCCGGGACCACGCCGGCCCCGGTCACGGCCAGGGTGGCGCTGCGCGTCAACGGCCAGCGCTACGAGCGGGAAGTCGACACGCGGACCACGCTGCTCGACCTGCTGCGCGAGCACCTGCGCCTGACCGGCACCAAGAAGGGCTGCGACCATGGCCAGTGCGGCGCCTGCACCGTGCTCGCCGACGGCCGGCGCATCAATTCCTGTCTCAGCCTGGCGCTGATGCACGAAGGCGGGGAGATCACCACCATCGAAGGCCTCGGCACGCCCGACCGGCTGCACCCGATGCAGGCGGCCTTCGTCCGGCACGACGGCTACCAGTGCGGCTACTGCACCCCGGGCCAGATCTGCTCGGCGGTGGCGATGCTCGACGAGGTGAAGCAGGGCATCCCGAGTCACGTCAGCGCCGACCTGAACGCGCGTCCGCTGCTGTCGCCGATGGAGCTGCGCGAGCGCATGAGCGGCAACATCTGCCGCTGCGGGGCGTACTCGAACATCGTCGATGCGATCACGGAAGTCGCCGGGGGAGGGAACCAGGCATGAGAGCCTTTACCTACCAGCGCGTGAAGACGCCGGCCGAAGCGGCATCCGCGGCGGCGGGCTCGCCGAACGCGCGCTTCATTGCCGGCGGCACCAACCTGCTCGACCTGATGAAGCTGGAGATCGACACGCCGGCCCACCTCATCGATGTCAACGGCGCCGGCATGGACCGGATCGAGCCGGCCGGCGATGGCGGCCTGCGCATCGGCGCCCTGGTGCGCAACACCGACCTGGCGGCCGATCCGCGCGTGCGGCGCGACTACGCGGTGTTGTCGCGCGCCCTGCTGGCCGGCGCCTCGCCGCAGCTGCGCAACAAGGCGACCACCGCCGGCAACCTGCTGCAGCGCACCCGCTGCCCATACTTCTACGACACCAACCAGCCCTGCAACAAGCGCGCGCCGGGCAGCGGCTGCTCGGCGATCGGCGGCTTCAACCGCCACCATGCCATCGTCGGCACGAGCGAGGCCTGCATCGCCACCCATCCGAGCGACATGGCGGTGGCGATGCGGGTGCTGGACGCGGAGGTCGAGACGGTGCGCGCGGACGGCAGCCGGCGCACGATCCCGATCGCGGACTTCCACCGCCTGCCGGGCGACACCCCGCACATCGAGCACGTCCTGATGCCCGGCGAGCTGATCACGGCCGTGACCCTGCCGAAGCCGGTGGGCGGGCGCCATTTCTACCAGAAGGTGCGCGACCGCGCCTCGTATGCCTTCGCGCTGGTGTCGGTGGCCGCCGTCGTGCAGGCCGACGGCAGCGGCAGGGTAGCGCTGGGCGGCGTCGCGCACAAGCCCTGGCGCCTGCCGGCCGCCGACGCCCAGCTGGCGCGCGGCGGGCGGGCGGTGGCCGAACAGCTGCTGGCCGGCGCCCGCGTCAACGACGACAACGCATTCAAGGTGCTCCTCGTGCAGCGCACGATCGACGGGGTGCTGATCGAGGCAAGGAGGGTCCGGCCATGAAATTCACGACTCCCGCCGGCACCAATCCGATCGACCAGTTGAAGGTCGTCGGCCGGCCCACCGACCGCATCGAGGGCCCGCTGAAGACCACCGGCACCGCGCCCTATGCCTACGAACAGCACCAGGCCGTGCCCGACGCCGCGTATGGCTACGTGGTCGGCGCCGCCATCGCCAAGGGCCGCATCGTCTCGATGGACCTGTCCGCCGCGAAGCGCGCGCCGGGGGTGATCGCCATCGTGACCAGGGACAATGCGGGCAAGCTGGGCAAGGGCAAGTTCAACACCGCGACCCTGCTCGGCGGCCCGGAGATCGAGCACTACCACCAGGCCGTGGCGCTGGT
This sequence comes from Telluria sp. Soil_C_11, assembly GCF_057657395.1. Classification (NCBI taxonomy): domain Bacteria; kingdom Pseudomonadati; phylum Pseudomonadota; class Betaproteobacteria; order Burkholderiales; family Oxalobacteraceae; genus Telluria; species Telluria sp. Soil_C_11. The sequence continues at coordinate 175,922 of NZ_JBDGIN010000007.1, read as the reverse complement.
GGTGGCCGAGACCTTCGAGCAGGCGCGCGCGGCAGCCAGCCTGGTGAAAATCGACTACGCGAAAGGCAGGGGCGAATACGACCTGGCGAAGGCGAAGGACAAGGCGGGCCTGGCGAAGAAGGAAGAGAAGCCGGAGACCCGCACCGGCGACTTCGCCGGCGCCTGGGCCGGCGCACCGGTGAAGCTCGATGCCCTCTACACCACCCCCGACCAGTCGCACGCGATGATGGAACCGCATGCCTCGATCGCGAAGTGGGAAGGCGACAAGCTGACCATCTTCACGGCCAACCAGATGGTCAACTGGGGCATGAAGGACATGGCCAAGACGCTCGGCATCCCCGAGGAAAACGTGCACCTGGTATCGCCCTACATCGGCGGCGGCTTCGGCGGCAAGCTGTTCCTGCGCGCCGAGGCGCTGCTGGCGGCCCTTGGCGCGCGCGCGGCGAAACGCCCGGTGAAAGTCGCGCTGCAGCGCCCCCTGATGTTCAACAATACCACCCACCGCCCGGCCACCATCCAGCGCATCCGCATCGGCTGCACGCGCGAAGGGCGGATCACCGCGATCGCCCACGAGAGCTGGTCGGGCGACCTGCCCGGCGGCCAGCCCGAGACGGCCGTCAACCAGACCCGCCTGCTGTACGCGGGACCGAACCGCTACACGGCGCTGCGCCTGGCGAAACTCGACCTGCCGGAAGGGAACGCGATGCGCGCGCCGGGCGAGGCCCCGGGCATGATGGCGCTCGAGATCGCGATGGACGAGATGGCGGAAAAGCTCAAGATGGACCCGGTGATGTTCCGCATCGTGAACGACACCAGCGTCGATCCTGAAAAGCGCGAACGCAGGTTCTCGCAGCGGCGCCTGGTCGACTGCCTGCGGATCGGCGCCGAACGCTTCGGCTGGAACAAGCGCAACCCCGTGCCCGGCCAGCTGCGCGATGGACGATGGCTGATCGGCTACGGCATGGCCGCGGCCTTCCGCAACAACCTGGTGATGCGCTCGGCCGCGCGGGTGCGCCTGGAGCGCGACGGCAAGGTGACGGTCGAGACCGACATGACCGACATCGGCACCGGCACCTATACCATCATCGCCCAGACCGCCGCCGAGATGATGGGCCTGCCGCTCGACCAGGTGGTGGTGCGCCTCGGCGATTCCAGCTATCCGGTGTCGGCCGGGTCGGGCGGGCAGTGGGGCGCCAACAGTTCGACCGCCGGCGTGTACGCGGCCTGCGTGCGGCTGCGCGGAATGGTGGCCGAGAAGCTGGGGCTGGACCCGGCGACGGCCGAATTCGCCGGCGGCCAGGTGTCTTCGGGCGGCAGGCGCCTGCCGCTGCGCCAGGCGGCCGAGGGCGGCGAGCTGAACGCCGAGGACAAGATGGAATACGGTGACCTCGACAAGAAATACCAGCAGTCGACCTTCGGCGCCCATTTCGTCGAGGTCGGCGTCGATGCCGTCACCGGCGAGACCCGCGTGCGGCGCATGCTGGCCGTGTGCGCGGCCGGCCGCATCCTGAACCCGAAGTCCGCGCGCAGCCAGGTGATCGGAGCAATGACGATGGGCGTGGGCGCGGCCCTGATGGAAGACCTGGTGGTCGACAAGCGCATCGGTTGCTTCATCAACCACGACCTCGCGATGTACGAGGTGCCGGTGCATGCTGACATCCCGCACCAGGAGGTGGTCTTCCTCGACGAGACCGACCCGGTCTCCTCGCCGATGAAGGCCAAGGGCGTGGGCGAACTGGGCATCTGCGGGGTCGGGGCGGCGGTCGCCAACGCGATCTACAATGCCACCGGGGTGCGGGTGCGCGATTATCCGGTCACCCTCGATAAGTTGTTACCGAAGCTAGCTTCCGTGGCGTAGCCGCAACCGGCGGCGACAGAATCGCCGCCGTGTGATATTTCGAGAGCTTCTTCGAGTGCACTGGTAGTAGTATGACGAGCGTCAAACTACCGGAGTCGAATGCCATGCTGACCGTCGAAACCCTGGAGCGCCCCGAAGTAGCGGCCGATGAATGGCTGCGCCTGGGCGTGCGCATCGTGGTCACCGGGCGCGACGGCGCCAACAGCCAGGCCGTGCTGCAGCAGGTGCTGGCCCTGTTCTGGCCGGGCGCGGAGCTGTTCGACTTCTACACCACACCGTATCCGCGCCTGCCGGAGGCGACCGTGCTGCGCATCGCCTTCGACCTGCCGGCCTCGTTCGAGGGCGGCGTGAGCGGCATCGTGCAGACCATCGGCGGCGCCGGCTGGACCGTCGACATCTACGAAGACGGCGAGCAGGCCGCCTGCTGGAAGCCGGAAGACGGCGCCGTGCGCCCGCTGTGCGAGCATTTCCATTCCGCCGAGATCAACCTGATCCCGTCGTCCCACCTGGCGGACTTCCGCAAGTCCGCCGCACCGCGCCTGCTGCAGTGAGATACCGGACTGTCGCTTGTCAGGCACATCCTTCCAAGATTTAATCTTTTGTTCATGCAAGTCCGGTAACATCGTCGGCTCATCCTGTTCATGAGCCGAAGGAGATGCCGCGTGAGCGCCTTTTCGAACGACCCGGACGTCTACCGCACCCTGCTCGAATCGACCCGGGCGATTCCCTGGAAGATCGACTGGGCCACGATGGAATTCGCCTACATCGGCCCGCAGATCGAGCAGGTGCTGGGCTGGCGCCAGGACAGCTGGAAGACCGTCGACGACTGGGCATCCCGCATCCACGAGGAAGACCGCCAGAAGACGGTCGACTTCTGCGTGGCCCAGTCGCAGCAGGGCGTCGACCACGAAGCCGACTACCGCGCGCTGACCCCGGACGGCGAGTACGTCTGGATCCGCGACGTGGTGCACGTGGTGCGCCGGCCCGACGGCAGCCCCGAGGCGCTGGTCGGCTTCATGTTCGACATCAGCGAGCGCAAGAAGGCCGAGGACAAGATCCTGCAGCTGCAGAAGGAACTGGAAGCGCTTTCCTACCAGGACAGCCTGACCCAGGTCGCCAACCGCCGCATGTTCGACACCATCCTCGAGATGGAATGGACCAGGGCCCGCGTGACCGGCCAGCCGCTGGCGCTGGTCCTGCTCGACATCGACTTCTTCAAGGCCTACAACGACCGTCACGGCCACCCGCAGGGCGACGCCTGCCTGCGCCAGGTGGCGAAGGTGCTGGACGAATCGGCCTCGCGCACGCGCGACCTGTGCGCACGCCTGGGCGGCGAGGAATTCGCGCTGCTGCTGCCGGTGACCGGCGCCGTGGCGGCGCTGGACGTGGCGCGGCGCTGCCGCCGCATGCTGGCGCAGGCGGCGATCCCGCATGGCGGCTCCCCGGCCTCCGAATTCGTCACCTGCAGCATGGGCGTGGGCACCATCGTGCCGGGCGCGCACGACAGCGCGCGCGCCTTCATCGAATCGGTCGACCGCCGCCTGTACGAGGCCAAGCACGGCGGGCGCGACCGGATCGTCGGCGCAGCCGCCTGAAGCGCGGGCCGCGGCCGCCGTGATAAGCTGGCGCGCATGACCCACCAGACCACCCTCGAGATCGCGACCGCCGGGCGCGGCACGCGCGACATCACCGCTGCCGTCACCGAGGCGGTGGCTAGGTCCGGACTGCGCTGCGGCCTGGTGCATGTGTTCGTGCAGCACACCAGCTGCTCGCTGACGGTGACCGAGAACGCCGATCCCGACGTCCGCCGCGACCTCGAGACCGTGATGGCGCGCCTGGCGCCCGACGGCGATCCGGCGTACCGCCACGATGCCGAGGGGCCGGACGACATGGCCGCCCACGTCCGCAGCATGCTGAGCGGAACCAGCGTCAGCGTGCCGGTCGGCGGCGGCCGGCTGCTGCTCGGGACCTGGCAGGGCATCTACCTGTGGGAACACCGCGCGGCGCCGCACCGCCGGCGCGTCGTGGTCACCGTGCTGGGTTCCTGAAGCGGTTTTTCCTGCCTGTTTAGCGTCGCCCGCTGAATTGCTCTATAGTAATGGAAATTTAATTAAGGGCAACGTAATGAGCTGGACTTCGGTATCCTCGCGCGGCGGCGGCCAAGCCAACGAGGATCATGTAGCGGTATTCGAGCAGGGGCATGTGGCCGATATCGTGTTGCTGGATGGCGCCACCTCGGTGGCGGGCCGGAACTACATCGACCCGGACCGCGGCGACGTGGCCTGGTTCGTGCGGCGTTTCAGCGCCGCCTTCGGCGAGGCGCTGGCCGCCCGCACGCCGCAGGAACAGGCGGTGCGCACGGCGCTGGAGGCGGTGCGCTCCGATTTCCAGTGGCACACGGCCGGGCAGGCGGTGCCAGTGTACGCCTGGCCGATCGCGGCCATGAGCTGGATTCGCATCCTGCCCGGACGCGGCGTGTCGGAACTGATCCTCTACTGCCTGGGCGACTGCAAGACCCTGCTGCTGCGGCCGGACGGCAGCGTGCAGGACCTCGACCCGTGGGTGAATCCGCAGGAGGCGGTGCTGCAGGATGCCATCGCCGCGCTGGCCGCGGAAGGCGTCACCGATCCGGCCGAGCGGCGCGAACGGCTGCTGCCCATGCTCAGGCGCCGCCGCGAGGAGCAGAACACCGCGCCGATGCCGTCGTCCCTGTGCCTGGCGCCGGCCGGCCCTTTCGCCGCGCGCCGTTATTCGGTACAGGCCGCGCCGGGCTCGATGCTGCTGGTCATGACCGACGGTTTCTACCGGCTGGTCGATCCCTACCGCCTGCACGGCGATGCCAGCCTGGCCCGGGCCTGCGCAAGCGATGGGCTGGAGGCCATGCTGGCCAGTCTGCGGGCCCACGAGCATGCGGCCGGCGCCGGCACCGCGATGGCGGTCAAGCAGGCCGACGACGCGTCGGCCGTGGCCTGGCGCTTCGACTGAGGCCTGTTGCGGGCGAGAGACATGGGCGTGTGCGCGAGGACAATGCTTGTGGATATTCCGAAACCATTCGTGTCGCGGGTTTTGATGCGGGCGTATTATGATTTGGATATCCAACGCACATGAAAGGGCACGTATGACTACCGATAAAGGATTCCGCCTCTCCCGTCTTTCGCAGCAGAAGCAGCGCGCCCGCCGTGTCCGCATCGGTGTCGTGCTCGTGCTGTGCGCCCTGCCGGTGGCGATGGCCCTGGCCAAGTCCGGCCTCGGCCTGGTCCAGGCCGCGCCGCTCTGAGCGGCCCGCCCGGCTCCCATCCAGGCCGGCGCGACTTTTCTTCCGAACCGTACTATGATGTCAACACAAGACATCGATCCATCCGGCATACAGGGAGAAGTTCACATGCACGCAAGTAAGGAAAACAAGGGCAGCCCGGACACAGGCAAGCTGGCCAGGGACCTGGGCCGGGTCCTGCTGGGCACCGGCGCGATCCTGCTGGTGCCGCTCGTGGCCATGCGCTTTATCCGCGAAGTGAACTGGAGCCCGCTCGACTTCCTCGTCGCCGGCATCTTGCTGGCCGGCATAGGCACCGCGTACGTCCTGCTGACCCGCAAGCTGCGCACGGCCTCGCAACGCCGGGCGATCGGCGGCGGACTGCTGCTGACCCTGGCGCTGGTCTGGGCCGAACTGGCGGTCGGCATTTTCGGCAGCCCGATCGCGGGCAGCTGATCGGGCAAGCGCCCGGGTAACCGGGCCGCCCGCCTTACCCTTCCTACGCCGCCGGCTGCGCGCCGAATCCGACCGCCAGCCGGTTCCAGCTATTGATGGCCGCGATCGCCAGGCTCAGGTCGACCATCTCGCGCTCGCTGAACTGTTCCCGCAGCGCCGCATAATCCGCGTCCAGCGCCGGCTGCTGCGACAGCCGGGTGAGGGCTTCGGTCCAGGCCAGGGCCGCCCGTTCGCGCGGCGTGAAGAACGGCGTCTCGCGCCACACGGCCACCGCGTACAGGCGGCGTTCCGATTCGCCGGCCTGGCGCGCATCCGTGGCGTGCATGTCGACGCAGTAGCCGCAACCGTTGATCTGGGAAGCGCGCAGCTTTACCAGCTCGAGCAGGCTGTGCTCGAGTCCGGTATCGCGAATATAGTTTTCGACGCCCAGCAGGGCTTTGTAGGCGGCCGGCGAGGCTTTGCCGAAATCGAGTCGTTGCATGGTGTGCTCCTTCAGTGGTGGATGAATACCTCCCTTAGTCGAAGCGGCACGCCGGTTTGTGACAGGTATGATGGAAGCCGCATCGCCTGTCACAAACCGGAACCCTGCAGCGTCTAGGCCACATGGACACGACAATCGACATTTTCCAGGCCCTGCGCCCGCGCCTGTTCGGCATCGCCTACCGCATGCTGGGCGTGCGCGCGGACGCCGAGGACATCGTGCAGGAAGCCTGGCTGCGCTGGCAGCACGGCGGCGAAGAGGCGCGCATCCCCGAAGCCTGGCTGGTGACCGTGGTCACGCGCCTGAGCATCGACCGCCTGCGCGGCGCCATCGCCGAGCGCGAACGCTACGTCGGGCCCTGGCTGCCCGAACCGCTGGTCGAGGAAGCGGCCGGGTCCCCGGAGGCGGCGCTGGAAGCCGCCGGCGACATCTCGACCGCCTTTCTCCTGATGCTGGAACGCCTCGGCCCCGAGGAACGCGCGGTGTTCCTGCTGCACCAGGTGTTCGAGTTCGGCTACGACGAGGTTGCCGCGATGGTCGGCAAGACCGGGCCGGCCTGCCGCAAGATCCTGCAGCGGGCGCGCGAGCGGGTGCGCGCGGAGCGGCCGCGTTTCGCGGTCGGGCGCGAACAGCACCTGGCGCTGCTGGGCAAGTTCATCGAGGCGGCGCGCTCGGGCGTGCCGGAGCGCGTACAGGCCTTGCTGACGGAGGACGCCGCCTACATGGGCGATGGCGGCGGCAAGGCGAAGACCACCGTGCGCAAGGTGCTGGGCGCGGAGCGCGTGGCGCGCCTGGTGGTGGGCATCGAACGCAAGTGGACCGATGGCGGCAGCCACCAGCTGGTGCAGGTGAACGGCGCGCCCGGCCTGCTGACCTGGCGCGACGGCCAGCCGGATTCGGTCACCACGCTGGCGCTGCGCGACGGCCGCATCGCCGCGATCTACGTGGTGCGCAATCCCGACAAGCTGGGCGACCTCGCGCGCCTGCGCGCGAGCAGGGGCACGACATCGTAGCAGGCGCCGGCGCCCGCGCTCAGCGGCGCTGCGCCGCCGGGTCCGTCGAGAAGGAATAGGGCGCGTCCGCCGGATGCGTGCCGCGCTGCAGGTTGGGCTTCGCGGACATGCTGAAGTCGAGGCGCGCGCCGCGCATCAGCTCATCGTGGCCGACCCAGTTGCGGCTGGCCGGCTTGCCGTCGATGCGCAGGGCGTCGACGTAGCGCCGTTCGTCGCTGTTGCCGGGCGCGCGGATCGTCACCTTGCGGCCGTTCTCCAGGTGCAGCACGGCTTCCGGGAACAGCGGCGCGCCCAGCGCGTACTGCGGGACGCTCGGCGTGACCGGGTAGAAGCCCAGGCTCGAAAACACGTACCAGGCCGAGGTCTGGCCATTGTCCTCGTCGCCGCAATAGCCGTCCGGCGTGGCGCGGTACAGGCGGTTCATCACTTCGCGCGCCCAGTACTGGGTCTTCCACGGCGCCCCGGCGTAGTCGTACAGGTAGATCATGTGCTGGATCGGCTGGTTGCCGTGGGCGTACTGGCCCATGCCGGCGATCTGCATCTCGCGGATCTCGTGGATCACCTGGCCGTAATAGCTGTCGTCGAACACGGGCGGCAGGCTCCATACCTGGTCCAGCTTGTTCACGAAGGCCTGGCGGCCGCCCATCAGGTCGACCAGGCCGGCCACGTCGTGGAACACCGACCAGGTGTAGTGCCAGCTGTTCCCCTCGGTGAAGGCATCGCCCCACTTGAACGGGTTGAACGGCGCCTGGAAGCTGCCGTCGCGGTTCTTCCCGCGCATCAGGCCAGTCTCCCTGTCGAACAGCTTGCGGTAGTTGAGGGCGCGCTCGGCATACACCGCGATCTCCGACTGCGGCTTGCCCAGCGCCTTGCCGAGCTGGTAGATCGCGAAGTCGTCGTAGGCATATTCCAGCGAGCGGGCCGCGCTTTCCTTCAGGCCGCCGTCGTAAGGGACATAGCCGAGCCGGTTGTAGTCCTCGACCCCGGCGCGGCCGACGGCCTCGATCGGGCCGGCGTTGTTCGCGCCGTGCACCAGCGCCTGCCACAGGGTCTCGACGTCGTAGCCGCGCAGGCCCTTGACCCAGGCTTCCGACACCACCGAGGCCGAGTTGTTGCCGACCATGACGCTGGCGTAGCCGGGGCTGGACCATTCGGGCAGCCAGCCGCCTTCGCGGAAGTCGTTCGCCAGGCCTTCCTGCATCTCGCGGTTGATCGACGGGTACATCAGGTTGAGGAAGGGGTAGAGGGCGCGGAAGGTGTCCCAGAAGCCGGTGCCGGCGAACATCCGTCCCGGCAGGATCTTGCCGTTGTACGGGCTCCAGTGGACCGGCTTGTTGTCCGCGTCCAGTTCATAGAGCTTGTTCGGGAACTGCACCATGCGGTACAGGCTGGAATAGAAGGTGCGCCGCTGGTCGATGCTGCCGCCTTTGACCTCGACCTTGCCGAGCACCTCGTTCCAGCGTTGCGCGGCCTTGGCGCGGGTGGTGTCGAAATCGTCGTTGCCGATCTCGCGCGCCAGGTTGCGCTCGGCCTGTTCCAGGCTGATGAAGGAAGAGGCCACGCGCATGCCGACCTTTTCCCCGGCCTGGGTCGCGAAGCCGACGATGGCGCCGGCGTGCTGGACCTGGGCTTCCTGGGCGCCGGCGACCAGTTTGTCGCCATCCCACACTTCGCCGCTCTTGAATGGCCTGTCGAACTGGATCACGAACCAGTTGCGGAAGTTGACCAGCGGTCCGTAGGCGTAACGGGTCGAGTAGCCGACGATCTTGCGCTCGGCCGGCAGGATCTTCACGTACGAGCCCTTGTCGAAGGCGTCGATCACGACCCAGGCCTGCTCGGTCTTGGGGAAGGTGAAGCGGAACTGGGCCGCGCGCTCGGTCGGCGTGAGTTCGGTGGTGACGTCGCTGTCGGCCAGGTAGACGCGGTAGTAGTCGGGCCTGGACAGCTCGGCCTTGTGCGAGAACCAGCTGGCGCGCGCGTCCTGCGTGAAGCGCTTGGCGCCGGTGACCGGCATGACGGCGAACTGGCCGTAGTCGTTCATCCACGGCGACGGCTGGTGGGTCTGCTTGAAGCCGCGGATCTTGTCGGCGTCATAGGTATAGGCCCAGCCGTTGCCCATCTTGCCGGTCTGCGGAGTCCAGTAATTCATCCCCCACGGCAGGGCGATGGCCGGGTAGGTATTGCCGTTCGAGAGCTCGGGCTTGCTTTGCGTGCCCATCAGCGGATTCACGAAATCCAGCGGCAGCGGACGGGCGGCGTCCGCGGCCTGGCAGGACAGTGCAGCGAGGGCGAGGGTGGCGGTAAGGAGAAGTCGCATCGTCGTCATTGGTAAGGAGTCTGGGTGTAGGGCCGGGCGCTCTTGTCCTTGCCCCAGGCGGTGTTGGGCGTGGCCTGCATGGTGAACACGAGTTCGCCGCCAGCCAGGATCTCTTCGTGGCGCAGGAAGCTGCGCGCCAGCGGCTTGCCGTTCAGGGTCACGCGGCCCACATACGGATTCGTGGCCGACAGGTGTTCGGCGCGCACCGTGAAGCGCTTGCCGTTCGGGAGGTTCAAGGTGGCGCGCTCGACGAAGGGCCGGCCGATCACGTATTCGTTGGTACCCGGCGCCACCGGATAGAAGCCCATCGCGGTGAAGGCCAGCCAGGCCGAGGTCTGGCCGAGGTCGTCGTTGCCGGCCAGGCCGTCCGGTGCATCCTTGTACTGGCTGGCGACGATCCGGGCCAGGCGGCCCTGGGTTTTCCACGGCGCGCCGGCGAAGTTGTACAGGTAGGCCACGTGGTGCGAGGGCTCGTTGCCGTGGGCGTAGTGGCCGATCAGGCCGGAGATGTCTTCCATGTGGGCGTAGACGTTGGCATCGATCTTCGCGTCGAACACCTGGTCGATCTTCGCCTGCAGGCCGGCATCGCCGCCCAGGAACGTCACGAGGCCCGCGTTATCGTGCGGCATATACCAGGAATACTGCCAGGCGCTGCCCTCGGTATAGTCGCTGCCGAAGTTCGACTGCACCGGATCGAAGGGGGTGCGGAATTCGCCGGTCGACTTGCGCGCGCGGACGAACCCGGTCTTCCGGTCGAACACGTTGCGCCAGTTCTGGGCGCGCTTGTAGTAGCGTGCGGCCACGTCCTGCCTGCCCATCTTCTCGGCCATGCGTGCGATGGTCCAGTCGTCGAAGGCGTACTCCACGGTCTTGGAGGCCGCTTCCAGTTCCAGGTCGATCGGCACGTAGCCGTACTTCATGTAGTGCTGCAGCCCGCCGTAGGGGCCGTACTCGGCGCTGGCCGTCATCGCGCGCAGCGCCTGTTCGGGGTCGAAGCCGCGGATGCCCTTCATGTAGGCGTCGGCGATGACCGGCACCGCGTGGTAGCCGATCATGCACCAGGTCTCGAGCCCGGCGAACTGCCAGACCGGCAGGATGCCGTAGGGGCTGGCCTGCTGCGAGGCGACCAGGGAGCGCACGAAGTCGGCGTTGCGCTGCTCGGGCTGGATCAGGGTCAGCAGCGGGTGCAGGGCGCGGTAGGTGTCCCACAGCGAGAAGGTGGAGTGGAAGCGGAAGCCGTCGGCCTGGTGCACCTGGTTGTCCGGCCCGCGGTACTTGCCGTCGCGGTCCATGAACAGGCTGGGCGCCAGCAAGCTGTGATACAGGCTGGTGTAGACCATGCGCTTCATCGGCTGCGGCGCTTCGATGTCGACCGCGCCCAGGGCCTGTTCCCAGGCCGCGCTGGCGTTGGCGCGTTCCTTGTCGAAGTCCCAGCCCGCCATCTCGTCCAGGTTGGCCAGCGCGCCATCCTCGCTGACCGCGGACACCGCCACCTTGACCAGCAGCGGCTGTTCGCCGAGGCGGCCGAAGTCGAGTGCCGCTTCCAGCGCCTTGCCTTCCACCAGAACTTTCTCGGACGGGCTCTTGCCGGGCGAGGCGAAGCCCTTGTATTCGACGCCTTCCTCGCGGTTCATCATCTGGTGCGACTGGAGCGGGCGCGAGAAGCGGATCGCGAAATAGAGCTGGCGGCCCGGCGCCCAGCCGCGCGTTTCGCGCATGCCGGTGAGCGTATCGCTGCCGCGCAGGCGCAGGCGCGACCACAGGTTCTTGCCGGCGTAATCGTAGATGCTGCTGCGCAGGTCGAGCACGACGCGCGCCTCCGCGCCCGGCTTGAAGCGGTAGCGGTGCAGGCCCACGCGCTCGCTGGCGGTGAGTTCGACGTCGACTTCGTTATCGAGCAGTTTCACCGCGTAATAGCCGGGCTCGGCATGCTCGTCCTTGTGCGAGAAGCGCGAGCGGTAGCCGCTGAACGGGCGCTCCGGATAGCCCGGCTCCAGTTTCAGCTCGCCGCTGGTCGGCATCAGCAGCACGTCGCCGAGGTCCGAGTGGCCGGCGCCGGAGAAATGGGTGTGCGAAAAGCCGAGGATGGAATCGTCCTCGTAGCGGTAGCCGGCGGCCCAGGGATAGCTCTGGCGGAAGTGGCGGACCTGGGTGTCGGGACTGAGCTGGATCATGCCAAAGGGACGCGTCGCCCCCGGGAAGGTATGGCCGTCGCCGCCGGTGCCGACGAAGACGTTGACCTCGGCCACGCGGGCGCCGGAAGCGTCCGGCGCGGCCCAGGCCATGCCGGCGCACAGCAGGGTGGCCGCCAGCGGGATGAGGGAAAGAGAGAGGCGCGTGCCCATTGTGTCTCCTTAGTGCAATTCATGAAACATAGCCCTAAACGTATCGGTCAGCAATAGCAGAGCTGGATGGGTGGCGAAGTTTCATGGCGTTTTACTAAACAGGACTCCGGGCAGGCTCCGGCATAATGCAGGCCCCATGACGAACCGCCGAGACTGCCCTCGATGCCGCCGCCGATGTTGCTCCCGATGATGCCGTACCCGATGATGTTGCGTCCGATGACCGAACAGGACCTGGACGGCGTGCTGGCCGTGCAGGCCGCCTGCTATCCGCCCGCCATGCAGGAGCCGGCCGCGGTGGTGCTGGCCCGGCTGCGCGCCGCGCCCGGCACCGCGCTGGTCGCCGGGGACCCGCGCGGCATCTGTGCTTACGTCTTTGCCTACCCGTCGAAACTCGGCAGGATCACGCCGCTGAACGCCGGCTTCGCGCCCGCTGCCGATGCCGACACCCTGTATGTGCACGATCTGGCCGTGCATCCGCGCGCACATGGGCGGGGATTGGGGCGGCGCCTGGCGCAGACCCTGCTCGGCGCCGCGCGCGGCCTCGGCCTGGCCCACGGCGCACTGGTCGCCGTGCTGGATGCGCGTCCGTTCTGGGAAAACCTGGGATTTTCGGAAACAGCGCCGGGGCAGGGCGCCCAGGCGCTTTCGACCTATCCCGGTCGGGCGGTATATATGTGTCGGCGAATTGACGGCTAAGCAAGAAGATTGTCGGTCTGTTCACGGAGTTGGCAAATATTCCATGCCTTGATGGCGTCTTTACGCAACAAACGCTGTAAATCCCGCACCTTGACGGATGCATTTCCTTTGTTTTGCATTATTATTGCTACAAGGAAATTCTGTTTGAAGTGGAAGTCATGCAAGGAAACAGCTGCTGTCCAAGGCGTCCAGCCCGTGGCTTCACGCTGGTCGAAGCGATGGTCGCACTCGCCGTGCTGGCCGTGCTGGCCGCGGTGGCCGTCCCGACACTGTCGGGCTGGCGGCTGGCGCGCGAGGCCGGGGCCGCGGCCGCTTTCTACAAGGAAGGCTTCCGCCTTGCGCGCGTGCAGGCGGTCGAGCATCACAGCGCCAGCCGGCTGGTACTCAGCGATAACGCCGTCACCGGCCAGATGGACTGGCGCGTCGACATCTGCTATCCGACCCCGACCACGCCCTGCAACGAGCGCAGCGGCAGCTGGTCGACGCCGGGCGCCGCGGCCGCCGGCGATCCCGGCCGGGCCAGGGGCTTCCGGTCCGTGGCGCGCAGCGCCGACAGCCTGGCCGCCACCAATGCCGTCATGCTGACCCTGAGCCCGGCGGACGCCGACGCCGTGTATTTCACGCCAATGGGCTGGATCGACGGCAGCGTCGCGCCGCGCATCGGCCGCATCGACCTGGCGCCGGCACTGGGCCGGCAGGGCGCCTTCAAGCCGCTGGCCGTGGTGCTGACCCCGGCCGGCACCGCCAGCGTCTGCGATCCGGGCGTTGCTCCACACGATCCGCGCGGCTGCCCGCCGTAGGCTTCCGGTCCATCCATTCGGCGACCCTGCGCTACCGAGGCGACGGCATCTTCATGCTGTTGGGGCGTGTTGTCGACCTGAGCAGGCCAGGCTTGAAATGAGGCCAGGTTTGAGGATTTTGCGCGACATCGGCATGCGCAAAAGCGTTGTTCGAGACGTGCTTTCCTTGACGCAATAGAGCAAGTCCGGCACAGTTTCGGCTGCGCGGACCGCCGCGCCGTCCACCTCCTGTCTGCCTCTTACATGCCCATCGATTTCCAGCTTCCCTCCGATCCGCCCGCACAGGTTCAAGCCGCCAGCGCAGCATCCTTCGACGACCAGTACGCGGCAGCGCGTGCGCTGGCCAACGGCGGCCAGCCGGAACTGGCGCTGGCAGCCTGGTCGGCCCTGCTGGCCCGTTCGCCGGGCAATGCCGACGTCCTGCTGGGCCGCGGTATCGTCTACGCGCGGATGGGACGCTGGAGCGAGTCCGAGGCGGACCTGCTCGCGGCGGCGAAGGCATCGCCCGATTACGCCGATGTATGGGAAGCGCTCGGCAATACTTACCGCTGGAGCGAGCAGCCGGCGAAGGCGCTGGGAGCGTATGAACGGCTGGTGGCGCTGCGCCCGCAGGACCCGGCCGCCCTGGTGGTGCGGGCACGCGCACTTCGCGCCCTCGGCCATGCGGCCCAGGCGCGTGCCGACCTCGAACGCGCGCGCACGCTCGGCGGCGATGCCGGCGAGATCGACAGCCTGCTGGACGGGCTGCAGCCGCGTCCCGCGCTTCCTTCCGCCGGCACGCCGGATGCGGCGGGCGCCGCCGGCTACGGCTGGGCGGCCGGCCTGTCCGCAGGCTGGACCGACCTCGGCAACGGCCCGCGCTGGAACGACCAGACCGCCAGCGTGCGCCGCTACACGTCGTCCGGCTCGCTGGCCTTCGAAGCCCTCCGCGCGCACCGCTTCGGCCGGCACGACGGCGCCTGGGCACTCGACGCCTACGCGACGCTGTGGGGCGGCGCCTATGCCAACCTGCGCTACCAGCACTCGGCCACCGCCCGCCTGTTCCCGGGCAACGCCGGCCGCATCGAGGTCTGGCAGGCACTCGGGCAGGGATGGGAAGCCTCGCTCAGCGACGACGTGCTGGGCTTCGATTCGCGCGTGAACATCTACGGCGCCAGCATCGCGAAGTACATCGGCAACTTCTACGTCCAGCTGCGCCACCAGAACATCGTGACGCAAGGCTCGCACAGCACCGGCGAGCGCCTGCTGGCGCGCTGGTACTACGCCGGCGACGGCGACAACTACCTCGAACTGAGCGCCAACAGCGGCCGCAGCGACGATCCGCTCAGCCTCTTGGGCGGGCGCGCCCGTTCCGGTGGCGGCGGCCTCGCCCTGGTGCGCTACTTCACGCCGCAATGGGGCGGCAAGATCGGCGCGACCTTCTCGCGCACCCACAGTGGCAACGGCGCCGGCGCCGGCGGCAACGAGCGCGGCCTGTCGTTCGCGCTGTACCACCGATGGTAGCCGTGGCCGACAAGGCGGCGGCTGCTCCGGTCGAGCCGGCCGGCCCCGTGCGCCGCGCGCTCGGCGTCGCCCTGGGCGAGGTGCTGGCTTGCCTGCCGGCCCTGATGCTGGCCTGGCTGTGCCTGCGCGTGGCCGAGAGCTGGCATGCCGCCGGCGCCGACATCAAGGTCTCCATCCTGTTCGGCCCGGCGCTGGCGAACGACCTGCTGTCGCTGCTTCGCTACGGCTTCGTGTTGGTGCTGGGCGCACCCTTGCTCGCGCTGCTCCCGTCCCGGCGCTCGCGCATGGTGCTGCTGGGCCTGTGCTGGTCGGCGCTGCTGGTCTTGCATGCTGTCCTGTTGCAGTACCACTGGGTCTCGGGCGCGCCGCTGGGCGCCGACCTGTTCGGTTACACCAGCGCCGAACTTGCGGCCACCGTCGGTGCCGGCTGGCGTGTCGATCCGGTGCTCGTGCTGTTCCTGGCCGCTTCGCTGGCAGTGCTGTGGGGCGCGCTGCGCGCTTGCGGGCGTCCGTGGTGGCCGCGTGCCAGCGCGCGCCGCGGCCTCGCCGCAGGCACCGCCAGCCTGCTGGCCTTCGTGTTCCTGCCCGGCCAGGTGGCGCCACCGGCCGCCCAGGGCGAGGCCAGCATCGACTACCTGCCGAACAAGACCGCTTATTTCGCCGACCGCTCGCTGGCCTACCTGGCGGGCGCGCCCGGCGCCGCTTCCGCCGGACTGCAGGCGGGGGAACTGCCCTGGACCGGCAAGGATCCGCGCTATCCCTTCCTGCGTCCGGATCGTACGCCCGATACGCTCGGCCCGCTGTTCGAGCGGCCGTCCGACGCGCCGCCGAACCTGGTCTTCATCATCGTCGAAGGCCTGGGCCGTACCTTTTCCGGTCCTGGTGCCCGCCTCGGCAGCTTCACGCCCTTCCTCGACGAACTGGCCGGACGCAGCCTCTACTTCGATAACTTCCTGGCCGGCCAGGGCCGCACCTTCGGCGTGCTGCCCACGGTCTTCGGTTCGCTGCCCTTCGGCGAGAACGGCCTGGCAGCGCTCGGCGACAAGATGCCGCGCCATGCCTCGCTGCTGAGCGTATTGAAGGCGCAGGGTTACCGGCTGAAGTTCTATAGCGGCAGCAACCTGGAATTCGATAACGAGGGCACCTTCCTGCGCCAGGAAGGCGTCGACCAGTTCGTCAGCGAGCGCGATATCGGCCCGCCGGTCCAGCGCAGCAACGAGTGGGGCCATGCGGACGGCGAGCTGGTCGATGCCGTCCTGCGCCGCGAGTGGCAGCAGCGCCAGGACGCGCCGTCGGTCTCGATCATCCAGACCGTCAGCATGCACGACCCCTTCACCTTCCCGGACAAGGCGCGCTACCTGGAGAAGGTGGGGCAGCGCCTGGCGCAGCTGGGCATCGCGCCGGATGCGAACCCGGGCTACGCCGCGCAACGCGAGATCTTCGCCAGCGTGCTGTACACCGACGACGCCCTGCGCCGCTTCTTCGAGGGCGCCGCGCGCCTGCCGGGCCATGCGAACACCATCTATATCGTCACCGGCGACCACCGCCTGCCCGAGCTGCCGATGGAGACCCGCATCGAGCGCTACCACGTGCCGCTGATCGTCTACTCGCCGCTGCTGAAGAAGCCGCGCGCGATCAAGTCCGTGTCCTCGCAATTCGATATTGCGCCCTCGCTGCTGGCCTACCTCTCGAAGAACTACGGGCTGAAGGCGCCGCAAGCTGCCACCTGGCTCGGCACAGGGCTGGACACCGAACCGTCGTTCCGCAACCTGCACGTGATTCCGCTGAAGCAGACCAAGACGGAGCTCAGCGACTTCGTATCGGGCTCGGTCTACCTTGCCCAGGGCCGGCTGTACGCGCTCGCCGACGGCATGCTGACCGACCGCGCGCCGGACGGCAAGGCGCTGGCCACCGCGCGCTCGCAGTTCCAGTCCTTCCTGCAGGCGAACGGCGTTGCAGCGCGCGCGTCGGCGCTGGCGCCGCCCTCCCACCTCGAACAGCTGGCGGCCTACCGCGACGAGCATCGCAGCCTGCGGAGCGTGGCGCTGGCGGCCGAAGGCGGCGTGGTCGGCGTATCCGGCCTGCGCCGCGCCGCCGCGCCGGGCGCGCAGGGCGAGGCCGTGATCGAAGCTACGCTGTCGAACCAGTCGTCGGCAGCGTCCCGGCCGTTCGTGCCGCTGCTAGTGGTCAGCGACGCCGGCGGACTGGAACTGATCGAGGCCTCCGGCGAGCTGACCACGCTGGACGCCGGCGGCTCGCTCCAGGTGGCGCTGCCGGCGAAGCTGGGCAAGCTGCCGCATGGTACCTATTACGTGTCGGTGATTCCTTCGCATCCGGAGACCGGGCGCTCGATCGGCATCGGCCAGTACCACGTGGAGATGAAGCTGTGAAGCGCCGGGCCGCCGCGTTACTGGCGGCCTTGCTGGCGGTGCCGATGGTCGCCGGCGCTACTGCTGCTGTTGCTGCTGCTGCGCCCGCAGCCGCCGACCGGCCCGGCCCGCGCGCGATCTGGACCTGGGAAGGAGAGTCCTATGCCATGCTCGAGAGCGAAGGCACGGCCGCGCAGGGCATCGCCTTCCTGAAAGCCAGGTCGATCGGCACGATCTACCTGTACGCGGACGCCTGGCGCGGCCGTCAGCTGATCGTGTCCGAACCCGGCCGCTACCGCCGTCTGCTGCGCCGCCTGCATGCCTGCGGCCTGAAGGTGTACGCCTTGCTCGGCTCCGGCTACCTGCATACCGAGCGCTACGTGCTGCCGCGCCACCGCGAGGAAGCCGTCGCGATGTTGCAGCGCGTGCTCGACTACAACCAGGCGGCAGCGCCGGAAGAACGCTTCGACGGCGTCAACCTCGACATCGAGCCGCACATCCTGGCCGAGTGGTCGACCCGCAAGATGGAATTGCTGGCGGGCTTGGTCGAGCTGTCGGATGCGCTGATGCGGGCGAAGACACAGTCGGGCCAGGACTTGCCTGTCGGGCCTGCGATCCCGTTCTGGCTGGACGGGATCGAGCTCGCGTGGAAGGGCAAGCGCAAGCCGGTCAGCCGGCATCTGCAGGACATCTACGACTACGTGGCCTTGATGGATTACCGCGACCATGCGGATGGCGCCGACGGCCTGGTCAGCCATGCGCTGGACGAGCTGAAGTACGGTGAGGAGATTGGCCGCCCGGTCCTGATCGGCATCGAGACCTTGCCGAACGAGATCCGCAAAGTATCATTCCACCACCTGGGCGAGGCGGACCTCGAGCGGGAGCTGGCTGCCACCTCGCGCAGCGTCGGCACGATGCGCTCGTTCGGAGGCTATGTCGTGCACCACTACGCGGCCTATCGCCGCTGGCTCGGCCTGGACTAAGGCGCGCCCGGAACGCCTGCGGCTCCGTTCGACGGCCCCCGCACCACCAGCACCGGAATCGCGCACAGCGCCAGCACTTTCCAGGTCTCGCTGCCCAGCAAGCGCGCGCGCAGGTTCGCGGCCAGGCCCGTGCGCCCGTGCGAGGCCATCACGATCAGGTCGCACAGTTGGTCGCGCGCCGTTTCGACGATGGCGACCGCCGGGCTCTCATGGTGGAGCATCAGGGTTTCGCAGGGCACGCCGGCTTCGGCGGCGCGGCGCGCGATCCAGCCCAGGGCGTCGGTGCCGGCCTGCTGGCGTTCGGCCAGCCAGGCGGCGCGCACCGCGTCGTCTTCGGCCAGCGGCCCCAGGCGGTCGGGCGGGGCCGCATGGAAACCGACGATGGAGCCGCCGCCCAGCTTCGCCAGTTCCAGCGCGGTGGCGAGGGCGGCGCTGCACAATTCGGTGCCGTCGGTGGGCACGAGGATGCGCCGGTACATGGTGCCTCCTCAGCGGTGCACCAGCACCGGAATCGTGCTGTGCACCAGCACCTTCTGGGTTTCGCTGCCCAGCAGCAGGCCCTTCAGGCCACGCCGTCCGTGCGAGGCCATCACGATCAGGTCGCAGCCCAGGCGCTGGGCGGCGCCGATGATGGCGGCGTAGGGATCGTCGTCGGTGACGTGCTCGGTGCGGCAGGCGACGCCGGCGTCGCGCGCGGCGTTCTCGATGTCGGCCAGGATGCGCCGGGCCTGCGTTGCGCTGCTGGCCGCGAACTGCTCGCGCGTGTCCTCCAGCATCTCGGTGTCCGTGCTCAGCACGTGGAACTCGGGCGTGGCGGTAAGGCCCACGACTTCGGCGCCCACTTCGCGGGCGAAATCGACGCCGGCCAGGATCGCGCGCTGCGACGCCTCCGAGCCGTCGGTCGGGATCAGGATGCGCTTGTACATGGTCATCCTCCTAGAATTTGCCGTTGCCGGCCTATTCAGTATAGACGGTTATGCGCATTGCATAGTTTGACCTGCGTCAAAACTGAAATGGCCCTCGACGGCAAGACTTCCGCCCGACTCGACCGTGTACTGGCCGGCCGCCAGGTCGGCCGCCAGCGCCGCTACGCCGCCGAGCGCGATCGGCGCGCGGAAGCGCCCGTCGAGCCGGGCCACGGGGCGCGCGCCGGCCCGTTCCAGTTCGGCGCAGGCCCGGCCCTGGGTGTGCATGCCGTGGATGATCGGCGTCTTCAGTCCCATCAGGCGTGCCGACCACGGCCACAGGTGGATCGGGTTCCAGTCGCCGGACAGCGCGGCATACGCGCGGCCGCCGGAGGGCGCCAGCGGCCAGCGCGCGAGCGGGGCCAGCGCCGGCGCCGGGCGCGGCGCATGCTGTCCGCCACCGCGCTTGCCGCGCACCACTAGGTAGGTGCTGCGGCAGGAAAACACCAGCGCGCCATCCTGGCTTGCGCGGGTGTCGAGCACGGCGTGTACGGCGCCGTTGGCGGCCGCCGGTCCGACCTGGACCCCGGTCACCAGCTCGAGCGCACGGCCGGGCGCGGGCTGGATGCCGGCGCTCAGCGCATTGTCGACGTGGATCGCGCCGGCCAGCCGGAACGGAAACGCAGTGTCCAGCATGGTCGCCAGGTGGGCGCGCTGGGCCAGCAGGTAGCAATAGGTCAGCGGCAGGTGGGTGCCGGTGAAGCCGAGCGCCTCGCGGTAGCGCGCGACCTGGGCGGCGTCGATCCGGGCGAGGCGGTAGCGGGTCGGTCCGGCGGCCGCGGCGGAACCGGCTGCGGGCGCGGCCCGCTTGAACAGGGCGCGCAGCAGGGTGGCGCCGGACATCGGCGGCAGGGGCAGGGAAGCGGAATGGTCGGGCATGGGCGCTATTGTGCCTGAAAGCCAGATGTTGCCATAAGAACCTTGTTTGTTATCGCCATCCGCTGTACCCTTATGGTTTGGTTATATAGAATCAATTATTTAGACGAGGATGGAATGAAGAAGTACGCGTTTGCCCTTGCTGCGTTATCGGCCGCCGGCCTGGCGCCGGCCCAGGAAGTCGTCCGCATCGGCCATGTGGCCGCCATGACCGGACCGGTGGCCCACTTCGGCAAGGACAGCGAAAACGGCGTCCGCATGGCGATCGAGGCCCTGAACGCGCGCGGCGCGACCATTGGCGGCCGCAAGGTGAAATGGCAACTGGCGCCGGAAGACGATGCCGGCGAACCCAAGCAGGCCACGGCCGCCGCCCAGAAGCTGGCCGACGCCAAGGTCAATGGCGTGATCGGCCACGAAACCTCCGGCACCACGATCCCGGCCTCGAAGATCTACTACGATGCCGGCATCCCGCAGATCACGGCCTCGTCCACCAACCCGCAGTACACGCGGCAGGGCTTCAACACCACCTTCCGCGTGGTGGCCAACGACATCCAGCTCGGCCGTGCGCTGGGCCGCTACGCCGTCAAGACCATGGGCGTGAAGCGTGTCGCCGTGATCGACGACCGCACCGCCTACGGGCAGGGCCTGGTGAGCGAGTTCGTCAACGGCCTGCGCCAGCAGGGCATGAACGTGGTGGCCAAGGAATTCACCAACGACAAGGCGACCGATTTCTCGGCGATCCTGACCCGCATCCGCGCCAGCAATCCGGACCTGGTGTTCTTTGGCGGGATGAACGCGGTGGCCGGCCCGATGCTGCGCCAGATGAAGCAGCTCGGCCTGAACGTGAAGATGATGGGCGGCGACGGCATCTGCTCGGACGAGATGCACAAGCTGTCCGGCGGCACCATGGCCGACGGCCAGGTCGTGTGCGCCGAAGCCGGCGGTGTCGAAGCATCGGGCAAGGCGGGCATGGACAACTTCCGCGCGGCCTACCGCAAGCGCTTCGGCATCGACGTCCAGATCATCGCCCCGTACTCCTACGACGCGACGCTGCTGCTGGCCGAGGCGATGGACAAGGCCGGTTCGTCGGCGCCGGCGAAATACCTGCCGGAACTGGCGAAGATCCACTACAAGGGCGTGACCGGCAACATCGCCTTCGACCCGCATGGCGACATCCGCGACGGCACCATCACCCTGTACACCTTCAAGGGCGGCCACCGCACCCAGATCGCGGTGACCAAGTAAGACTCTTCAGCGCGCGCCGATCGCCTCGCCGATCACCTGGCGGGCGGCGCGCAGCACCTCTTCGGACAGCGCCGGGTCGCCCTTCGCGGTCCCGCGCGCCACCGCGTGGACCCCGGCCAGGGTCGCCACCAGGGTCATCGCACGGGCCCGTGCATCCTCGGCCGAACGGCTGCCGGCAATGCTGCCCTCGAATACGCGCACCATGTCCAGGTAGCCTTCCGAAAACCGGATGCTGAGGTCGCGGTCATGCCGTCCGACTTCGCTGGCCGAGGCCGCGATCGGGCAGGCGCCGGCATAGTCGTCGCGGCTTTCGACCGACAGGAAGCGGTCGAGGAAGGCCGGCAGGTCCGGCGTGCCGTCCGCTTCGTTCATCTCCATGCGTGCGCCCGCCTGTTCCAGGCCGTACGAGAATGCAGCCACCGCCAGTTCTTCCTTCGAGCGGAAATGCGCGTACAGGGCGCCGTGGGTGAGTCCGGCCGCCGTGCTGATTTCCGCCACGCCGACGCCATCATAGCCGCGTTCGCAAATCAGTCTGCTGGCGGCCCGTACCAGGGCATCCCGGTTCTCGGCGGCTTTTTCTTTGCTGATTTTCATGCAGGCAGTATAACTCTCGTCCCGTGCGCGCTTTCGTCGCAAAAATGGTGACAGGTAAGTACTTGCGGGCAAGGGGAACGGGTGCTTCGCGCGTAGCTGTTAATCTGTCGGGACAGATAGCGTCAGGAGGAAGTTGAGACGATGGCAAAGCAGGAACCCCGGCCCGATGCGCCGTTCTATGTCGTGCTGAATGCCGGCTCGGGACGCACCGATACCGAGCTGCGCTGCGACACCATCCGCCAGGTGCTGGAAGCCGCAGGCAGGTCCTGCGTGCTCGAGGTCGTCCATGATGGTTCGAAACTGCCGGAGATCGCGGCCAACGTCGCACGGCGTGCGACAGAAGAGGGCGCGATCCTGGTCGCGGCCGGCGGCGACGGCACCCTCAACGCCGTGGCGCACGAGGCGGTGCGGCACGGCTGCGTGTTCGGCGTGCTGCCGCAAGGCACCTTCAATTATTTCGGCCGCACCCACGGCATTCCCGAAGACCTGGCCGATGCCGTGCACGCGCTGCTGCGCGCCCGCGTGCGCCACGTGCAGATCGGCATGGTCAACAACCGCAGCTTCCTGGTGAACGCCAGCGTCGGCCTGTATCCGCGCCTGCTCGAAGAGCGCGAGCACGACAAGCGGCAGTTCGGGCGCAGCCGCGTGGTGGCGCTGGTGTCGGCACTGAAGACGGCGCTGGGGCGGCACCGCAACCTGCGCATCGCGCTCGAGCTGGACGGCGCCACGCATCGGCTGCGCACGCCGACCCTGTTCGTCGGCAACAACCGCTTGCAGATGCAGCAGGTCGGCATGCAGCCGCTCGACCATGCGGTGGAGGAAGGGCGCCTGGCGGCGATCGCCCCGCGCCCGGTCGGCCGCTGGCGCATGCTCGGCCTGCTGCTGCGCGGCGCGCTCGGGCGGCTCGGCGAGGCCGAGGACGTGGTCGCGTTCGCCTTCCGCAGCATGACGGTGCGCGCGCCGCTGCTGTCCGGACGGCGCCGGGTCAAGGTCGCGGTCGATGGCGAGGTCTGCAAGCTGGAATTGCCGCTGCGCTTCGAGGCGCTGGACGGCAGGCTGGCGCTGCTGGTGGCGGACCCGCTGGAAGAGGCGGCCGGCGCCGATTCGGCCGGAGACAAATCCTGGGTGTGATGCGGCGGCGGGCAGGGGGCCCGCCGCATGGATGGTGATTACAACTGGTCGTCGGAACCGTAATCGTCCTGATTCAGCCGGTTCTGACCCTGCTGGCGCTGGCCCTGTTGCTGGCCGATCTGCTGGCCGCCCTGGCTGCCCTGTTGACCGCTTTGCTGGCTGCCCTGCTGCCCGCTCTGGCGGTTGCCGCTCTGCTGCTGGCCACCCTGCTGGCCGCCTTGCTGCCGGCCGCTCTGCTGGTTGCCCTGGTTGCTGCCTTGCTGCTGACCTGATTGCTGCTTGCCTCCCTGTTGTTGGTTGCCAAGGTTGCCGCTCTGCTGGTTCATGTCCTTTCCTGATTGCTGGTTCATGTTGCCTCCTTGCTGACTGGCCTGGCCGCGCCGCGAATTGCCTTGTGCCGGCGTACCGCCCGGCTGGCCGGCGTTGGCCGATTGCAGGTTGCCCGAGTCGGAAGGGTCGGGGGCGCCGACGCCGCCATCGCGGCCGCCGTCGTTGAGGTTGCCCGTAGTGCCGGTCTTGCCGGCGCTGCTGGTTCCGACGCCGCTCATTTCGTCATAGTTGCGGCCCTTCATGCCTTTACCCTTGTATTCCTGGTTACTTGGCATTGATGCCTCCTTGTCTGTGCCGAAAACCCTATGGTATGCCCCTCACCGGAGCGGGCAATCGGAAAACAGGCGAGGGCGACGTAGGATATTTCGGACAGAACTCAAGCGCCGGTCGGGTCCGGCGCCTGCGCCAGCGGGAAGCGCAAGGTGAAGGTGCTGCCCATGCCCGATCCTCCGCTGCGGGCGCTCGCGCTGCCGCCGTGCAAGGCGGTCAGTTCCCTTACCAGCGCCAGGCCCAGCCCGAGTCCGCCCTGGGCGCGGTCGATCCCGGTCGGGCCCTGCACCAGCGTATCGAAGATGGTCGGGAGGGTGTCGGCATCGATGCCGATGCCGGTGTCGCTCACCTCGACCACGGCCTCGCCGCCGTCGGCACGCGCGCTCACCGCGATCGCGCCGCCCTGCGGCGTGTACTTGATCGCGTTGTGCAGCAGGTTGTCGAAGATCTGTTCGAGGCGGGTCGGGTCGGCGTCGATCCAGAGGGCGCCGGCGTCGACCTGCCAGGCATGGGCGCCGCCGTCGGCCAGCGCGCGGGTCTCGCAGCATTGGCGCAGCAGGGCGCCGGCGTCGATGCGGGCGCGCCGCAGGTCGACCTTGCCGGACAGGATGCGGCGCATGTCAAGCAGGTCGTCGACGATGCGCGTGAGGTGGCGCACCTGGCGCCGGCCGATCTCGCGCGCGTGCTCCGCCAGCTCCGGCTTCACGTGCGGCAGGTCGAGCACCTGGACCGCGCCGGCGATCGCCGCCAGCGGGTTGCGCAGTTCGTGGCCGAGCATCGCCAGGAACGCGTCCTTGGCGTGGCTCTGGGCCTCGGCCTGGCGGCGCGCCGCCTGTTCGCTGCGCAGCAGGGCCTCGCGTTCGTCCTGCAGGCGCTGGCGCGCGCCGCGCTCGCGCGCAAGGTCGGCGCTGCCGTGGCGCAGGCCGTCCAGCAGCAGGTCCACTTCGGCGACCCTGGTCGATGCGGTCGGCGGTTCGGCGCCGCTTGCCAGCGCCTTGGCCGCGACGCCCGCCTGGTCCAGCGACAGCGAGAGGCGCTTGGCCAGGAATACCGCGATCCCGGTCGCCAGGCCCATCATGCCCAGCAGGGACAGGGCCGCGTACAGGGTGGCGGTGCGCGCCGGGGCCTCGATCTCTGGCGCCGGCACGCCGATCGCCAGGGTCCAGCCGGACAGCGGCGCGCGCGTGTAGACCGAGTAGACGTCGATGCGGTCGTGGGTCGTGTGGCGCAGGATGCCGTTCGGCTGGCGCCGCGAGGCGCGATACAGCTCGGGGCGCACCGGCTTGCCGACCAGCTCCTCGGCGTTGCGGTTGCGCGCGATCGCGATGCCGTTGGCGTCGAAGATCGTGATCACCCAGTCGCGCCCGATGGCGGGATCGCTGAATACCCGCGCGAAGTAGTTCGCGTCGAAGACCTGGCTGACCACATAGGGTTTGCCGATGGCGCGCGGCACCGGCACGTCGATCGAGATCGTGGGCCGGCGCGCCACCAGGCCTAGAAAATAGCCGGATACGTGGGTCTTCTGGGTGTCGTAGGCCTGGGAGGCCCAGCCGCCCGAATACGCGGGCAGCGGCTGGCCCCAGGGCAGCAGGGTATTGAACAGCGGCTTGCCGCTATAGTCGGAAAGCAGGGTCCAGGACCAGGGCGTGGCGCGGTTCATGGCGCTGGCCTCGCGGTGCAGCTGGGCGAAGTCGCCGCGGCGCAGCGCTTCGGAATTCACGATGCCGCGCAGCGACGCCTCGGCCACCGCGATTTCGCGGTCGATCAGCAGCACGGTGGCGCGCCCGGTCTCCTGCACGCTGCGGATGCGCGATTCGCGTTCCGAATCCAGCAGGCGCGACAGGCCCATCGAAGCGATCAGCGCCGCCGGCACGAGGATCGCGGCCGCCATCAGGATCAGGTAGGTACGGGCTTTCATCCGGCGGAGAAATAGTTGCTGGTGGGCGACATTGTACGTGCATGCAGCGGCCATCGCCCGCCTTTCTGACGGGCGTCTCCGCCCGGCGGTTTGGGCTAGCATGGCGCACACATCACCGATCCACCCTACAGGAGGCGCGACATGGCGAAAGTACTGGTTCTGTATTACTCCACCTATGGACATATCGAGCAGATGGCGCAGGCGGTCGCGGAAGGCGCGCGTGGCGCCGGCGCCACGGTCGACGTGAAACGCGTACCGGAGACGGTGCCCGAACACATCGCGCGCCCGGCCCACTTCAAGCTCGACCAGCCGGCGCCGATCGCCACCGTCGACGAGTTGCCGGACTACGACGCCATCATCATCGGCGCGCCGACCCGCTACGGGCGCATGCCCTCGCAGATGGGAGCCTTCCTCGACCAGACCGGCGGCCTGTGGGCGCGCGGTGCCCTGCACGGCAAGGTCGGCGCGGCCTTCACCTCGACCGCCACCCAGCATGGTGGCCAGGAAACGACGCTGTTCTCGATCATCACCAACCTGCTGCACTTCGGGATGGTGGTGGTCGGCCTGCCGTACAGCTTCGCCGGCCAGATGACGCTCGACGAGGTCACCGGCTGCAGTCCCTACGGGTCGAGCACGATCGCCGGCGGCCAGGGCCAGCGCCAGCCCAGCAGGAACGAACTGGATGGCGCGCGCTTCCAGGGCGATCTGGTGGCGAAGACGGCGGCGAAGCTGTTTGGATGAGTAAGGCGACGGGACTGTAAAATTCCCCCATCTCGTCTGTGTTTTATAGGAAAATCCAAGTTGGAATTTTCTGTTTGACACTAAATTCGGCCCGGTGCTATAGTCCGGCAACAGCCATGGGAACGTTTCCAAATACGTCCCGCAAGTGGCGGCCGATACATTGGAGACGAGATGGTTGTACGCAGGTTGGCGCTCGCCGCCTGGCTGTGCGCATCCGCTGCGGCGGCGCACGCCGGTCCGAGGGCCGAGGTGATCCATTGGTGGACCTCGGGAGGCGAGTCGGCCGCGGTGCGCGAAGTCGCCCAGGCCTATCGCGCCGCCGGCGGCACCTGGATCGATAGCGCCATCGCCGGCGGCGACCAGTCGCGCGCCGTCACCGTCAACCGCATCATCGGCGGCAATCCCCCGACCGCCGCCCAGTTCAACACCTCCAAGCAGTTCCTCGACATCATCGAGGAAGACATGCTCAACGACGTCGACGAACTCGCCCTCGCACAGGACTGGGACCGGCTGCTGCCGGAACCGATCGTCGGCGTCATCAAGGTCAAGGGCCACTGGTACGCGGCGCCGATGAACATCCACATGCAGACCTGGCTGTGGTATTCGAAGGCGGCGTTCGCGAAGGCCGGGATCCGCAAGGAACCGGCCAGCGTCGGCGAACTGTTCGCCGCGCTCGACAAGCTGAAGGCCGCCGGCCTGATCCCGCTGGCCCATGGCGGCCAGTCCTGGCAGGAGGTGATCCTGTTCGCCAGCATGCTGTCGAACCTGGGCGGGCGCGACCTGTACCTGAAGGTGATGCGCGACCGCGACCAGGCGGCGATCCAGTCCGGCGCCTTCCGCAAGGTGCTGCTGGCCTACAAGCGCCTGCAGTCCTATGTCGATCCGGCCTCGCCTGGCCGCAACTGGAACGACGCCACCGCGCTGGTGATTTCCGGGCGCGCCGGGATCCAGATCATGGGCGACTGGGCCAAGGGCGAATTCACCAATGCCCGCCAGACCGCCGGCAAGGAGTACGGCTGCATCCCGGGCCTGTCCGCCGACAGCCCCTACCTGATCCAGGGCGACGTGTTCGTGTTCCCGAAGACCGGCGACCCCGAGGCGATCCGCGCCCAGAAGCTGATGGCCAGGGTGGTCGGGCAGCCCGCGGTGCAGCTCCGCTTCAGCCAGTTGAAAGGCTCCCTGCCGGTGCGCACCGACCTCGACGCCGGCCGGCTCGATGCCTGCGCGCAGAAGGGGATGGCGATCCTGCGCGACCGCGCGCGTCCGCTCGGCGTCCCCGAGGTCTACCTGACCCCGGACCAGAACGGCGCCCTGCAGGACGTGCTGACCGCCTACTGGAATACCCATATGCCGGTCGAGAAGGCGCAGAAGAGCATCGCTTCGGCGCTGCGTTATTAAAATGAAGATCAAGCGCACCCTCACACCCTACGCGGCGCTGCTGCCCATGTTCGTCACCGTGCTGGTCTGCTACATCGGCTCGGCCGTGTGGACCCTGGGCATGTCGATGACGGCCTCGCGCACCTTCCCGTCGCGCCACTTCATCGGCCTGGCCCAGTACCAGCGCCTGTTCGACAACGAGCGCTGGATGCTGTCGCTGCAGAACCTGGCGGTGTACGGCCTGCTGTTCGTGCTCGCCTGCCTGGTGATCGGTTTCCTGCTGGCGGTCTTCATCGACCAGAACGTGAGCGGGGAGGGGGTGCTGCGCACCGTGTTCCTGTACCCGTACGCGATGTCCTTCGTGGCGACCGGCCTGGTGTGGCAATGGCTGCTGCAGCCGGGCGACGGGATCGATTCGGCCGTGCGCGCGCTGGGCTGGCAGGACTTCCGCCTCGACTGGCTGGTCGACCAGGACATGGCGATCTACACCGTGGTGATCGCCACCGTGTGGCAGGCGTCCGGCCTGGTGATGGCGCTGATGCTGGCCGGCCTGCGCGGCGTCGACCCCGAGATCTGGAAGGCCGCGCGCCTGGACGGCATCCCGGCCTGGCGCGTCTACCTGCAGATCGTGCTGCCGATGATGTGGCCGACCGTCGCCACGGTCCTGCTGCTGCTGTCCACCGCGGTCGTGAAACTGTACGACGCGGTGGTGGCGATGACCCAGGGCGGCCCCGGCACCGCCAGCGAAGTGCCGGCCAAGTTCATCATGGACCACCTGTTCCTGCGCTCGAACGTCGGGCTGGCATCGGCCGGCGCGGTGGTGCTGCTGGTGCCGGTGCTGGCGCTGTTCGCGCCCTATGCGTATGCCCGCAGCCGCAAGGAGGCCGCATGAATTCCCGCAGCAGCGCCGCAGGCCTGCCGGCCGCCATGGTGCGCGACGGATCCGCGGCCGGCGCGCGCCGCCGGCGCCGCCTGACGCCGGCCCGCATCGGCCTGTATGCCTTCCTGTTCGGCGCGGCGCTGTTCTTCCTGCTGCCGCTGTACGTGATGATCGTCACCTCGCTCAAGAGCATGGACGAGATCCGCGCGGGCGGCATCTTCGCGCTGCCGCTGGCCGCCACCCTGGAACCGTGGCGCCAGGCCTGGAGCACGGTCTGCACCGGCGCGGCCTGCGAGGGCCTGCGCACCGGCTTCCGGAATTCGGTGGCGATCGCGCTGCCGTCGACCGTGCTGCCGATCCTGGTCGGGGCGGTGAACGGCTATGCGCTGTCGTTCTGGCGCCCGCGCTACGCGAACCTGTTGTTCGGGGCGTTGATGGCCGGCGCCTTCGTGCCGGTGCAGGTGATGATCTATCCGCTGGTGCGGGTGATGGCGCTGGCCGGCGTGTTCGGTTCGCTGCCCGCGATCGTGCTGGTGCACCTGGTGTTCGGCATGCCGATGATGACCCTGCTGTTCCGGAATTACTACTGCTCGGTGCCGCACGAGCTGTTCCAGGCGGCGCGCGTGGATGGCGCCGGCTTCTGGCGCATCTTCCTGCGCATCATGCTGCCGATGTCGCTGCCGATCATCGTCGTCGCCGCCATCATCCAGGTGACGGGCGTGTGGAACGACTACATCCTGGGCCTGGTGTTCGCGGGGCGCGAGAACCTGCCGATGACGGTCCAGCTGAACAACGTGATCAACACCACCACCGGCACCCGCCAGTACAACGTCAACATGGCCGCCACCATCCTGACCGCGCTGGTGCCGCTGACCCTGTATTTCGCATCCGGACGCTGGTTCGTGCGCGGCATCGCCGCCGGCGCGGTCAAGGGTTGAAGAGGACGATATGGCGAACGTAAGCCTGCGCAAACTGAACATCATCCTGGGCGGGAAGAGCATCATCCGCGACCTCGACCTGCAGGTCGAACCGGGCGAATTCCTGGTGCTGCTGGGGCCTTCCGGCTGCGGCAAGTCGACCCTCCTGCACAGCATCGCCGGCCTGGTCGACGCCGACTCGGGCACGATCGAGATCGGCGGGCGCGACATGACGGACGCCGACCCCAGCGAGCGCGGGATCGGCATGGTGTTCCAGTCGTATGCGCTGTACCCGACCATGAGCGTGGAAGACAATATGTCCTTCGGCCTGCGCATCGCCGGCACGCCGAAGGCCGAGATCAGGCGCCGCGTGGCGCATGCGGCCGGGATGCTGCAGCTCGACGCACTGCTCGGCCGCAAGCCGTCGCAGCTCTCCGGCGGCCAGCGCCAGCGGGTGGCGATCGGTCGTGCGCTGGTGCGCCAGGCCCAGGTCTTCCTGTTCGACGAGCCGCTGTCCAACCTCGACGCCAAACTGCGCGCCGAGCTGCGCCGCGAACTGAAGCTGCTGCACCAGCAGCTCGGCTCGACCATGATCTACGTGACCCACGACCAGGTTGAGGCGATGACCCTGGCCTCGCGCATCGTGGTGCTGCAGGCAGGCCAGGTGCAGCAGGTCGGCACGCCGCTGGAAGTCTACGAGCGCCCGGCCAACCGCTTCGTCGCCGGCTTCCTGGGCGCGCCCGCGATGGCCTTCGTCGACGGCCGGCTCGACGGGGCAGGGCGCTTCACCGCCGGCGGGCTGGCCGTCCAGCCGGGCGCCGGCTGCTGCGCGGCGGCGATCGCGGACCGCGCCGCCGTGCTCGGCGTGCGTCCCGAGCACGTGGCGATCCGTGCGGACGGCGCGCTGGCGGGAACGGTGTCGCTGGTCGAGCCGATGGGCAACCACGTGGTCGTGTGGATCCGCTGCGGCGAGCACCTCCTTTCCTCGCTGGTGCACGGCGACGGCGCCTTCGCGCCGGGCCAGGAAGTCCGGTTCGCGCTGGATGCGAACCGGGTGTCGCTGTTCGATCCCGCGTCGGGCGCCCGCCTGTGATGCGCCAACCGTCACCAAGGAGAGGCCTGTGCCCACCATCAAGGATGTAGCGAAACTTGCCGGCGTCGGACTGGGCACCGCTTCGCGCGTGATCAGCGGCAAAGGCTCGGTGTCGCCGGCGACCCTGGCGAAAGTCAGGCAGGCGATCGACGAGCTGGGCTTCCGGCCTTCGCATGCGGCGCGCGCGCTGCTGTCGGGTTCCAGCCGCATGATCGGGGTCTACATTCCGGTGCTGAGCGGGACTTTCTACACGCCGATCCTGCAGATCATCGACACCGAGCTGCGCGCCGCCGGCCTGCACATGGTGCTGGCCTTCGGGGTCGGGCTCGGCGACGAGCGGCGCCAGGCGCTCGAAGGCATCGAGTTCCTGGTCGCGCGCGGCTGCGACGGCCTGATCGCGATGACCGGCGCACTGCAGGACGAGGATCTGGCCGCGCTGGGCCCGAAGGCGGGCCGGCTGGTGGCGCTCAACCATCGCCTCGACAGCATCGCCGGGCAGTGCTTCACGGTCGACCACGCGCTGGGCGGACGGCTGGCGGCGCGCGCGCTGCTCGACCACGAGCACCGCCGGATCGCCGTGATCGAAGGTCCGCGCAGCGCGGCCGACAACGTGGCGCGCATCGAAGGTTTTACCGCCGAGCTGCGCGCGAACGGCATCGGCCCGGACACGCTCTGGCGTGTCGAGAGCGACTTTTCTCCGGCCGGCGGCTGGGCCGCGGCGAAGGAGCTGCTCGATTCGGGCTACCCGTGCACGGCGCTGTTCTGCGCCAACGACGAGATGGCGGTCGGCGCGCTGTCCTGCTTCCAGGAGGCCGGCCTGCGCGTGCCGCACGACCTGTCGGTGATCGGCTACGACGACACGCCCAGCGCCGCCTTCTCGGCGCCGGGCCTGACCTCGGTGCACATGCCCTGGCGCGAGATGACCCAGAACGGCATCAATGCGCTGCTCAACCTGTGCTACGACATGAAGCGTCCGGTGACCCGCAACTTCCCGGCCAGCGTGACCCTGCGCGCCTCGCTCGCCAGGGCGGCCGGCGCGCGCAAGGCCGCATGAAGGGCGGTTCCTCCGCGCCGGCGCCGGCGCTTTTTTTCGAACCGTTGCTGGAAAGCTTTCCATACAAATTCACGCATCACTGACCGACACCGCACCATGAGTACCCGTTCCCGCACCGAACCGCAGGCGCCGCAGCGCGCCGATTTCCCGCCTGGCTTTTTGTGGGGCTGCGCCACCTCGTCCTACCAGATCGAGGGGGCCGCACGCGAAGACGGGCGCGTCGAATCGATCTGGGACCGCTTCGCCGCCACACCGGGCCGGATCCGCGACGGCTCGAGCGGAGAGGTCGCCTGCGACCATTACCACCGCTGGCCGGAAGACCTGGACATCGCCCGCGCGCTGGGCCTGAACGCCTACCGCTTCTCGATCGCCTGGCCGCGCATCTTTTCGGAAGCCGGCGCCAGGCCGAACCCGAAGGGCCTGGATTTCTATGCGCGCCTGGTCGACGGCATGCTCGAGCGCGGCCTGCAGCCCTGGGCCACGCTCTACCACTGGGACCTGCCGCAGTACCTGCAGGACCGCGGCGGCTGGAACGAACGCGCCACCGTCGACGCCTTCGTCGAGCTGGCCGACGCCATGACCCGCAAGGTCGGCGACCGCGTCAAGCACTGGATCACGCATAACGAGCCGTGGTGCACGGCCATCCTCGGCAATTTCGAAGGCTGCCACGCGCCCGGCCTGACGGACTTCAGGACCGCGCTGCAGGTCAGCCACCACGTGCTGCTCTCGCACGGCAAGGCGGTTCCGGCGATCCGCGCCAACGTTCCCGGCGCGAAGGTCGGCATCTCGCTCAGCCTGCATCCCCTGCGGCCGGCCAGCGGCAGCGCCCGCGACATCGCGGCGATGGAACGCCACGATGGCCTGCGCTACCGCTGGTTCCTCGATCCGCTGTACGGCCGCGGCTATCCGGAGCAGACGCTGGCGCTGGTCGGCGACCAGGCCCCGATAGTACTGCCGGGCGACCTCGAGGCGATCGCCGTGCCGACCGATTTCCTCGGCGTGAACTATTACTTCCCCGAGACCGTCGCCGACGCGCCGGGCCACGCGCCGCTGGATGCGCGCATCCTGCCGCCGCGCGGGGACGAGATCACCGCGATGGGCTGGGAGGTCGAGCCCCGGGGGCTGGCCGAATTGCTGGCGCGGGTCGAGCGCGACTACCGCCCGGGGCCGATCTACGTGACCGAGAACGGCTCCTGCTACGACGACACGGTCGGCGCCGACGGCCGCATCGAGGACACGCAGCGCAGGCACTACCTGATGCGCCACCTGGGCGCCTTGCGCGACGCGCTCGGGGACGGCGTGCCGGTGCAGGGCTATTTCGCCTGGAGCCTGGTCGACAACTTCGAATGGGCCGAGGGCTACCGGAAGCGCTTCGGCCTGGTCCACGTCGATTACGCCACGCAGCAACGGCGCCTGAAGGACAGCGCGCACTGGTACCGCTCCTTCCTGAAGGGCGCCGCATTCAACCAAGCACACCCATAACGCCAACGAATACGAGGAGATTTCCATGGCACATTCCGCACCCAACCCGGCGCTGGCGCCGGCCGCGCAGGCCGGCACCAGCGCCGGCAACGACGCCGGCAACAACGCCGGCCCGCTGGTGATCGTCACCATCCTGTTCTTCATGTGGGGCCTGCTGACGTCGCTGAACGACGTCCTGATCCCGCACCTGAAGGCCATCTACACGCTGAGCTATGTGCAGGCGATGCTGGTGCAGTTCTGCTTCTTCGGCGCCTACTTCATCGTCTCGGTGCCGGCCGGGGCGCTGATCCGCCGGCTGGGCTACCAGAAGGGCGCCGTGACCGGCCTCCTGATCGCGGCGCTCGGCTGCGCGCTGTTCTATCCCGCCTCGAAGAGCGGCTATGGCCTGTTCCTGTTCGCCTTCTTCGTGCTGGCAAGCGGCATCACCGTGCTGCAGGTGGCGGCGAATCCGTACGTGACCGTGCTCGGTCCGGCCAGCACCGCCTCCAGCCGCCTCACCCTCACGCAGGCCTTCAATTCGCTCGGCACCACGGTCGCGCCGGCGGTCGGCGGCATGCTGATCCTGTCCGCCGCGGCGGTGGGCGCGGACCGGATGGCGGCGATGAACGCCACCGAACTGGCGGCCTACCGCGCCCACGAGGCGGCCAGCGTGCAGGGGCCCTACCTGGCGCTGGCGGCGGCGCTGGCGATCCTGGCCGTCCTGTTCGCGCTGGCGCGCCTGCCGAAGATCTCGCATGGCGACGACAGCACGGCGGCGGCAGAGGGCAAGGCCTCGGCGCTGGCCTACCGCCACCTGGTGCTGGGCGCGGTCGCGATCTTCCTGTACGTGGGCGGCGAGGTCAGCATCGGCAGCTTCCTGATCAACTTCCTGGGCGAGCGCCAGGTCGCGGGCCTGCCCGCATCCAGCGCGGCCAGCTACGTCAGCCTGTACTGGGGCGGCGCCCTGGTCGGCCGCTTCATCGGCTTTGCCGCGATGCGCTACGTCAGTCCCGGCAAGAGCCTGGCCTTCAATGCGCTGGCCGCCATCGCGCTGGTGCTGGCCGCCATCTTCGGCAAGGGCGCGCTGGCGATGTGGGCGATCCTGGCGGTCGGCCTGTGCAACTCGATCATGTTCCCGACCATCTTCAGCCTGGCCCTGCATGGCCTGGGCCGCCACACCGGCCAGGGCTCCGGCATCCTGTGCATGGCCATCGTCGGCGGCGCCATCGTGCCTTTCGTGCAGGGCTTTGTCGCGGATGCGATCGGCGTGCAGCCCTCGTTCTTCGTGCCGGCCGCCTGCTATGCCTTCATCTGCTACTTCGGCATCAAGTACGCCAGCCTGCACCGTAGTTCCTGACGGAACTTCCCAGCGGCGCGCTCATGCGGTAAGATAGCGCCACCCATTGGGGAGTAGCCTGCTTCCGTTTCCCGGAAGTTCCCGTATCAACATACTCGTCGCCGCCCTGGCGACGTGGTACGGGCAGCCGTCTCGGTTGGCAAGACCTTTGGCATGCCGCGCGCTTCGACCGGGCCGCGCGGCCTGCCTTCGTCTTTGCCCGGCCAGCGAGAAATCATGAATGTAGCCGCCACGCTAGCCATCGCGCTTGCGATGTCCACCGACGCCTTCGCCGTCGCCATCGGCAAGGGCGCAGCCCTGCACCGTCCCCAGCTCAAGGAAGCCCTGCGCACCGGCCTCATCTTCGGCGTGATCGAGGGCCTGACCCCGCTTGCGGGCTGGGCCCTGGGCAAGGTCGCGGCGCCGTATGTCGAAGCCTGGGACCACTGGATCGCCTTCACCCTGCTGGGCGCGCTGGGCCTGCGCATGATCCACGCCAGCCTGGCCGCGGACGACGAAGAAGACGAAAAGCCGAGCAGCCATTCCTTCTGGCTGCTGGCGATCACCGGCTTTGCGACCAGCATCGACGCCATGGTGGTGGGCGCCAGCCTGGCCTTCATCGACGCCAGCATCGTCGCCACGGCCGGCGCAATCGGGCTGGCGACGTTCACGATGGTCACGCTCGGCGTGATGCTGGGCCGGGGATTGGGCCACCTGGTCGGCAAGCGCGCGGAACTGATCGGCGGGCTGGTGCTGATCGCGATTGGCGGCCTGATCCTGTACGAGCATCTGGGCGCGGCCTGACCCCACGGCGGGAGTAGACTAGGCAGGTGAAACCAGGAGGTGCATCATGAAATGGATGCTCGCCGCGCTGTTCGCCAGCGCCGCCTTTTCCGCCCACGCCGGGTTCGGCCCCAGCCGCCACGTCGACCTCGACGCGCCCGGCGCGCTGGCCCGGGTCCAGCGCGACAACCCGGCTCACTACCGCGCCATCACCCGCATCCTGCGCGAAGCGCCCGAGCAGAAGCCGCAGGCGCTGGCGGGCTGGGTGCGCACCGCCTTCGACGCCAAAATGGCATCCAGCATGCTGATCAAGACCAGCTATCCGCCGCAGGCGCGGCTGGAGTTCGTGCTCGACAAGACCGAGTACAGGGCGCTGGTCACGCTGCGCAATGTCCAGCCGAGGCTGATGCCGGCCCGGGATTGATGACTGCCAGTCACAAGTGTTCGAGCGGGGCCGGCAGGTAGCGTTCGCGCGCCTCGCGCGTCACCTGGGCGATGGCGCGCAGGCAGTCGAGGGTCGGCACGCCGGCATCGGCATCCGCGCCCTTGGCATACATGCGCGCGAGCCGGGTCGCCACCTCGGCCGCGCCGGGAATCTGGTCGCGGAACAGCTTGATCAGGCTGACGACCGTTTCGTGCACCGCCGCGTGGGCCGTACGCACGATGTGCCTGCCGGTGGGGTCGGCGGCCAGCGATTGCGTGATGGTGTGTTCGAACTGGGTTTCCGCGCGCTGGATGAGCATGCGGAGCTGTCCGGGTGTGTACTGGATGCGCATGGTGGTCTCGTCCTCGTTGCTGGTCTTCAGGGCAGCCCGCCGGGCGATTCCGGCCGCATGCGGGCGTGCAGCTTGCCCGGCCGGACCCGCAGCGGCGCGCGCGGCGTCGACGAGCGCACCGGGGTGAGCTCTCCTTCGTAGGGCGCGGCGGCATGGTCGATCTCGACCGGTTCGCCATCGCGCCCGGCGCCGGCGAGGAACTGCGCGATCGCGATCTTGACGATGGCGCGGTTGCTGAGCTCGGCGGTAAGCCTGACTTTGCGGTTGTAGTAAAGGAAGGTGGCGGTATCGCCGTCCGGACCCACGATGTCGACCTTCTTCGGCAGCGAGAATCCGTAGCGTCCGCTTGCCCACAGCTTGACCGCGCAGGCACCGGCAGTTGGTGATGAAAACGTAAAGTTCATGCAGGAATCGTAATCCTGCATACAGCCGCGCACGTAACGAAATTGTTCCAAACAGTTACGGCGGGAACAGTTCTTTCCCGACGTAACTGTTTGGCATCAGCGCGCCGCCTTCAGCATCGAGGGATAGCCGACTTCTTCGGTCGCTTTCTTGAGGTCGGCCACGCTGGCCTGGGCGTCATCGTAGACGACGACCGCTTCGCGCTTCTCGTAGCTGACCTGTACCTTCGACACGCCCGGCACCTTGACGAGGGCCGCCTTGATCGTGATCGGGCAGGTGGCGCAGTCCATGGTCGGCACGTTCAGCTTGACGGTCTGCGGCTTGGCCAGCGCGAACGGCGCGGCGCCCAGCGTGGCGATCAGGGCGAGGGTCTTCAGCGTTTTCATGGTCGTGGTCTCAATAGAACAAAGGAGCGATCAGCGGGAAGCCGAGCAGCAGGGCGATGAACACGGCGCAGCCGATGAACAGCCTGCGCATGGCGGGGCGGGTGGTGGCGCAGTCCTGGTCGCCGACCGCGCAGCTGGCGGCCGGGCGGAACAGCAGCCAGCCGGCCCAGCCGAGCGCGCCGGCGGTGAGGGCGATGGCCCAGGGCGTCAGCGGCTTCAGCGCCGTCAGGTGCACCATCCAGGCGCCCGTGATCCCGACCAGCACCAGGACCAGCGGCAGCACGCAGCAGGTCGAGGCCAGGATCGATGCGAATACGGCAAAGGCGAGCAGGCCGCCCGCCTTGCGCTCCGGGGGTTGGTTCATCGTCAGCCCAGCCTCAGATGGCGCGCGCCGTGATCGTGTACGCGAAGCTGTCCGGCGCCAGCGCGTCGTAGGCCTCGCCGCGGTTTTCCGCCTGCGGATACATCAGGAAGCCGACCTTGCCGGCCCGGGAGCCGGGCAGGCGCACGTCGTGGGCGAAGTTGTAGCCCATCCAGTTGCCTTCCCAGCCGCCGAACAGGGCCTGCTTGACCGGCGCGACCAGCGGGTGGTCGGGGTCCTTGATCCAGTTCGGGGTTTCCTGGCGCATCACCTTGGCGACATCGGCCGGGTCCATCGCCACCCAGCCGTGCCGCTTCAGGTAGACCTCGGCGCGGCAGTGCTGGGCGCCCTGCAGGGCGGCCGGCTTGCCGCCCAGTTCGCGGTAGCCGAAGGCGCTGGGGGCGATGCGGATGCCGTAGACGTCGCGCGCCGGTACGCCGGCGGCACGGCACAGGCCCACGAACAGGCCGTTCAGGTCGGCGCATTTGCCGCCGAAGTTGCCGGTCTCCAGCATGGTCTTGATATCGCCGGTGCCGCAGCCTTTCACCTTCGGCTCGCGGAAGGTGTTCAGCACGATCCAGTCGTAGATGCGCTGGGCTTTCTCTTCATCGGTGCGCGCGCCCGAGGTGATCTGCAGCGCGGTCTTTTTCACGATGCCGTCCAGCGGCATCAGGTCGGTCGGCTGCAGCCACAGGCGCAGGTCTTCAGCGGACTCTCCGCCGGTCGTGCGGGTTTTCCAGTTCGCCGCGCGGTCGCGGGTCTGCACGCGCGAGACGACTTCCAGCACCGGCGGAGCGCTGCCGTCGAATTCGGCCACCAGGAAGCGCGCGCCATAATGCGGATCGGCGCCGACGCGCATCGAAGTCGCATTGCCCGACCAGTTGTTCGACAGCGTGCGCTGCCAGTCGGTGTCCACCGCCGGCAGGGGAATCCAGACGGTCGACGGGCCGGACGCGCGCTGCAGGTGCACGCGGGTCACCACCTCGTAGCTCTTCCACTCGCCCGGGCGCGGGTCGAAATGGCGTTCCTGCTCCTGTTGCGCCGCAGCGGCGCCATCGGCCAGCGCCATGCGCGGCAGTGCGCCGGCCAGCAGTGCGCCGGTGGCAGCCTTGAGGAGGGCGCGGCGGCTCGAGGGTTTGGTGTCGTCCATGGTCGGTCTTCCTGTGTGGATGTCGTTCTTGTTGCGTTCTTCGTGTCATTCGGCCAGCAGGGCGTCGATCGCGGCCTTCAGGCGCGTATCGCCGGCGCCGATCTCGCCCACGCTGCGCCAGCGCGCCCGGCCCTGGCGGTCGACCAGGATGGTGGTCGGCATCACGCCGGCGGTCCAGGCCTTGAACATGTCGCCGGAGCGGTCGCGCAGCACGGGGTAGGCGAACGGACGGGCGCCGGCGAAGCGTTCGATGCTTTCGAGCGGTTCCTTGTAGTTCACGCCGACCACGGCCACCCTGGCCGGATCCTGGCGCGCGAGGGCGTTCAGGACCGGCAGCTCCTCCACGCAGGGCGCGCACCAGCTGGCCCAGAAATTCACCACCACCACCTTGCCGCGCAGCTGGGCCAGGTCCCAGGCCTTGCCGTCCAGGCCGGACAGGCGCAGGGCGGGCGTGGCCTGCTTCGCGGGCCAGGGCTTCAGCTCCGCGTCCGCGGCCGCGGCGGCCGCCGCGGCGCCGGCCAGCAGGCAGGCGAGCACGGGGCAAAGGCAGCGCGAGCGGAAACGGCGTGAAATCCTGGTCTGCATCGTCGTGGGGACGGCTGGGGTAAAGGCCGTCATGATACCAGAGTAGGGAATCGTGGATCGGCCGCCGCTCACATCCGCGGCGCTCCCGCGCAGCGTCGGCCGGTGGCCGGCACGCCGGGCGCCGCCGCCTGGCCGCGCCGCGCTGTCCACCGGGAGGGGGGCCTGGAACGTTATACGGCATATTCGGGCCAGGACGGACGCACCTGGGCCGGCGGCGGGCGCCTTGACCCACGGGCCCGCCGCCGGCGCCCGGCCGGGGCCCGTCGCGCTGGGTGGCGCGGGACGGCGCGCCAGCTTCGTCCGGGTCGCCGTCAGCAGCCTGTCGCCATAAAAATACAGGGCGCGAAACCGTTTGTAACGGTGCGTGAAAGCGCTTGCTTTCGTGGACGGCGGGTCATTAAATAGGCTTCATAAGAAGGACAAGGAGCATACCGTGGAATACCCCCGCCCCCAACTGCGGCGCGCCGCCTGGCGCAGCCTGGATGGCCCATGGCAAGCCATGCTCGACGATCTGGCGGCATGCGCCGATCCGTCCGAGGTCACCTGGGACCGCACCATCGTCGTCCCGTATCCGCCCGAAGCGCGCGCCAGCGGCGTGCACGACCGCGGCTACCGGCGGCGCGTCTGGTACAAGCGCCAGATCCAGCTCGATCCGTCGATGGCGCCATCGCGCGAAGAACGCCTGATGCTGCACTTCGGCGCCGTCAACTACCGGGCCCGGGTCTGGGTCAACGGCCGCTTCGCGGTCGAGCACCGCGGCGGCCACAGCCCGTTCTCGATCGACGTCAGCCGCCACCTCGACGGTTCGCTGCTCGAGGTGGTGGTGCAGGCCGAGGACGACCCGCAGGACATGCACAAGGCGCGCGGCAAGATGGACTGGGAGCCCGAGCCGCACAAGATCTGGTATCCGCGCAGCAGCGGCATCTGGCGCACGGTCTGGATCGAGAAGGTGCCGCGCGCCCACGTCAGCCAGCTGCGCTGGACCGCCGACGTCGCCTCCTGGCAGATCCGGCTCGATGCCGACATCGCCCACGTGCCCGACGGCGGGATCGCCAACGTCACCTTGCGCCTCGGCGACCGGTTGCTGGTGGCCGACCGCTGCCTGCTGACCGGGCCGCGCCTGTCGCGCATCTTCCAGCTGCCCGACCCCGGCATCGACGACGCCCGCGGCCTCTGGATGTGGAGTCCCGAAAGCCCGCAGCTGATCGACGCCGAGATCGAGATCAGGAGCAGCGACGGCAACCTGATCGACAGCGTGCAGAGCTACACGGCGCTGCGCACGGTCGGGGTCGAGGGCGACCGCTTCATCCTGAACAGCCGGCCCTACTACCTGCGCATGGTGCTCGACCAGGGCTACTGGCCGGACAGCCTGATGGTGGCGTCCAGCGACCAGCTGCGCCACGACGTTCTGCTCATCAAGCGGCTCGGCTTCAACGGCGTGCGCAAGCACCAGAAGTCCGAGGACCCGCGCTGGCTCTACTGGTGCGACGTGCTGGGCCTGTGCGTGTGGGGCGAGATGCCCTCGGCCTACGGCTTCTCCAGCGCCACCGTGCACGGCGTGATGGAAGAGTGGAAGGAGCTGGTCGAGCGCGACATCTCGCATCCCTGCATCGTGGCCTGGGTGCCGACCAACGAATCCTGGGGCGTGCCCGAGCTGATGAACGACCG
Organism: Telluria sp. Soil_C_11; assembly: GCF_057657395.1. NCBI lineage: Bacteria > Pseudomonadati > Pseudomonadota > Betaproteobacteria > Burkholderiales > Oxalobacteraceae > Telluria > Telluria sp. Soil_C_11. The sequence goes on along the minus strand of NZ_JBDGIN010000007.1, from coordinate 135,549 downwards.
CCGCCAGGTCGACTTCGTGCGCGCCCTGTACCACATGACCCGCGCGCTGGACGGCACGCGCCCGGTGGTCGGCAACGACGGCTGGGAGATGCCGTGCGGCGACCTGGTCTGCGTGCACGACTACGAGCAGGACCCCAAGATCCTGCTCGAGCGCTACGGCAGCCGCGACGCCGTCGCCTACACCCTGCAGCACGTGCAGCCGGACCGGCGCCGCCTGCTGATCGACGGCTTCAGCGGGGTCGGCAAGCCGCTGTTCCTGTCCGAGTTCGGCGGCATCGCCGTCATGAAGCCGGGCGAGGAGCAGGGCTGGGGCTATTCGGTGGCGAAGGACGGCAAGGAACTGCTGGCGCGCTACCAGCAGCTGATGGCGGCCATCCACGCCTGCCGCCCGCTGTCCGGCTTCTGCTATACCCAGCTGGCCGACACCTTCCTCGAAAAGAACGGCCTGCTCAACGAAGACCGCATACCGAAGGCGCCGGTGGAAGCGCTGGCGGTGGCCACCCGCGGCCCGGACGCCCACCTGCACGACTGGCACCTTGACCCCCTCGGCCATGCGAAACGCTGGCTCGCGCGGCGCGGCCCAGATTTCCCGATAGAATGGACGCGTGTCGGAGAAGTTGCGGAAGTGATAAGCTATCCGGGCGAGCGGCCGGATGAACCGCCGGTGAATCCGCCGGCCGGGGCAGGCGGATTCGAACGCCGCGGCCGTGGCGGCGCAGGCGCGCGCGCGCGGCGCAAGGTGGCCTGACCCGGACCTGGATCATCCTGCAACGGCGCTCCGCTCGGGAATAACTCAACGAAGATGGGGACGCCGTGGCAAGACGAGGACATCACCTCGCCGCCGCCGCGCTGCTGGTGACGCTGGTCTTCGGGCCGGCGCCCGCGTGGGCGCAGATCGAAGTCAGGATGTGGACCCTGCTGAGCGGGGGCGACGGCGCGCGCATGCGGGCGCTGGTCGACGACTTCAACGCCAGCCAGCACGAGGTGCGCGTGGTGAGCACGACCCTGAAATGGGGCGAGCCGTTCTATACGAAACTGATCACCTCCACGGTGGTCGGGGCCGGGCCGGACCTGGCGACGATTCACCTGTCGCGCCTGGTCAACCTGGCGGGCGGCGGCGTGCTGCGTCCGATCTCCGATGCCGAGCTGGCCCAGGTCGGCCTGGCGGGCAGCGACTTCCTGCCTCGCCAGTGGGACAAGGCGCGCTACGAAGGGAAGACCTGGGCGGTCCCGCTCGACGTGCACCCGCTGGTCCTGTACTACAACAAGCAGCTCGCCGGCCAGGCCGGCCTGCTGGACGATGCCGGCAGCCTGACACCGATCGAAGGCGTGGAGGCGCTCACCGAGGCCTTCCGCGTCGCCACCGAACGGACCGGCCGGCGCGGCCTGACCATGGAGAGCAGCCAGAGCTCGTTCGCGATCTGGCGCCTGTGGCTGTCGATGCTGGCCCAGCAGGACATCGCCATCGTGCGCGACGGCCAGTACAGCTACGGCCCGGCCGGCGAAGCCACGCTGGCCCGCATCAGCGACTGGTTCCGCAATGGCTATGCCCAAGCCGGGCTCGACTACCCGGCCTCGACCAGCCAGTTCATGGGCGGCAGCGCCGCCTTCATGCTGAACGGCGTGTGGGAAGTGCCGGAACTGGTGCGGGCCTCGAAGGCCGGCACGCTCGGCTTCGACTACGGCATCGTGCCGCTGCCGAAGATGTACGCCAACGCCAGCGCCTGGGCCGATTCGCATGCCTTCGCCATCCCTTCCAGCAACGCCGCGGACGCCGGCAGTCCGGCATCGCAGGCCAGGGTCAGGGCGGCGCTGCGCTTCGTCGCCTACGTCAGCCACCACGCGATGGGCTGGGCCGAGGGCGGCCACATCCCGGCCTACCGCTCCGCGGCGGAGTCGCCCGAGGCGCTGGCGCTGCAACCCAACGCCCAGTATGCGCAGGCTGCCCGCAACGTGGTCTACGATCCGGACGGCTGGACCATGGGCGCGGCCGGTCCGCTGGAGGCGATCGCGTCGAAATTCCTGCCGGCGGCCCTGTACGGCTATATGACCCCGGCGCAGGCGATCAGGCGCTTCGAGACCGAGGGCGCGCGCCTGATCCGCAAGCGCCCGCCGCGCTACTGAACCAGGGAGGCGAATGCAACCCGACGATCCCATCCTGCGCGGCGCACGGCGCCAAGGCTTGCCGGCGACACTGCTGCTGGCGCCCTTCGTGATCGCGTTCCTGCTGTTTTTCCTGGCTCCGGCCGGCGTCACCTTCTGGATGAGCCTGACCGAGAGCAGCCTGACCCGCACCAATGCCTTCGTCGGACTGGCCAACTACGCGACCCTGGCGGCCGATCCCGCGTTCTGGGACTCGGTGCTGAACACCTTCTATTTCGCGCTGCTGACCGTGGTGCCGCTGACGGCGCTCGGGCTCGTCATGGCGCTGCTGGTCGACCGTTTCGTCAAGGCCCGGGCCTGGCTGCAGGGCGTGTTCTTCCTTCCCTTCGTGCTGCCGGTCTCGGTGATGACCCTGATTGCCGACTGGATGCTGCAGCCTTCCTCCGGGGTGATCAACCACATCCTCGGCAGCCAGCGGCCCTGGCTGGCGGACCCGCACTGGGCGCTGCCGGCGGTCGCGATCGGCACCGTCTGGTGGACGGTCGGCTTCAACATGCTGCTGTTCCTGGCCGGCCTGCGGAATATCCCGGCCGACCTGTACGAGGCGGCGGCGCTGGACGGGGCGCGCGGCTTCGCGCTGTTCCGCTCGATCACCTGGCCGGCGCTGCGCCCGGTCGCGGCCACGGCCCTCGTCCTGCAGGTCATCGCCTCGCTGAAGGTGTTCGGCCAGACCTATATCCTGACTGCCGGCGGACCGTTCAACACGACCCGCGTGACGCTGCACTACATGTATGAGACTGCGTTCACCCAGAGCGACGCCGGCTACGCGGCCGCGATCGCCATGGCTTTCGTACTCATCGTGATCCTGCTGTCGCTGCTGCAGGCCTGGATCGCCGGATCGCTGGCCGGGAGGTCTGCATGAAGGCCAGGGCGAACCTGGGCTGGACCCTCATCGGCGTCGCCGCCGCCGTGCTGCTGGCGGCGCTGTGGGCGGCGCCGCTGCTGTGGGCGCTCTCCACCGCGCTGCGGCCGGAACTCGACACCGTGTCGAGCGAGTTCCACTGGCTGCCCCGGCACTGGACCCTGGACGCCTTCGCCAGGACCCTGGCCGCCGGCAATGTGCCGCGCTGGCTGTTCAACAGCTTCCTGGTGGCCCTGCTGGTGACCGTGCTGACGCTGGCGACCAGCCTGATGGCGGCCTACGCCTTTTCCCAGCTGCGTTTCCGTGGCCGGACCATCCTGTTCGGCGCCGCCATGCTGGCGTTCCTGCTGCCTTTCGAGGCGCTGCTGGTGCCGCTGTTCCGCACCATGAACCAGCTCGGCCTGATCAACACCTATGCCGGCATCGTGCTGCCGCAGGTGGTGTCGCCGGTGGCGATCTACGTGTTCAAGCGGTTCTTCGACGGGATCCCGGCCGACTTCCGCGAAGCCGCGCTGATGGACGGCGCCGGCCCGCTGCGGGTATTGTGGAGCGTGTACCTGCCGATCTCGGGGAACATCGTGTGGGCGATGGCGATCGTGACCTTCATCGCGGCCTGGAACAACTTCCTGTGGCCCTTCATCATCGTCACCTCGACCGACATGATGACGATTCCGCTGGGGCTGACCCAGACCTACGACGCCTTCGGGGTGCGCTACGCCCAGCTGATGGCGGCGGCGCTGCTGGGCGCGCTGCCGGTGGCGCTGGCCTACATCGCCTTCCAGCGCCGGGTCACGCAAGGCTTCCTCGCGGCGAGCGGGCTCAAGGGATAAGTTCAAAGAACAAGGAGCGGGTATGGCATCGGTAAGTCTGCGCGGCGTCAGGAAGGACTACGGGGACAATCCCGTCATCCAGGGCATCGACCTGGAAATCGGTGACGGCGAGCTGGTGGTCTTCGTCGGGCCGTCCGGCTGCGGCAAGTCGACCCTGCTGCGCATCATCGCCGGACTGGAGGACGTGACGGAGGGCGAGCTCGAGATCGGCGGCGTGCCCAGCCTCGGCGTCGATCCGGCGCGGCGCGGCATCGCCATGGTGTTCCAGAGCTATGCGCTGTATCCGCACATGACGGTGGCCGAGAACATGGGCTTCGCGCTGAAGCTGGCCAGGGTGCCGAAGGCCGAGATCAGGGAGCGGGTGCAGCGCGCCGCCGAGATCCTGCAGATCCCGCACCTGCTCGACCGCAAGCCGAAGGCCCTGTCCGGCGGCCAGCGCCAGCGCGTGGCGATTGGCCGCGCCATCGTGCGCAAGCCGGCGGTGTTCCTGTTCGACGAACCGCTGTCCAACCTCGACGCGGCCCTGCGCGCCCAGACCCGGGTCGAACTGGCCCGCCTGCACCGGGAGCTGGGGGCCACCATGATCTACGTGACCCACGACCAGGTCGAGGCCATGACCCTGGGCCAGAAGATCGTGGTGTTCAATGGCGGGCGCATCGAACAGGCGGGCACGCCGTTCGAGCTGTACCAGCGGCCGGCGAACCTGTTCGTGGCGGGCTTCCTGGGCTCGCCGCGCATGAACTTCCTGGAAGCCAGTCTGGTGGGCGAGGAGGGCGCGATCGCCACCGTGCGCCTGGTATGCGGCGCGCTTGTCGAGGTCGCGGCCGACGCCGGCGACGCCGCGGTCGGGGCCAGGGTCACGCTGGGCGTGCGGCCCGAACACCTGCGCATGCTGGACGCGGAGGGCGCCGACGGCCCCGGCATCCCGGGCACGGTGAGCCTGGTCGAATACCTGGGCGACGTCATGCTGGCCTACGTGCAGGTCGAGGGCGCGCCGGAGATGGTGGCCGTCAAGTGCGGCGGCGGGCAGGCGCTGCCGGCGCTGGGCAGCCCGGTGCTGCTGGCCTTCGACCCCGGCCATGCCTGCCTGTTCGGCGCGGACGGCGCGGCCATGCCGGCGCGCGAACGCCGCGCACGCATGGCCGCGGCCTATTGAGGCGGGGCCGGAATCGGCGCATGATGCACGGACCGGGCGTCATCCGCGACCACCCGGCCAGCTGCGGAACTGATGAACACTTACCGTAATCCGGTCCATCCGGACCCCTTCGCCGATCCCTTCGTGCTGCGGCACGACGGCGCCTACTACGCCTACGGCACCGCGCCCGGCGCCGCCGACGGCCGCCAGGTCCCGGTGCTGCGCTCGACCGACCTGGTGAGCTGGAAGGCGCTCGGCCATGCCCTGCTGCCGGCGCCGGGCATGGAGCCGGAGCAGGGCTGGCAATTCTGGGCGCCGGAAGTGGCCAGCCACGGCGGCCGCTTTTATCTGTACTACTCGGCCGGCAAGGCGCCCGAGGGCACCGACCACAAGCTGCGGGTGGCCGTGGCCGAGCATCCGGCCGGGCCCTTCCTCGACGCGGGCAAGGTGCTGGTGCCGGACCAGCCGTTCTCGATCGACGCCCATCCGTTCCGCGACGCCGACGGCCAGTGGTGGCTGTTCTACTGCGTCGATTTCCTGGAGATGTCGCATGACGAGCGGATCGGCACCGGCATCGTGGTCGACCGCCTGCTCGACATGACGACGCTGGCGGGAGAGCCGCGCGTGGTGGTGCGCCCGCACCACGACTGGCATGTGTTCCGCAAGGAGCGCCCGATGTACGGCAAGGTGGTCGACTGGCACACGGTCGAGGGCGCGGCGGTGCTGGTGCACGACGGCCTGTACTACTGCTTCTACAGCGGCGGAGCGTGGGAAAAGGAGAACTACGGCGTCAGCTATGTGGTGGCGAAACACCCCGAGGGCCCGTACCGCCGTCCCGAAGGCGGGCACCAGGCGCTGCTGATGCGCACCCCCGGATCGGGCGAGCTGGTGGGGCCGGGGCACAATTCCTTCACGCTGTCGCCCGGCGGCGAGACCTGGATCGTCTACCACGCCTGGGATCCGGGGCGCACCGGACGGCACATGTGCATCGACCGCATCGACTGGGTGGACGGCAAGCCCGTGACGCCGGGGCCGAGCCGGGACGAGCGGCCGGCGCCGCGCTGAGACGCCTCTTCGCGTTGGCTTATCGGCAAAAAAGCATCATTCCGTCGGCGCGAAGGCAGGGTGCGCACGATAGAATTTGATATATTTGTTGATTTGATGCAATATTCATGGAATCGCGAGGTGGCTGATCTGTCTTTGATTGGAGCCCCAATGGCATCACTGAATTTTTTTTGAGGGCAATAATGAAGGGCATCGTATTCAATCTGCTGGAAGAAGTGGTCAGTACGGCTTACGGCGACGCCGCCTGGGATCAACTGCTGGACGCGGCCGGCCTGGACGGCGCCTATACCTCGCTGGGCAGCTATGGCGACGACGAAATCTTCGCGCTGGTAAAGGTGGCCTCCGAGACCCTGGCGCTGCCCGAAAGCGAAGTGCTGCGCTGGTTCGGGCGCCAGGCGATGCCGCTGCTGGCCAGGCGCTATCCCGCCTTCTTCGAGAACCACGAGAACGTGCGCAGCTACCTGCTGACCCTGAATAACATCATCCATCCCGAAGTGCGCAAGCTGTATCCGGGCGCCCAGACTCCGGTGTTCGACTTCGACACCAGCCTTGCCGACGTGCTCGCGATCGGCTACAACTCGCCGCGCCGCCTGTGCGCCCTGGCCGAAGGTTTCATGCACGGCGCCGCCGACCATTTCGGCGAACGCCTCGACATCGGCCAGAGCCAGTGCATGCACCACGGCGCCGAGCGCTGCATGTTCCAGGTCCGCAGCCTGCCGCAATGACCGGCGCCGGCACCCCGGCGCCCGGCGCCGAAGTCGCGCGGCTCGAGCGTCGCCTGAAACGCGAAGTGGCCGCCCGCCACGAAGCCGAGGCCATCGCCGAACGGGGCTTGCGCGACCTGTTCCAGCGCCAGCAGGAGATCGGCCTGCTGGAGAGCATCGCCGTGGCCGCCAACGAGGCATCGGGCGTCAACGAAGCGATGCAGCGGGCGCTGGAAGCCATGTGCCGCTACGCGAACTGGCCGCTCGGCCACCTGTGGCTGATCGCCGAACGCCACGGCGAACGGCGCTTCGACTCCACCAGCATCTGGCATGACAGCGTGGCGCGCGAGGGCGCCGGCCCGGTGCAGGCGCTGCGCGCGCTCACCGAACAGAGCGAGTTCGCGCTCGGCGGCGGACTGCCGGGCAAGGTGGTGGCCAGTGGCGCGCCGGTCTGGGTCGACGTCGGCGGCGCCACCCTGGCCGAGCTGCCGCGCCTTGAAGAGATCGTGCGCGCCGGCTTCGCCTCGCTGTTCGGCTTCCCGGTCATGATCGGCGCCGAAGTGGTCGCCGTGCTCGAGTTCTTCAGCGTCGAGCGGCAGGCGCCGAGCGAGTCGATGCTGCGCCTGATGGCCCAGATCGGCACCCAGCTCGGGCGCGTGATCGAACGCCGCCGCGCCCAGGACAAGCTGGTGCACGACGCCCTGCACGATCCGCTCACCCAGCTCGGCAACCGCAAGCTGTTCCTGGACCGCCTGCAGCACCTGCTGCTGCGCGCGCAGCGTGCGCCGGACAACCACTTCGCGGTCCTGTTCGTCGACCTGGACCGCTTCAAGTCGATCAACGACGGACTCGGCCACCAGTCCGGCGACCAGCTGATCATCGGCACCGCGGCACGGCTCTCGTCCTGCCTGCGCCAGACCGACATGGTGGCGCGCGACATCACGCTCGCCGAAGACCACCTGGTGGCGCGCCTGGGCGGCGACGAATTCGTGATCCTGCTCGACCGCATCGGCAGCGCCGAGCGGGCGATCGTGGTCGCCGAGCGCATCATGGGCGTCCTGGCCGAACCCTTCGAGGTGGCCGGGCAGCGCGTGTTCGTCACCGCCAGCGTGGGCATCGCGCTCAGCGCCAGCGGCTATGCCGACGTCGAGGACATCCTGCGCGACGCCGACATCGCCATGTACCACGCCAAGCAGACCGGCCGCGCGCGCTGGGTGATGTTCGACCAGACCATGCAGCTGGCCGCGGTGCGACGCCTGCAACTGGAGGCGGACCTGCGCGACGCGCTGCCGCAGGGCCAGCTGTTCCTGCAGTACCAGCCGATCGTGTCGCCGCGCGACGGCCGCGTCAGCGGCTTCGAAGCCCTGCTGCGCTGGCGCCATCCAACGCATGGCCTGGTGCCGCCCAACGAATTCATCCCGGTGGCCGAGGAGATCGGCCTGATCGAGCCGATCGGCTCGTGGGTGCTGGAACAGGCCTGCCGCCAGCTGCGCGAGTGGCAGCAGAGCCACGACATGCGGCTGGACATGAGCGTGAACGTGTCGGCGGTCCAGTTCACCGGCGGCGAACTGGTGGAGGCGGTGCGGCGCGTGCTGGCGGAGACCGGGATCGCCCCGGCCAGCCTCAAGCTCGAGCTGACCGAGAGCGCCGTCATGGCGGACGCCGAGCACGCGCTCGGCATCTTCGCCGAACTGAAGGCGCTGGGCGTGCGCGTCAGCCTGGACGACTTCGGCACCGGCTATTCCTCGCTCAGCTACCTGCGCCGCCTGCCGATCGATACCTTGAAGATCGACCGTTCCTTCGTCAGCCAGCTCGACCGATTCGACGACAAGCGCCAGATCGTCGAGGTGGTGCTGATGCTGGCGCGGGCGCTGGAACTGGACGTGGTGGCGGAAGGCGTCGAGACCGACGCCGAACTGCAGCTGCTGCGCGACATGGGCAGCGATTTCGTGCAGGGCTACTTCTACTTCAAGCCCTTGACGCCGGAAGCCGCGGAATCGGCGCTGGCGGAGCAGGGCGCGCGCGACCGCGAAGAGGCGGCCTGAAGGTCCTCAGTCCCAGTCGTGCCGCGTCTCGCCTTCCTGGGCACGGCGGTCGCGCGCGATCATCTCCTCGAGTTCCTCGCGCGCCTGCTTGGCCATCGACACGTACTGCTCGCGGTCCTTGTAGTACGGGTAGACCGCGTGCACGTTGGCGATGTTGAGCCGCCTGAACTTCAGCGCGGCCTGGCGGATGCGGTAGGCGTTGTGGCCCAGCCCCGCGGTCAGCACGGTGCGGCCCAGCTGCAGGGCCGATTCGAAGGTCTCGCGCTCGATCATGGAGACGCCGCGGTCCATCAGCTGGTACCAGTGCGTGACGTTGCGGGCGCGGGCGAAGATCTGCAGGCCGGGGTAGTCGCGGCGGACCGTCTCGACCAGCGCCAGGCTGTCCTCGATGTCGTCGATCGCCACCACCAGCGCGCGCGCGCGGGCGGCGCCGGCGGCGCGCAGCAGGTCGGCGCGGGTCGCGTCGCCGTAGAACACCTTGAAGCCGAAGCGGCGCAGCACCTCGATCTGGTCCGGGTCGTGGTCGAGCACCGTCAGCTTGATGCCGTTGGCGTTCAGGAAGCGGCCCACGATCTGGCCGAAGCGGCCGAAGCCGGCGATGATCACGTGGTCTTCGTTCGGTTCGATCGCGTCGGCGTCCGGCTTGTTGTCCTTGCACTCGCGGCGCGCCATGACCCGGTCCCAGGCCATCAGCACCAGCGGCGTGACCACCATCGACAGCGCCACCACGACCACCAGCATCGACGCCGTCTCGTCCGTGAACACGCGCGCCGTGGCCGCCGCGCCGAACACGACGAAGGCGAATTCGCCGCCCTGCGACAGCAAGAGCGCGAACTGCAGGTGCTGGCCACGCGCGATGCCGAGCAGGCGCGACAGCCCGTACAGCACGCCGGTCTTGATGGCCAGGAAGGCCGCCACCAGCCCCAGGATCAGCAGCGGACGCGCGAAGAAGACCGCGAAGTCGACCGACATGCCGACTGCGATGAAGAACAGGCCGAGCAGCAGGCCCTTGAAGGGTTCGAGGTCAGTCTCCAGCGCGTGGCGGTATTCGGAATCGGCCAGCAGCACGCCGGCCATGAAGGCCCCCAGCGCCATCGACATCCCGATCCACTGCATCAGCAGTGCGATCGCGATCACCAGCAGCAGGGCGAAGGCGGTGAAGATCTCGCGCGTGTCGGTGCGGGCGATGACCTGCAGCAGCGGGCGCACCAGGTAGCGGCCGCCGAAGATCAGGCCGGCCAGCACGCCGACCACCTTGAACGTGGCCAGCCAGAAGTTGCCGCTCGAGCCGGCATCGTCGGGCATCCCGAGCAGGGGCACGATGGCGATCATCGGAATCGCGGCGATGTCCTGGAACAGCAGGATCGCAAAGCCCGCCTGGCCGGCCGGGGTCGGCATCAGGTTGCGCTCTTCCAGCGAGGCGAGGGCGATCGCGGTCGAGGACAGCGACAGCCCGAGGCCGGCGATCAGCGCCAGCTTCCAGCCGACGCCGGCCAGCAGCGCGGCGCCGGCCAGGGCCGCAGCGACGGCCGCCACCTGCGCGCCGCCCCAGCCGAAGATCGGCCGGCGCAGCGCCCACAGCCGGTCCGGCTCCAGCTCCAGGCCGATCAGGAACAGCAGCAGCACCACGCCGAACTCGGCGAAGTGCAGGGCATCCTCGACATTGCCGATCAGCTTCAGGCCGTAGGGCCCGATCAGGATCCCGGCCGCCAGGTAGCCCAGCACGGTGCCCATGCCGAGGCGCTTGGACAGCGGCACCGCGACCACGGCGGCGGCGAGATAGACCAGGGCATTGGTCAGCAGGCTGTGTTCCATGGTCTAGCTCCCCGGGGTATGCAGCGGCGCCGCGTAGGCCTGCAGGCGGCGCCTGAATTCGGCCACATGCGCCTCGACCGCCGCCTCGCCGGCCTGGGCCGCGCCATGCATCAGCAGCGGCGCGATCCAGTCCATTCCGCACAAGGCCGCGGTCTGCTCGAACGGCGCCAGGAAGTCGGCGAAGGGCCGACCGTGCAGGCCGCCGGGCTGGTAAGCGTCCGGGCCGCTGCCGGTGGTCGCGACCAGCCAGTAGCCCTTGCTGCGCAGGACGGAATCCGGCTTGCCGTAGGCCCAGCCCGGCACCAGCACCACGTCCAGCCACTCCTTCAGCAGCGAAGGCATGCCGTACCAGCGGATCGGGTGCAGGAACACCAGCACGCTGGCATCGCGCACCAGGGCCCGCTCATGCTCGGCGTCGATGTCGAAGTCGGGGTAGGTGTCGTACAGATCCTGCACCACGACCCCGGGCGTGGCGCGCGCGGCGTCCGCCAGCCGGCGGTTGACCGGCGAGCGGTGCGGGGCAGGATGGGCATACAGGACCAGGATGTGTTGTTGGCTCATGGATTTGATTATTCCACAACATCGCGCCCGACATGTCCTACAAGCCAGACGGGCGCTTGCCTATTTCCCGGCGCGCGGCGCGGCCCTATGATGACCTGACACCTTAGCGGAAAAGGAGCAGGTCATGTCGATGCAAAGCGAAGGCAAGGATGCCAAGGGCCGCAACTACGACCAGGTGACCAAGGACGGCAGCAGCTCGGCCGCCACCATGGGCACGGGCGGCACCGGCGACGTCGGCCGCATGTCGGGCGAAGTGGCCGCCGGAAACGCCCAGTCGGATGCGCGGACGGACGATTTGTTGAATCCGGGAACCGAATCTGAACGGGAGGGCTACCGTCCCAGCCAGCCGGACGCGCTCGAGACCGGCCTGGAAGGAGTCGGCAACAAGGTCGGCGGCAACCCCGGCAACCGCCAATCCAACAAGGACTCGACGCCATGAATACAGAGAACGAAGGGAAGCGGCCGAAAGCCGGCGAAGACATCGGCGGCGCGGGCAACCAGCACAACGACTGGGGCCACAGCGACGTCGGCAACAGGCAGTCGGAATCGCGGCTGGACGATGTGGTCGGCTCGGATACCGGGCATGCCGGAGAGGAAGCCGGGGAATTGCAGACCGGGCTCGGCGGGACCGAGAGCCTGAGCACCGGGAATGCCGGGAGCCGGCAGTCGGCGGAGGATGCGGAGCGGAGTGAACAGCGGAGCCGCAAATAAGCAGCGTACACTTCGGCCGGAAATAAGCAGCGTACACTTCGTCGTCCCCGCGCAGGCGGGGACCCAAGTGAATTCCGTCGTCCCCGCGAAGACGGGGTCCAGATGCTGCTTGAGCTAACGCAGCGCTAACAAACTTGGGTTCCCGCCTGCGCGGGAACGACGGAGTTGATTTGCGTAGCCCTCAGATATGCAGCGCATGTCCCAGCGCCCGCAGCGCCGCCTCCTGCACCGCCTCACCCAGGGTCGGGTGGGCGTGGATGGTCCCGCCCACGTCCTCCAGCTGCGCCCCCATCTCGATCGACTGGACGAAAGCCGTGCCGAGTTCGGACACCGCGCTGCCGACCGCCTGCCAGCCGACGATCAGGTGGTTGTCCTTGCGCGCGACCACGCGGACGAAGCCGTCGGTGGCTTCGATGGTCATGGCGCGGCCGTTGGCGGCGTAGGGGAAGCTGGCGCTGATGCAGTCCAGGCCCTGTTTCGCGGCCTCCTGCGGCGTCAGGCCGACCACCACCACTTCCGGATCGGTGAAGCAGACCGCGGGAATCGCCGCCGGCATGAAATGGCGGCGCTTGCCGGCGATGATCTCGGCCACCATCTCGCCCTGCGCCATCGCGCGGTGGGCCAGCATCGGCTCGCCGGTCAGGTCGCCGATCGCCCAGACGTTGCGCATCGAGGTGCGGCACTGGTTGTCGATGCGTACCGCACGCCCGTTCATGTCCAGCATCAGGCTTTCCAGCCCGAAGCCGGTTGTGCGCGGACGGCGGCCGACGGCCACCAGCACGCGGTCGGCCGCGATCGTCACTTCCTCGCCGCCGGCGTTCTTCATGCGCACGCCCTTGCCGTCTTCGCTCAGGCCCAGCACGCTCGATTCCAGGTGCAGGTCCACGCCGAGGGCCTTCAGGCGCGCCGCCACCGGGCGGGCCAGTTCGTCGTCGTAGGCCGGCAGCACGCGGCCGGCGGCTTCCACCACGGTCACGCGCGCGCCCAGCTTGCGGTAGGCCGTGCCCAGCTCCAGGCCGATGTAGCCGGCGCCGACCACCACCAGGTGTTCGGGCAGGGTTTCCGGCGACAGCGCTTCGGTGGCCGACACCACGTTGCCGCCGAAGGGCAGGAAGGGCAGCTCGACCGCCTCCGAGCCGGTCGCCAGCAGCAGGTGCTCGCAGCGGATGCGGGTGGTCTGGCCGCCGGCGTCGTTGGCGGCGCCGGTCTTGCTGCCCTCGGCCCCCATGACTTCGACCGTCTTGCCGTCCAGGATCCTGGCCCAGCCGCGCACCACCTGCACGCCATTCTTCTTCAGCAGCGCGCCGACGCCGCCGGTCAGGCGCTTCACGATGCCTTCCTTCCAGGCCACGGTGCGGCCAATGTCGATGCTCGGCGCCGAAGCGCGGATACCCAGCGGCGACTCATCGGCACCTACCGCGGCGTAATGGCTGGCCTTGTGGAATTCCTCGGCCGCGTGGATCAGCGCCTTGGACGGAATGCAGCCCACGTTCAGGCAGGTGCCGCCCAGCTGCTCGCCTTCGACCAGCACGGTCTTGATGCCGAGCTGGCCGGCGCGGATGGCGGCCACGTAGCCGCCCGGGCCGCCGCCGATGATGAGTAAAGTCGTTTCCATCGTCATCTTGTCGATTGCCCTCTCTTATTCGACGAACAGGGTCGCCGGGGTTTCCAGGTAGCCGCGGACGGCCTGGATGAATTCTGCCGCGACCATGCCGTCGATCACGCGGTGGTCGAAGGAGGACGACAGGTTCATCAGCTTGCGCGGCACCAGGCCTCCGTTCTTCACCACCGGGCGATCGAGGATCCGGTTCACGCCCACGATCGCCACTTCCGGATGGTTGATCACCGGCGTGCTGACGATGCCGCCCAGCGGGCCGAGGCTGGTGATGGTGATGGTCGAGCCGGACAGTTCGTCGCGCGCCGCCTTGCCGGTGCGCGCGGCTTCCGCCAGGCGCAGGATCTCCTTTGCGCTCGACCACGGATCGCGGGCCTCGGCGTTGCGGATCACGGGCACCATCAGGCCGGCGTCGGTCTGGGTGGCGATGCCGAGGTGGACCGGCTGGTACCGGGTGACGATGCCGGCCTGGTCGTCGAAGCGGGCATTGACCTCGGGGAACTTGCGGATCGCCAGCACCACGGCCCGCATCAGCAGCGGCAGCAGGGTCAGCTTGCCGCGCTCCTCGCCGTAGCGGGCGTTCAGCTGGCCGCGCAGGGCTTCGAGTTCGGTGACGTCGACTTCCTCGACATAGGTGAAGTGCGGGATCTGGCGCTTGGACAGCTGCATCTTCTCGGCGATCTTGCGGCGCAAGCCGATCAGCGGCACCGCTTCCTCGCCGTGCAGCTCGGCGTAGCGCCCGTCCGCGCCGCCGTGCATGGCGTGGCCCTGCCTGCGGCCGGACACGTAGGCGTCGAGGTCGGCATGCGTGATCTGCCCGGCCGGGCCGCTGCCGGCCACGTACTGCAGTTCGATGCCCATGTCCCAAGCGCGCTTGCGTACGGCCGGTGCAGCCAGCGGCTTTTCGTTCGCATCACGGAAAATGGCGCGCGAGGCGGCGCCATTTCCCGAAGACCCGCCTGCGGCGCGCGAGCGCGAGGCCGTGGCGCCGCCAGCGGTGACGCCGCCTCCCGATGTGCCCGGTGCCGGCGCGCTTGCCGCCGGCGCCTGCACGCTGGCCGCGCCCGCCGCAACCCGCTGCGGCTCCGGCACGAAGCCATGCGGCAGCTCGGCCGGTTCGTCCGCAGCCGGGGCGGGCGCAGCAGTAGCCGGCTTCGCCGTCTCCGCCTTGAGGTTGCCCGCCCCTTCGATTTCAAGGCGGATCAGCTCACCGCCCACCGGCAGCGATTCGCCGACCTTGCCGCCCAGGGCCACGACCGTGCCATGCACCGGCGACGGAATCTCGACCGTCGCCTTGTCGGTCATGACGTCGGCCAGGATCTGGTCTTCCGTGACCGTGTCGCCGGGCTGTACGCGCCAGGCCACCACTTCGCATTCCGCAATACCTTCGCCCACGTCGGGCATCTTGATGACGTGAATACCCACCTTTATGCCTCCATCGCTCGTTTGAATGCCGCGCCGACGCGGTCGGGTCCCGGGAAATACGCCCATTCCTGCGCATGCGGGTAGGGGGTATCCCAGCCGGTCACGCGCTCGATCGGCGCTTCCAGGTGGTAGAAGCAGTGTTCCTGCACCAGCGCGGCCAGTTCGGCGCCGAAGCCGCTGGTCCGGGTCGCCTCATGGACCACGACGCAGCGGCCGGTCTTCCTGACCGAGGCGACGATGGTCTCGAGGTCGAGCGGCCACAGGGTGCGCAGGTCGATGATCTCGGCGTCGATGCCGGTCTCGTTGGCGGCGGCTTCGGATACCCAGACCATGGTGCCGTAGGTCAGCACGGTGAGGTCGGCGCCCGGGCGGAAGATCGCCGCCTTGTCCAGCGGGACCGTGTAGTAGCCCTCGGGCACCTTGCCCAGCGGGTGCTTGGACCAGGACGTCACCGGACGGTCGTGGTGGCCGTCGAAGGGGCCGTTGTACAGGCGCTTGGGTTCCAGGAAGATCACCGGGTCGTCGTTCTCGATCGAGGCGATCAGCAGGCCTTTCGCGTCGTAGGGATTGGACGGCATCACGGTGCGCAGGCCGCACACGTGGGTGAAGAAGGCTTCCGGGCTCTGGCTGTGGGTCTGGCCGCCGTAGATGCCGCCGCCGCAGGGCATGCGGATCGTCAGCGGCGAGGTGAAGTCGCCGGCCGAGCGGTAGCGCAGGCGCGCCGCTTCGGAAACGATCTGGTCGGTGGCCGGATAGAAGTAGTCGGCGAACTGGATCTCGACCACCGGGCGCAGGCCGTAGGCGGCCATGCCGACCGCGGTGCCGACGATGCCGCCTTCGGAAATCGGCGCATCGAAGGCGCGGTGCTTGCCGTACTTGGCCTGCAGGCCGTCGGTGACGCGGAACACGCCGCCGAAGTAGCCGACGTCCTGGCCGTACACCACCACGTTGTCGTCGCGTTCCATCATCACGTCCATGGCCGAACGCAGGGCCTGGATCATGGTCATCGGCGTCGTTTTTTCGCCCTCTGCTTCCTCGGCGCCGACGGCGTCCTTTTCAATGTCTCGCATCACGTCACACCCCCAGTTGTTGGCGTTGGCGGCGCAGGTGTTCGGGCATGTCCTTGTAGACGTCCTCGAACATCGATGCGGCGCTCGGCACGCGGCCATCGATCAGCGTGCCGTATTGTTCGGCTTCCTTCTGTGCGGCCAGCACTTCGGCTTCCAGCTCGGCCTGCAGCTTCTCGTGCTCGTCGTCGGACCACCAGCCTTTTTTCGTCAGGTGGCGCCGCAGGCGGCCGATCGGGTCGCCGAGCGGGAAATAGGTCCACTCGTCGGCGGGGCGGTAGCGCGACGGATCGTCGGAGGTCGAGTGCGGGCCGGCGCGGTAGGTGACCCATTCGATCAGGGTCGGGCCGAGGTTGCGGCGGGCGCGCTCGGCGGCCCAGCAGGACGCGGCGTACACGGCCAGGAAGTCGTTGCCGTCCACGCGCAGCGAGGCGATGCCGGCGCCGACGCCGCGCGCGGCGAAGGTCACGCTTTCGCCGCCGGCGATGGCCTGGAAGGTCGAGATCGCCCACTGGTTGTTGACCACGTTGAAGATCACGGGGGCGCGGTAGACGTGGGCGAAGGTCAGCCCGGTATGGAAGTCGCTCTCGGCGGTGGCGCCGTCGCCGATCCAGCCGGAGGCGATTTTCGTGTCGCCCTTGATGGCCGAGGCCATCGCCCAGCCGACCGCCTGCGGGATCTGGGTGGCGAGGTTGCCGGAGATCGTGAAGAAGCCGTCCTTCCTGGACGAATACATCACCGGCAGCTGGCGGCCCTTGAGCGGGTCGCGTTCGTTCGACAGCAGCTGGCAGATCATCTCGACCAGCGGATACTGGCGCGCCATCAGCAGGCTCTGCTGGCGGTAGGTCGGGAAGCACATGTCGCCGTCCTTCAGGGCCAGCGCGTGCGCGGTGCCGATCGCTTCCTCGCCGAGCGAGGTCATGTAGAACGACATCTTCTTCTGGCGCTGGCCGATCACCATGCGGGCGTCGAAGATGCGGGTTTTCATCATGGTGCGCAGGCCGGACAGCAGGGTGTCCCTGTCCAGCTCCGGCGCCCAGGGACCGACGGCGTCGTCGTTGTCGTCGAGCACGCGGATGAGGCTGGACGCGAGCTCCAGGGTGTCCTGGTAGCGCACGTCGACGGGCGGGCGCGGGACGGTGCCCGCAGGGTTCACGCCAAGATACGAAAAATCAGTCTTGCATCCCGGGCGGCCGGTAGGCTCCGGGACATGCAGCGACAGAGGTTGACTCTGGCTCATAGTTCACTTTCCCCTTGGTAAAGGTGTGTGCAGCAGAAAATATATTAATTGCGGCAAGACCTCGCACGCGCACTTTTCGAGAATATTTTTCTGCTGCTGTGCAGCACGAACCGGGCGCTTTCGGCCTGCGTCTGCCCGCCGGATCAGGACAAGACACTAGCACGCGCCGCAGCGTCGGCACGCCGATTGCGGCAAGCGTGCGCCGCGGTTCCCGGCCTGCTTCAGGGTTGTCCGGTGCTCCGCAGCCGGTCGTCGAGCGCGGCGCGGGTCTTCGGCAGCCAGCCGAGCACCGGCGCATGCAGGCTGTGGATGTAGAGGCGGTCGGCGGTTTCCAGCACGCCGGTGGTCTGCGGATAGGCGCCGCGCGGGTCCTGCAGGTCGGCGACCACCTGGCCGTCCTCGGTGAAGGCAAGCACGTGGCCGTAGCTGGGCGGCAGCGGCCACAGGAAGCGCGGCAGGCGCAGCGCCAGCTTGCGCATGAAGGGGTGCGCCGCCATCGCGTCGGCCGAGGCGGTGCGCGGTCCCGCCAGGCCGAGCCAGATGCGGCCGTCCATGCCGCGCGTCAGGTTGTCCGGGAAGCCCGGCAGGCGGTCGAGGATCACCCGGGCCTGCGCGCCCGGCCCGTGCGCCAGGTCGAGGCCGCGCGCACTCGTGTCGATGCGCCAGACGCGGTAGGCGCCGGTCTCGGCGACGAACAGGGCGCGCCCGTCCTGCGACAGGACGATGCCGTTCGGGAAGGACAGGCCCTCGGCGACCACCTCGAGCCTGCCGCGCGGCTGGTAGACCAGCACCCGCCCGGTCGGCCGGTGTTCGAGGTAGTCGAGCACGCTGGCTTCGAACGGGCCGCCAAAGTCGGCCGGGGCGAAGCGCTGCGTGGCATCGGTGAAGTAGACGCTGCCGTCGCGCGCCACCGCCACCGCGTCCGGAAAGCGGATCGGATCGCCGTCCGGCATGCGGTCGGCCAGCAGGGTCACGTGGTGCGGCGGTTCCGGCGCGATCGCCAGCAATCCGCGCAGGGCATCGGCGGCGATCATGCGGCCGCTGCCGTCGAATGCGAAGCCCAGCACCCGGCCGCCGGTCTGGGCCCAGATTTCCTGGCCGCTGCCGTCCGGCCGCATGCGCAGGATGCTGCCGCCCACTACCGCCACGTACAGGCTGCCGTCCGGCCCGAGCGCCACATGCTCGGCGCCGGTCGCGCCGTCCAGCAGGTCGATGGTCGACAGGGCCGCCAGCCGGGTGTTGGCGGCATAGGCGCCGGTGTAGCCGGGATTCGGCGGCGCCTGCCATGCCACGGGGTCGGCCGGCACCGGTGCCAGTGTCAGCCAGGCCGCGAGGGCGAGCAGCAAGAGCACGGCGGTGCCGAGCAGGGGGCGGCGCATGGGTTCTCCAGGATTGTTATTCTCGGTATGACACGCGTTTATACCGGGATATTTCAAAAATGTACACAATTCTTGATTTGTGTTTCACGGAAATTCCAAAACCTTTACAATTGCGTTCCCCATAAAAACAGTAGGCAGATTGACAAGATGGCGATGCGCGACGCGGCCCCGGCCAGGAACTTCGGCAACGACGGCGGAATCCTCGGCAAGTTGATCGACGATTTCGACTGGGGCGCCACCAGCCTTGGGCCCATTCCCCGCTGGCCGGCGGCGATGCGCACCACCGTCGAACTGATGCTGCGCTCGCCGGCGCCGATCGCCACGCTGTGGGGGCGGGACGGGATCCTGATCTATAACGAGGGCTATGCGGCGCTGTCCGGCGCGCGCCATCCCGCCATCCTCGGCAGCCGGGCGGTCGATGCCTGGCCCGAGGCCGCGGCCTTCAACGCCAATGTGCTCGACGTGGTCCTGGCCGGAGGCACGCTGTCCTGCCGCGACCATGCGCTGACCCTGGAGCGCGGCGGCGTGCCGGCGCAATGCTGGTTCGACCTCGACTATTCGCCCGTCACCGGCGACGACGGCGACATCATCGGCGTGCTGGCGCTGGTGACCGAAGCGACCGCCAGGGTCCGGGCCGAGGCCGGCCTCGATCTCGAGCACAGCCGCCTGCGCGCGATCTTCCAGCAGGCGCCGGGCTTCGTGGCCCAGTTCACCGGCCCCGATCACGTGTTCGCCCTGGTCAATGCCGCCTGCAGTACGCTGATCGGCGAGCGTCCGGTGCTCGGCCGGCCGTTGCGGCTGGCGCTGCCGGAGACGGTGCCGCAGGGCTTCGTCGACCTGCTCGACCAGGTGTACCGCAGCGGCGAGCCGTATGCCGCCAGCGCCGCGCCGCTGTGGCTGGCGGAGGATGGCCACCAGCGCCGCCTGTTCTACCTCGACTTCGTGTACCAGCCGCTGCGCAGCGAGGACGGCAGCGTCAACGGCGTGTTCGTGCAGGGCCAGGACGTCACCGAGCGCGTGCTGGCCGAGCAGGCGCGGCACGAGAGCGAGGCCCGCTTCCACAGTTTCGCCCACGCGATTCCGCACCAGGTCTGGAGCGCCACCGCGGACGGCAAGAACGACTGGTTCAACGAGCATGCCTATGCCTACAGCGGCCTCGGTTTCGATGCGCTGGGCGGCACCGGCTGGACCGGCATCGTCCATCCGGACGACCTGCCGCAGGTGACGACGCGCTGGGCGATCGCGGTCGCTTCCGGCTCGACCTACGAGGCCGAGATGCGCCTGCGCGGCAAGGACGGCAGCTACCGCTGGCACCTGTCGCGCGCGGTGGCGCAGCGCGGCGAGGACGGCCAGGTCACCGGCTGGATCGGCACGAATACCGACATCGAAGACCACAAGCAGGGCGAGCAGCGGCTCGAGCACCTGAACGCCAGCCTGGAACAGCAGGTCGCCCAGCGCACCGCCGAGCGTGACCGCATGTGGCGCCTGTCGAAGGACATCATGCTGGTGGCCGGCTTCGACGGGCGGGTCGAGGCGGTCAGCCCGGCCTTCGGTTCGCTGCTGGGCTGGAGCGATGCCGACGTCGTCGGCCGCAACTTCCTCGACCTGGTGCATCCGGACGACCAGGCCGCGACCGCGACCCAGATGGAGTCGCTGGGCGAAGGCCATTATGTGTACAAGTTCGAGAACCGCTTCCGCCGCAAGGACGGCAGCTGGTGCCTGCTGTCCTGGTCGGCGGCGCCGGACGCCGCCTTCATCCACGCGATCGGGCGCGACATCACCGCCGACCGCGAGCAGGCCGAGCAGATCCGCCGCACCGAGCTGGCGCTGCAGCAGTCGCAGAAGATGGAAACCATCGGCAAGCTGACCGGCGGCGTGGCGCACGACTTCAACAACCTGCTGCAGATCATCTCCGGCAACCTGCAACTGCTCGAGATGCATTGCGAGGGCGGCGAAGTCCAGCGCTGGATCGGCAATGCCCGTTCGGCGGTCGAACGCGGCGCCAAGCTGGCCAGTTACCTGCTCGCCTTCGGACGCCGCCAGCCGCTCGAGCCGCGCGTGGTCAGGATCAGCCGCGTCGTGATGGGCATGGAAGACATGCTGCGCCGGTCGCTGGGCGAGGAGATCGAGGTCGAGCTGGTGATTTCGGGCGGCCTGTGGAACACCGCCATCGACGTCGCCCAGCTCGAGAACGCGGTGCTGAACCTGGCGATCAATGCGCGCGATGCGATGAACGCCGGGGGGATCGCTTCGGGCCGCCTGACCATCGAAGCCAACAACGCCGTGCTGGACGACCTGTACTGCCGCAACCACGCCGACGTCGCGCCCGGCCAGTACGTGATGATCGGCGTGACCGACACCGGCACCGGCATGACGCCCGACGTGCTGCGCCAGGCCTTCGAACCCTTCTTCTCGACCAAGGAAGAGGGCAAGGGCACCGGCCTCGGCCTGTCGATGGTGTATGGCTTCGTCAAGCAGTCCGGCGGCCACGTCAAGATCTACAGCGAGCCGGGGCAGGGCACGACGGTCAAGATCTACCTGCCGCGTACCCTGGCGGCCGAGGATGCGAAGGCGCCGGTGGCCGAGCCGCAACCGGCTGTCGGCGGCACCGAGACCATCCTGGTGGCCGAGGACGACGAAGCGGTGCGCACCACCGTGGTCGAGATGCTGACCGACCTCGGCTACCGTGTGCTGAAGGCCGCCGACGCGGCCAGCGCGCTGGCGGTGGTGGAGTCCGGGGTGCCGATCGACGTGCTGTTCACCGACGTCGTCATGCCGGGCACCCTGCGCAGCCCGGAACTGGCGCGGATGGCGCGCGAACGCCTGCCGAACCTGGCCGTGCTGTTCACCTCGGGCTACACGGAAAACGCGATCGTGCACGGCGGACGCCTCGACCGCGGCGTCGAACTGCTCGGCAAGCCCTACACCCGCGAAAGCCTGGCGCGCCGCATCCGCCAGGTACTCGCCAACCAGCGCAGCCGGTCGCAAGACGAGCCGCCGCCGCTGCGTCCGCGCGCCGGCGAGGGCGACACGCCCGTGCGCCTGCGCATCGTGCTGGTGGAGGACGAGGAAGAAATCCGCGACAGTACCGAGGCGCTCCTGATCCACCTCGGCCACGAGGTGCGCTCGGCCGGCACCGCCGAGGACGCGCTGGCGCTGATCTCGAACGAATCCGACATCCTGATCACCGACGTCCAGCTGCCCGGCATGTCGGGCGACATGCTGGCCGCCGAAGCGCGCGTGCTGGCGCCGGGCATCCGGATCGTGTTCGCGACCGGCAAGGGGGAAGTCAACAACTGGCCGGACGCGGTAGTGCTGCGCAAACCGTATGATTTGACGGCGCTGGGGGCGGTGGTGGCGAGTGTGGTGGCGGCGGCTTAGCCACCGCGTCGTCCTCGCGGACGCGGGGACCCATGCTGAGCCTCAGAAGCCGGTACGTCGGAGGTGCGGCGACGGTGCCCACGATGGCGGCTCCGGTTGCTCGGCATGGATTCCCGCTTTCGCGGGAATGACGGTAATCTAATCAGCCGGCGGCGGCGTCTTTTGCCGTGTCGGCGGACGAAGACGCCACCGCCGCCTCGATGAACTCCGCCGTAACCTCGGGCTGCGTCACCGGCAGCATATGCCCGCCCTCGATCAACTCCAGCCGCGCGCCCGGCACCTTGTCGACCAGCGCCTGGCCGTTCGCTTTCCAGTCGAGGATGCGGTCATCCTTCCCGTACAGTACATGCACCGGCAGGCGCAGTTCGGGGTAGCGCGCCTGCACGCGCGGCAGGTGGTCCGGAAGGGCCTGCAAGTCGCTGGAGGCCGACAGGAAGGCCGAGGGGCGCAGGCTGAGCAGGCCGCCGCCCCTGATCGCGAAATCCTTCGGCACCGGTTCCGGGCCGAACACCACTTCCAGGGTCGGCCGGCTGTTCTTGATCGAGGCCGGGATCGCCAGGGTCCAGGCGACCAGCTTGCGCAGCAGCGGCGACCGGATGGTCAATCCCTTGAACACCGGCGGCACGTCGTCGCGCATGTGGGTCAGCGGCGCCAGCAGGGCCAGGCCGGCGACCTGCTCCGGGTGCTCCAGCGCCAGCGCCAGCGCGACCGCGCCGCCCAGCGAGTGGCCGACCACGAAGGCCGGGCCCAGGCCGAGCGTGCGGATCAGGGCCGCGATCGAGGCCGCCTGGGTCGACAGGTCGGCCGGCGTGCCGGGCGCGCGGGTCGAGTAGCCGGAGCCGGGGCGGTCGAGCACCACGACGCGGTGGCGCTGCGCCAGGCGCCCGGCCACGCCGTAGGTGTAGTGCGAAAGCTGGCCGGCCAGGCCGTGGATCATCAGGATCGCCGGCGCGTCCGCGCGCTGCTCGCCGAAATCGCGGATGTGCAGGCGCGCGCCCGGCACGTCGACGAAGCGCCCCTTCGACGGCACCAGGGCTTCGACCTTGCGCGCGGTGTACAGGGTGAACAGGACCAGGATGGCGGCGCACACGAACACCAGGCCGGCGAGGGTGCCGGCAATCGTCAGGAAAGAAGTCATCGCTTGATCGCTTTCTTCAGGAAGTTCCAGTAGCCGACCGGGGAGAGGCGTTCGAGGAAGGCGGCGGCCTTGGCGTCGCGGCCCACCAGGATCCGCGCCTGGCGCTTTTCGATGCCGCGCACGATGATCTCGCCGGCCTGTTCGGGCGGCATGCGCAGCAGTTTTTCCATGGTCCTGCGGCCGCGCTCGACGTCGTCCGGCGGCGCGCCGGCAGGGACGCGGGCGTTCTTCGCGATCGCCGTGGCGACGCCGCCCGGATGCACGACCGAGACCCCGACCGTGCTGCCCTCGAGCTCGTGGCGCAGCACATTGGAGAAGCCGCGCACCGCGAACTTGCTGGCCGCGTAGGCGGCCTGGCCGGGCGGGGTGATGATGCCGTAGATGCTGGAGACGTTGACGATGCGGGCATCGTCCGACTGGCGCAGCAGCGGCAGGAAGGCGCGCGTCATCCGCACCACGCCATGGAAGTTAATCTCCAGCAGCCAGTCGAAGTCCGCTTCGCTGACCTGCTCGAACGTGCCGCCCAGGGCCACGCCGGCATTGTTCATCACCAGGTCGACGCGCCGGTGCGCGCTCTTCACCTGGTCCGGAAAATCGGCGACGGCGGCGCGGTTGGCCACGTCGAGGCGGTGCGCGGTGGCGCGCACGCCCAGCGCCTGGGCATCGGCGGCGCTGTCCCTGGCCGCGGCCAGGTCGATGTCGGCCAGCGCCAGGTGGCAGCCGCGGCGGGCCATGGCGAGTGCGGTGGCGCGGCCGATGCCGCTGCCGGCGCCGGTGATCACGGCAACGCGGTTGGCGAGGTTCAAGGCAAGGCTCCTTTGTTGTCGGCGCTGGCTGCGGCGAAGTGCATGACGCCGTCTGCGATGCGGCCGTAGCGGATGGTGATCATGTCCTGCAGGTAGTTCTGGTAGACCTGCCACGGGCGGCGCGCACCCTGTTGCGGCAGTTCGCCCTGTGCCCGCTGCACGTAGCCGGAGGTGAAGTTCAGGAACGGTTCCGGCGCGACCCCGGCTTCGCGGCGCGCCACCGCGATGGCCACGCCCTTGCGGTCCATGTGGCGCAGCAGCCGGCAAACCCAGGCGGCGGTGAGGTCGGCCTTCAGGGTCCAGGACGCGTTGGTATAGCCGAAGGTCATCACGCAGTTCGGCAGGTCGCTCAGCATCATTCCCTTGTACGACATCGCCTCGCCGGCCTGGAAGGGCTTGCCGTCGACCGTGACCGCGATCCCGCCCAGCACCTTGATCTTCAGCCCGGTCGCCAGCACGACCACGTCCGCCGCCAGTTCGCGGCCCGATTTCAGCCGGATGCCGGTGTCGGTGAAGCGCTCGATGTGGTCGGTGACCACCGAGGCGCTGCCCTTGCGGATCGCCTTGAACAGGTCGCCGTCCGGGACCACGCAGACACGCTGGTCCCAGGGTTTGTAGTCGGGCGTGAAGTGGGTGCCGACATCGAAGCCTTGCCCGAGCTGGTGGCGCGCCATCGCGACGATCTTCTGCCTGGCCAGTTCCGGCTTGCTGCGCGCGACGCGGTACAGCAGCATGGATTCAAGAATTACGCGCCAGCGCGTGGCCCAGTACGCGATCTTCTCCGGCAGCCAGCGCCCGAAGCGTCGCGCGAAGCCGTATTCGGACGGGCGGCTGACGACATAGGTCGGGGAGCGCTGCAGCATCGTGACGTGGCCGGCCTGCCCGGCCATCGCCGGCACCAGGGTGACGGCGGTGGCGCCGCTGCCGACCACCACCACCTGGCGGCCGGCATAGTCGAGGTCCTGCGGCCAGAACTGCGGCTGGACGATACGCCCGAGGTAGCCGTCCTCGCCTTCGAAGACAGGGCGGTAGGCTTCCTCGTAGCTGTAGTAGCCGCTGCACAGGTACAGGAAGCGGGTACGGATCGTCACCGGGGCGCCGTCATGCTCGGCCCGCACGGTCCAGCAGGCGTCTTCGCTCGACCAGGCCGCCGCGACCACCCTGTGCCGGAAGCGGATGCGGGCGTCGATGCCGCTGTCGCGCGCGGTGTCGCGGATGTAGTCGCGGATCGCGGGGCCATCGGCGATCGCCTTGCCGGCGGTCCAGGGGCGGAACGCGTAGCCGAGGGTGTACATGTCGGAGTCGGAGCGCACGCCGGGGTAGCGGA
The DNA here is from genome assembly GCF_057657395.1 of Telluria sp. Soil_C_11. Taxonomy (NCBI): domain Bacteria; kingdom Pseudomonadati; phylum Pseudomonadota; class Betaproteobacteria; order Burkholderiales; family Oxalobacteraceae; genus Telluria; species Telluria sp. Soil_C_11. The sequence continues at coordinate 110,280 of NZ_JBDGIN010000007.1, read as the reverse complement.
ACAGGTCCCAGGTGCCGCCGATGGCGTCGCGCGCTTCGAGGATGGCGTAGCGCTTACCGGGGCAGCGGCGCTGCAGGTGCCAGGCCGCGCCGATGCCGGACAGGCCGGCGCCGACGATCAGCACGTCCAGCACGTCGTTCGAAGGAGGGGGCATGGTGTCTCATGGTTCTAGGAGTTATGAGTGACACTGTACATTGTCAATTTACCCAGTGCAACCAAGTCTCAACCATATTGACAATCTTATGTGCCAAAATAGAGGGATGTCTCGAGAAACCCAACCAGCGCGTCCCTACCGGGGCGTGTCGCAGGACGAACGGCGCGCCCAGCGGCGCGGCCAGCTGATTGCGGCCGCCATCGAAGTGTATGGAGAGATCGGTTATCGCCAGGCCACCGTCAAGGCGGTCTGCGAAGCGGCCGGCCTCACCGAGCGTTATTTCTACGAATCGTTCGCCAACAGCGAAGACCTGCTGATCGCGTCCTACAACGCGGTCACCTATTCAGTGTTCGCGGAGATCCGGAAATCGGGCGCCGAGGCCGGCGCCACCCGCGCGGAACGTGCGCGCGCCATGTTGCGGGCCTATTTTTCGGCCCTGCAGCGCGATCCGCGCTCGGCGCGCGTGTTCCTGGTCGAGATCCGGGGCGTCAGCCGCGCGGTCGCGAAGGCCTTCGACACCTCGCTGCGCGCGATCGGCGAAGAAGTCGCGCGCATCGCCGGACCGGAGGGCGAGGCGCCCGATCCGCTATTGCAGGCCGGCGTGGTGGGCGGCGTGATCCACATGGCGCTGCGCTGGATCGAGGATGGCTATACGCCGGATATCGACAGCGTCACGGACAGCGCGATGCGCTTGGTGATGGTGGAGCCCAGGACGCCGCGCTGACCCGCCCGCGCTCACGGCCAATCGAGGTCGACCCAGGTCGGCGCATGGTCGCTCGGCTTCTCGCGCCCGCGCACCTCGCGGTCGACGCCGGCGGCCTTCAGCTTCGGCGCCAGCGCTGGGCTGAGCAGCAGGTGGTCGATGCGCAGGCCGGCGTTGCGGCCGTAGGCGTCGCGGAAGTAATCCCAGAAAGTGTAGATGACTTCATCCGGATGCGTTTCGCGCAGGGCATCCAGCCAGCCCTGGTCGAGCAGCTTGCGGTAGGCGGCCCGGGTCTCGGGACGGAACAGGGCGTCGTCGAGCCAGCGCTCCGGCTTGTAGACATCGAGCTCGGTCGGCATGACGTTGTAGTCGCCGCACAGGACCACCGGCGCGCCGGTGTCGATCAGCTCCTGGGCGCGCGCGTGCAGGCGCTCGAACCAGCGCAGTTTGTATTCGAACTTCGGCCCCGGCGCCGGATTGCCGTTCGGGAGGTAGAGGCAGCCGACCAGGATCCCGTTCACCGCCGCCTCGATGTAGCGGCTCTGCTCGTCGGCCGGATCGCCCGGCAGGCCGCGCCCGATCTCCTGCGGCTCGACGCCGCGCGCCAGGATCGCCACGCCGTTCCAGCTCTTCTGCCCGTGCCAGATGGGGCAGTAGCCGGCGGCGCGGATCTCCATCTCCGGGAATTTCTCCTGCGGCGCCTTCAGCTCCTGCAGGCAGGCGACGTCCGGCTGGGTCTCTTCCAGCCATTGGAGCAGGGCGGGGAGGCGGCTGTTGATGCCGTTGACGTTGAAGGTGGCGATCCTCATCTTTTGTTTCATGCTTGGCGTCCGTTGGCGTTGTGGGGCTGTGCGTCAAAATGATGCGGCTGGGACGATGATACCTGATCAGCTTTCAGGCTTGCCGGCAGCAATCGCGCGCTGGATACGTCTGGCGCTTCCCTTGACAAGCCGTTTACTTATTCAGGGACGGCTGTGCATTTAATGCAACAGTTATATTCCGATTAACGATGAAATCTTGACATCGTTGCGCGACGGCGTTCAGAATCGCTTCTCATCATTCGATCAACCAATTTTCAAGGAAAGGAACGGGCATGCCACGTACGGCTATCAACCTAACGCAGCGCATAGCGCAGCACAGATAGCCCCAGCGCATTGCCGCTCGGGGCTGGCAACCATGCCGCTCCGAGCCGGACTTTCCTTCGAACCCCGGCGAGGATACTTGCCGGGGTTTTGTTTTTGCGGGCTTTCGACCGCCAGCAAAACACCGGCATAACGAACCATCAAGGAAAGTTATGCCCATCCTTAACACCCTGCACAAGGGAAGAGTCCCTGTGCACATCTACACGGACGACATCGACCACGCGGCCTTGCAGCAATTGCTGAACATCGCCAGCCTGCCCGTCGTCCACCCCCATGTCGCGGCCATGCCGGACGTCCATGCCGGCATCGGCGCCACGGTCGGCAGCGTGATCCCGACACGTGCGGCGGTCATCCCGGCGGCGGTCGGCGTCGACATCGGCTGCGGCATGAACGCCGTCCGCACTACGCTCACGGCGAGCCAGTTGCCCGACAATCTGGCGCGGGTGCGGGCTGCCATCGAGGCCGCTGTGCCGGTCGGCTTCGCCCAGCATGCCTGGGACAAGGTGCGCGGATCGAGCCACGCGCGTGCCGGCAGGCCGCTCAACGACCGCCTCGACCGCATCGTCGCCAAGCACGCCGGCATCATGAAGATGCAGAAGAAGTTCGCGCAGACCTGGATCTGCCAGCTCGGCACGCTCGGAGGCGGCAACCACTTCGTCGAGGTCTGCATCGACGGGGAACAGCGCGTGTGGGTCATGCTGCACTCCGGCTCGCGCGGAGTCGGCAATGCGATCGGGCGCTACTTCATCGCGGCGGCACGCAAGGACATGCAGCGCCACCAGGTGCATCTGCCGGACCGCGACCTGGCCTACTTCAGCGAGGGTTCGGCCCTGTTCGACGACTACGTGGAAGCGGTCGACTGGGCCCAGGACTACGCAATGCTGAACCGGCGCGAAATGATGCGCCGCGCGCTCGATGCGCTGGCGCGGCACGTTCCGCCATTCCGGCTGGACGGGGAAGCGATCAACTGCCATCACAACTACGTGGCGCGCGAGACGCACGGCGGCGAACGCCTGTACGTCACGCGCAAGGGGGCGATCTCGGCGCGCGCCGGCGAACTAGGCATCGTTCCCGGCAGCATGGGGGCGCGCAGCTACATCGTGCGCGGCAAGGGCAATCCGGACTCGTTCTGCTCCTGCTCGCATGGCGCCGGACGCCGCATGAGCCGGAGCGAGGCCAGGCGCAGCTTCGACCGCTTCGACCTGGCCGCGCAGACGGAAGGCATCGAATGCCGCAAGGACGGCGGGGTCGTCGACGAGATCCCGGCCGCCTACAAGGATATCGACACAGTGATGGCGCACCAGTCCGACCTGGTCGAGGTGGTGCATACGCTGCACCAGGTCATCTGCATCAAAGGATAAACATGCAAACCGCAATTGAACTCAACCAGCAGCAGGCGATCGACTTCCTGCTGCACGTGGCCGTCGTGCGGCCGGTCTTCATCTGGGGCGCGCCGGGCATCGGCAAGAGCGCGCTCGTGCAGCGCTTCGCCGGCGCCGTCGGCATGGAATGCGTCTCGCTGCTCGGCAGCCAGCTTGCGCCCGAAGACCTGCTCGGCATCCCGCGTATCGACGGCGACTGCTCCCGCTTCTATCCGCCGGCCAGCATCGTGCGCGACGCGCCCTTCGTGCTGTTCCTCGACGAATTGAACGCCTCCTCGCACGAAATCCAGAAGGCATTCTATTCGCTGATCCTGGAACAGCGTGTCGGCGAATACCGGCTGCCGCCGGGTACTGTCGTGATCGGCGCCGGCAACCGCGCCAAGGATGCGGCCATCGTCAAGCCGATGCCGTCGGCGCTGGTGAACCGGCTCGCCCACATCCACCTGCGCGCCGACCACCGCCAGTGGCTGGCCTGGGCGGCGCAGGAAGGCGGCATCCACCCATGGGTGCTGGAGTATATCGGGATGCGCCCCGACCACCTGTGGAGCGAACCGCCGAAGCACGAGGAACCGTTCTCGACGCCACGCAGCTGGCATATGCTGCCGGACGCGCTGCATTCGTTCGGGAGTGGCGTCAAGGACGAGATGGTCGAAGCGCTCGCCTACGGGCTGCTGTCGCCGGCCCATGCGGCGCACTTCAAGGGCTACCTCAGGCAGGTGCACCAGAAGCACGCCCTTCACGCGATCCTGAAGGGGGACGCGGGCTGGCCGGCGGGTCCGTCGGACCGTGACGTGCTGTATTTCCTCGCGCAGTCCTTCCGTGCCCACCTGCGCAAGGAGCTGCCGCAGGACGAGGCGGTGGCGCGTCCCCAGCAGCAGGCGCTGGCGTTGCGCGCCAAGGACATGCTTCGCGACCTGGCGCGCATCAGCGTCGAAATCGCACAATCGGTGATGGGCGAGGACGAGCAGGGCCAACGGCTGCCCTCGTGGTTCCTGGTGGAGGTGGCCCGCGACCTGCCGCGCCTGGCCGGTCGCGACAAGGTGCGCGCATGAGCCGCAAGCGGAGCGCGAAGGCGGGCGCCATCGCCGCCCAGGCCCGTGACGAAGGATGGCGGCTGGTGAAGGCGCACGCCGTGTTCGGCCATCTCGCCGAAGAGGCGACCCTGATCGTCGATTCCGGCGAGCGCCGCGTCACGGGTAGCGCCTGGGCGGCCGTCACGCCCCAGGGCACGATCTTTCTGCACGCGAGCCGCCATGCCACGGCCGAGGAGTGGGCGCGCGTCATGGGCGTGCTGCTTGCCTGCCTGGGTTTCGGCCTGGTGCGCCGCCAGGAACCGCATGCCTTGTGGGAGACCGCCAGTTTCCTGGTGGCGGACCGCTTCTGCGACGAAGTCAGGCTCGGCACGCTGCCGGAATCGCTGCAGTATCCAGCGCACGAGATGCCCGCCGGCGGCGCCGAAGGCTTGCTGCGCCAGTTTTGCGTGGACGGCTGTGCGCCGGCGCTGCGTGCCTGGCATGCCGGCGTCGCACGCGACGGCGGGCTGTTCTGCGAGTTCGACGAGGCGCCGCCGGCCTGGCGCAAGCGCATCGATTGGCGCGAGTTGTTTGCAGACGGGATCGCACTCGGCGTCGGCCGCGCGCTGGAGGTCGCGTCGGGCACGGCCACCGGGACAGCCACGGGTCAGGCCAGCCGCGCGCAACGGGCCCGCCGCCGCCTGATCGACCATTACCCGCTGCTCGGCGCGCTCGCCGCCAGCTTCGACGTCGACGATGACTTGCGCTCCTGTCAGCGCAACGACGTGCGCGTGGCAGCGATCGACGTGGGCGTGCGGCGCATCTGGATGAACCCGGCCGCGCCGCTGAACGACGACGAGTGCCTGTTCGTGTTCGCGCACGAGCTTCTGCACGCGGGTCTGAACCATGCGTCGCGGCGGCACGGACGCGACCCGCTGCTGTGGAATATTGCCTGCGACTTTGCGATCAACGGTTGGCTGGTCGAGATGCGCCTTGGCGTCCCGCCGTCGATCGGCGTGCTGCATGACGCCGGCTTCGCAGGGCAGGCCGCGGAAGAGATCTACGACCGCCTGGCGACCGACCTGCGGCGTGCGCGCAAGCTGGCGACGCTGCGTGGACCGGGCGCCCCGGACCTGATCGGCAGCGACGAGGGCAGTGTGTTCGTGGATGCGGAAACGTATTGCCGGCGGGCCCTCGCGCAAGGCTACGAGCGCTTCGCGACGATCGGCGGCCGCGGCACGGTGCCGGCCGGGCTGGCCGAGGAAATCCGCAGCCTGAGCCAGCCGCCGATCCCCTGGGACGTGCGGCTCGCGCACTGGTTCGACGAACGCTTCCCGGCGCCGGAGCAGCGCCGCAGTTATGCGCGGCCGTCGCGCCGCCAGTCCGCGACCCCCGACATCCCGCGCCCATCGGCGGCCCGTCCGGACGAGGAGACGCGCGCCAGCCGCGTATTCGGTGTACTGCTGGACACTTCCGGGTCCATGGATCCGGCCATCCTGGGCAAGGCGCTGGGCGCGATCGCCAGCTATGCGCTGGCCCGCGAGGTCGCCGCCGTTCGCCTGGTGTGCTGCGATGCGGCCGCTTACGATTGCGGCTGGATCGAACCGGAAAGGCTGCTGGAGCGCTACCGTGTACATGGACGCGGCGGCACCGTCCTGCAGCCGGGCCTCGCCTGCTTGCGCGAGCTGGCGGGGCGTGGCGAGTTTCCGCGCGCAGGTCCGCTGCTGGTGATCACCGACGGCGAGTGCGAGGACAAGTTGGCGACCGCGATGGACCATGCCTTCCTGTTGCCCCAGGGCCGGCGCCTGCCGTTCCGGGCGCAGGGAGAGGTGTTTTACGTTGCGTGAGCATCTTCCGATTTCGGGCTGTTAGTAGTTAAACTACGGCCGGCTGTAGACGGCGCGAACAAGCAATTCGCTGGATGGGCTGGATTTTTGTGTAAATTTACTACCTCAGCCATCCAGTTTTCTGGCATCCTCCTGCCTGCGGCCCCAGCGCCAACTAACGATCAAGACCACGACAACGAGACCATGAAGTTCACCATTTTCGCGGCCGCCGCCGCCCTTGCCGCCAGTCCCTTCGCCCAGGCCCAGAACGCCGACCGCCACTTCCTCGGCTTCAGGAACGCGGATGGCCAGGGCTTCGAGATCGCCACCAGCGATGGCCGCTACCTGATCAGGCCCTACGCGCCGAACATCGTCGAGACCAGCTTCGTGCCGGCCGCGGACGAGGGCAAGCCGCTGGCCGCCTCGCATGCCGTGGTGCTGGCTCCCGCCCGGGTGCCGGTGCAGGTGAAGGAAGAAGCTGGGCGCATCGTCCTGGCCACGGACGGCATCGCCGTGACGATCGAGAAGTCGCCGTTCCGCATCGGCTACAGCTACAAGGGCAAGCCGCTGGTGGCCGAGAAGCGCGGCTACGCGCACGGCGACAGGTTCGAGTCGATCGAATTCGCGGTCGAGGGCGGCGAAGCGCTGTACGGCGCCGGCTCGCGCGCGGTCGGCATGAACCGCCGCGGCTACCGCTTCCCGCTGTATAACAAGGCGTCCTACGGTTTCAGCAGCCACGCCGAGCAGATGGGCTACGGCATCCCGATGGCGCTGTCCTCGAAGCGCTACGCGATCCACTTCGATAACCCGCAGGCCGGCTACCTCGACCTGGACAGCCGCAAGGACGGCACCCTGCGCTTCGAGACCATCGGCGGTCCGAAGACCTACCAGGTGGTGGCCGGCGACGACTGGGCCCAGATCATGGACGGCTATACCCGCCTGACCGGGCGCCAGCCGCTGCCGCCGCGCTGGGCGTTCGGCAACTTCGCCAGCCGCTTCGGCTACCACGACGAGGCCGAAACGCGCGCCGTCGTCGACAAGTTCATCGCCGACGGCATTCCGCTCGACGCCATCGTGCTCGACCTGTACTGGTTCGGCAAGACCGTCAAGGGCACCATGGGCAACCTGGCCTGGGACCGCGACAGCTTCCCGCACGCCGAAAAGATGATGGCGGATTTCAAGCAGAAGGGCGTGCAGACGGTCCTGATCACCGAACCCTTCATCCTGACCACCTCGCAGCGCTGGAACGAGGCGGTGCGGAAGGACGTGCTGGCGACCGGCAAGGACGGCAAGCCCTTCACCTACGATTTCTACTTCGGGAACACCGGCCTGGTCGACGTCTTCAAGCCGGAGGCGAAGGACTGGTTCTGGAAGATCTACAAGGGCCTGAAAGCAGGCGGCGTGGCCGGCTGGTGGGGCGACCTGGGCGAGCCGGAAGTGCATCCGGCCGAGGCGCAGCACGCGGCCGGCAGCGCCGACCAGGTCCATAATATCTACGGCCACGAATGGGCGCGCATGATCCACGACGGCTATGCGCGCGACTATCCGGACGAGCGTCCCTTCATCCTGATGCGCTCGGGCTATTCGGGCTCGCAGCGCTTCGGCATGATCCCGTGGTCCGGCGACGTCAGCCGCGGCTGGGGCGGGCTGCAGTCGCAGATGGAAATCTCGCTGCAGATGGGCATGCAGGGCCAGGCCTGGATGCACTCCGACTTGGGCGGCTTTGCCGGCGCGGTGCTGGACGACGAGCTGTACGTACGCTGGCTGCAGTACGGCGTGTTCCAGCCGGTATTCCGTCCGCACGCCCAGGAAGAGGTGGCGGCCGAGCCGGTATTCCGCGCGCCGAAGACGATGGCGCTGGCACGCGACGCCGTGCGCCTGCGCTATGCGATGCTGCCGTATAACTACACGATCGCCTTCGAGAACAGCCGCACCGGCATGCCGATGATGCGTCCGATGCTGTTCGAAGAGCCGAACGAGGAGGGCGCGTCGGCGATCTCGTCGACCTACCTGTGGGGGCCGAGCTTCCTGGTGGCGCCGGTGGTCGAGCCGGGCGCCGCGCGCAAGGAAGTCCACTTCCCCGACAAAGGCAGCGTCTGGTTCGATTTCTACGACGACCAGCCGCACCGCGGCGGTATCACCGAAGTGGTGGCGACCGTGCCCGGCCACATCCCGACCTATGTGCGCGCCGGCGCCTTCGTGCCGCTGGCCAAGGTGGTGCAGAGCACGCGCGACTATTCGACCCGCGCCCTCGACCTGCATTATTACCACGACGCGACGGTCGCGTCGTCGAAAGGCGAGTTGTACGACGACGACGGCAGGACCCCGAACGCCTTCGCGGCCGGTAAATACGAGCTGGTGCGTTTTACCAGCCGGGCCGACGGCGACAGGCTGGAAATCGGCCTGCAGCCGGAGACCGGCACCGCCTACGCCGCTGCGCCGCACAGCTTCGCGCTGAAGGTGCACAATGTGGCGCGCAAGCCGCGTGCCGTGCAGGTGGGCGGCAAGGCCCTGGCATTCCGCTGGGATGCCAAACAACGCCTGCTGGAAGTGGCGCTGCCTGCGCTGCGCCAGGCGCCGATGCAGGTGGCGATCGCACTGTAGGCCCGTGAGGCAAGGCCGGGTTCGGGGGACGCCGGCATTCAGGCGCGCTCCGGTCTGGCGGGGGATTCGGTAAACTGGGGGGCCGGAACGCAAAAGCGATTCGACTGCCCCATGAAGACCCAACTACTGCAGGACCTCAACGAAAACAGCTCGGCGCCTGCCGTGCCACTGCCGGGCGCTGCCGTGCCGCCGGCCGAGCAGCCTGCGCCGCCGGTGCACGCTGCGCAGGCGGTACGGAACGCACCCGCTGCACCCGCTGCACCGCCTTCACCCGCTGCACCGCCTTCACCGGCTACGCCAGCCGCAGCGGCTGCACCTGGCGAACCGGCCGCGCCCATGGCAGCGGCGACAGCGACGGCGCCGGCGACAGGCCGGACCGAAGCAATGGCGCCGTCGCGCCCGGCGGTCTGGCATCGCCCCCAGCAGGCGCTGGCGGAAGCGCCGCCGCCACGCATCCCGGCAGTGGAGCCGGCCACGTCCCGTGCACCGGGCCCGCCGTCATCCCCGCCAGCGCCGACAGCGTCGACAGCGCCGCAGCGGCAAGCCAGCGCGCCCGGGCCGGAGCCGAAAGCGCCCGGATCGCCGCCGCAGCCCCAGCCCCAGCCAGTCGCCGATGGCGAGCGGACGCCGCGCAGGCAGTTCTCGGCCGCGGACGCGCTGCATCGGCGGAAGTTCGGCGCATCCGCTCCTGCGCCGGAAGCACTTGCGCCACAGGCGCCGGCGCCGGAACCGCTGGTCCCGCAAGCCCCCGCGCCGCCGGCGCCGCGTCAACCCATCGCCGCCGAGCCTGCGCCGCGGAGCCGGCCCATCGCGGCCGAACCGGCGCCGCCGGCCATGGCCCCCGCATCCGCGGATCTGGCGGAGCCGGCGCAGGCAGCGGCCCCTCGTCCCGCCGCTGCGCATCCGGTACTGACCGACCCGATCCACATTACGCCGCCGCCGGGCACGCACGTGTTTGCCGAACCCGAGGGCCATGCATCCCAGCAGAACCCAATCGACGCGACGATGCCGCGGCCAGGGATGGGCGGCGATCCGGACTGGCTCACCGAACGCCTGGCGCGCGATGCCGCGCTGAACAGCCGGTCGGAATGGAGCGGCCGCTGGTCGCGCCGCATCGGTGCCTGGGGTGCGGCCGGCGTGCTGCTGGCCCTGCTGGCCGGTGGCGGCTTCTGGCTGTACCAGCAAAGCGAGGTGGAGGGGGCGCTGGTCGTGGTGGCGAACACGAATCCGTCCGCGGCGCCGGCGCCGGCAAGCGTGTCGGCGCCTGCACAGCCGGCGCTCGTCCGGACCACGCCTGCCTTGCCGGCCAGTGGCAATCCGGCGGCGCCCGGCGATTCCGCCAACGCTGCGCTGTCGGCGACGCCCGGCGATTCGGCCAACGCCGCGCTCCCGGCGGCGGCAGGCACGGCGCCACCGCCTGCCGCATCGCCGTCAGGCGGGACGCTTAACACGGCGGGCGTGGACGCGAGCGGCGGCGTGTCAGGTCCATCGACGGCCGCGGCGGGCGGCGATTCCGCCGCCACATCGGAGACGACAGCCGGCAGCCGTCCGGCCGCGCGGGAAACGCCGGAGGCCGGGTCATCGGTGGAAGGGGTGGACAGGAAGGTGGTGGCGGTGCCGGTCGCGGACGAACCGGCCGCCAGCCCGGCGAAGCGCCAGCGCAGCCACGCCAGGAAGCGTGCGAAGCCCGAGGCCCGTGCCGCGCAGGCCGAGCGCGAACCGTCGGCCCGCCAGCGCCGCGAGGAGACGCTGATGCAGTGCCGCGCCCATGGCTACGACGAGCGCCAGTGCCTGCAGCGCGGCTGCGAAATGACCCGCTTCGGCTTCGCCTGCAAAGGCTAGCAGGGGCCGGCTGCCGCGGCCGGGCGGCGATTACTCTTCGTGGTGATGCTTCTCGTACTCGTCGGCCTCGGCCTTGGTGGCGTGCACGATGCCGTCCGGGTGCTCGGGCGGCGTGTACAGCGTGTACAGGCGCATCGGCTCGGTCTGCGATTTGTTGATCACGTTGTGCTCGGTGCCGGCCGGGATGACCACCGCCACGCCGTCTTCCAGCTGATGCTCCTCGCCGTCCAGGATGGCGACGCCGGTGCCGGCCTCGACGCGGATGAACTGGTCATGGCCCGTGTGGTGTTCCATGCCGATCTCTTCGCCGGGCTGCAGGGTCATGATGACCAGCTGGCTGCGCTGGGTCGTGTACAGGACTTCGCGGAAGTTATTGCCTGCTAGCGTTTTTTCTTCAATGTTGATGCTGTAACCCGACATGCTCGTTCTCCAGATTGGTTCAAACCCGGGACAGCGCGGCCGTCCCGCCTGATATCGATTGTATAAGAGGCGGGAATTTGCCGCAGGCGGTGTGCTGCGTGCAGGCGCGCCAAGTGTGACGTGCCGCGCACCATTGTTTGCAATCTTGCGCCACGCAAAATTTTTACGTGCTAGCCTTTCTTTATAGAAACTTCAGAGAAAGGACAGCCGTGCAATCTCAAGTCAGAAGTTCCGTCATGGAGGCGATCGGAGAAACGCCCGTGGTCAGGCTCGGACGCGTCTTTTCCGGCGCCGACGTGGTCGCCAAGCTGGAGTACATGAATCCGGGCGGCAGCATCAAGGACCGCATGGTGCGTCACATGCTGCGCCACATGCCGCCGGGCAGTACGCACGTCGTCGAAAGCTCGTCCGGCAACACCGGCGCCGCGCTCGCCATGGCCAGCGCGGTGCTGGGCCTGCGCTGCGACGTCACCGTGCCCGATACCACCAGCTGCGAGAAGATCAAGCGGATCAAGGCCTACGGCGCCACCGTGCACCCGTGTGCGCCGGACAACGGGGGCAATGCCGGCGACGGCTACCACGCCGTGGCCGAGCGCCTGGCCCGCGAGCACGACGCCTACTATCTCGACCAGTACTGCACCGCGTTGAACCGCGAAGCCCATTACCGCGATACCGGCCCAGAGCTGTGGCGCCAGCTGGCCGGCGAGATCGACGTGTTCGTGTGCGGCATCGGCTCGGGCGGCACCATCTCCGGCATCGGCCGCTACCTGAAGGAACGCGACGCGCGCGTGCGCGTGATCGGCGTCGAGCCGCGGGGCTCGGCCTACCGCAAGCTGGTGACCGACCGTCCGGCCGAAGAACCGTTCGGCACGAAAATCGAAGGCGTCGGCAAGCGCCAGCCGTCCACCAGCTTCGACCCGGCCGTGGTGGACGACGTGGTGCAGGTGGCGGACCAGGATGCGCTGGCCTGGTGCCATCGGCTGGCGCGCGAGGAGGGCATCCTGGCGGGCGGTTCGAGCGGCTGCGTCACGGCCGGCATCGCCAGCCTGCTGCCGCGTTTGCGCGGCCTGCGGGTCGCCACCGTGTTCCCGGATTCTGGCGCCTTTTATTTGTCGAAGTATTTTTGACGCCCAGTCACAAATCGCCGGGGCCGGCATGGCCCTGGCAATACTGACAAATCCCCTGCGGCGTGCTTATACTGGCGGCTTTATCTTTCCGACAAGGAAGCCCGTGAGCCACATGCCCCGCCGTCCTCTCCCGATCCTCGCGCTGTCGCTGGCCCTCGCGTTCGCCGCCGCCGGCGCCGTTGCCGCGACCGGCGCCGCCGCGAATGCAAGCGATGCGGCCGCCGATGCGCCGGCCGCCCAGCGCGACCTGCGCGCCAGCTATACCAAGTACGAATACCGCATCCCGATGCGCGACGGCACCCGGCTGTTCACGGTGGTCTACGTGCCGAAGGACGGCTCGAAGAGCTATCCCTTCCTGATCAACCGTACGCCGTACAGCGCGGGCGTGTACGCGGACGGCGAGCTGCGCTACGGCGAGGACTGGTTCCCGGCGTCGATCGGGCCGTCGAAGGAATTCGAGGACGCCGGCTACATCTTTGTCAAGCAGGACGTGCGCGGCCGCTACATGTCCGAGGGTAAGTGGGTGGAGATGACGCCGCACCTGAACGCCCAGCGCGCGGCCGGCGAGGGCCAGGAAAGCCAGGACATGGTCGACACCATGGAATGGCTGCTCAAGCACGTCCCGAACAACAACGGCAAGGCCGGCATCTACGGCATCAGCTACCCGGGCTTCTACACGTCCGCCAGCATCATCGACTCGCACCCGGCGATCAAGGCGGCCTCGCCGCAGGCGCCGGTGACCGACCTGTACATGGGCGACGACTCCTACCACGGCGGCGCGTTCATGCTGGCGGCAAACTTCGGCTTCTACGCCAACTTCGTCGAGCAGCAGAACCCGACCGCGGGCCCGAAGAACCGCGAGCGCTTCGACTACGGCGCCGCCGACGCCTACGACTTCTTCCTGAAGCATCGGACCATGCCGAACATCCTGGGCACGCTGACCGACAGCCAGCGCGCCTACCTGGCACCGACCATCGAGCACGATACCTACGACCAGTTCTGGCAGACGCGCGACATCTCGCGCCACCTGAAGGGCGTCAAGGCGGCCGTGCTGACCGTGGGCGGCTGGTTCGACGCCGAGGATCCGCAAGGCCCGTTCACCACCTACCACGCGGTCAAGAAGTACAACCCGGCCACCTTCAGCGGCCTGGTGATGGGACCCTGGGTGCACGGCGGCTGGGCGCGCTACGACGGCCAGCAGCTCGGCCAGGTGCGCTTCGACAGCAAGACCGGCGAGTACTTCCGCACCCAGATCCAGTTCCCGTTCTTCGAGCAGCACCTGAAGGGCGTGAAGCCGGCCAGGGCGATCGCCGAAGTGACCGTGTTCGAGACCGGCTCCAACGTCTGGCGCCAGTACACGTCCTGGCCGCCGGCGCCGGCGAAGCCGCGCACGCTGTACTTCGCGCCGGGCGGAAAGCTGAGCTGGACCGAACCGTCATCGGGCGCGGAATATGACGAGTACGTGTCCGACCCGAACAAGCCGGTGCCCTACATCGGCTACGCATCGACCGGCGTGCCGCAGGAGTACATGGTGTCCGACCAGCGCTTCGCCGCCACCCGGCCGGACGTGCTGGTCTACCAGAGCGAAGTGCTGGAAGACGACGTCACCATCGCCGGCCCGGTCACGCCGAAGCTGTTCGTGTCGACCACCGGCACCGACGCCGACTGGGTCGTCAAGCTGATCGACGTCTATCCGGCCGAGTACCCGGAAGGCGAACGTCCGGCGCGCGGCAAGGACGTCGGCGCGCCGCTTCCGAGCCTGGCCGGCTACCAGCAACTGGTGCGCGGCAACCCGCTGCGCGGCAAGTTCCGCAACAGCTTCGAGAAGCCGGAGCCATTCGTGCCGGGCAGGATCGAGGCGATCAGCTACCATCTGGGCGACGTCAACCACACCTTCCGGCGCGGCCACCGCATCATGGTGCAGGTGCAGAGTTCCTGGTTCCCGCTGATCGACCTGAACCCGCAGACCTTCACCGCGATCCCGAAGGCCAGGCCGGAAGACTTCAAGGCCGCGACCCAGCGCGTCTACCATGCGGCGCAGACGCCTTCCGGGCTGCAGTTGCTGGTGATGCCGGCGCACTGATGCGGGTACGCGGCCGCTTTCACGGAGGTGCACGATGAGCGGACGCGTTCCGGTCGATTTGAGCAAAGCCTACCGCCTGATGAACCACGGCCCGACCGTGATCGTCACCAGCCACCATGGCGGGAGGTCCAACATCATGTCGGCGGCGTGGTCGATGCCGCTCGACTTCGATCCGCCCAAGGTGGCGGTGGTGATCGACAAGTCGACCTTCACGCGCGGGCTGGTCGAAGCCTCGGGCGAGTTCGTGCTGAACATCCCGTCGCGCGAACTGGCGCGCCTGACCGTCGATGTCGGCAACACCTCGGGCAGCGAGGTCGACAAATTCGCTGCCCATGGCATCGCCACCGCCGCGGGCTCCGTCGTCAAGGCGCCGCTGGTGGAAGGATGCCTGGGCTGGCTGGAATGCCGGCTGATTCCTGAGCCGCACATCCAGCAGGCCTACGACCTGTTCCTCGGCGAGGTGGTCGCCGCCTGGGCCGACCCGGACGTGTTCGACGGCGCGCACTGGAAGGTGGAGGCGGGCGGCAAGCGCAGCATCCATTACGTGGCGGGCGGGCACTTCTTCGAGATCGGCGACGCGTTCTACGCCGGGGACAGCGACGGCGGCGAATGAACTTCAGCGATAGCGTGTGAGCCGCTTCGCCGTGGCGCTGCGCTGCTTTGGCCACGCGCCCCAAAAGATGCATCGATTGACGCTGTTACCCTCGCCGGGCATGATGATCGGGGAATCTTCCTGATGAAGGATGGACTGTGTACACCATGACCCGCATCTTGTCGAAGCTGTCGCTCGCCGCCTTTCGGGCCTGCCGCTACCTGCCAGGCAAGATCGGGAGCCGGCCGGTCGCCATGTGGACCTTGATAAAATATTTCTGGAAGCTGGAGCTGCCGGGTGGGAGGCTGGTGCCCAAGCTGGCCAAAGCGGCCCTCGACGTCAGCGCGAAGGCGCGTTTCCAACTGGGTGTTTTCTTGGGCAAGTATGCCGAGACTGAAGACGTACGGCGTCGATCTCTGGCGCTGGAATTCGAGGCGGCAGAACTCGGCGAGCCGATAGCGCAGATCTCTCAAGGCGCGAGATAGGAAACGGTGTGTCTGTCGCGAAGGACATGGAGAAAGCCCTGAGCTGGTACGAAAAAGCGGCAGCGCAGGGCAACGTCTTCGCGATCGACCATCTTCGCTTCATCAGCGCCCCTCGCTGAGCCGGGGTCAGGAAGCGCAGTGCCGCTCACGCCACCTGGTGGCTCAACACCTCGTTCAAGCGCGCCACCAGATTCTGCCGCGCTTCCATCGCATGATGCTCGGACATCTCCGCCGCGCGCGCGACATCGCCCTCGGCGATCGCCTTCGCCATCGCCTCGTGCTCGTCCCAGATCGACTCGCGCTGCATGGCCAACTGCAGCACGGCGCCCATCACGCGCCGCAGGTGCACCCAGTGGAACTGGGTAGTCTCGAAGATCAGCGGATTGCCGGACGCCTGGTAGATCGCCATGTGGAAGGCGACGTCGGCATCGATCATCGCCTTGACGTCCTTGCCGCGCGCGGCCTTGCGTCCGGCGGCGATGATGGCCGGGTCGACGGTCGCCCTGCGTTCGGCGGCCAGCTTCGCCGCCAGCGTGTCGAGGGCGCCGCGCACCTGGTACAGGTTGCCGATCCACTGCGGATCCAGCTCCGCGACCAGCAGGCCGCGGCCCGGCGCGTCCTTCACCAGCCCGTCCTTTTTCAGCAGGCGCAGCGCCTGCAGCACCGGCGAGCGCGAGACGTTCATCTGCTCGGCGATCTCTTCCTGCGTGATGCGGGTGCCCGGCGGCAGCGAGCCGTCGCTGATGGCGTCGAGCAGGGACTCGTAGACCTGGTCGACGAGGTCGGGGCGTACCTGGATTTTTGATAGTTTGTTGAGCATATGGTCACCTTTGTATTCAGTATACGTGAGGCCGACTCGAAGTCACAAGAGATTCCGGACCGGGTGGATCGGCGGCGCACGGAACAAAAAAATCATTGACATCGTGCGCCGATTCGCTAACACTGTACTCTGTATACAGAATACGAAGCGCAGGCGGGAGGCGGAAGGATACGAAGTAACGCCCCATCCAGCCGAGCGCAAAAAATTTTGCCCAAGCACTCTGTATACAGAATACGGAGTGCGAAAGATAAGCCAGGCGGCCAACTTTTCCAGAGGAGACAACAGATGAACACCCGCGACAAGACCGCAGAAGCAGCCGGCCAGCCGGTCGTCAAGAAGCTGATTCCCTTCGGCGGCTACTACGCCAACAAGATCCCCGGCCACGATCCGGAACTGACCGAAGTCGGCCCCGGCACCCCGATGGGCGAATACATGCGCCGCTTCTGGCATCCGGTCTGCATGTCGATGGAGCTGACCGACACCCCGCACTTCCTGAAGATCCTGGGCGAAGAGCTGGTCGCTTTCCGCGACGGTTCGGGCCGCGTCGGCCTGCTGCACGCCCACTGCGTGCACCGCGGCGCCTCGCTGGAATATGGCGCGATCCAGGAAAAGGGCATCATGTGCTGCTACCACGGCATGGTGTTCGACGTCGACGGCACCTGCCTGCACGTGCCTTTCCCGAAGGGCGAGGAAAAGGAAGCCGAGAAGTACGCCTGCTCCATCAAGCAGGGCGCCTACAAAGCCTTCGAGCGCCACGGCCTGGTGTTCGCCTACATGGGCCCGCCGGAGGACGAGCCGCCGTTCCCGGAATGGGAGGGCAACTTCACGGTGGCCGAAGGCGACGAGCTGGTCCCCTACAGTAACTTCCAGCACTGTAACTGGCTGCAGGTGCAGGACAACGCCGCCGACAACTTCCACCCGACCGCGCTGCACGCCGCCAAGAACGTCGTCAACAAGCAGTTCCAGGGCACGACCTTCGACGAAGTCGGCGCCGCCTCGATGGAAGTCGCGCCGGACATGCAGTTCATCCCCGTTCACGGCGGCCGCGGCCTGGCCTGCGCCGGCGCCCGCCGCGTGAACAAGGACAAGCTGTTCGTGCGCGTCCAGCACCAGGTGCTGCCGAACCTGAGCCTGCACGCCTACACGTCGGAAGACGGCTCGAACAAGAAGCTGTTCAGCCGCTTCCACATCATCCGCTGGACCGTGCCGGTCGACGACGTGAACTCGAAGATGATCGGCTGGCGTGTGATGGGACCGGGCATCGACACCCGCGGCATCGGCCGCAAGGACATGGTCGGCTACGAGACCATCGACTTCCTCGAAGGCCAGGTGGCGATGCGCCGCCCCGAGCGCTTCGGCAAGTACAAGCTCGAAGACATGCCGCCGATCCCGTCCGACCACCGCGCGCGCCATCACTACAAGGAGTGCCAGTACGCGCCCGGCGACTACGAAGCCATCATCAGCCAGCGCCCGATCGCGGTCCACGCGCTGGAGAACCCGACCAAGTTCGACGCCGGCGTGTTCCTGTTCCGGAAGATGCTGCGCGACGCCGTCCGCGGCAGCAACCCGGCCGCCGGCCCGCGGGAATTCGCGCAGTGGCTGCGCGATAACGCCGGCGCGCCGAACAGCTACTGCTCCGGCAACGTGCTGGAGGTGCCGGAAGGCGAGACCGTCGAGGAAGAAGTGGCGCGCCGCCGGCACGTGACGCGCCAGATCGTCGCCATCCTGACCCAGAGCGAAAGCATGAAGGGCGACGAACGCGCCGCCTTCGTGCGCCAGCAGTTCGACGAGCTGGAACAGTCGACCAAAAAGTAAACGCGGCCGGAGACTGCCATGGAAATGACCCAGACCCACATCATCAGCCGCGACCAGGCCAGGCTATCGCTGCTGGTGCGCCAGATCCGCTTCGAAGCGAGCGGCATCAACTCGTACGAGCTGGTGCACCCGCAGGGCAAGGAACTGCCGCCGTTCAGCGCCGGCGCCCACATCGACATCCATTTGCCGAACGGGATGACGCGCCAGTACTCGCTGTGCAATTCGCCGGCCGAGCGGCACCGCTACGTGATCGCCGTGCTGCGCGACGAGAAGGGACGCGGCGGCTCGAAGGCCCTGCATGACGCGCTGCGGGTGCAGGACCTGGCGACCGTCAGCCAGCCGCGCAACAACTTCGCCCTGGCGCCCGGGGCGAAAAAGGCGATCCTGCTGGCCGGCGGCATCGGCGTCACGCCGCTGAAGTCGATGGCGCATGCGCTCGACGCGGCAGGCGTGCCCTTCGAACTGCACTACTGCGCCCGCGATCCCGGCTGCGCCGCGTTCAGGGAAGAACTCGGCATCGCCTGGACGCACGGGAAGCTGGTCCACCACTTCGACCACGGCAAGCCGGAGCAGGGCCTCGACATCGCGGGCCTCCTGCGTGAGCCGGAGGAGGGAACGCACCTGTTCTATTGCGGCCCGGCCGGTTTCATGAAGGCTTGCGCGGAAGCCGCCAGCCACTGGCAGGCCGGCACCGTCCACTTCGAGCACTTCAAGGCGCCCGAGCCGGCCCCGAACGCGCAGGCCCTGGAACCGGGCGCCTTCATGGTGAAGATCGCCAGCACCGGCGCCATGTTCGAAGTGCCGCCGGACCGCAGCATCGCCGACGTGCTCGAACAGAACGACATCCGCATCGAGACCTCGTGCCAGGCCGGCCTATGCGCGACCTGCAAGATCCGCTACCTCGAGGGCGAAGTCGACCACCGCGACTACATCCTCGGCGACGACGAACACGGCCAGTTCCTGACGGCCTGCGTCTCGCGCGCCACCAGCCCGGTGCTGGTGCTCGACCTGTAATCCTCTTCGTCGTTCCCGCGAAGGCGGGAACCCAAGCCGGTTTCGATGAATTATTCAAGGAGACAACATGCTGGACAAAGTGAAGCAAATCGCCCCCGTCGAGGCGGAGCGCATCGCGAAGGCGCAACAGGACGCCATCCGATCGATCTACCATCCGCGCCAGGCCGGCGTCATCTATCCCGAGATCCCGTCCTTCGACGACCCGGCCCAGGAACGGCGCCACAGGAAAGAAAGGCTGGTCGCCGCCTGCCGCGCCTTCGCCCAGCACGGCTTCGACTACGGCTTCGCCGGCCACCTGACGGTGCGCGACCCCGAGCATCCGGAGCTGTACTGGACCAACCCGATGTGCGTCCACTTCTCGCAGGTGAAGGGATCGAACCTGATCCTGGCCGACCACCAGGGCCGCGTGGTCGAAGGCGACTACGCGATCAACCGCGCTGGTTTCGTGCTGCACGCGGCGGTGCACGAGGCGCATCCCGACATCGTCGCCATGTGCCACGCCCACACCGTGTACGGCACCGCCTTCGCCGCGCTGGGCCGGCCCCTGGACCCGATCAGCCAGGACGCCGCCGCCTTCTTCGAAGACCACGTGGTGATCAAGGACGAAGCCGGCCAGGTGGCGGTGGAAGAAAAGGCCGGCCTCTCGGTGTGCGACTGGTTCAAGGACGTGAAGGCGGCCATCCACCAGAACCACGGCCTGCTGACCGCCAGCCGCCACAGCATCGAATCGGCCGCGTTCTGGTTCATCGCGCTGGAACGCTGCTGCCAGCAGCAGTTGCTGGTGGAAGCCAGCGGCATCAGGCCGGTGCTGGTGCCGCCGGACCGTTCGCGCTACAGCCGCGAGCACGTCGGCAGCGAGTACATCGGCTGGCTGCACTTCCAGCCCATCTTCGACCAGTTGAAGAACACGCAGCCCGATATGTTCGACTAAGTTTCAGGCGACTATCCCGCTGCTCCATTGTTTCACACCGCCGCCCACCGGCGGTGACACCAGGGACGAAAGACCACGGACGCGGCATCCACGAGATGCCGCGCTTACCCGGCACGTTCCACCATACCATCAGGAGACAAACAATGCTGAGCTCAACCAAGGTGGCAGTAGGCGGCGCGACGATCGACGAGGCTTCGAAAGCCTATTCGAAGGTCGCGTGGCGCCTGCTTCCTTTTCTGTTCCTGTGCTACGTCTTCGCCTATCTCGACCGCGTCAACGTCGGCTTCGCGAAGCTTCAAATGATGTCCGACCTCGGCCTGTCCGAGGCCGTCTACGGCATGGGCGCCGGCGTGTTCTTCGCCGGCTACCTCATGTTCGAGGTCCCGAGTAACATCGTCATGCTCAAGGTGGGCGCGCGCAAATGGATCACCCGCATCATGGTGACCTGGGGCGTGATTTCCGCAGCGATGATGTACGTGTCGACGCCGGCCAGCTTCTACGCCCTGCGCTTCCTGCTGGGCGTGGCCGAAGCCGGCTTCTTCCCGGCCATCCTGCTGTATCTGACCTACTGGTTCCCGGCCGCCCGCCGCGGCAAGGTGACGGCGCTGTTCATGACCGGCATCCCGATGTCCGGCGTGATCGGCGGTCCGCTGTCCGGCCTGATCATGGGCACGATGGATGGCGTCTCCGGCTACCACGCCTGGCAATGGGTGTTCGTGCTGGAAGCCATCCCGACCATCATCCTCGGCTGCATGGCCTGGTTCTACCTCGACGACAAAGTCGCCGACGCCAAGTGGCTGAACGAGAGCGAAAAGTCGCTGATCGAGCACGACCTGGCCCAGGACAAGCATGGGACGCACCTGCACAACCTGCGCGACGGCCTGGTCAACCCGCGCGTGTGGCTGTTGAGCAGCATCTATTTGTTCTACACGATGGGCCTGTACGGCATCAGCTTCTGGCTGCCGACCATCATCAAGGCCAGCGGCGTCAAGGCCGCCTTCGACATCGGCATGCTGACCTGCATCCCGTACGCCGCCGCGACCATCACGATGATCCTGGTAGGGAGAAGCTCGGACCTGCGCCGCGAACGGCGCTGGCACCTGGCGCTGGCGGGCGTGGCGGGCGCCGTCGGCCTGACCTGGAGCGCGGCCTACGCCGACAACACGGCCATCGCAATGCTGGCGCTGACCCTGGCGACGATGGGCATCATCACCACGATCTCGCAGTTCTGGCTGCTGCCGCCCGCGGTCCTCAGCGGCGCCGCGGCGGCGGCCGGCATCGCGCTGGCGAACTCGGTCGGCAGCATCTCCGGCATGGTGGCGCCGTACATGCTGGGCGTGGTGAAGACCATGACCAACAGTACGAATGCCGGCGTGATCGCGATTGCCGTGTGCCTGCTGGTCGGCTGCGCGCTGACCTTCGCGCTGCCCGCCAAGGCAGTCAATCCGAAATGAAGCGGGGATACCGGATGAAGAAAAAACTGATCGTAGCGGCGCTGCTCGCCGGAGCCTCGCAACTGGCAGCCGCCCAGGGCAACGTCACCATCTACGGCATGATCGACATGGCCGTGGTCCGCGAGAGCGGAGGCGTTGCGGGTCCGTCGACCAGGATCACCAGCGGCACCACCGGCGGCTCCCGTCTCGGCTTCAAGGGGACGGAAGACCTGGGCAAGGGCCTGAAGGCGGTGTTCCTGCTGGAGAACGGCTTCCAGGGCGACACCGGCGCCATGGGCCAGGGCGGCCTGCTGTTCGGCCGCCAGGCCTACGTCGGCCTGCAGGGCGGCTTCGGCACCGTGCTGGTGGGGCGGCAGTACACCCCGCACTACCTGGTGCAGGCATTCGCCGATCCGTTCGGCTCGGGCTGGGTAGGCGACAGCAAGAACCTGCTCGGCACCACCGGCAATTCCTTCAGCCGCATGGACAACACGGTCAAGTACGTCTCGCCGGTCGTCGGCGGCTTCAGTGCCGAGCTGGTGGCGGCGCCGGGCGAGGTGAGCGGGGACAGCGCCTCCGGCCGCCAGCTGGGCGGTTCGCTGGCCTGGGGGGCCGGGCCGCTGCAGCTGCGGCTCGGCTACCACAACCGGAACAACGATACCGCTTCGCTGCACGGCACCGAGGACGCGAAGAACACGGTGCTGGCTGCCGTCTACGACTTCGGCGTGCTCAAGCTGCACGGCTTGTATGACTGGAACCGCGGCTTGAACAGCTCGGTCCTGCGCAGCACGACGCAGTTCTTCGGCCGGACGGCGCTGGCGTCGACCGACAGCCGCGACGCGCTGGTCGGCGTGACGGTGCCGTTCGGCGTGCATGCCTTGCTGGCGTCCTATATCCGCAAGGACGATCGCACGGCGCTCAACCAGGATGCTTCGCAGATCGCGCTCGGCTATCGCTATACCATGTCGAAGCGGACCGACCTGAACGTGGCCGTGGCGAAGATCGATAACCGGAATGGCGCGAGCTATACGGTGGGCAGTGCGATCGAGTCGGGGACGGGGGACCGGTCCGTCATGGCGGGGATCCGGCACGCGTTCTGACAGCCGGCGGATGTTTTTCATGGCGGCGTTCGGGCAAAGGCCCGGCGTCGCTTTTTTTTCGATCTGGTCCGGCCCGCGATGCATGCAGGAACCCGTCATTTACTTGCGGTATTTATTGAATGTCGACCGATCTTACAGCTGAGCTCAAAGCTGGGCGGTCATGGCTGTTTACGCTTATGGGGAAGCTGATCGGTACGTTTTATGCTTATTGATGAGTTCACCCACTACGAAAGGATCAGTCATGAAACGTCTAGCCCTCGGCTTGTCTGCGTCGGTGCTGCTGTTGTGCGTCGGGGCCGCGCACGCGACCGTCATCACCTATTCGGCCACCCTGAGCGGTGCGAAAGAGGACCCGCAAAACAGCTCGCCCGGCACTGGCCAGACGACGGTACGCATCGACGATGCGAGCAATATGATGACGGTGAACGTGAGCTTCTCCGGCTTGACGGCGCCGACGACGGCGTCCCACATCCATTGCTGCACGCTGGTGCCTTTCGAAGGGAAAGCGGGGGTCGCCACGGCACTGCCGACCTTTCCCGCCTTTCCGCTCGGCGTGACGTCGGGCAGCTACACCGAAACCTTCGACCTGATGGCCCTGAGCACCTATAATGCGACCTTCGTCGCCAACCATGGCGGCAGCCTGGACAGCGCGCGGCAGGCCTTCCTGGCCGGACTCGCGGCGGGCGAGGCCTACCTGAACATCCATACGACCGCGTTCCCGGCCGGGGAGATCCGGGGCTTCCTGACCGAAGTGCCGGAGCCGGGCAGCATCGCCCTGTTCGGGCTGGGCGCGGCCGGCCTGGCGGCATTGCGGCGCCGGCGCGGGTACGGTCATTGACCTGACCGCAAGCGCCTGGCGCCGGATGACTGAGCCCCGTACCCGACCCGAATCACAAGATGGAAGTTACAATGAGATTGTCTTTGTGTAATGTGAGCGGGTCGGCTCAGTCTAATGGAAAAAATGAAAGCAGCGTGGGTGCAGCATCTCGGGAAAGTCGGCATCACGACGTTCGCCTTCCTCGGGTTCAACTGGATTAACGAACTCGTATTCATTCGCCTGGAGCAAAGCAACGGGATCAACTGGGTGTTCATCCCGGCCGGCATTCGCCTGCTCTCGACGATGCGCTTTGGACGCGCCGGGTTCGAAGGCCTGCTGCTGGCAGGCATCTATCTCAACTTCTTTCATTTCGACTTCCAGAGCGACTTTCGCGCCTGGAGCGGGGCGCTGGCGGGCGCGCTGGGGCCGTACCTTGCAGCCCTGCTGGTCAAGCACTGGTTCGACCTGGAGCCGTTTCTCAAGGGGCTGACCGCGCATCGGCTGCTCTTCACGGGCATGCTGTGCGGGTTCCTGAGTCCTGTTCTCCACCACACGTTCACGTGGATTCTCACGGGACACGTGGACTGGACCGCACTGGCAGCGATGATCGTCGGAGACACCGTCGGCATTCTCATCGTGCTTTGCCTAGCAAAGCTCATCATTGCCCTTGTTCATCGTTATCCGCCTGCTGCGCATCTCCTTCGCCGCCGGGGTTAAGGCGGCAGTAGCGGCTCAGGAACTGCTGGCCATCGCCACCTCGCGCCGCTGGCGCACCCGGAAGCCGAGCCCCAGCACCCCGAGCCACACCGGAATCAGCCATACCGACAGGCGCATGTCCGGCGTCAGATACATGATCACCAGGATCCCCGCCAGGAATGCCAGGCACAGCCAGTTCGTCAGCGGATAGAACGGGCTGCCGAACACGGGCTTGACGCCCTGCGCCGCCTTCGCCTGGCGGAAGCGCAGGTGGCTCCAGCTGATCATCGCCCAGTTGATCATCATGCCCGCCACGGCGAGCCCCATCAGCATGCCGAGCGCCTTGCCCGGCAGCGCATAGTTCACCGCCACGCAGATGATGGTCGCCACCGCCGACACGCCCAGCGACACCAGCGGCACCCCGCGTTCGTTCACCTTCAGCAGCGCGCGCGGCGCGTGGCCCTGGGTGGCCAGGCCGTACAGCATGCGGCTGTTCGAGTACACGCAGCTGTTGTAGACCGAGACGGCGGCCGTCAGTACCACCAGGTTCAGCACGTGGGCGACCGCGCCGGCGTCGAGCGCCTTGAAGATCAGGACGAACGGGCTGGCGCCGGGCTTGATCTGGTTCCAGGGGTAGAGCGACAGCAGGACCGCCAGCGAGCCGACGTAGAACACGAGGATGCGCCACAGCGCCTGGTTGGTCGCCTTCGGGATCGAGTGGGAGGGGTTATCCGCTTCGGCCGCCGTGATGCCGATCACTTCCAGGCCGCCGAACGAGAACATCAGCACCGCCATCGACATCACCAGGCCCTCGATGCCGTGGGCGAAGAAGCCGCCGTGCTGCCACAGGTTGGCCACGCCCGCCTGCGGGCCGGCGCCGCCGGAGAACAGCAGGAACACGCCGTACAGGATCATCGCGACGATGGCGACCACCTTGATCACCGCGAACCAGAACTCGGTCTCGCCGAAGGCGCGCACGTTGGCCAGGCTGATCGCGTTGGCGAACACGAAGCAGCCGAGGGCCGAGACCCAGGTCGGGACCTCGGGGAACCAGTACTGCACGTAGATGCCGACCGCCGACAGCTCGGCCATGCTCACCAGCACGTACAGGACCCAGTAGTTCCAGCCGGTCAGGAAGCCGGCGAAGCGGCCGCAGTATTTGTCCGCAAAATGGCTGAACGAGCCGGCCACCGGTTCGTCGACCATCATTTCGCTGAGCTGGCGCATGATCAGGAAGGCCACCAGGCCGGCGACCGCGTAGCCCAGAAGGATCGACGGGCCGGCCATGCCGACGGTCTGCGCCACGCCGAGGAACAGGCCGGTGCCGATCGCGCCGCCGAGGGCGATCAGCTGGATGTGCCGGCTCTTGAGGCCGCGCTTGAGGTGGTTTTCGTGGAGCGCCATCGGAATCCCGTCCTTGATGATATTGCCTTAAAGACAGGAATGATAATCGATGCGGGCAGGGCGGAGGGAGAATATCGGACCGGTGCGGCGCCCGGCCTGTATTGACAGATGCAAATTCTTGTAAGTCTCGGCAACTTTCTCGGCCGTTCAGGTATTCTTCACCCTCCATCCGTCCGGCATGACGCACCAGAACAAGCAAATGAACCATTCCTCACGCAAGCGCAGCGGCGGCGCGTCCCGGCGCCGCCGCGCCCATTACCTGGCCCTCGGCCTGGCCCTCTGCGACCTGGCGGCCCTGCATCCCGCGCTGGCCCAGGCGACGCAAGGCACGCAATCCGCGGCTCCGGCGTCCAGCGGCACCGCCAGCAGCCAACGCGGCCAGGGCACGAGCGCCCAGGACACGACCGGCGGCAAGGTCCAGTCCGTGAACGTGGTCGGCGAACGCCAGACCAACCGCATCGACCGCCAGGTCTACGACGTCAAGAGCGACGTCAGCAGCAGCAATGGCACGGCAGCGGATGCGCTGAACAACGTGCCCTCGGTCTCGGTCGATCCGGACGGCACCGTGTCGCTGCGCGGCAGCACCAACGTCCAGATCCTGGTCGACGGCAAGCCCTCGGCCATGCTGCAGGGCGATAACCGCGGCCCGGCGCTGCAGGCCATGCCGTCCGAAGACATCGACTCGATCGAGGTCATCAACAACCCCGGCGCGGAGTTCGGCAACGAAGGCGGCGGCGGTCCGATCCTGAACCTGGTGATGAAGCGCTCGCGCCGCCCGGGCGGATTCGGCGTGGTCAACGCCAACCATGGCACGGCGGGGCGCTATAACTCGGCCCTGAACGGCCAGTACAACACCGGCCGTTGGGGCGTGCAGGGCGGCGTCAACGTGCGCCATGACGGCCGCGATTCGGCCACGGAATCGGAGCGCGACCGCGCCGATCCGCGCACCAGCGTCGTCCAGCACTCGACCCAGACCGGCACCAGCACGGGCCTGAACGACAGCGCCGGCCTGCGCGGCCAGCTGACCTATAACCTCGGCGACGACGACACGCTGGAAGCGAATGTCGGCTACCTGAAGCGCAGCAACGACAGCCAGGGCGTCGACCACTACGTCGTGGCGAACGACGGCACGCCCTTCAGCGACTACATCCGCACCCGCAAGACCTCCGGCGACAGCACCAATGCCACCTGGGGCGGGCGCTGGGACCACAAGGGCCAGAAGCTGGGCGAACTGTTCCGCATGGACCTGCGTGTCTCGAACAGCGACAACAGCTCGGAGGCGCGCTACGCCAACGACTACCTGGTCGCTCCGCCCCGGATCGATCCGGGCCAGCCGTTCCCGGGCGCCGACGCCAGCAGCCTGCAGGACAACGCGAACAAGGTCCGCATCGTCGACTACACCGGCGACTATGAGCGGCCGCTCGACAGCGGCGCCACCCTCAAGCTCGGCTACAAGATCATCGACACCGACAGCCGGATCGATACCCGCTACTTCGACTTCGACCCGGCCACCAACGCCGCGGTCGCGAACCTGCGCCGCACCAACGCCTTCGAAGTGGACGAGCGCGACGCCGCGCTGTACGGTTCCTACCAGTGGAAGGTGAACGAGCGCTGGGGCGCGCTGGTCGGCATGCGCACCGAGTTCACGCACATGGACCTGGACCAGGCCGCGAGCGACGTCAGCGCGACCAACAGCTACATGAACTGGATCCCGAGCGCCTTCGCGACCTACAAGCTGAATCCGACCACCAACCTGCGCTTCGCCTACGCGCACCGGATCCGTCGCGCCACCGGGCAGCAGCTGAACCCCTTCGTCATCTACCAGAACGAGTTCAATGAGTCGAGCGGCAACCCGAACCTGAAGCCCGTGCAGACCGATTCCTTCGAGATCGGCTACGAGACCAAGGCCGGCAAGCTGGACGCCAACCTGCGCGCCTACTACCGCGCCGACCGCGACATGATCCGCAGTCGCCAGACCGTGATCAACGACACGGTCCTGCTGACGACCCTGGAGAACGGCGGCAGCAACCGCGCCGGCGGCCTCGAATTCACGCTGAGCGGCAAGGTCACGCCGAAGTTCTCGATCAATACCAGCGGCAACCTGGCCTTCACCGAGCAGCAGCAGATCGACATCCTGGGCGGCGAGTACAAGCGCACCGCTTCGTCGCTGAGCGTGCGCGGGCGCTTCAACTACGAGCTCACGCCGCAGGACCACCTGCAGCTGATGATCAACGCGCAGGGCAGGACCCTGGCCGGCGCCGGCTACCGCGAACCGATGTCCACCTGGAACCTGAGCTACCGCCGCGCCATCACGCCGGCGCTGAACCTGGTGTTCAACGTCACCGACGTGTTCCGCTCGCAGAAGGTGGAGACGGTCACCGACACCGCCTCGCTGAAGGAACACACGCTGCGCACCAGCGCCGGCCGCCTCGCCTACGTCGGCCTGTCGTGGCGCTTCGGCGGGGTGCAGGGCGGCGGCCAGCGCCGCGAAGGGCGCGGCCAGGGTGGCGAGGGCTGGCGCGGCGGTCCGCCTCCGGACGGCGCCGGCGGTCCGGGCGGCAGCCCGGGCATGTAATTCAGACGCCGTGCGGCAGGCCGAGGTTGCGGTTGGCCGGCACGGCGATGTCGATCAGCTGCGGCCTGGGCAGGTTCAGGTGCGCCATCAGCTCGACGAAGTCGGCGCGCGACCGGTTCGAGACGCGCGCATTGTGGCGCTTTTCCCAGCCGATGGTCGACACCTGTTGGCTCTTGTAGTCATGGCAGGGCCAGACCCGCGTCTCGTCCGGGAGCGCGAACAGCTTGCCGGTGATGCTGTCGTACAGGGCTTCCGCGCTGCCGCCCTGGAAGTCGGTGCGCCCGCAGCCGCCGATCAGCAGGGCGTCGCCGGTGAACACATTGTTCCTCCAGACGTAGGACATGCTGCCCGCGGTGTGGCCCGGCGTGTGGATCACGGAGATGGTTTCCCCTTTGCCGAAGCGGATCGCGTCGCCGTCGCGCAGCTGCAGTTCGGCCGGCGGCACCCCGCATCCGCTGGGCACCGCGGTCCTGGCGCCGGTCCGCTCGTGCAGGCGCCCGGCCGAGGTCACGTGGTCGGCGTGGACATGGGTCTCGAGGATGTAGACCAGGCGCAGGCCGAGGCGCTCCACATGCGCGAGGTCGCGCTCCAGGTGATGGTCGACCGGGTCGATGATCACGGCTTCGTTGTCGTCCGGGCCGGCGATGAGGTAGGTGAAGGTGGACGAGACGGGGTCGAACAGCTGGATCGGGTTCATGGGATGTCTATACAGATTGGCATGGAGTCGAATAGTGCCATGGGGGGCATGACTTCTACAAGCCGTCGTCCCCGCGCAGGCGGGGATCCAAGTTCCCGCCTGCGCGGGAACGACGGGGTAGCTGCGATAGTCAGTGGAAACGTGTATAGCCAATCTCCCTGAAATACCGCTGCAACGCATCCAGCCGCACCGACTCCTCGGCCAGCGCCACATAGCCGTCCGGCCGCACCAGGTAGGCCGCGTCGCGCGCCAGTCCGGCGCGCTCGTGGGCTCGCTCCCAGTCGAACACGTGCAGCGGCAATCCCACGCGGTGGCACCAGTGCTCGAGCGCGTCGCCGGCTTCCCCGTACACCTGCAGCTGCCAGTCGATGGTGCCGGTCGGCGCATAGTTGTCGATCGCCGCGCCGGCCGCCCAGGGCAGGCGGTCGCCGCCCTTGACCTTGCCGGCGCTGCCGCTACTGAGGGGGCTGGCGTGGTAGTTCAGCATGCACTGCGAGACCAGCCGGAACATGAACTCACGCACCGCGTCGACGGTGTAGGCGGCGCTCACGAACATCGGCGCGATCCGGGTGCGCACGAAATTCGCGAACGTGCTTTCGGCGCTGACGAAGGTGAACACGCGGTCGGTGGTCTCGACCAGGGTGCGTGCGAAGGCCATGCGCTCGGCCTCGTAGCTGTCGAGCAGGCCGTCGGCCGCTTCGCCGCGCAGCACCGCCTTCAGCTTCCAGGCCAGGTTGATGGCGTCGCCGATGCCGGTGTTCATGCCCTGGCCGCCGGCCGGACTGTGGATGTGGGCGGCGTCGCCGAGCAGGAACACGCGGCCGTGGCGGAAGTGCTCGGTGAGCCGGTGGTGCACCTTGTAGGTCGAGAACCAGTTCACCTGCTTCACCTCGACGCCGAGGCCATGGATGGCGCGCTCGCCGACGTCGTCGAAGGTCAGCTCGCGGTCCGGCGCCACCCGGTGTTCGCGGATGCTGCCGATCAGGCGGGCCTGCCCGTCATCCGTGTACGAGAACAGGGCGAGGAAGTCGGCGTCGTCCAGCGACAGGTGGATCTCGCCGTCGGCGGCAGGTCCGCCGGCGATCACGTCGGCCACGTAGAACAGCTGGTCGTAGGTGCCGCCTTCGAAGCCGGCGCCGAGTCCATGGCGGACCGGGGACCGGGCGCCGTCGCAGCCGGCCAGGTAGCGCGCCTCGCAGCGCTCTTCGCCGGCGGGGCCGCGCAGGGTCGCCCGCACGTGATCCGCATGCTGCTCGAAGCCGACCAGTTCCGTCTCGCGCTCGACCTGCACGCCCATCTGCTCCAGGCGCTCGATCAGCAGGCGCTCGTGGCGGTCCTGCGGAAACACCAGCAGGAAGGGGTAGGGTGTGAGTTCGGAGCCGGCGTCGCCGAAGTCGATGTGGGCGCGCTTCTTGCCGCGCACCCAGAGGTTGATGCCGGGGTTGGGCATGCCGGCGTGGACCACGTCGGCGGCCAGGCCGAGCTGGCGGTACAGTTCCAGCGTGCGCGCATGCACGACCACGGCGCGCGAGGTGGTGCCGGGGCCGCTGGTCTTGTCGACGATGCGCACGCCCACGCCCTGGCGCGCCAGCCACAGCGCCAGCACCAGGCCGGTGGGGCCGGCGCCGGCGATCAGGACGTCTTCACGGGTGTTCATGGCAGTTCCGTTGCGGTGTGCGGCCGCAGGCGAGCCGCGCGCCAGGCGCCGATCCGCTCGACGGCCTCGAACACGACCATCCCGGCGATCATGGCCGCCACGAACAGGAGCGTCGGCCAGCCGCCCACGCCCAGGCTGGCGAGCGCCGGGCCGGGACAGTAGCCGACCAGGCCCCAGCCCACGCCGAACACCACGCTGCCCAGCACCAGCCGCCCATCGACGCGGGCCGCGCCGGGAATATGGAGGGCGCCGCCGAACACGGTGCGGGCGCGCGCCCCGCCGACGCGGAAGGCGATCGCCGCGACCAGGATCGCGCCCAGCATCACGAAGCCGAGCGAGGGGGCCCACTGGCCGGCGATGTCGAGGAAGGCCAGCACCTTGGCCGGGTTGCTCATCCCGGAGAGGATCAGGCCGGAACCGAACAGCAGGCCGGCCAGGAAGGCGGTGATCATGTGCATGGCGTTCTCCTCTCAGGCCAGCACGTGGCGGACCAGGTAGACGGTCAGGAAGCCGGCCAGCATGAAGCAGGCCGTCGCGACCAGCGAGCGCGGCGACAGGCGGGCGATGCCGCACACGCCGTGGCCGCTGGTGCAGCCGTTGCCGAAGCGGGTGCCGAGTCCCACCAGCAGGCCGGCGCCGGCCAGCAGCGCCGGCGAGTGGTCGATCTGGGCCGGCGGCATGGCTTGCATGACGAGCCAGACCAGCGGCGCCGCGAGCAGGCCCAGCAGGAAAGCCAGGCGCCAGCCGATGTCGCCGCGCGCCGGGCGCAGCAGTCCGCCGGCGATGCCGCTGATGCCGGCGATGCGGCCGTTGGCGAGCAGCAGCACGGCGGCGCCGAGCCCGATCAGCAGGCCGCCGGCGAGCGAGGCCAGCGGGGTGAAGTGGATCCAGTCGATGTTCATGCCGTTTCCTCCTGCTTGCAGTACAGCTGGTACAGCAACCGCAGCACTGCCAGGGCTTCCGCGCTGGCGATGCTGTAATAGATCTGCTTGCCCTCGCGGCGCGTGGCGACCAGGCCTTCCTGGCGCAACACACCCAGTTGCTGGGACAGCGAGGGCTGGCGCAGGTCGAGTACGCTTTCGAGTTCGCCCACCCGCTGCTCGCCAAGGGTCAGCTGGCACAGCAGGAGCAGGCGGTCCGGATTGGCGAGCGCCTTCAGCAGTCCGCCGGCGCGGGTGGCGGCCGCGCGCATGGCGGCGGGATCGAGGCCGGGCGGGGTTCGGATATCATCTTTCATGGCCTCAGTATATTCGACGATATTATATATTTCAATATATTATGGTCGAGTTCGACCATCGCTCACGCCCGGGATGTCCTGCGCCGGGCGCCCGAACCTGTCCTTCAGGTCGTCCACGCCCGACTGCGGCCTGGCCAGCGGGCGCAGGTCGGCGCGCTTCCTGCGCTTGCCGGCCGTGTCGATCTTCATGCGCGTGTCGCGCTCTTCCTGCAGGTTGGGCAGCATCTCGCCGTCGCGGTTGAAGGACCAGGCCAGCATGGCGGGGCCGAGCGGCAGGCTGTCGCCGGTCTTGCCGTTGGCGCCCGTGTTCCACACATGCCAGGTCTTGCCGTAGCTGTTCATCTTCTTTTTCATCAGCGCGTGCTCGGCCGCTTCGGGGATGCCAGGGGCGACCAGCTGGCCGCTCAGGATCTCGCCGTTGTGCGGGTGCCAGAAGCGGCGCTCTTCCTCGGGCAGGGTGTTGAACAGTTTTTCCGAAATGATGTATTCGATGCCGTTCAGGTTGGCCGTGGCCGTGTTGCCGTCGAACAGGGCGCACTGGGCCAGGTCTTCGTTGACCTGGCGGCAGAAGTGGTGGGCCTCGACCTGCTGCTCGGGCCTGTCCTTCATCGGGTGGAAGCCGTTCAGGTAGATGTCGAACTTCGCCAGCGGTGTGCTGCGCTGCAGGACCCTGGCGCCGGCTTCGAGCGCGCGGGTATCGGGCGCCTTGGCCTTGCCGGCGGGCGCCACCTGCGGTTTCGTGTCCTGGGCGGCTGCGGTGAATGCGGCGGCTGCCAATGCGGAGCCGGCGATGCGCTTGCTGAAGTCCATGGTGTCACCTCGTGTGAGTTCAACAGTAGACCGGCGCCGGACGCTTCCGTTCAGCCGGGGGCCGCGCCGTCGGGCAGCACCAGCAGTCGGTCGATGCGGTTGCCGTCCATGTCGACCACCTCGAAGCGCCAGCCGTCCCAGTCGAGGCGCTCGCCCGGCTTCGGGATGTAGCCGAGCTGGTAGAGGATGAAGCCGGCCAGGGTGTGGTAGGCGTCGTCGCCTTCGTCGGGGAATTTCAGCTGGGCCCCGGTCAGGTAGCGGAAGCGGTCCAGCACCATGCCGCCGTCCATGAACCAGCTGCCGTCTTCGCGCTTGACGGCGTCCGGCGCTTCCTCGTCTTCCACCGCCGGCACTTCGCCGACCAGGGCGGTCATCACGTCGGTGAGGGTGATCATTCCCTGGATCTCGCCGTACTCGTCGACGACCATGGCCAGCTCGGCATGGTTCTTCTTGAGCTGCTCGAGCAGGTCGATCGCGCTCACCGACTCCGGCACGTACAGCGCCTCGTCCAGCTCGGCCTCGATATCGATGTCCTGCAGCGAGCCCTTGCGGATCGCCTGGCGGAACAGGTCGCGCGCGTTGACGATACCGAGCACCTGGGAGCGGTCGCCGCGGTAGACGGGAAAGCGGGCGTAGGGGATCTCGGCCAGGCGCGCCAGGTTCTTCTGCAGCGGCTCGCCCAGATCGAGGAACTCGAGGTCCACGCGCGGCGTCATCAGGGCGCGCAAATGCCAGTCGTCGAGGCGCAGGGCGCGCGCGGCGATGTCGTATTCGGCGCGCTCGAACACGCCGGCATCGGTGCTCTCGCGGATCATGCCGGTGACTTCTTCCTCGGTCGGCGTCTCGTCCTTGTGGTGGCGCATGCCGAGCAGGCGCATGATGAAATCGGTGGTCAGGGACAGCAGGCGCACGAAGGGGTGCATCAGGCGCGACAGCCCCTGCAGCGGGCGCGCGATGCGCGACGCCAGGATTTCCGGATACAGGATGGCGATGCGTTTCGGTACCAGCTCGCCCAGCACGATCGAGGCGAAGGTGATGCCGATCACCACCACGGTGAGGGCCACCGGGCGCGCGACGTCCTCGGCGATGCCGATGCCGACCAGGCCCGGCGCCAGGCGCGCCACCAGCGAGGCTTCGCCGAAGGCGCCGTTGAAGATGCTGATCAGGGTAATGCCGACCTGCACCGTGGACAGGAAGCGGCTCGGGTCGTCGGCCAGCGCGATCGCGGTCGGGGCGCCGGCGCTGCCTTCGTGCGCCATCCTTTCGAGCCGCAGGCGCTTGGCCGAGACCACGGCCAGTTCCGACATCGCGAAGATGCCGTTCAGCAGGATCAGGGCGAGGATGATGAAGATGTCGGCCATGCGGGGTCCCGTAGCTTGTCAGCCTGATCATCGCATGGCGGGCAGCGTGCGCCAACGGGCGCACGATTCACTCGACCATGGAAGACCGGCGACGGGGTGCGCTCTGAAGATATTTTTGCCCTGGACCGCAAAGCGAACTGTGCAATGAGAGATTGATGTTATGTTAACGGGAAGTAGAAGCTCAATCAGAAACTTGTCGTGGCTAACGAACCGAACGTGAGACCGATGATGAGCGAAAAACAATATCTTTACATATTCAGCAACCCATCCATGCCCGGTCTGCTGAAGATCGGCTGCACGACGCGGGCGCCGCATGAACGCAGGCTGGAATTGCATACCACCGGCGTGCCGACTGCGTTCGACATCGAGTATGCCTGTGAGGTTGCAGATTGCTGGGCCTGCGAGCAGGCAGCCCATCGCGCGCTTGACCGCTATCGTATCGTGCCGAACCGGGAGTTTTTCAAAGTCCCGGTCAAAACGGCAATCAAGAAGATCCAGGCCGTGATCGGGCCGTATCGAGAGATCGAACCCGGCGGTGACGGCGGGAACGGTGCCGCCCGGGCCGCACGGAATCGCTCGTCCTCCACTAAAAAGTCGACTACAGGCAAGACCCTGCCGCCAAAAACCGTGGTCGCACCCGCCGCATGGCCGTTTGCCTGTTCATCGACGCCTGCCAAGGCAAGGAAAGCGCCGGCGGAACCGGCCTCGAAGACTGGCAAGGCGAAAAGCAAGCCGGCGCCGAAGAAAACCGTCGTGGCGCCCGCTGCCTGGCCTTTTCCGCCTTCAAGCCGGCCCTAGCGCGGCCGGGCTCCAAACGGGGCCCGTGCCGTCTGCCGAAGGCGTCAGGGACGCCGCGGGTCGAAGTGCTTGCCGATCCCGGCCCAGCATTCCTGGTAGTTGGCTTGCAGCTGAGGCGATTGCAGCGCATGCGGCGTGGCCACGATCGGGGTGCGGGTCTCGAACATGAAGGCCATCGTGTCCGTCACCTTGTGCGGCTTGCTGGTATCGGCGCTGCTGGCCTTGTCGAAGGTGGCGGCGTCCGGGCCGTGGCCGCTCATGCAGTTGTGCAGGCTGGCGCCGCCCGGCACGAAGCCCTCGGCCTTGGCGTCGTAGGCGCCGTGGATCAGGCCCATGAATTCGCTGGCCACGTTGCGGTGGAACCAGGGCGGGCGGAACGTGTCCTCGCCGACCAGCCAGCGCGGCGGGAAGATCACGAAATCGAGGTCGTCCACGCCCGGCACGCTGGTGGGCGCGTGCAGCACCAGGAAGATCGACGGGTCCGGGTGGTCGTAGCTGATCGAGCCGATGGTGTTGAAGTGGCGCAGGTCGTACCTGTAGGGTGCGTAGTTGCCGTGCCAGGCCGCCACGTCCAGCGGCGAATGCTTGATGGGCGCGGTCCACAGGCGCCCGCCGAACTTGGCGACCAGTTCGAACTCGCCTTCGACGTCTTCGTAACGCGCCACCGGGCTCAGGAAATCGCGCGGATTCGCCAGGCCATTCGAGCCGATCGGCCCCATATCCGGCAGGCGCAGCAGGGCGCCGAAGTTCTCGCAGATGTAGCCGCGGGCCGCGCCGTCGGGCAGGCCGACGCTGAAGCGCACGCCGCGCGGGATCACCGCGATCTGCTGCGGCTCGACCTCCACCAGCCCGAGTTCCGTCGCGATCGCCAGCCGGCCCTGCTGCGGCACGACCAGCAGCTCGCCGTCGGCGCTGTAGAAGTAGCGCCCCGTCATCGGCTTGTTGGCGGCGTACAGGTGGATCGCGCAGCCGGCCATCGCGCCAGGCGCACCATTGCCGGCCATGGTCACCCAGCCGTCGATGAAGTCGGTGGGCGTGTCCGGGATCGGCAGCGGGCTCCAGCGCATCTGGTTGGGCGAAGGCGCCAGGCCCTCGAAGCTGGCCGCGATGCGGGTCTGTTCGACGGGGACGAAGGCGCCGTGCATGGCGGCCGGGCGGATCCGGTACAGCCAGGAACGGCGGTTGTGGCCGCGCGGCGCGGTGAAGGCGGTGCCCGAGATCTGTTCGGCGTACAGGCCGTAGGCCACGCGCTGCGGCGAGTTGCGGTGCGCCGGCAGGGCGCCGGGCAGGGCTTCGGTGGCGAATTCGTTGCCGAATCCGCTCATGTATCCGTCGGTCAAGGCAGTCTCCTGGTACGTACAGAGTGGTGTTTCCGTCACTGTAGAGGAGGAAAGGGAATTTTACGAGGTGAATATAAAAATGTAGACTATTTACCGCGTCAATAACCCTATCGAGTACATGATCGAACCGACTAGCATCGACCTGAACCTGTTATCCGTGTTCCAGGAGGTTTACCGCGAGCGCCAGATTTCCGGCGCGGCGCGCCGCCTCGGCCTGACCCAGTCCGCCGTCAGCAATGCGCTGGCGCGCCTGCGCCGCACCTTCGGCGACGAATTGTTCGTGCGTACCGCGCACGGCATGCAGCCGACCCCGCTGGCGCAGCAGATGGCCGAGCCGATCGGCGCCGCGATGGCCCAGGTCGCGCTGGCGCTGAGCCAGCGCAGCCGCTTCGAACCGGCGACCAGCACGCGCCGCTTCACGCTGGCCATGACCGACGTCGGCGAGGTGTACTTCATGCCGGTGCTGATCGAACGCTGCCGCGCGCTGGCGCCGGGGGTGGAGATCGCGTCGCGGCGGGCGAATCCGCTGAGCCTGAAGGACGACATGGAAACGGGCAGGGTGGACCTGGCGATCGGCGCCTTCGAGGAGGTGTCGGAAGCCTTGTACCAGCGCCAGTTGTTCCGGCAGCCCTTCGTCAGCATGTTCCGCAAGGGACATCCGCTGGCGCGGGGCGCGGTGGACCTGGCGCGCTTCGTGCAGGC
The DNA here is from genome assembly GCF_057657395.1 of Telluria sp. Soil_C_11. Classification (NCBI taxonomy): domain Bacteria; kingdom Pseudomonadati; phylum Pseudomonadota; class Betaproteobacteria; order Burkholderiales; family Oxalobacteraceae; genus Telluria; species Telluria sp. Soil_C_11. The sequence continues at coordinate 73,700 of NZ_JBDGIN010000007.1, read as the reverse complement.
GACGCACCTGATCGTGGACGCGGCCCAGAGCCCCTACGACCGGATCAACGCGCTGCTCGAGAAGGCCGGGGTGACGGCCCAGGCGCGGTTCCGGGTGCCGCATTTCACCGCGGTGCCGTACATCGTCGCCACCTCGGACCTGGTGGTGACGGTGCCGCAGAAGCTGGCCGAGAGCGCGGCGGCGCCATTCGGATTGAAGTGGATCGAACCGCCGCTGGTGTTGCCGACCTTGCAGACCAACGTCTTCTGGCACCGGCGCTTCAACCACGACCCCGGCATCCAGTGGCTGCGGGGGCTGATCGCGGACGTATTCGGCGAGTAGCAGTACACATACTAATGAGATAGAGGATAAGACAATGGCTGACCTGTTTGAGAATCCGATGGGCCTGATGGGCTTCGAGTTCGTGGAATTCGCTTCGCCGACCCCGGGCCTGCTCGAACCGATCTTCGAGAAGCTGGGCTTCACCAAGGTGGCCGTGCACCGTTCGAAGGACGTGGTGCTGTACCGCCAGGGCGAGATCAACTTCATCGTCAACAACGAGCCGAAGAGCGCGGCCGCCTATTTCGCCGCCGAGCACGGCCCGTCGGCCTGCGGCATGGCCTTCCGCGTCAAGGATTCGCACAAGGCCTACGCGCGCGCGCTGGAACTGGGCGCCATACCGATGGAGATCCCGACCGGTCCGATGGAGTTGCGCCTGCCGGCCATCAAGGGCATTGGCGGCGCGCCGTTGTACCTGATCGACCGCTTCGAAGACGGCAAGTCCATCTACGACATCGACTTCGAATGGATCGACGGCGTCGAGCGCCATCCGAAGGGCCACGGCCTGCAGATCATCGACCACCTGACCCACAACGTCTACCGCGGCCGCATGGCCTACTGGGCCGGCTTCTACGAGAAGCTGTTCAACTTCCGCGAAATCCGCTACTTCGACATCAAGGGCGAGTACACCGGCCTGACCTCGAAGGCGATGACCGCGCCGGACGGCAAGATCCGGATCCCGCTGAACGAAGAAAGCCAGAGCGGCGGCGGCCAGATCGAGGAATTCCTGCTGCGCTTCAACGGCGAAGGCATCCAGCACATCGCCCTGCTGACCGAGGACATCTTCGCCACCGTCGACGGCCTGCGCGCCGCCGGCATCCCGCTGATGGCGGCGCCGCCGGAAACCTATTACGAGATGCTGGAAGGCCGCCTGCCGGGCCACGGCGAAGACGTCGGCGCCCTGAAGGCGCGCGGCCTGCTGGTCGACGGCAAGGTCGAGGGCGATGCCAAGCGCCTGCTGCTGCAGATCTTCTCGGAAAACCAGCTGGGCCCGGTGTTCTTCGAGTTCATCCAGCGCAAGGGCGACGAAGGCTTTGGCGAGGGCAACTTCAAGGCGCTGTTCGAGTCGATGGAGCGCGACCAGCTCAAACGCGGAGCCCTGAAGACCGCGGCCGAGCCGGCCGCAGCTTGAACGTCGCTCCCGCGCAGGCGGGAACCCAGGTGCGGTTCGGATAGCGTTTGCGCTGACAAACCTGGATCCCCGCCTGCGCGGGGACGACGGAACAGGCTGCGCGGGGACGACGACCGTTCCCCGCACGCGCTCTGCCGGAAGCTGCTATCCTCGCCGGGTTCCCATGTTCCCGGAGTCAAAGTTGCTGACCGCATTTGCCGTTCTGCTGGTATTCCAATGCCTGGGCGAAGGCCTGGTGTTCCTGTTCGGCTGGCCCGTGCCCGGTCCCGTGACCGGCATGTTGCTGCTGCTGGCGGCCCTGCTGGCCGTCCCGCGCCTGCAGGAAGTGGTGGAGGCGGGCGCCAACGAGCTGCTGCGCCACCTGTCCCTGTTGTTCGTGCCGGCCGGCGTCGGCATCGTCGTTGCCGCGTCGAGCGGCAGCGGGCAGTGGCTGGCGATCGGCGCTTCGGTGCTGGTCAGCACGCTCGCCACCCTGGCCGTGACCGCGCTGGTGCTGCAGGCCCTGACGCCGCGCCGTCCGCCGCAGGGCAAGGAGGACGGCGGTGTTTAATTTCTCGGAAATCAGCCACTTCTGGGTCTACCTGTCGGCTTCGCCCCTGCTGGGCCTGACGCTGACCCTGTGCGCCTACGTGTTCGCCTACTGGGTGTTCGAGCGCTGCGGCTTTTCGCCGCTGGCGAATCCGGTGGCGATCGCGGTGGCCATCATCAGCCTGGTGCTGGTGGCCAGCGGCATGTCCTACCAGCGTTATTTCGCCGGCGCCCAGTTCGTCCACTTCCTGCTCGGTCCCGCCACGGTGGCGCTGGCGCTGCCGCTTGCGCGCCAGGTGCCGCGCCTGCGCCGCAGCCTGCTGCCGCTGGCCTGCGCGCTGCTTTCCGGCTGCGTCACCGCGATCGTCACCGCGGTCGGGGTGGCGGTGCTGCTGGGCGCCTCGCCCCAGCTGGCGCGCACGATCGCGCCGAAGTCCGCCACCTCGCCGATCGCGATGGCGGTTTCCGAACACCTCGGCGGCATTCCCGCGCTGACGGCGGTGCTGGTGATCTGCACCGGCGTGTTCGGCGCGATTACCGGCCGCTCCCTGCTGAACGCCCTGCGCGTCGATTCGCACGCGGCGCGCGGCCTGGCGCTGGGCGTCGCCGCGCACGGCATCGGCACCGCGCGCGCCTTCCAGGTCAGCCCGGAAATGGGCGCCTTTGCCGGCCTGGGGATGGGGCTGAACGGCGTGCTGACCGCGATCGTGGCGCCCTGGCTGGTGCCGCACCTGCTGGACTGGCTGGGCCGCTAGCGGCGTATCGCGCGCCAGCGCCGGCGCGCCGGCGTATGATGGTTCTCCCAGCCTGTCTGGACCTGGAGGCCTCTTGAACCTCTCCCCATTGCCGCTTGCGGTCTTCGTCGCCGATCCGCGCGGCGCGATCCTGAGCTGGAACCGGGCCTGTGAAAAACTCGCCGGCTACACCGCCGCCGAGATGCATGGCCGTACCCTCGGGGACCTGGTCGAATTCGGCGATGCCGGCGCCGGCAAGGCCGTGTCGCTCCAGGCCCTGGTCGACGTCGACAGCGTCGGCAGCCTGATCTGCGCAGACGGCCGGCGCCTGCCGGTGCGGGTCACGGTGGCGCCGCAGTCGCTCGATCCGGAACAGCCGGGGAGCTACAGCGTCATCGTCGTGCCGCGCGGCGGCGCCGCGCCGTCGCGCTACTCGCTGATCCAGGACCTGCCGGTCAACGACATCATCGAAGGACTGCCCTGTGTCTTCTACGTGATCGACCAGAGCGCCCGCCTGCTGCTGTGGAACCACCAGCTCGAGGAAGCGCTGCAGATGGCGAGCGAAGAACTGCCTACCGTCGAGGTCAAGTTCTTCTTCGAGAAGTCCGAGCGCGCCCACATCGTCCAGAAGATCCTCGACGCCTTCGAATACGGCACTTCCTTCCACGAGGCGGAGCTGATCGGCAAGCACGGCAAACGGACCAGCTACCTGTTCCAGTGTTCGCGCACCAGCCTGGGGAGCCTGCCCTGCGTGTTCGGCACGGGACTCGACATCACCGCCCGCAAACAGGCCGAGCACGTGCTCAAGGTGCGCGAGCGCGCCATCTACGCGAGCGTGAACGCGATCGTCATCACCTGCTGCGAGGGCAAGGACAACCGCATCGAGTACGTCAACCCGGCCTTCGAGCGCATCACGGGATACACGCTGGCCGAGATCAAGGGCCTCGATCCGCGCTTCATGCGCATCGAGGGCTGCGACGTCGAGGAGCAGAAGCGCATCCACGACGCCCTGGAACGCCGCGAAAGCGTGAGCGCGGTGCTGCGCAACGTCCGCAAGAACGGCCAGCTGTTCTGGAACGACCTGCGCATCGACCCGGTGCGCAATGCCGATGGCGAGGTCACCCATTTCGTCGCGGTCATCAACGACGTCACCGAGGCCCGGCATTATGAACGCCGCCTGCACCACCTGGCCCACCACGACCCGCTGACCGGGCTGGCCAACCGCACCCTGCTGCAGGAGCGGCTCAAGCACGCGATCCAGTTCGCCGCGCGCAACCGCATGCTGGGGGCGCTGGCCTTCCTGGACCTCGACAATTTCAAGCACATCAACGACAACCTCGGCCACGAGGTCGGCGACATCGTGCTGCGCGAGACCGCCGCGCGCCTGCGCGCCAACATGCGCGAGGAAGACACGGTGGCGCGCGTCGGCGGCGACGAGTTCGTGCTGGTGATCAACGACCAGGGCACGCCGGAGCAGGTGGCCGACCTGGTCGAGCGTATCCGGCGCAGCGTCGCCGCCCCGGTGGTGGCCGAGGGCACCGAGGTGGTGCCGGGCACCAGCATCGGCGTGGCCCTGTTCCCGCGCGACGGCAGCACGGTCGACAAGGTGATGCGCGCCGCCGACGCCGCCATGTACCACGCCAAGAGCCTGGGCAAGAACAACTGCCAGTTCTACTCGCATGAGCTGAACCGGATGGTGCACCAGCACCTGCTGCTCGAAGCCAGCCTCGGACGCGCGATCGGCAACCGCGAGATGGTGCTCGGCTACCAGCCCAAGGTCGACCTGCGCAGCGGCCGGATGGTCGGCGCCGAGGCGCTGGTGCGCTGGAACCACCCGGAGAATGGCCTGATGGGGCCGGACAGCTTCATTCCCGTGGCCGAACAGACCGGCCTGATCGTGCCGCTCGGCGAATGGGTGATCGACGAGGCCTGCGGCGCGCTGCGCTCGCTGCACGCGCTCGGGATCACCGATTTCGTCATCTCCGTGAACCTGTCGCTGCGCCAGCTGCGCCAGCGCCAGTTCGTCGAGCGCCTGGGCGAGTGCCTGCGCCGGCACAACGTGGCGCCGGGCTGCCTGGAACTGGAGGTGACCGAGAGCCTGCTGATGGACCGTCCGGACGAGGCGAAGGACGTGATGGCGCAGCTGAAGCGGCTTGGCGTGCGCCTGTCGATCGACGATTTCGGCACCGGCTATTCGAGCCTGAGCCAGCTGCAGGCCTTCCCGGTCGACCACATCAAGATCGACCGTTCCTTCCTCGGGCACGTCGACCGCGAAGGCCACGCCGTGATCACCCGCGCCATCATCGCGCTCGGCCACAGCCTGAAGCTGAAGGTGATCGCGGAAGGCGTGGAGACGCGCGAGCAGCTGGTCTTCCTGCGCGACCACGACTGCGACCAGATGCAGGGATATTACTTCAGCCCGGCGCTGTCGCAGCAGGGACTCGAAGACATGCTGAGCCGCGGCGTGCGGTTGGACGGATAGGGCCCGCCGCGACGGCGGCGGGCATGGCACGGGCATGGCGCCGCGTGCCGGGGGAGCGCAGGCGGCATCGCCGCTGCGGGAAGGAGGGCCTGGTTTCGGCTCAGGTCGGTTTGCGGGTAAAGGCGCGCGCCGCGAACAGGGCGCCCGCCACGCCCATCACGACGGCGGCGGTGCTGCCGGAGAAGCCGACCGCGGTGTTCTTCGCGATCTTGCCGGCCTTCGGCGTCACCAGTTCCAGGCGGCGCCTGGTCATCTCGCTGCCCAGTTCGGATAGGCGGTCCTTGCTGAGGGAGGCCTCGGCTTCGGGCAGCAGCACGGTTTCCTCGTCGGCCACGTGGTGCTGGACGTCGCGCATCAGCTCGAACACCAGTTCGTCGTGGCGGGTGTCGCGCGGATCGGTGGCGCGCAGTTCATGGATGAGGCGGCGCATTTCCATGTGCTCGGGCTCGCTTTTCTCCATCACTTTCTGGTCGGTGGCGCGCGGGCGCATCACCGGATAGAAGATTTCCTCTTCCAGCGTGGCGTGGATTTCCAGGGCGTCGCAAATGGTTTCGGCCAGCGCTTTCTTGACGCTCGGGCGCTTGTCCTTCGTGTACTGGTGGAACGTCACCATCACGTGCGAGTGATCGAAGCGGATCATGTCGGTGATGGACGGGCTGAGTTTTTTCAGAGAAAACATCATCCTCTCCTTGCTTGAATGTCTGTATTGTCGACGGATGCATGCATGTTAGAGCGCACGCCATGGCTGTCGCGTAGGAGTGCGGCGCAAGCGCATGTCAGCGAAGGACCCATGGCCCGGCCCGTCCAGGCCGTCACCCGCAGGGAAGGGCTAGGGCAAGGTCAGCTGCCAGTAGGCGACATCGACCCAGGCGCCGAACTTGTGGCCCACTTCGGTGAAACAGGCGACCTGGCGGAATCCCAGCCGTTCGTGCAGCGCGATGCTGGCCGCGTTCGGCAGGGCGATGCCGCCGATGACGGTATGGAAGCGGCCTTCCAGCCGCGCCAGCAGGGCGCGGTAGAGAACGGGTCCGAGTCCGCGGCCGCGCTGGCCGGGGGCGACGTAGACGCTGGATTCGACCGCGTGGCGGTAACCGGGCCGCGCGCGCCACTTGCTGGCATAGGCGTAGCCGAGCACCCGGTCTTCCCCGGCCAGCACCAGCCAGGGCAGGGCGCCGCCCTGTACCTCGGCGATGCGGCGCGCCATCTCGTCAGGCGTCACGGGATCGGTTTCCATCGAGATCGGCGTCGTCTCGACGTAATGGTTATAGATGGCGGCAATGGCGTCGGCGTCGGCCGGAACGGCGTCGCGCAGGCTGTGGCGGTGCTCCATCCTTACTCCTCCAATATCAGGTGGATCAGTTTTCATACTCGACCGCGACCCCTGCAAGCGAATGCGACCGATGCACGTGCACGCTGCGGTCAAGCCTGGAAAAAACGATCGCTGGAAGCGCAGGGCCTTTCATACGAAAAAAACCTATCGATCTGATAGTCAAACGCTATTACTCGATTAAATTGCATTATTACATTGCTATTGGTTTACATCAACTGGCTGTCGCTTCGAGTCCTACACGGACACGGCGGCATCTCTGATTACTGGTCAATCCAGGCCTGAGATCATGGGTCATGGCCAGTCGCACAACAGGGCGGCTGTCAGGCTGCGCCGGCGGGGCAGGACGCGTTTCCGGCGCAGGTACCCACACTATCGGAGGACAGGGAATGTTTGCACACAACAAACGACTGCAGTACACGGTGCGCGTGAGCGACCCGAATCCGGGCCTGGCCAATCTCATGCTGGAACAGTTCGGCGGTCCGCAGGGCGAACTGGCGGCGGCGATGCGTTACTTTACCCAGGCCGTGAGCGAGGACGATCCGGGCCGCAAGGACATGCTGTTCGACATCGCCACCGAAGAACTCAGCCACCTGGAGATCATCGGGGACATCGTCGCGATGCTGAACAAGGGCGCCAAGGGCGAGCTGGCCGAAGCCGCCGACAGTGCCGCCGAGATGTACCGCAAGATCAACGGTGCCGGCAACGACAGCCACGTGACCCAGATCCTGTATGGCGCCGGTACGCCGCTGGTCAATTCGGCCGGCGTGCCCTGGACCGCGGCCTACATCGACACCATCGGCGAGCCGAGCGCCGACCTGCGTTCGAACATCGCGGCCGAAGCGCGCGCCAAGATCGTCTACGAGCGCCTGATCGCCTGCACCGACGACCCGGGCGTGAAGGAGGCGCTGGGCTTCCTGATGACGCGCGAGATCGCGCACCAGAAATCCTTCGAGAAGGCGCTGTACTCGATGAATCCGAACTTCCCGCCGGGGAAACTGCCGGGCGACCCGCGCTTTGCCGACACCTATTTCAATATGTCGCAGGGCCCGGGCGAGATGCGCGGTTCCTGGAACCAGGGCGAGAACTGGGACTTCGTCACCGACCGCGAGAAGCAGGCGGCGGTCGACGGCGGCAGCGGCGAGGCCGAGGTCAAGCTGCCTGCCAAGGACATCGACATCCTGCGCGCGATGACCGAACGGACCAGATCGGATCCGTCGATCGACCCGCCGACCGGCGCCGAGCTGGGGATGGGCAAGCAGACCATGGCGGACGGCAAGACCGTACAGGGCAAGGGCAAGGGCAAGTAAGCCCGCCGCACCCTCACCCGAGAACAGCCGCCCCGTGGCGGCTGTGCTTCTATATAGGATGGACCAAGGAATCGTATGGACACGCGCGTGCAGAAGGCCAGGCCCATGGGGGCAGCATCGCATCATCCGGCGCGCAAGGCGCTCGGCTTCCTGATCTGCGGCCTGGGCTGCATGGTGCTGCTTTCCAGCCTGTTCCGCCAGCTCCTCGGCAGCGCACCCAACCTGCGCGCCGCGCTGCTGGGCGGCGGGACCGCGGCCGCGGCGACCGCGCTCGGCACCCTGCCGGTGCTGCTGTCCCAGAATTTCTCGAAGCGGACCTACGACTGCTTCCTCGGCTTCGGCGCCGGCGTGATGCTGGGCGCGACCTCGTTTTCGCTCATCATTCCGGCGCTGGCCGCGGCCAAGGCCGGCGGCGCCGGCAACTGGGGCGCGAGCCTGAGCGTGGGCGCGGGAGTGCTGATCGGCGCCGGCCTGCTGCTGGCGCTCGACCGCGTGATCAGCACCGATGGCATCCTGCAGTCGTCCGACGCCCGCAACGCCCATTCCCTGAAACGGGCCTGGCTGTTCGTCTGGGCGGTGGCGCTGCACAACCTGCCGGAAGGGCTGGCGATCGGCGTCGCCTATGCCGGCGTCGACCTCGGCAAGGCGAATTCGCTGGCCACCGGCATCTCGATCCAGGATGTGCCCGAGGGCCTGGTGGTGGCGCTGGCGCTGCGCACGGTCGGCTACGGGCGCGGGCTCTCGGCCGCGCTGGGCGTGGCCTCGGGCCTGATCGAACCGGTGGCGGCGGTGGCGGGGGTGGCCCTGATCGGCATCTCGGCCGGCATGCTGCCGGTCGCGCTGGCGGCCGCCGCCGGCGCGATGCTGTTCGTGATCGCCAACGACGTGGTGCCGGAGTCGCACCAGAACGGCCATGGCACCTGGGCCAGCGTGGCGCTGATCTTCGGCTTCATCCTGATGACGGTGCTCGATACGGCGCTCGGCTGAGCGTCGCGGCGGCCGCGCGGTCAGGACGGTCGTTCCGGCCGGGCCGCCGGCGCCGCCCGGGACATGGATACCAGCCGGGTGGCGAGGCCGGCGCGGTGCAGTTCGGCCGCCTGCCCGAAGGCGCCCGGCCTGCCGAACAGCCAGCCCTGCGCGTAGTTCACGCCGCGCGCGTGCAGGAAGTGCGCCTGTTCGCGGTTCTCGACCCCTTCCGCGATAATCCGCAGGTCCAGCGTGTGGGCCATGCCGATGATATGGCTGACCACCTGGCTGGTCGGCGCGCCGGTGCCGATCGATTCGATGAAGGAGCGGTCGATCTTCAAAAAGTCGAGATCCAGCGACTCGAGATAGGACAGGCTGGAGTAGCCGGTGCCGAAGTCGTCGATCGCCACCTCGATGCCGCGCATGTGGAGCGCTTCGATCACTTCGCGCGCCCGTTCCAGGTGCACGAAGCCGCGCTCGGTGATCTCGACGATCAGGTTGGACGGCAGTGCGCCGGTGCGCGCCATGAAGCGGTCGAGCAGGACCACGATGGCGGGCGACTGCAGGTCGGCCGGCGACAGGTTGATCGCCACGTGGAAGCCGGGATGGCTGGCCAGGAAATGCCCGGCGTCGTCGGCCATCACGTCGAGCACCCGCTCGGTCAGGCGGCCGACGATGCCGTTCGCCTCGGCGACCGGGATGAACAGGTCGGGCGACACCAGTTCGCCGGCGCCGTCGCGCCAGCGCAGCAGGGCCTCGGCGCCCACGCAGCCGCCGCTGCGCAGGTCGAACAGCGGCTGGTAGTCGAGGTAGAACTGGCCGCGCCGCAGGCCCGCGCGCAAGGCGGCCGCCAGCGACATCTGCCGGCGCACCACCAGCAGCAGCGCGGCGGCCGCCGCCACGCCCGCGATCACGCCGGCGGGCACCAGGCGGCGGGCGTTCTCGCGGCTGCGCTGCTCCAGTTGCGCGACCGGAATCGCGGCCACGCTGGCGCTGCGGAACTGCCCCGAGCGGGCCATCGTGACCAGGTAGCGGCCGTCGCTGAAGGTGACCGTCGGGCGCTCGCCGAGCCTGTCGAGCCACGCGGGGTCGATGTAGCCGTGCCGGATGGTGGCGCGGCGCTGGTCCAGCTGGATGTTTGCCAGGGAGACGCCGGGTACGCTGGTCCAGATGTCGAGCGGGAGGTCGCGGTGGACCAGCGCCGCGTAGCCGCTCTTTTCGATCGCCAGCAGGGGGCGGCCGTTGGGGGTGCGGACCGGCACGTCGAGGTAGAACCCGATGCCTTGTGCGGTGCGGAAGGCGAGCGCGCCGAGCGGCACCGGCGGGCCGGTCATCGACGAGCAGGCCACGGCGCCGTCTTGCACGTAGCCGATCGCCTGCAGGTAGGTCGAGGTCAGGTCGATTTCGCGCATGAGTTCGCGCGCACGGTCGGAGCAGGGAGGCAGGCCGGAGCCGGCCAGCAGCGCGATGCCGGCCAGCGCCTGGCGCCCGGTTTCGTCGGTGCGGTGCAGCACGTCGCGCGCATAGCCGAGCGTCAGGGCCGCTTCGGTGTCGAAGGCCTGGTGTTGCGCCTCGCGCAAGGCCAGCCAGGGCGGCAGGCACAGCGCCGCCAGCGCGAACAACAGGGTAAGGCCGTAAGTGAACCGTCTGCGCATGGGAGCCGCCCGTCGGCATGCCGAACCTGCCAATTATAGCGAGCCGCGCAAAGGAACAGCGCCTCCAAAAAAAAGCCCCGGTGTCGACCGGGGCCCAAGCTCTGCTCTGATCTACTCTACGCTCAGTTCCTGATCTCCAGCGCGCGGTTCACGCTCAGCGCCGCGAGCGTGGCGAGCGCGCCCGACAGCAGGTACAGGCTGACGAAACCGAGGCCGTAGTTGGCGGCCAGGCCGAGCGCGACCAGGGGCGCGAAGGCGGCGCCCACCAGCCAGGCCAGGTCGGAGGTCAGGGCCGCGCCGGTGTAGCGGTACTGGGGCAGGAAGTTCGAGGTCACGGCGCCGGCGGCCTGGCCGTACGACATGCCGAGCAGCAGGAAGCCGACCAGGATGAAGGTGTTCTGGCCGGTGGCGCCGCCGTCCATCAGGGTCGGCACGAAGCCGGAGAACAGGGCGATCAGGGCGGCCAGGGTGCCCAGCGTGTTGCGGCGCCCGAACTTGTCGGCGATGATGCCCGAGGCCAGCGCCCCGACGATCGCCAGCCCGCCGCCCCACATCTGCACCTGCAGGAAGTCGGCCATCGAGCGGGTGTCGTACAGCTGGATCCAGGACAGCGGGAACACCGTCACCAGGTGGAACAGCGCATAGCTGGCCAGGGCGGCGAGGGCGCCCAGCACGATGGTGCTGCCCTGGGCGCGCGTCACTTCGACCGGGCTGACCGGGTCGAGCTGGTGCTCGTCCAGCAGGTGGGTGTAGTCCGGCGTCGAGACCAGGCGGAGGCGGGCGAACAGCGCCACCACGTTGATCGCGAACGCCACATAGAAGGGATAGCGCCAGCCCCAGACCAGGAAATCGTCGGTCGACAGCTCGGACATCAGGTAGGAAAACACGCCAGCGGCGATGATGAATCCGACCGGTGCGCCAAGTTGTCCCAACATCGCGTACCATCCGCGCTTGTGTTCGGGGGCGTTCAGCGCCAGCAGCGACGGCAGCCCGTCCCAGGTCCCGCCCAGCGCGAAGCCCTGGCCCAGGCGCAGGATGGCGAGCGAGATGATGGCCCACTCGCCCCAGCGCGAATAGGTCGGCAGGGCGGAGACGGCGACGGTGGCGCTGCCCAGCAGGAACAGGGCGATGGTCAGCTTGATCTCGCGGCTGAAGTGGCGCTGGATGGCCATGAAGAACAGCGTCCCGACCGGCCTGGCGATGTAGGCCAGCGCGAAGATGGCGAACGAGTACAGGGTGCCTTCGAGGCGGTCGGCGAACGGGAAGAACACGGCCGGGAACACCAGGGCCGAGGCAATCGCGTAGACGAAGAAGTCGAAATACTCCGAGGCGCGGCCGATGACCACGCCGACGGCGATGTCGCCCGGTGCAATCGCGGTGTCGCGGGAGTTGATGTTACGGGCACCGCTGTGCGGGGCGGTGATTGGAGCGGCGGCTGCGTCGCCGTAAGTCGTTGTGTTCTGCTGCATATTTCGTCTCCTTTGGTCTTGTGACAATCGGGCCGGGACCCCTTCAGGATGAAACGTCGACAACAAAAGCGCGAAGGGTGGGACAAAACGTCCAATCGCCAAACGTGCACCGTTGGCGTTACATTAGCATGTTATTTTTCCCATGTAACGTAAAACACAAGCATGATTCCTAAGACCGTAAGTCGCGGATTGCTTCTCTCCCCCCTGTTGGCGGCCCTGGCGGGCTGTAACACGGTGGTGATGAACCCGTCCGGAGACATCGCCCAGCAGCAGGCGCATCTGATCACCGTCTCGGTGATCCTGATGCTGTTAATTATCGTCCCGGTGATGATCCTCATCGTCTGGTTCGCCTTCAAGTACCGCGCCAGCAATACCGAGGCGAAGTACGAACCCGACTGGGACCACTCGACCAAGCTCGAACTCGTGATCTGGGGCGCGCCGCTCCTGATCGTGATCGTGCTGGGCCTGGTGACCTGGATCTACACGCACAAGCTCGATCCCTACCGTCCGCTCGACCGCATCGACGCCAACCGTCCGATCCCCGCCACGGCCAAGCCGCTGGTGGTGCAGGCCGTCGCGATGGACTGGAAGTGGCTGTTCATCTATCCGGAGCAGGGCATCGCTACCGTGAACGAACTGGTGGTGCCGGTCGACCAGCCGCTGCGCTTCAAGGTCAGCGCGACTTCGGTCATGAATGCGTTCTACGTGCCGGAACTGGCAGGCATGGTGTATGGCATGCCGGGCATGGAGATCACCCTGAACGCGGTCCAGAACAAGCCCGTGCAGTCGTTCGGCATCTCGTCGAACTACAGCGGCGCCGGCTATTCGGACATGAAGTTCGCCTACCGCGGCGTGCCGCAGGGCGATTTCGACGCCTGGGTCGCTTCGGTCAAGTCCGCCGGCGGCGCCAAGCTCGACAAGGCCAACTACCTGGTGCTGGAAAAGCCGAGCATTAAGGAACCGGTCCGCCGCTGGGGCGCCGTCGATGACGACCTCTACTATCGCATCCTGAACCGCTGCGTCGCCGACGGCGTCGTCTGCCAGGACAAGATGATGATGGACGATGCCCGCAAGGCGCGCGAAATGGCAATGAACCGGATGCCCCAACACGCGGCAGCGACCCGCCTGGCCCAGGCCAACAACGGCGAAGTCTGCACCACGCCCGATGAATCTGTGAAGAAGAAGTAAATCATGCACGAGCAATTTGACTTAATGAAGTTGATCTTCGGTCGGCTCAGCTGGGAAGCGATTCCCTACCACGAGCCGATCCTGATCGGTACCTTTGCCATGGTGGTGCTGGGCGGCCTGGTCGTCCTGGGCGCCATCACGAAATTCAAGCTGTGGGGCTATCTCTGGAACGAGTGGTTCACCAGCATCGACCACAAGAAGATCGGCATCATGTACATGATCCTCGGCCTGGTCATGTTCCTGCGCGGCTTTGCCGACGCGCTGATGATGCGCGCCCAGCAGGCGTTCTCGTTCGGCGATTCGCACGGCTTCCTGCCGCCGCACCACTACGACCAGGTCTTCACCGCCCACGGCGTGATCATGATCTTCTTCGTGGCGATGCCCCTGATCACCGGCCTGATGAACTACATCGTGCCGCTGCAGATCGGCGCCCGCGACGTCGCCTTCCCGTTCCTGAACAACTTCTCGTTCTGGATGACCACCATGGGCGCGCTGCTGGTGATGGCCTCGCTGTTCGTCGGCGAATTCGCCCGCACCGGCTGGCTGGCCTTCCCGCCGCTTTCCGGCATCCTGGCCAGCCCTGACGTCGGGGTGGACTACTACATCTGGTCATTGCAGATCGCCGGTGTCGGCACGCTGCTGTCGGGTATCAACCTGGTGGTCACCATCGTCAAGATGCGCGCCCCGGGCATGGACCTGATGAAGATGCCGGTCTTCACCTGGACCGCGCTGTGCACCAACATCCTGATCGTGATGGCCTTCCCGATCCTGACCGCCACCCTGGCGATGCTGGGCCTGGACCGCCTGTTCGACACCCACTTCTTCACGAACGAACTGGGCGGCAACGCCATGATGTACGTGAACCTGATCTGGATCTGGGGCCACCCGGAGGTGTACATCCTGATCCTGCCGGCCTTCGGCATCTATTCGGAAGTCGTCGCGACCTTCTGCAACAAGCGCCTGTTCGGCTACTCGTCGATGGTCTACGCGACCGTCGTGATCATGGTCCTGTCCTACCTCGTGTGGCTGCACCACTTCTTCACGATGGGTTCGGGCGCGAGCGTGAACTCGTTCTTCGGCATCACCACGATGATCATCTCGATCCCGACCGGCGCCAAGATCTTCAACTGGCTGTTCACCATGTACAAGGGCCGCATCCGCTATGAACTGCCGATGATGTGGACCGTGTCCTTCATGATCACCTTCATCATCGGCGGCATGACCGGCGTGATGCTGGCGGTCCCGCCGGCCGACTTCGTGCTGCACAACTCGCTGTTCCTGATCGCCCACTTCCACAACGTGATCATCGGCGGCGTGCTGTTCGGCCTGTTCGCGGGCGTGAACTACTGGTGGCCGAAGATGTTCGGCTTCAAGCTGGACCGTACCTGGGGCGTGCGCTCCTTCTGGCTGTGGTCGATCGGCTTCTGGGTCGCCTTCACCCCGCCGTACATCCTCGGCTTCATGGGCGTGACCCGCCGCCTGAGCCACTTCGACGATCCGTCGATCCACTGGCTGTTCCAGATCTCGCTGGGCGGCACCCTGATGATCGCGCTGGGCATCGCCTGCATGATCATGCAGTTCGCCGTCTCGATCATGAACCGCAAGGCGCTGCGCGACGTGACCGGCGACCCGTGGGATGGCCGTACGCTGGAATGGGCCACCTCGTCGCCGCCGCCTGACTACAACTTCGCGTTCACCCCGGTCGTGTACGACAACGACACCTGGGCCGACATGAAGAAGGCCGGCTACAAGCGCCCGCTGAACGGTTTCGTGCCGATCCACATGCCGGCCAACACCTGGGCCGGCCCGGTGATCCCGATGGTGACCTTCGTGCTCGGTTTCGGCATCATCTGGCACATGTGGCTGCTGGTGGCGGTGGCGTTCATCGCGACCGTTGCCGTGACCATCTACCACACGTTCAACTACAAGCGCGACTTCTACATCCCTGCGGAAGAAGTGGCGCGTACGGAAGAAGCTCATACCCGACTGCTGGAAGCCCATGTCTGAGATTAATACCAACACCGTCAGCGCCACCGGCGCCGACATCAGCTCGCGCTACTACGCGGTCGAGCATCACCCGGAAAACGGCACGCTGCTCGGTTTCTGGATCTACCTGATGAGCGACTGCCTCATCTTCGCCTGCCTGTTCGCGACCTACGCCGTACTGGGCCGCAACTACGCGGGCGGCCCGTCGGGCGCCGAGATCTTCGAACTGGGCACCGTCGCGCTGAACACGGCCTTCCTGCTGTTCTCGTCGATCACCTATGGCTTCGCCATGCTGGCGGCGCAGAAGAAGAACACGAAGTCGACCCTGGTCTGGCTGGCCGTCACCGGCGTGCTGGGCGCCTGCTTCCTGTACCTCGAGCTGGACGAGTTCACGCACCTGATCCACGAAGGCTTCGGTCCGTGGCGTTCGGGCTTCCTGACCGCGTTCTTCTCGCTGGTCGGCACCCACGGCCTGCACGTGACCTTCGGTATCGTGTGGCTGGTCACGCTGATGTTCCAGCTCGGTAAGCACGGCATCAACGCCGCCAACTACCGCCGCCTCGCCTGCCTGTCGATGTTCTGGCACTTCCTGGACGTCGTCTGGATCGGCGTGTTCACCTATGTCTATCTGATGGGAGTTCTGCCATGAGCGATCACCACACCGCACACGCTCACGGCCACGCCCATGGGCACGACCACGGCCACGGCGTCGACCATGGCGACCACATGGAAGCCCACGGCAGCTTCAAGGATTACACGATCGGCTTCATCCTGTCGGTGATCCTGACCGCGATCCCGTTCTGGCTGGTGATGACCCACCAGCTGGCGCCCGGCACGACCAAGTTCGTGATCCTCGGCTTCGCGGCCGTCCAGGTGGTCGTGCACATGATCTACTTCCTGCACATGAACTCGAAGTCCGAGGGCGGCTGGAACATGATGGCGATGATCCTGACCGTGATCCTGCTGTTCATCGTGCTGACCGGCTCGATCTGGGTCATGTACCACATGAACGCCAACATGATGCCGAACATGAGCAACGAAGGCTCGTCCGTGCATGGCATGCACGATATGCAGTAAAAGCGGCAGTAAATGTCAGTAAGCGATCACGCAGCAGCAGCGTCCGGCGACCCGGAGCAGGGCGCCGGCAGGCGGCTTCCACGCCTGGTTCTGGCGGCCCTTGCGCTGCTGCTGATCGTCCTCTTCGCAGGTCTGGGCACCTGGCAGGTCTATCGCCTGCAATGGAAACTGGACCTGATCGCACGCGTCGAACAACGCGTGCACGCCGCGCCGGTGGCGCCGCCCCCGGTGGCGCGCTGGGACGGCATCACCGCCGAATCCGACGAATACCGCCGGGTGCAGGTCGCCGGCACCTATCTCTACGAATACACGACCCCGGTCCAGGCCCTCACCGAGCAGGGCAGCGGCTACTGGCTGCTGACGCCGCTGTGCACGGCCGACGGCCACGTCATCCTGGTCAACCGCGGTTTCATCCCGGCCGATCCGGGCGCGCGCACGCGCTACGAGCCGCGCAAGTCCGAGGGCTATCCCTGTGCGACGGTGGCTGGCGGCGCGGTGCAGCTGGTCGGCCTGCTGCGCATCAGTGAACCGAAGGGCTACTTCCTGCGCACCAACGATCCGGCGGCCAACCGCTGGTACGCGCGCGACGTCGCCGCGATCGCGGCCGCGCGCGGCCTGCCGGGCTCCCTGACGGCGCCTTTCTTCATCGACGCCGCCGCCGGCCAGAACCCGCCGGGCTCGCCCGACCAGCCGCAGGGCGGCCTCACGGTCGTCAGTTTCCACAACAGCCACCTGGTGTACGCCGTGACTTGGTATGCTCTTGCCTTGATGGTGGCGGGCGCGTGGTGGTGGGCCGCGCGCGGCGCCGGAGCGCGCAACGGCCTTGCAGGGAACGATGACAACGACGACTGAGGTACTGAAGAACACTGCCGCCGATGTGGAATACGTCGCCGGCCACAAGAACATGCTGCAGCTGATCGAGCTGCGCTGGATCGCCGTCATCGGCCAGATCACCACCATCGCCGGCGCCATCCTGGTGTTCGACGTCCGCCTGCCGCTGGTGCAGATGCTCGAGGTGCTGGCCTGCCTGATCGCCTTCAACGTCGCCAGCCACCTGCGCTGGCACGAACACCGTCCCGTCACCAACAACGAACTGTTCCTGGCCCTGCTGGTCGACGTCGCCAGCCTGACCATGCAGCTCTACCTGTCGGGCGGCACCACCAATCCCTTCGCCTTCCTCTATCTGCTGCAGGTGATCCTGTCGGCGGTGCTGCTGGAAGCCTGGTCGACCTGGACCATCGTCGGCATCACGCTGGCCTGCCTGGCCGGGCTCTCGATTTTCGCCAAGCCGCTGCCGCTGCCCTTCGACCACGCGCGCGGCATTTCCAGCCTGTACGTGCAGGGCATGCTGATCTGCTTCGCGCTGAACGCCGCGCTGCTGGTGGTGTTCATCTCGCGCATCTCGACCACCCTGCGTGGCAAGGCGGCCCAGCTGGCCGACCTGCGCCAGCGCGCCGCCGAGGAAGAGCATATCGTCCGCATGGGCCTGCTGGCCTCGGGCGCCGCCCATGAACTGGGCACGCCCTTGGCCACGCTTTCGGTGATCCTGGGCGACTGGAAGCGCATGCGCGAGTTCAAGCAGAACCCCGACCTGATCGAAGAGATCGACGAGATGCAGGCCCAGCTCAAGCGTTGCAAGTCGATCGTCAGCGGCATCCTGCTGTCGGCCGGCGAGGCGCGCGGCGAATCGGCGGTGCGCACCACCATCCGCGGCTTCATGGACAAGCTGGCCGAGGAGTGGCAGGACAGCCGGCCCGTGCGCGAATTCTCCTACGTGAACCGGATCACGCACGACCTGCCGGTGGCCTTCGACTCGGCCCTCAAGCAGATGATCGACAATGTGCTGGATAATGCGCTGGAAGCCTCGCCCGACTGGGTCGGCCTGGAAGCGAGCGCCGAGGATGGCACGCTGCTGCTGTCGGTGCGGGATCGCGGCCCCGGCTTCGCCCCGGCCATGCTGGCCCAGTTCGGCAAACCCTACCAGTCCAGCAAGGGCCGGCCGGGCGGCGGCCTCGGGCTGTTCCTGGTGGTGAACGTGGCGCGCACCCTGGGCGGTACGGTATCGGCCGCGAACCGGCCGGAGGGCGGGGCCGAGGTGCGCCTGACCCTGCCGCTGAAGGCGATCGCGCTGGAGAACGAATGAACCAAGAAGACACCCTGCAGGACGCCGAACGGCTGCTCCTGATCATCGAGGACGACGAGGCCTTCGCCCGCACCCTCGGCCGCTCCTTCGAACGGCGCGGCTACAAGGTGCTGCAGGCGCCCGGCCTGGACGAAGCCGAGGCGCTGCTGAAGGACCACACCCCGGGCTATGCGGTGGTCGACCTGAAATTGAAGGGCAACAGCTCCGGCCTGGCCTGCGTCCAGATGCTGGTTGCGCACAACCCGGAGATGCTGATCGTGGTCCTGACCGGCTTCGCCAGCATCGGCACCGCGGTCGAAGCGATCAAGCTGGGCGCCTGCCAGTACCTGGCCAAGCCGTCCAACACCGACGACATCGAAGCCGCCTTCGGCCACGTCGCCGGCAGCACCGAGCTGGAACTCACGAACCGCTCCACCTCGATCAAGACCCTGGAATGGGAACGCATCCACGCGGTGCTGGCCGAGACCGACTTCAACATCTCGGAAGCGGCGCGCAGGCTGGGGATGCACCGCCGGACGCTGGCGCGGAAGCTGGAGAAGCAGCGGGTCAAATAAGCGCCCACAGGCGATCAACGTAGTCCCGCGGCGTATCAACGTCGTCCCCGCGCAGGCGGGGACCCAAGTTCTGCGTGAGCAGTCGAAACGCATGCAAACCTGGGTTCCCGCCTTCGCGGGAACGACGAAGGTTTTACCAGCTATAGCCAGCCTTCACATACATGAACCGCCCATTGAAGCCGTTCGGCGCCCAGATGCTGTAAGGCTGGGTGCCGGCCACGTTCAGGTTGCCGGTCGAGGTGACCTGGGCCGGGTAGCGGTTGGTCAGGTTGTCCACGCCCGCGGTCAGGCGCCAGTTGCCGGCCAGGCGCACCGAGCCCGACACGTCCAGCGTCCATTGCGGATCGTAGGTCTGGTCCAGCGCCGGGTTGTTTTGCGGGACCGTGAATTTTCCGTAACGCGTCACGTTGGCGTGGCCGCTCCAGATGCCGCGGCTGTAGTCGGCCGCCAGGGTCAGCTTGTCCTTCGGCGAACCGACCGTCAGGCGGTTGACGGACTGGCGGTCGACCAGCACCAGCTTCTCGTCGCCCAGCACGGACGGCGTGGCGGCCACGTGGCGCACTTCGTTGTCGTTGTGGTTGTAGGCCAGCGTGAAGTCGGCGCGCGCGCCCTGCGTCAGGTTCAGGCGGTAGGTGCTGACCACGTCCACGCCCCTGGTGCGGGTATCGACGGCGTTGGTGAAGTAGCGCGCCGCGCCGACGAAGATGCCGCTGGCTTTCAGGGTCGCATCCAGCTTCGGCGCGTTCGCCAGCTGCAGGTTGGACGAGAACACGATGCGGTCGTCGATGTCGATGCGGTACAGGTCGACGGTGGTGGTCCAGTTGCGGACCGGCTGCCACTGCGCGCCGAAGCTCAGGTTGCGCGCGCGTTCCGGCTTCAGCGCCTGGGCCCCGAGGGCAGCTGCCGCGGCGCTGTTCACCGGGAAGGTGCCGGTCTCGATCGGCGTGTTCTGGCTGTTGATGACCAGGAAGTTGGTGGTCGTGATGGTGTAGAACTCCTGGGCCAGCGACGGTGCGCGGAAACCGTTCGAGACGGTGCCGCGCAGCGCGAACTGCGGCGTGAATGCATAGCGCGCCGAGGCCTTGCCCGAGGTCGTGTTGCCGAAGTCGCTGTAACGCTCGTGGCGCACGGCCAGGGAGCCGGACAGCTGCTTCGTGATGTCGCCTTCCAGGTTCAGGTACAGCGACTGGTTGTTGCGGCTGTTCTTGCCCGCGTTCTCGGGACGGAATCCGGAAAAGCCCTGGGCGCCGCCGCCGAAGTAGGAGTTCGGCTCGCCGGCGCCGATCTCATAGGACTCGTGGCGGGCCTCGAAGCCCAGCGCCACGGTCAGCGGACCGGCCATCCACGACACCGGGATGTCGCGCGCCACGTCCAGGTTCGCCAGTTCCTGGGTCGAGATCAGCTTGCCGGCGTAGAAGCTGGTCTGGGCCGGGCTCGGGAAGTCCTTGCTCAGGTTGGTGGTGTTGTCGACGTCCAGGCTGAAGCGGTTGCGGCCAACGTTCAGGCTCGCATCCCAGCGCCAGCCGGCCGCTTCGCCGCGCAGGCCGGTGACCAGCGAGGCGTCCGTCGATGTGCTGTCCTCGAGCGGCAGGAAGCCTTCCGGGTACAGCGTCGAACGCAGGTGCTTGTTGTTCGGATCGAACGGGGTGGTGTAGGCGGTGCGCCAGGTCGCGGCGGACGAGGTCTTGCGCTCGCCGTAGTTGGCGAAGGCGTACCAGTCGATGTCGTCGGTCAGGCTGTATTGGCTGTTCAGGAACAGGCTGCGTGGACGGCTGTCCGGGTCGCCGTAGCGCTGGGTGAGGGTGCCCTGGCGCGATCCGGCCTCCGGACGCGGGTCGGCGAAGGCGCGGTTGGTCGGATTGCGGTTCGCGGCTTCCACCGCCACGCGCAGCCAGCCCTTGTCGCCCAGCCTGACGCCGGTCGAGCCGCGCACCGTGGCCTGCTCGCCGTCGCCTTTCGAGAACTGGCCGTAGCTGACTTCAGCCTCGCCGCCGTCGGCGCCTTTCTTCAGGATGATGTTGACCACGCCGGCGATCGCATCGGAACCGTACTGGGCGGCGGCGCCGTCGCGCAGCACTTCGATGTGGTCGATCGCGGCCAGCGGGATCGCGTTCAGGTCGACCGGGGCCGAGCCGCGGCCCATGCTGCCGTTGACGTTGACCACGCTGGAGGTATGGCGGCGCTTGCCGTTCACCAGCACCAGGGTCTGGTCGGGAGACAGGCCGCGCAGCTGGGCCGGACGCACCGCGTCGCTGGCGTCGGCGCCGACCGGGCGCGGGAAGTTCATCGACGGCAGCAGGCGCGACAGCACGGTCGCCAGCTCGCTCGAACCGGTGCCCAGCAGCTCGCGGCTGGAGATGACGTCGACCGGCGATTCGGTCTGGAGCGTGCGGCGGTTCAGCGAGCGGGTGCCGGTGACGACCACGGCCTGCAGCTCGCCGCTGGCGGCGGGCTGGGCGGGAGCGGCTTCCTGGGCGCGGGCGGCGGGCAGGGTGGAGGCGATCAGGCCCAGCGCGAGAAGGGCGCGCGCGGGGTTGGGACGGGAATACTTGACGCTCATGTTCTTCTTTCGTTTGTTGCGCAGCACCATGGCTGCGGAGGGTCGCGAGCTTAGCAGGCAGGAAAGGTTCCTGGCCAATAACGATTCGAATTATGCTTATATCCAAACCGGATAAGCGTCAGCTTGCATGCGAGGAATGTGGTAACTTTTCAATTTTTTCCGGACGGCCCCATGTCTTTCCACCGCTTTCCCCTTGCCCTCCTGAGCGCGGCCGCGCTGGCCGGTTGCGCCGGTTTCCAGCCGCCGGCGCCGGCGCCGCTGCAGGCAGCCTTCGTCATCCTCGGCGACGACGGCGCGGCCATCGCGCGCGCCATCACCACCGCGCCGGCCTGCCCGGCGATCGAGATCGATGGCCGCGCCGCGGCGATGGCGGTGCGTTCTCCGCTGTCGGCGATTCCGCTGCGCCCGCAGGCGGCGGCGACCGGGCGGCCGGCGGCGGTATCGTCGGCGGTGCAGAGCTGCGAGGCCGCGCTGCCGGCGGGTGCGCGCAGCGTGGCCGTGGCCGGCCGTGCGCTGCCCTTGCCGGCGGCCGAGCCGAAGCGCATCGTCGTGATCGGCGACACGGGCTGCCGCCTGAAGGGGAAGGAATTCCAGGACTGTAACGATGCCGGGGCCTTCCCGTTCGCGCGGGTGGCGGCCAGCGCGGCGGCCTGGAAGCCCGACCTGGTGATCCACGTCGGCGATTACCATTACCGCGAAGACCCGTGCCCGGCCGACCGCCCGGGCTGCGCCGGCAGTCCCTTCGGCTATGGCTGGGATGCCTGGAACGCCGATTTCTTCGCGCCGGCGCGGACGCTCCTCGCCGCCGCACCCTGGGTGCTTGCGCGCGGCAACCACGAAAGCTGCTCACGCGGCGGGCAGGGCTGGTGGCGCTTCCTCGATCCGCGTCCGCTGCGGCCGGAGACCAGCTGCGACGACCCGGCCCGGGACGCCATCGCCGACTTCAGCGATCCGTACGCGGTGCCGCTCGGCGGCGACGCCCAGTTGCTGGTGTTCGACAGTGCGAATACCAGCTACAAGGGGTTCCCGGCCGGGGATCTGCGCCGCGAACGGTACGCCGACACTTACCGCAAGCTGGAAGCGCTGGCCGGCCGCGCGCGCCACAATATCGCGGTCGACCACCACCCGCTGTACGGCTTCGGCGCCGAACAGGACAGGAAGACCGGCGCCATCAGGCTGTTCGGCGGCGATGCCGGCCTGATCCAGGCCTTCGGCGCGATCCAGCCGCGCCTGCTGCCGGCGAATGTGGAGGTATTGCTGTCCGGCCACGTGCACCTGTGGGAGCAGGTCAGCTTTTCGTCGGATTACCCGACCCAGTTCGTCAGCGGCTTCGCGGGCACGGCGGAAGACATCGTGCCGCTGCCGGCCAGCGTCCCGCCCGGCACCACGCCGGCGCCGGGCGCGGTGGTCGAAGCCATGAGCTCATGGATCGACGGCTTCGGCTTCATGACCATGGAAAGGCGCGGGCCGGACCGCTGGGATGTGGTGATCCACGACCGCGACGGCCGCGAGCGCAATACCTGCACGGTGGCAGGACGTCACTCGCGCTGCGCGCTGCCGCAGGTGCCGCGCGCGGACGCGCATTGAGACAATGTATTTGCCCAAATGTGATTGCCACAGATACATAACATGTGTCACAATGTATTCGTGAGCGGGGCGCCTGGATCGGTTCGGACGTCTTCGTGATCAGCGATGAGGATACTTTGTATCTATTCGGCTCCCGGCCCGTCCGGGAGCCTTTTTTATTTACATCTGCTGGGACAGCAGCACGTTGGCTGCGGATTCGTCCGCCTCCAGCATGACGATCAGCTTGGCGAGGTCCTGTTCCAGCCGCCCCAGGGTCTCCGGATCGAGGCTGGACAGGGCGTCGGGCAGCACGCCGGAGAACGGCATCGGGGCGCTGCGCAGCACCGCTTCGCCCGGCGCCGCGATGCGCAGGGACACGCTGCGGCGGTCCATGCCTTCGCGCGCCGCGGTGACCAGGCCGCGCTCGGTGAGGCTCTTGATCAGGTTGCTGGCGGTGGACTGGTGGATGTCGAGCTCGCGCGACAGTTCGGTCACGCCGATGCCGGGCCGCCGCTCGATCACGGACAGCGCCCACAGCTGGGCGCCGCCGACACCGGCTTCGCGCTCGACCTGGCGGAAATGGGTTTTGACGGAATTGAATACCACGCGGAACTGGCGCAGGACGCGGTTCGCGGGTGCAGCCGGCGCGGCGTCGGCGGGCTGGGGCGGTTGTGATAAAGAGGACATATGTGGATCATAACGGATAATGTAGGTACAAGCCCAGTGCCGCGCTATTGGAATGTTGCGCGGGGTGACGTGCGATGAAGGCGCCGCGCGCCCTGAAGGAAGCGCTCAGCCAGGAACTGGCCGACTGGCGCCTCTGGCTGGCCCGGGCCCTGGTGGTGGCGGCCGCGGTGGCGGCCGGCCTGACCGTGGTCGGTTTCACCTGGCTGGCGGAGACGGCCAGCGGCTGGTTCGGGGTGCTGCGCGCGTACGCGTGGTGGGCGCCGCTGCTGTGCGCGCCGGCCTGCGCCGCCGCCGTGGTCTGGTGCACCCGCCGCTTCGCTCCCGGGGCCGCCGGTTCCGGCATTCCCCAGGTCATGGCCACGCTGGAGAAGGAAGTCGGCGACGCCGAGCGCGGGCTGTTCGTCTCGCTGCGCCTGAGCGTGGCCAAGATCCTGCTGACATCCGCCGGCCTGCTGGGCGGGCTGTCGCTGGGCCGCGAGGGGCCGTCGGTGCAGATCGCCGCCGGCATCATGCTGCAGGTTCGCCGCTTCATGCCTGCCGGCGCGCCGGTCGGGATCCACGGCCTGCTGGTGGCCGGCGGCGCCGCCGGCATCGCCGCCGCCTTCAACACGCCGCTGGGCGGGGTGATGTTCGCGATCGAGGAGCTGGCGCGTTCGCCCGAGCGGCGCAGCAGCGGCCTGATCATCGCCGCGATCGTGCTGGCCGGCCTGGTGGCGGTCTCCGCGCACGGCAACGGCACCTATTTCGGTGTCATCCATGCCCCCGCGCCCGGCCTCGATCTGCTGCTGCCGGGCCTGATGCTGGCGGTGCTGGCGGGCATCGCCGGCGGCCTGTTCTCGCGCCTGCTGATCGCCTCGTTGTCGGGACGCTCGACCGATGTGTTCAGCCGCCTGCGCGCGCGCAAGCCGGTATTGTTCGCCGCCGCCTGCGGCCTGGCGGTGGCCGTGATCGGCGTGGCATCGAGCGGCGCGCCCTTCGGTTCCGGCTATGGCGCGACCCGCGTCATGATCGAGGGCAAGGCGGCGATGCCGCCGGCCTACGCCCTGTTCAAGTTCCTGGCGACCTGGCTGACCACCTGGTCCGGGGTGCCGGCCGGTATCTTCGCCCCTTCGCTGGCGATCGGCGCCGCGATCGGCAACGACGTCGCGCTGCTGCTGTACGGTATCCAGATGCCGGCCCTGATCGCGCTCGGCATGGTCGGCTTCCTGGCGGCCGCCACCCAGGCGCCGCTGACCGCGTTCATCATCGTGATGGAGATGGTCGACGGCCATGCCATGGTGCTGAGCCTGATGGCCTGCGCCCTGGTGGCCTACCTGGTGGCGCGCGCCATCAGTCCGCCGCTGTACCCGACCCTGGCCGGATTCCAGCTCGAGCGGCTGCCGAAGCGCACAGAGGAATAGGCGCGCGCGGCGGATCCGGCGTGCGCGGGGCGCATCCCTGCTACCATGAGATATGTCGAAATGGATCGCGCGCATTGGCCGCGTCCGTCCGCGGCCACCGGATGTCGCCGCCGCGCTCACCCTGCTAGGCGGCGTTGCGATCGCATTCGCGCTCGCAGCCGGCCTGCATGCGGCCGAACATGAACGGGCCCGCTTCGCATTCCTGCAGCGCTCCGAAGCCCACTATGCCGCGGTCGCCAACAGCTTCGGCGATGCGCTTGTCGTCCTGCAAGCCACGAATGCCCTGTTCGAGTCGGGCGGCACGGTCGGGCGCGAACAGTTCGGCGCCTTCGTTCGGCCACTCTTGAAGAGCCATCCCTATCTCGAGGACGTGGTGTTCCACCGCGTGGTCGAGACCGCCGGCCGCAGCGGCTACGAAGCCGGGCAGGGCCGCCTGCGGCCGGGCTTCCGGATCCTCGAGCGCCGCGCCGGCGGCCTGGCCCCGGCCGGTGCGCGCCGGCGCTACCTGGTGGCCGAATACATCGAACCGTCGGACGTCTACGAGGAAGTGGTCGGCTACGACGCCCTGTCCTTCGCCCCGCAGGCGCGGGCCTTCGAGCGCGCGGTCGACAGCGGCGGGGCGGCGGCCAGCGTGCTGCTGCCCCTGCTGAGCAAGAATGGCGAGCGGCCCCATACGGGGGTGGTGCTGGTGATGCCGGTCTACCGGGGCGCCGTGGTGCCGCCCGGGGCCGCGGCGCGCCGCGCCAGCGTGCTCGGCGACACCTCGGTGGCGGTGGACGTCGGCGAACTGGTGGGACGCAACCTGGCCGGCGCCAGGCTGCTGGATGACGACGGGATCGCGATCGAACTGGCCGGGATGGGCGAGCAGGGCATGCGCACCGCCTTCCGCTGGAACCACCTGGAGCGGCGCGCGGCGCCGGCCTGGCAGGAGTGGCTGGGCGAGGAGGTCTTCACCGTGCGCCGTCCCCTCGAGGTGGCGGGCCAGCGCTGGGAGCTGCGCATGTCCGGCCGTTCGGGCGGCATGGCCGGCGGCGCCGCGCCGCTGGCGGTCCTGTTGATGGGCTGCGTGCTGAGCGCCGGGCTGGCGGCCTGGGTGCGCGGTCGCTTCGAGCGCACCGGCCGCATCGAAGCCCTGGTCGAGCGCCGCACCGCCGACCTCGAACGGGCGCTCGGCCAGATGCACCTCTACCTGCGCGCGATCGAGGCCAGCGCCAACGTGGTGATGCTGGTCGATGCGCGACAGCCCGGCTTCCCGATCGAGTACGTGAATCCGGCCTTGAAGCGCATGCGCGGCTACGAGACATCCGAAGCGGTCGGGCGGCGCCTGTTCGAGGCAGCCCTGCGGGAGCCCGACCAGGCGCCGGTGGCCGAGCTGCTGCAGGCCATGCGCGAGGGCCGCGAAGGCAACGCCACCATGCGCCTGCGCTGCAAGGATGGGCGTGAACTGTACGCCGAAGTGTATGTCGCCCCGGTGCGCGAGGAAAACGGCGAGGTGGGCCATTTCGTGATCACGCAGTACGACATCAGCACCGCCAAGCGCTACGAGGCCGAGCTGGAAGTGCGCGCGCGCTATGACACCCTGACCGGCCTGGCCAACCGGGTGCTGCTGCAGGACCGTATCGAGGCCGCGATCGCGCTGGCCGGCAGCGCCGCCACGGTGTGGGTGGCGACGCTCGACCTCGACCACTTCAAGTACGTCAACGACACCCTCGGCCACGGCGCCGGCGACGAGATGCTGAAGGCGGTCGCGGCGCGCATCCAGGGCGTGGTCGGGCGCGCCGATACCGTGGCGCGCACCGGCGGCGACGAGTTCGTGCTGGTGCTGCCCGGCCGCGCCGCCGAGAACGAGGCGGCGGCCACCGTCAAGGCGGTGCTGGAAGCGCTGTCCGAGCCGCTGCGCCTGCACGGCCAGGACATCGTGATGACCGGCAGCGCCGGCCTGGCCGCCTGGCCGGCCGACGGGCACGACGCCGCCGCGCTGATCCAGCACGCCGAGGTGGCGATGTACCGCGCCAAGGATGCCGGCCGCAACGCGGTCCAGTTCTACACGCCGGCGATGAATGCGCGCGCCCGCGAACGGATCGCGCTGGAAGGCGCGCTGCGCAACGCCCTGCACCACGGCGAGTTCGAGCTCTACTACCAGCCCCAGGTCGACCTCGAAAGCGGTTCGGTGGTGGGGCTGGAGGCGCTGATCCGCTGGCGCCACCCGAGCATGGGCATGGTGCGGCCCGACCGTTTCATCAACCTGGCCGAGGAGACCGGCCTGATCGTGCCGATCGGGTCCTGGGTGCTGCGCACCGCCTGCCGCCAGAGCCGCGCGTGGCAGCATGCCGGCTTCGGGCAGCTGCGGATCGCGGTCAACCTGTCGGCGCGCCAGTTTTCCCAGCCCGGCCTGGTGCGCGAGATTGCGCGCGTGCTCGAGGAGACCGGCCTGGCGCCGTCCTGCCTCGAGATCGAAATCACGGAAAGCCTGGTGATGGAGGACGTCGAGGGCGCGATCCGCACCATGGGCGAACTCAAGGGCATGGGCGTGCAGTTGTCGATCGACGACTTCGGCACCGGTTATTCCAGCCTGTCCTACCTGCGCCGTTTTCCGGTGGACGTGCTGAAGATCGACCGCTCTTTCGTCCGCGACATCACCAGCAGCGAGGACGACGCGGCCATGGTGGCGGCCATCATCGAGCTGGCGCGCGGGCTGCGCATGCGGGTGATCGCCGAAGGGGTGGAGACCGAGGCCCAGCTCGACTACCTGAAACAGCGCGGCTGCGACGAGGTGCAGGGCCATGTGTATGCGCGCGCGGCGCCGGGCGCCGACGTCGAGGCCCTGCTGCGGACGGGCCGCCGCGTCCAGCCGCAGGACGCCGCCGCCTAGGCGCGGCGCGGGCGGCCATCGCCTTCCTTAAGCGCGGTGGCGTACCGAAGGTTTGTGCGCCCTCGGCTATACTTGCGGCGGTAACGATCAGGAGCAGGCAGGAATCACGTGGACGACCATAACAAGAACGAAGAACAAGAGCAGCAGGAACAGCCGCCGATGGGCTACCCCGGCCTGGACCGGCGCCGGCCTGGCGCCGCGGCGGCGCGGGCGCGGGCCCGCTACGCGCAGGTGAAGGCGGGCCTGATGGCGCGCCCGCCGCTGCAGCGCTGGCTGCTGATCGGCCTGTGGTCGCTGCTGGCCCTGATGGTGCTGTTCGCCATCTATGTGGCGCTGCTGTTCCCGCTGACGCCGGGCATCGAGGACGTGAAGCAGGCCCGGGTCGCGCGCCCGACCGTGGTGGTGTCGAGCGATGGCCGCGAACTGGCGAGCTTCGAGCAGGGCCTGCAGGAGAAAGTGCGGCTGTCGCAGATCTCGCCGCACGTGATCACGGCCCTGGTCGCGACCGAGGACCACCGTTTCTACGAGCACCACGGCGTCGATTTCACCCGCATCGCCGGCGCCATGCTGGCCAACCTGAAGGGCGACGCCCAGGGCGGCTCGACCATTACCCAGCAGCTGGCGCGCAATATGTTCCGCGACGAGATCGGCAATGCGCGCAACATCAACCGCAAGCTGAAGGAACTGATCACCGCGTTCAAGATCGAGAACACCTACAGCAAGACCGAGATCCTGGAAGCCTACCTGAACACGGTGCCTTTCCTGTACAACACCTTCGGCATCGAGATGGCGGCGCGCACCTATTTCGACAAGCCGGCCGCCCAGCTGAATGAAGTCGAGGCGGCGACCCTGGTCGGCATGCTGAAGGGCACCGCCTATTACAACCCGGTGACGAATCCCGAGCGCTCGAAGGCGCGCCGCAACGTGGTGCTCGCGCAGATGCTGAAGGCCGGCGCCTTCGACGAGAAGCGCTACGAGCAGCTGGTCAAGCGTCCGCTCAAGGTGCGTTTCACGCGCCAGGCCGAGCGTACCGGCAAGGACGACCACTTCACGGCCTATGTCCGCAAGTGGCTGGTCGACTGGGCCGACAAGAACGACGTCAACCTGCAGCAGGACGGCCTGGTGGTGCAGACCACGCTCGACTACGACCTGCAGCAGGCCGCCCAGCGCGCCGTCGAGCGCCAGGCCGACGCGCTGCAGGCGATCGCCGACGTCGACTGGGCCCATGCATGGCCGGTCAATTCGACCTCGCCCCAGACCTATGCCGACATGCGCGAGGGTGTGACGCCCTTCGCTTATTACTGGCAGTCGCACGCCGAGCTGCTCGACGCCTTCGTGCGCGAGTCCGGCGAGTACCGGCACGCGGTCGACGGCGGCGAAGCGCCGGACGCGGCCCTCAAGCGCCTGAAGGCCGACCGCGACTTCATGCGCCAGCTGAAGACCGCCAAGGCGCGCCTGGAGGCCGGCTTCGTGGCGATGGACCCGGCCACCGGCGAGGTCAAGGCCTGGGTCGGCAGCCGCAACTTCCAGCGCGAGCAGTTCGACCACGTGGCCCAGGCCTCGCGCCAGCCCGGCTCGACCTTCAAGCCGATCGTCTACGCCGCCGCGCTGGAAAGCGGCATCACGCCGGACCATCCCTACCTGGACGCGGTGACGACGATCCGCGACCCGAACGGCACGACTTGGCGCCCGACCGACAACAGCGGCACCACCGGCCGCCGGCTGACCATGCGCGACGGCCTGGTGTACTCGAAGAACACGATCACGGCCCAGGTGATGCAGGACGTGGGCGTGAAGCCGATCGTCAAGCTGGCCCAGGACATGGGCGTCCGCACCAGCAAGCTGTCGGCGGTGCCCTCGATCGCGCTCGGCACCAGCCCG
Organism: Telluria sp. Soil_C_11; assembly: GCF_057657395.1. Lineage (NCBI taxonomy): Bacteria > Pseudomonadati > Pseudomonadota > Betaproteobacteria > Burkholderiales > Oxalobacteraceae > Telluria > Telluria sp. Soil_C_11. Next base: position 43,864 of record NZ_JBDGIN010000007.1, on the reverse strand, counting down.
GTGACCCTGCTGGAGATGGTCAGCGCGTATTCGACCATCGCCGCCCAGGGCGAATACCGGCGCCCCGTGTTCGTGCGCCGCATCACCGACCGCGACGGCAAGGTGGTCGCCGACTTCGCCAGCCAGACCCCGCAACGGGTGCTCTCGCAGGCATCAAGCGAAACCCTGATCGACATGATGCGCGGGGTCGTCAACCGCGGCACCGGCACCGCCGTGCGGACCCGCTTCGGCATCAACGGCGACGTCGCCGGCAAGACCGGCACCACCCAGAACAATGCCGACGGCTGGTTCATCATGATCCACCCGAACCTGGTGGCCGGCGCATGGGTGGGCTTCAACGACAACCGCGTGACGATGCGCTCGAACTACTGGGGCCAGGGCGGCCACAGCGCGATCCTGCTGGTGGGCGACTTCTTCAGGTCCGCGCTGGACAGCGGCAAGGTCAGCGCCGACGCCCAGTTCCCGGGCTACCGCAAGCCGGAACCGGTGGTGCGCCACGAGGAGCCGGAGGAAGACATGGAAGAGGGCAACGACATGCAGCAGGAAGGCGGTCCGCCGGCCGACCTGCCGCAGCCGCCGCCGGAGCCGAAGGACGAGGACGAGGAGCACCCGCGGGCGCAGGATGTGGGGAACCGCTTCCCGAACGACGCATGATCGCAGGTTGACGCGTGGGCGCCCCGTGCCCACGCTGACCGTTACAGGATCGGCGTCCCGCCAGTCACCGCAATCCGCGCCCCCGACACATAACTCGCCTCATCCGATGCGAGCATCACATACACTGGCGCCAGCTCGGCCGGCTGTCCGGCGCGCTTCATCGGCGTCTGCTGGCCGAAGCTCGCCACTTCCTCCTGCGGCATGGTCGACGGGATCAGCGGGGTCCAGATCGGCCCCGGCGCCACCGAGTTCACGCGGATGCCCCTGTCTGCCAGCAGCTGGGCCAGCCCGGCCGTGAAGTTGGCGATCGCGCCCTTGGTCGTGGCATAGGCCAGCAGCGTGGGTTTCGGTTTGTCCGAGTTGATCGAGGTGGTGTTGATGATCGACGAGCCCGGGCCCATGTGCTTCACCGCCGCCTTGCAGATGTAAAACATGGCGTCGATGTTGACGGCGAAGGTGTGGCGCCACTCCTCGTCGGGAATGTCCTCGATGGCCTCGTGGCTCATCTGGAAGGCGGCGTTATTCACCAGTACGTCGATGCGTCCGAATTCCTGCACGGCGCGGTCGACCAGGAGCCGGCAGTTGGCCAGGTCGCCCGGCACCGTTACCGCCTTGCGGCCGGCTTCCTCCACCAGGCGCGCGGTTTCCTTCGCATCCTCGTGCTCGTCCAGGTAGGCGATCAGGACATCCGCGCCCTCGCGCGCGAAGGCCAGCGCGACCGCGCGGCCGATGCCGCTGTCGGCGCCCGTGATCAGGGCCTTCTTGTCCTTCAGCCGGCCGTGGCCGACGTAGCTGGTTTCGCCGTGGTCGGCCTTCGGTACCAGCAGGGCTTCGGTGCCGGGCGGGGTCTGCGGCGGGGACTGCTCCCGTGCCTTCTGCCGGTTCTGCTGTTGCGACTGCTGCTGGACCATACATCCTCCATCGAAAACACTGGCCGTCGATTCTATGCGGGCCGGCAGGCCGGCGGCGCCAGCCTGCCGCCCGGCAAACGCGCTAGCGCAAGGGCCGCGCCTGGGGCTGGCCGCGCCCGTCGGGCCGCTTGACATCGCTGCCATCGTTCGCGGCCTGCTCGGGGCCGGCCGCCTCGCCCAGCACCAGCTGCTGGGCGCGCGGGGCGGTCGAGATGCCCAGTTCGCGACACAGCTGCATGGCCTCGAGCAGGACCTGTTGCTGGGTCCTGAGGAACAGCCCGTAATCGGCGTCGCTCAGGTTGTAGACGATGTCGTATTCGATGAAGTTCTGGTCGAGCACGGTCAGGTTGACGTGGTCGAGCCTGGCCTTCTCCTTGCCTTCGATGATCTTCGAGAGCTGCGGCGGCAGCTTGGCGGCCAGTTCCGGCGGCGTGGCCGGGTTGATGCGCAGGTTGAACTGCACGCGCCGCGTGTTCATGCGCTTGAAGTTGTGGACTACCTTGCGCAGCAGCTCGGCGTTGGCGATCACGATCTGTTCGCCGGACAGGGCGCGGATGCGGGTGGTCTTCAGGCCGACGTGCTCGACGGAGCCCGAGAATTCCGGCACCGAGACGAAATCGCCGACCTCGAAGGGCTTGTCGACCGCGATCGACAGCGAGGCGAACAGGTCCCCGAGGACGTTCTGCACCGCCAGCGCGACCGCCACGCCGCCGATGCCCAGGCTGGCCACGAAGGTCGTGACATTGATGCCGAGGTTGGCCAGCATCGCCAGCAGGAACACGGTCCAGACGCTCCACTGCAGGGCCCAGATCATCAGCGTGTGCGCCACCGTGACCTGCTCGTTTTCCTTGTTCTTGCCGTGCACGCGGAAATAGCGCCGCGCCGTCACCCCGATCGCGCGGTGCAGCCACAAGGCCAGCTGGGCCCCGAGGGTGATGAACCACAGGTGATTGATGCGCTGGTCCCAGGGTGGCGGCAGGTCGAGCATGGTGGCGCCGATCAGCAGCGAGGTCGCCAGCACCGCGAGGTTGCTGGTGCGCGCCAGCGTGTGCGCCAGCACGTCGGCGATGGGGCGCTGGGCGCGCTCGTCGGAGAGCTGGCCGAGGCGGCGCCGGAACAGGATCACGGCGCCGTGGATGAGGACGAAGCTGAGGACTGCGACCACGGCCGCGAAGGTGGCGTTGGTCCAGCCGATGTCGAGGGATGTGAAATAGCCGCGGAAGTCCATTGGGCTCCTTTCGTGTTACCGGGGTTCGTGCGGAGCGGGGCATGCGCCGGGGAGAGCGGGCCTGCGCAGCCGGGGAACGCGCGGGCGCGCAGCCGGCCGGGCGGGCCGGGAGAAGGGCGCCGCCGGCCGGCGCCCCGACCGGGCCGGCTCTGCGCCGGCCCGGTAGCAGCTTACTGCTTGCCGGCGGCGTTCAGTGTTTCGTACGCAGGTGCTCGCGGACCGCGTCTGCGCTGTTGCCGGCCTGTTTCACGGCCTGCGCCAGTTCTTCCTCGGTCACGCCGAGCGCCTTGGTCCAGTACTGGATCTCGTGCTTTTCATGCATGTTGATACGCGCGCGGTCTTGCTGGCCGCGGTTTTGCAGGTTATCGGACATGGTCAGCTCCTTTTTCGACAAGTGTGAGACGAGTACGGCTTCAGGATGCCACCGGCCGTCCAGGGTTTCCGTTCGCTGGCTCACGCTATGCAATTGATTTTGTGCGGAAAAAGTTCCCATGCGTCAGCAATAAGCCTTGATCGCGATCAGAAAACCCAGCAATACCAGCATGGCCCTGCGAGTCCGGCAGTAGGATCAAGGCGAGGTCTGCACCAAGTTGGTGCAAATCGGCAACTTCCGGAGGGAGCCATGACGCATCACCATCGTTCGACCACCCGCAGGACCGCGCTCGCCGTGGCGGCGGCAAGCTTCCTGGTCTCGGCCTGCCAGCTGCATGGCGGCGGCCGCGTCGACCAGCTCGACGACCTGCGCGGACCGACCCAGGATTTCCGGGTCGAACTGCGCGAAGGGACGAATATGGCGGCCGCGCCCTCGCCGGACGGCAGGCACATCGTGTTTTCGGCGCAGGGCGCGCTGTGGGTGATCCGGTCCACGGGCGGCAGCGCCACCCGCATCACCGACTGGCACATGGGCAGGGCATATACGCTGGCCGAGATCCTGGCGCCATTCAGCACCCCGGCGGCGCTGTCGGCCTGGCAGGCGCGCTGCCGCAGCCATCCGTCCGAGTGCGCGGAGGATGGGCGGCACGCCGATTGAACCGTGTTGGTAGCCGGGTCCGGATCGAGGCGCCGGAGCCGGTTCATGCCCGCGGCCGTGCGGCTGCGGGCTTTTTTGATCCATTAATCTGCAACTAACCCACAGACGCCAGGCGACCAGCAAAAAGCAGCCGCCAGGGCAGGGAGGCGCCGCAGCTATCGCGGCCGGCATGCATTTGAGGTACGCTACTGTCATTCGTACAACCAGAACAAGAAGGAGGATGCATGACCAAGCCCTATGAAACCGCCCAGCCCGATCGCAGCGCGGTCGACGCGATGCCCGGTGTCGTAGCCGTCGACTTCGGCACCAACTGGTGCGGCTACTGCAAGGCGGCCGAACACCATATCGAAGAAGCGCTGAAGGACTATCCCGGCGTGCAGCACCTGAAGGCCGAGGACGGCCCGGGCCGCCCGCTGGGCCGCTCGTTCCGCGTGAAGCTGTGGCCGACCGTGGTGGTGATGAAGGATGGCCAGGAAGTCGCACGGGTGGTGCGCCCGGCCGACGCCAGGGAATTGAAGGATGCACTGGCACAGGCGGGCGCCGCATGAGCGTGGCCGAGCCGCAAGCGGTGCGCGCCGCCATGAACCGTCCGGCCACCGTGCTGTTCGCCAGCCTGATCGGCACCACCATCGAGTTCTTCGACTTCTATATCTACGCCACCGCCGCCGTGCTGGTGTTCCCGAAGCTGTTCTTCCCGGCCGCGGATCCGGCCGCCGCGACCCTGCAGTCGCTGGCGACCTTCGCGATCGCGTTCTTCGCGCGCCCGGTCGGCTCGGCCGTGTTCGGGCACTTCGGCGACCGCATCGGGCGCAAGGCGACCCTGGTCGCGGCGCTGCTCACCATGGGCCTGTCCACCGTCGTGATCGGCCTGCTGCCGACCTATGCGACGATCGGCACCCTGGCGCCCCTGCTGCTGGCGCTGTGCCGTTTCGGCCAGGGCCTGGGCCTGGGCGGGGAGTGGGGCGGGGCGGTGCTGCTCGCCACCGAGAATGCGCCGCCGGGCAAGCGCGCCTGGTACGGCATGTTCCCGCAGCTGGGCGCGCCGCTCGGCTTCTTCCTGTCCGGCTCGACTTTCCTGGTGCTGTCGCAGACCCTGTCCGATGCCGACTTCTTCCGCTGGGGCTGGCGCGTGCCCTTCCTGGCCAGCGCGCTGCTGGTCGTGGTCGGCCTGTACGTGCGCCTGAAGATCACCGAAACGCCCGACTTCCAGAAGGTCCTGGAGCGGAACGAACGGGTACGCCTGCCGGTGGCGGTCGTGTTCAGGTCGCATCCGGGCGCGCTGGTGCTGGGCACCCTGGCCGCGCTGGCGACCTTCGTGATCTTCTACCTGATGACGGTGTTCGCGCTGAGCTGGGGCACCACGGCCCTGCATTACTCGCGCCAGCAGTTCCTGCTGCTGCAGCTGTTCGCGATCCTGTTCTTCGGCCTGACGATTCCGCTGGCCGCCGTGCTGGCCGACCGGCTCGACCGGCGCCGCGTGATGATCGGGGTGTCGGCGGCGATCGCCGTGTTCGGGCTGGCCTTCGGGCCGATGTTCGGCTCCGGCTCGCTGGCCATGGTGACCCTGTTCATGGTGCTCGGCCAGTGCCTGATCGGCATGACCTACGGACCGCTGGGGACGCTGCTGTCCGAGATGTTCCCGGCCGAGGTGCGCTACACCGGCGCCTCGCTGACCTTCAACCTGGCCGGCATCCTGGGCGCGTCCCTGGCGCCGTATGTGGCGACCTGGCTGGCGACCACCCACGGCTTGCCGACCGTCGGCTGGTACCTGAGCGCCGCGGCGCTGATCAGCCTCCTGGCCTTGCTGCCGGTGCGCAGCGCAGTCGAAAAACAGGGGGCATGATGGCGCTGGCGGGCGGCTGTTCCTGCGGCGCGGTACGCTATGAAGCGGAGGCCGCGCCGTTTCACCGCACGCTGTGCCATTGCGTGGATTGCCGCCGCGCGGCCGGGGCGCCGGCCGTGGCCTGGTTCAGCGTGCCGGTGGCGGCGCTGCGCTACGTGCGCGGCGCGCCTGCCGTGCGCCGCTCCAGCGCACAGGTCGAGCGGAGCTTCTGCGCGGCTTGCGGCACGCCGCTCACCTACCGCAACGACGCGACGCCGGACGAGGTCGACGTCACCACCTGCAGCCTCGACGAACCGGAGGCGGCGTCACCGCAGGACCATACCTTCGCCTCGCAGCGGCTGGCCTGGATGCGGGTGGACGACTTGCCCGCCTGGCCGCGCACGCGCGGCGAGGGCGGACCCCTACCGGATCAGAAGGAATAGACCAGCGTCAGCGAGGTCTGGGTGTCGGTGTTCTTCTTGTCTTCCGGGACCTTGCTGTCGCTGCGCGCGCTGAACGCCGCCTTCATCTGCATGGTGCCGGCGATCTTGGTGCTCAGGGCGGTTTCCGCCACCGTGTGCACGTTCGTCGTGCCGCGTTCCACGCTGACGGTCTGGCTGAAGGCCGCGGAGGGGCTGACCCGCCAGCGCAGCTGGGCGGCGCCGTGCACCGTCATGCCGGCTTCCTGCTCGCCGGACGCGCTCTCGCCGTGAAAATAGCCCGGACCGATTTCGACGTCGACGGTCTTGTCTTCGCGCTTGAGCAGCTGGGTGCCGTAACCGACCGCCAGGGTCGAGTAGCGGGTATAGGCGCCGAATTTATCGTTCACGTGGGAACCCAGCACGAAGGCGCGGTTGCCGTCTTCCAGCAGCTTGAAGGCCGCCTTGGCCGAGACTTGCCAGCGTTCCGCCGAGCGGTTGCGGGTACGGCTGCCGTCTTCGTTGACCACCTCGTCTTCCTTGAAGAAGCCGCTGAAGATGTATTCGTTACTCCAGTTGCTCATCTCATGGCGGGCGTCGATCTTGCCGGTCACCGAGGTGCCGGTGGTGTTGCCCGAGGTCGTGATCGCGCCGAGTTCGGCGGACGTATACCAGTTGCTGCCTTCCGGGATGGCGATCGTCGGGGCCTGCGTGAAGATATTGGTTGCCGGTGGGGTATCGGCGAAGTCGTCAGGCGCGGCAAGCGCCGTGCCGGTTGCGCCGGCCAGCACCAGCGCGCAAAGCATCGGAAATTTCATGAGCATCCCGAGGTTCATTGGATGGCCCGACATTGTAAACCAAAGCCGGCCCCGGGCGCATCTGGTGCAACATTTTTCAGACGAAATTTCTACAAAAAGTTGCACTAAGTGTTAAATAGTGATTGATTGCATTTGCAATCGAATGTAATTAGCGCCTAAAATCGTCCGTTTTGCCGGGCACGCCGGCGTGTATGTGTGACTTTGGGGACGAAAGAGATTGACCAGGCTAGTCATTGCCGATGACCACGAGCTGATTCGCGAGGGAGTCAAGAAAATCCTGCGCAATTGTGCCGACCTGAAGATCGTTGGCGAAGCGGCCAACCTGAACCAGGTGTTCGCGCTGGTGGCCCAGGTGCGTCCCGACATGGTTTTGCTGGACATTACCTTGCCCGATTGCGATGGACTCGACGGCCTGACCGAACTGCGCCGCCACTATCCCGACCTGCGCGTCATCCTCTTGAGCGGGCACCCGGAAGAACGGTATGCGGTGGCGGCCCTGCGCGCCGGCGCCTTCGGCTATGTCTCGAAGGCGGCCGTCTCGGACGACCTGGTGGCGGCCCTGCGCAAGGCGGGCGAGGGCACGCCCTGGATCGGATCGCGCGTCGCCGAACTGCTGGCGCGCGAGGCGACCCGCCCGCCGCAAGCGCCGCCGCACCAGGTGCTGACGCCGCGCGAGGTCGAGATCGTGACCCTGATCGGGACCGGCCTGCAGATCAAGCAGGTCGCCGCCGAGCTCGGCATCAGCATCAGTTCCGTCAACACCTACCGCAACCGAATCTTCCGCAAGATGGGGCTGGCGTCGAATGCGGCCCTGATCCGCTACGCCCTCCGGAACGGACTGGCAGGCTGAATCCAGCGTTGCCAATAGGCAACAATGTGAATGATCGGATGTCGTTGAATTCACGACAGCAGCGCTGCGGCGCGGCCCCGCAGCGGCCCGCGCCGCACCCGGTTTTCCCTATGAAGAAGAGGCTGGCGCCGGGGGCTCGGCGCGTCCGGCCGGGAGCCGGTACGTACGTTGCGCGCAACAGCCGGCCTCGTGCATTCGCGCGTCACAATGTTATAACTTATCCATCTTGCCTATCAATGTCGCAAGTATGTGGCCGCCCTGCAGCGCGGCGGCTGTCCGCGTAGCCTGGATTCAGGACAGATGATCATCAAGCGAGAAAAAGCCCGGCCCGGGGAGACGGTGGACATCCTGGTCGTGGAAGACAGTCCCACCCAGGCGCAGCACCTGGCGCGCCTGCTGACGAGCGAACCCGGCTGGCAGGCAAGGATCGCCGGCGACGGCTCGGGCGCGCTGGCCGAAGTGGCGCGGCGCCGGCCCCACCTCATCATCAGCGACATCGCGATGCCCGGCATGGACGGTTTTACGCTGTGCCGGACGCTGAAGGACGACCCGGTCTACGCCAACCTGCCGGTGGTCCTGCTGACCCGCATGAGCAGCCTGAACGACATCGTCCGGGCGCTCGAATCGGGCGCCGACAGTTTCGTGCGCAAGCCCTACGACGGCGTCCAGCTGCGCGAGCGCCTGCGCCGGATCCTGCAGGATTGCGCGCTCGGCGCGCCCGACCGCCCCCTCGAATTCATGGCCGCCGAACGGCGCCAGATCTACGAGCTGCTGGTCGCCACCCACGCCCAGACCCTGCGCATGAATGCCGAACTGGCCGAGCAGCGCGGCGTGCTGGAACGTTCCTGCCGCTCGCTGGCGACCCTGCACGGGATGGCGGCCGCGCTCAACGGGGCGGTCGGCGAACAGGCCGTCGCCGAGGCCGCGCTGGCCCACCTGCTGGCCTTGCCGGGGCTGGCCGGGGCCGCGATCGGCGCGATCGGGCCGGACGGCGGCGTGCGCACGCTGGCGGCGCGCGGCATGCCGCCTGGCGCGGCAATCGGCTCGCCGCTGGTGCGCCTGCCGCTGCTGGCCCAGGGGCAGGAAGTCGGCGTGCTGGAACTGTTGCCGTCCGGCCCGGTGCTGGGCGACACCGAGCGTTCGCTGCTCGACAGCGCCGCCACCCAGCTCGGTTCCGCGCTCGAGCGCGCGCGCCTGTACGGCTGCATGGAAGCGCTGGTGGTCGAGCGCACCGATGCCCTGCGCTCGGAGCGCAACCGGCTGTCGGCGGTGGTGGACACGGCCGGCGCATTGGTGCTGCTGGCGGCGCCCAGCGGCCATATCGTGATGTTCAACCGCGCCTGCGAAGAGGCGCTGGGCTGGAGGTCGCACGAGGCGATCGGCCGCCCGTGCTGGGACGTGGTGCGCCGGGTCGAGGACGAGCTGGCGGTGCGGCGCGTGTTCCAGGACCTGGACGGCATGCCGCCGCGCGCCCGCATCCAGGGCGAATGGCATACCCGGACCGGCCGCCCGCGCTCCATCATCTGGACCATGACCCTGCTGCGGCGCGACGACGGCAGCGTCGAATACGTGCTCGGCACCGGCATCGACGCCACCGAGCTGCGCGGCGCCGAGGAGCGCCTGCGCTACGTCAGCAACTTCGATACCCAGACCGGCCTGCCGAACCGCCTGCTGCTGCGCGAGCGCCTGCGCCAACTCAAGGCCCAGGCCAAGGGCGCGGGGCAGGTGCTCGGCTTCATGCTGCTGCGGCTCGGGCGCATGCCGCTGATCCGCGAGGCGCTGGGGCCGGCCGCCGAACAGGCGCTGCTGCAGGAAGCGGCCGGGCGGCTGCGCGAGACGGCGGGCGCGGACGTGGCCGGGCGCTTTTCCGACAACACCTTCGCGGTGCTGGCCCAGTGCACGGTGGCCGAGGACCTGGGCCTGAGCGCGCGGCGCCTGCTGGCCGCGGTCGGCAAGCCCTTCGCCTGGGAAGACCAGGAACTGCACCTGGATCCGGCGATCGGCATCGCCGTCTTTCCGAACGACGGCGTGCAATACGAAGCGCTGGCGAGCGGCGCCGAGGCGGCGCTGCGCCAGGCGCTGGAGGACGTCGGCCAGCGCGTCGCGTTCTACCGCCCGGAACTGAACCAGGACGCGAACGAGCGCTTCAAGCTGGAGAGCGCGCTGCGCCGCGCCATCGAGCGCGAGGAACTGGTGCTGCATTACCAGCCCCAGGTCGACCTGGCCAGCGGCCGCATCGTCGGCGCCGAAGCGCTGCTGCGCTGGCGCCATCCGGAGCGCGGCATGGTGTCGCCCGGGGTGTTCATTCCGCTGGCCGAGGAGACCGGGCTGATCGTACCGATGGGCGACTGGGTACTGTCCGCCGCCTGCCGCCAGCAGTGCGCCTGGCGCGAGGCCGGGCTGCCGCTGGTGCCGGTCTCGGTCAACCTGTCGGCGCACCAGTTCGACGACCGCATCGTCGCCACCGTCGGCCGCGTGCTGGAGCAGTACGGCGTCGAGCCGCACCTGCTGGAACTGGAGCTGACCGAAAGCGCCTCGATGGCGGATGCGGACAAGAGCTGCGCGCTGCTGGCCCAGCTCAAGAACATGGGCGTCAGCCTGTCGATCGACGATTTCGGCACCGGCTTTTCGAACCTGACTTACCTGAAGCGCTTCCCGGTCGACAAACTGAAGCTGGACCAGTCCTTCGTCGCCGACATCCTGAAGAGCGGCGACGACCTGGCGATCCCGCGCGCGGTGATCGCCATGGCGCACGGGTTGCGCCTGACGGTGGTGGCGGAAGGAGTGGAGACGGCCGGCCAGCTGGCGGTGCTGGCCGAACACGGCTGCGACATGATGCAGGGGTATTACTTCAGCAGGCCGCTGCCGGCCGAGGACTTCGGCAGGATGCTGCGCGACGGCGCGATGCTCGACCTGGCGCCGCTGCGGCAAGGCCAGGCCGAGGAATCAGGCAGCGCGCATCAGGTGCCGATGTAGACGATCTTGAAGGCGAACAGCGCCGCGATGACCCACACCACCGGCGCGACTTCGCGCACGCGGCCGGTGGTCAGCTTCAGCACCGCATAGGTGATGAAGCCGAAGGCGATGCCCTCGGCGATCGAATAGGTAAAGGGGATCGTCAGCGCGGTGATCGCGGCCGGAATCGCCTCGGTGGTGTCGCCCCATTCGATGTCGCCGAGGTCGCGCAGCATCAGGCAGGCGACGAACAGCAGCGCCGGCGCGGTCGCGTACGGCGGCACCACGCCGGCCAGCGGCGCGATGAACAGGCAGGCCAGGAACAGCACGGCGACGGTGACGGCGGTCAGGCCGGTGCGGCCGCCCGCCTGGACCCCGGACGCGGACTCCAGATACGCCGTGGTGCTGGAGGTGCCGAGGGTGGCGCCGGCGACGATCGCGGCGCTGTCGGCCAGCAGGGCCTTGTTCAGGCGCTCCATCTTCCCTTCGACCAGCAGGCCGGCGCGGCCGGCCACGCCCATCAGGGTGCCGGTGGCGTCGAACAGCTCGACCAGGAAGAACACCAGGATCACGTTCAGGATGCCGACGCCCAGCGCGGCCGGCACGTCCAGCTTCATGAAGGTCGGGGCCAGCGAGGGCGGGGCCGAGACCACGTTGTGGAAGGCGTTCCCGCCGAAGAAGAAGCTCAGCACCGTCACCGCGATGATGCCGATCAGGATCGCGCCGCGCACGCGCAGGCGGTCGAGGGTGACGATCAGCAGGAAGCCGATCATGGCCATGATGGCGCCGCCCTGGTGCAGGTCGCCGACCTTCACCAGGGTCGGTTCGCTGGCCACCACGATGCCAGCGTTCTTCAGGGCGATCAGGGCCAGGAACATGCCGAGGCCGACCGTGATCGCGACCCGCAGCGAGCGCGGAATGCCGTTCACGATCATGGCGCGCAGGCCGAACACGGACACCAGGATGAACAGGCAGCCGGACACGAACACCGCGCCCAGCGCCGCCTGCCAGGGCACCTTCATGCCCAGCACGACGGCGTAGGCGAAGTAGGCGTTCAGGCCCATGCCAGGCGCCATCGCGATCGGGTAGTTGGCATACAGGCCCATCACCGCGCTGCCGAGCGCCGCCACCAGGCAGGTGGCGACGAACACGGCTTCCTTCGGCATCCCGGCGTCGCCGAGGATCGACGGGTTGACGAAGATGATGTAGGCCATCGTCAGGAAAGTGGTGAGCCCGGCCAGGATTTCGGTGCGCGTATCGCTGCCGCTCTGTTTGAGGTTGAAAAGGCGTTCAAGCATATTGTTTTTGTGCGTGAAGGAAGGGATGGGCGAAGCATAACACCTGGCGCGCGATTGGCCGAGCGTTTGGCAGGGCCGGCAAGCATTCCGCACGGCTTTCCGGTCCCATTTGATAACATGGTGCCTCATTCACTCTTTACGATTGCCGCCATGCCCAAAAACAAGCGCCCAGCTCCCCGCAAAACCGTGAAGCCGGCGGCGGAGCCAGACCACGAGGCGCTGGCCCAGAACCTGGTCGATCTCGCGCTGGACATCACCGAGACCGACCCCGATGATCTGCAGGCCGCCGCGCGCAAGCCGCAGTACGAGCAGGACCTGCTGACCCTGGTCCGGCGCGCGCTGCGCCGCCAGCACGACGAGGTGCTGTACGGCGCGATCGAAGCCGCGCGCTACACCGACCCCGAGTGCTGCCGCTACCTGCAGGAGCAGATCGAGGAAGAAGCCGCGACCCTGCGCCTGCGCGACGAGGACGGCGCCGAGCTCGAGATCGATGCCTTCATGATTCCGCTGTTCGTGAGCAGCACGGGCGGGCTGAAAGCCGCCGAGGTGTTCCAGGACGATGCCGCCTTCGAAGAGCTGAGCGACAGCTTCCGCCACACCGGCCTGGCCAGCGCCGACAGCCGCGTGGTGCTGGTGCGCTACCTGTACGACCTGGACGAGGTCGACCACATCGGCTACAGCGACCTGCAGCAGATGCTGAAGGAAGCGGCGGCCACCATGCGCAGCAGGAAGCTGGTGGCGGCGCCCGCGATCGAAGCCAGCATGCGCGGCTGGCACGCCAGCGGCTATGGCCCGGACGACGAGGCGATGGAACTGCGCTTCCTGCTGGGCTTTTCGCTGAAGCATGCCGACGACCCCTTCTACAGGGTGCCGAAGGACGAAGCCGCGGCCGACGCCTATTTCGAAGCCCGCATGGCGCGCTACCGCATGTGGGCCGGCAGCATCGCTCCGCTGCTGGCGCGCTGCCTGTCGTCGGACCCGCTGCACATCGAGCTGAACTTCCTGTACCAGGACCTGTTCTACGGCGCGAAAGAGCAGGGCGTGGCCGAGCTGGCGATGCTGGCCACGCTGGCCGACGTGAACGGCCGCCTGGACGAGCTGGAGCTGGAAGCGGAACGCATCAAGGCGGTGGTGGCCCCGGTCGACCTCGGCGACCACGCGGCGCTGCGCATCAACCTCTACCCGCTGGACGGCGGCGCCCCGCTGGCGACCATCGACAAGCCGCTCGACCTGGCGGCCGACCTGGAAACGGAGATGGAAGACCTGTGCGATGCGCTGGGTACGGTCGGGCTGGACGGAGTGCTGGTGGCGCGCGGATTCGATGAGGGCGGGCAGCCGGAGGGGGCGGAGGCGTATTTGAGCGATTGATGGCCTTGCCCGTCGTCCCCGCCTTCGCGGGGACGACGTTAACTGTGTCGCGCCGGCGCGTTTTTCGCCCGATTCCTTCCAGTAAATACGATTTTTTAATACTTCTGTTCGCCACTTAACCCCTGCGCACGCTTGAGTGCACGATGGATTTTCGTAGTAGTTTTTCTTGAATGATCGTAGGACTAAACCTACATTTTTGACCAACAGTCACAAGTTCCCTAGGGAGCCGGACCCTCGCCGGCAGATTTTCGTTACCTATTGTCAATATTGCAATTGGTAAATGAAAATCTTGAGAATATTGCATGTTACGATTCTCCGGTCCGGCACGCCGATTCCTGGTGCATGCGACCGCATTCCCAGTCAATCCCGCCCGGTTGAATCCCAGACAAACGAGAACGCCCGAAGGCGAAAGGAACTTGAAAAATGCCAACCCTGATCGTGTTTTGCCACCTGCGTTGGGACTTTGTGTTTCAGCGTCCCCAGCACCTGATGACCCGCATGGCCGAACACTACCGAATCCTGATCGTCGAGGAACCGGTGTACCACGAAGGGCAGGCACACCTGAAGAAGACGGCCGTCGCGCCGAACATCACGGTGTGCCAGCCGCATACCGCGATCCATGCGCCGGGCTTCCATGACGACCAGATCCCGACCCTGCAAACCCTGCTGGCCGACCTCGTGCCGCAAGGCGAGAAGCCGGTGGTCTGGTTCTACACCCCGATGGCGCTGCCGCTGCTGCAAAGCTTCGAACCGTCGCTGGTTGTCTATGACTGCATGGACGAACTGGCCGCCTTCAAGAATCCGCCGAAGCAGCTGGTGCAGCGCGAAAGCGCACTGCTGAACATCGCCGACCTCTGCTTCACCGGCGGCCCGAGCCTGTACCAGTCGAAGAAGGAACGCCACGCCAACGCCCACTGCTTCTCGAGCAGCGTCGACGCCAAGCACTTCCAGAAGGCCCAGGACCGTTCGTACAGCCACCCCGACCAGGCGAACATCCCGCATCCGCGCCTCGGCTTCTACGGCGTGATCGACGAGCGCTTCGACACCGAACTGATCCGCGAGATGGCGGCTGCCCGTCCCGACTGGCAGATCGTGCTGGTCGGCCCGGTCGTGAAGATCGACCCGGCGCACCTGCCGCAGGCGGCCAACATCCACTACATGGGCCAGCGCACCTACGACGAACTGCCGAAGTTCCTGGCCGGCTGGGACGTCTGCCTGCTGCCGTTCGCCCTGAACGAGTCGACCAAGTTCATCAGCCCGACCAAGGTGCTGGAGTACATGGCCGCCGAACTGCCGTCGGTCAGCACCCCGATCACCGACGTCAAGGTGCCTTACGGCGACGTGGTCGCCATCGCCGAGACCCCGGCCGAGTTCATCGCCGCCTGCGAGCGCATGCTGAACGCGAGCGCGGAACAGAAGGCGGCCCTGGCCGAGCGCATGCGCGCGATCGTCGCCCGCACCTCGTGGGACATCACCGCCAGCGCGATGCACAAGCTGATCCAGACCACCGAGCCGGGCAACAAGGCCCAGCGCCTGACCGCCGACCTGGCCGACATCGCCGGCGCCGGCGACAAGGTCAGCGCGCTGCCGCTCAGCGCAGCGCACAAGCAGGCTGCCCCGGCCGTCGACATCGCCGACGCACCGAAGAAGGCCCAGGCCGCCGAATAAGCGGCCGGCCTCCGGACGAAGCCGCCCGCGCGGGAATGCGTGGGCGGCTTTTTTGCTTTTATGGCAAAATGCGCGGATGAGTATCCTGCACCGTCTGCCTTACGAGTGGCTGATCGGCCTGCGCTACACCCGCGCCGCCAAGCGCGCCAGCCGCAACCGCTTCCTGTCCTTCATTTCCCTGATCTCCGTGGCCGGCATCGCCCTCGGCGTCGCCGCCCTGATCGTCGTCCTGTCCGTGATGAACGGCTTCGAGAAGGAGGTCACCGCGCGCATGCTCTCGGTGCTCGCCCACGTCGAGGTGCTGGCGGCCGACGGCGCCATGCCCGAATGGCGCACCCTCGAAGCGCAGGCGCTGCGCAATCCCGAGGTCAAGGCCGCGGCGCCTTTCGCCGAACTGCAGGGCATGCTGCTGCGCGAAGACACGATGAAGCCGGTGGTGATCCGCGGCGTGCTGCCCGAGGCGGAGGTCAAGGTGTCCGACATCGCGGGCCAGACCCATGCCCGCAACCTGGCGGCGCTGGCATCCGGCTCGTCGAACGTGGTGCTGGGCAGCGAGCTGGCGCGTTCGCTCGCGGTGAAGGCCGGCGACAAGGTGCGCCTGCTGGTGGCGGCTCCCGGTGCGGCCGGCCAGCCGGGCCAGATCGCGACCCGCCAGCGCGTGTTCACGGTGGCCGACGTCTTCGATTCCGGTAACTACCAGTTCGATTCGGCCCTGGCCTTCGTGCACATCGACGATGCCATCTCGCTGCAGGGCCTGGCCGGGCCGTCCGGCCTGCGCCTGCGCCTGGCCGACATGTACGCGGCGCCGCGCGTGGCGGTGGAACTGGCGCGCGGCCTGGACGAGCGCTTCCTGGTGCGCGACTGGACCCGCGTCAACGCCACCTGGTTCGCGGCCGTGCAGTCGCAGAAGCGCATGATGTTCGTGATCCTCACCATGATCATCGCGGTGGCCGCCTTCAACCTGGTTTCGACCCTGGTGATGACGGTGCGCGACAAGCAGGCCGACATCGCGATCCTGCGCACCCTGGGCGCCTCGCCGCGCTCCATCATGCAGATCTTCGTGATCCAGGGCACCCTGGTGGGCGTGCTCGGGACCCTGCTTGGCGTCGCCTTCGGGGTGCTGGTCGCAATGAACGTCGACGTCATCGTGCCGGCCATCGAGCACCTGTTCGGCGTGCAGTTCCTGGCCAAGGACATCTACCTGATCAGCGAAGTGCCGAGCGACCTGCGCTGGGCCGACGTCGGCCGCATCGGCGGCGTGGCGGTGCTGCTCGCCTTCGTGGCCACGCTGTACCCGAGCTGGTCGGCCGCGCGGCTGCAGCCTGCAGCGGCGCTGCGCTACGAATAAGCCCGGGAATGTCTGTCTAGATGTCGATGACCAGGTCGGGGCGGAACGCGGCCTGCTCGCCCTTGTTCGCATAGCCGAGCGGATTGGCGACCACGCGGCAGCTGCGCCGGCGGCCGCCGGCGTCGCCTTCGACCACATAGTCGTTGGTGCAGTGCAGGTGGCCGTGCATCCACACGTCGGCGAACGGAATCAGCTCGTCCATCGCATTGCAGAAGCCCGCCGTGCCCGGCGTGACGCCGTAGCGCGGATCGGCGCTGCGCAGGCTGGGCGCGTAATGGGTCACGGCCACGGTCGGCCCGTCGAAGGGTTCCGCCAATGCGGCGCGCAGCCACTCCTGGCAGGCCAGCGACATCTCCCGCTGTTCTTCGGCCAGCACCGGCTTGCCGTTGCGGAAGGTGGTGTTCTTGCTCAGGTAGTAGTTCGCGGCCCGGAAGGCTTTTCCGCGCGCCTGCAGCCGCTTGTCCGGCTCCTGTTCCTGGATGGCGACGGCGTCGAAGTCGCTCCACAAGGTGGTACCGACGAAGCGCACGCCGTCGACCACGATGCTCTCCCGGTCCAGCCACGCGATGCCGAGGTAGTCGCAGACGCGGCGCAGGCGCGCGTAGGCATCGTCGTGTTCGAGGCCGTCGAATTCGTGGTTGCCGGGGACGTACAGTACCTTCGCCGCAGAACCCGTGTGCCGCGGCGCGAAGCGCGCCAGGCCGAAATCGTCGTCCGGCAGGCGCGACCGCGCCTGGTAGGAGCCGATGTCGCCGGCCAGCACCACCACGTCGGTGCCGGGATGGAGGATGGGTTGGAAAGCGGGATCGCGCTCGAGGTGCAGGTCCGAAAATAGCTGAATTCGCATGATCGGGCCAGTATAGCGGAACGCCGCCAGCGGCAACGCCCCGCCCGCGCCGGAAGGCCCGGGCGCAGGCGGCGGCCTGACTGCGGTCAGGCCAGCGGGTCGATCGCGAAGGCCGGCATGCGGGCGTTCTGGCGCGCGGCTTCGAGGAACTTGTCGGACGTGGTCAGCGCCTCGTTGATGGTGACGTCCATGTCGAGGTAGCGGTAGGTGCCCAGGCGGCCGACGAAGGTCACGTTGGCCTCGTCCTTGGCCAGGTTGACGTAGCGCTCCAGCTGCGCCTTCTCGCGCGCCTGGCGGATCGGGTAGTAGGGCACGTCCTTCTCTTCGCACTGGCGGCTGAATTCCTTGTACATGACCGAGCCTTCATGCTGCTCCCATGGCGAGAAATGCTTGTGCTCGGTGATGCGGGTGTAGGGCTGGGCGTCGTCGCAGTAGTTGATGACGGCGTTGCCCTGGTAGTCGCCCTGTGCGCGGAAGACTTCGAAGTCCAGCGTGCGGTAGGGCAGGCGGCCTTCGGCATGCTTGAACCAGGAATCGATCGGGCCGCTGTAGAACACGTGGTCGTAGTCGACCTTCGCATCCGGATCGAACCGGGTATTCAGGTGCACCGTGATGCCGGGCACGTCGAGGATGCGTTCCACCAGCACCGTGTAGCCATCCTTCGGCATGCCCTGGTACTTGTGGTTGAAGTAGTTGTCGTCGTAGTTGAAGCGCACCGGCAGGCGCTTCAGGATGCTGGCCGGCAGTTCGCTCGGGTGCAGGCCCCACTGCTTGATGGTGTAGGTCTTGAAGAAGGCTTCGTACAGCTCGCGGCCGACGAAGCGCAGCGCCTGTTCCTCGAAGGTGGTCGGGTTCTCGATCGACTTGTCGCCCAGCTTCGCCAGGAACTCCTGGGCTTCGGCCGGACGCATGGTCTTGCCGAAGAACTGGTTGATGGTCAGCAGGTTGATCGGCAGCGTGTAGACGGCGTTGTTGGTGATGGCTTTTACGCGGTTCACGTAGGGCATGAACTCCATGTAGCGGTTCACGAACTCCCAGGAACGTTCGATGTCGGTGTGGAAGATGTGCGGTCCGTAGACGTGGACCATGACCCCGGTTTCGGGATCGCGTTCGGAATGGCAATTGCCCGCCACGTGGGGACGGGATTCGAAGACTTCGACCTGGTAGCCCGCGTGCGCGAGCTGGTTTGCGATCACGGCTCCCGAAAATCCAGCGCCAACGATGGCGATATTCTTTTTCATCTGTTTATCCTGACTGTTGAGTTGAATCCGTAATCCTGCGGCGGCCGCAGGAGCTGAAGCTTTAGTGCCGGATAAGAACATGGGTGCGACGAAGGGCTGACTACGACGGCAACCTGCTTGCAGGGTTCGCGTGCGCGGCCCGCCGGGCGCGGCTCCGTTTGCATGCGGGGCATGCCGCAGGGCGCGGGGCGCGGCGTTCAATATCGTGCCAAAAATATATCATTGATCACCCGTTCGGCATCGCACAATTGGATGCGTCCGGAATGGAGGCGGGAGGAGAGCAGGCCGGGCAAATTCCCGTGATGCGTTGCGGAAAATGCGCCGTATTCACAGAAAAACTGCCGGGCATTGCCGGCAGTTCATGAAACAAGTTCTCAGGCGCCGGAATCAGCGCTTGTCGTTCTTGTGGCTCTGCGAGCCTGCCCTGGCGTGCTGTTCCGAAGAACCGCCGCGGGTGCCGCCGCTGCCGGCATTGTTGCCGCCGCTCTGCTGGTTGCCGTCGTTCTTGTGGCTCTGGGCGCCGGCGCGGGCATGCTGCTCCGGCGAGCCGCCGCGGGTGCCGCCGCTGCCGCCACTGTTGCCAGTGTTGCCAGTGTTGCCGCCGCTCTGCTGGTTGCCGTCGTTCTTGTGGCTCATCGAACCGGCGCGGCGCGCTTCTTCCGAGGTGAACTCGTGGGCGTTGCCCGAAGCGTGGGCGGCCTTGCCGCCTTCGGACGCGATCTCGCGCTGCTTTTGCGGGTCCATGCCTGCGAAACCGCGGTTGCCGTTGTTGCCGTTCTGTTGGTTGTTTTGTGCCATGATCATTCTCCTTTAATGAATGGTTGCCATGCGATCCCCGGTCTGTGTGTCGGGGAGGTGAGTGCATCTTATGCAGCACGCATAAGGACGTGTATAGGACATTCCATGGCAGCCCTGTAGGATGAGTCCGGCTCAGCCTGCAACACTTCAATGACGCCACGCCGGCCCCGGCGGCGGGCCGGCCACGACCTGCAGGCCCGCGGGCGGATCGGCGAGCTTCACGATCGACAGCGGGTGCGCGAAGCGGATCCCTTCCTTCTCGAAGCGGCGGTAGATCTCCAGGAAGATGTCCTGCTGGGCGTCCATGTGCAGGATGTAGTCCGGGCTGCGGAAGTGGTACACGACCTCGAAGTTGAGCGACCACTCGCCCCACATGAAGAAGTGGGCGCGCTCGAAGTCGATGTTGGGCTTGGCCGTGATGATCTCGCGGATGATGCGCGGCACCCTGCACAACTGCTCCTCGCTGGTGCCGTAGGCGATGCGCAGCACGAAGGCCACGCGCCGGGTCTCCATCCGCTTGTGGTTGTGGATCCGGCTTTTCAGCAGGTCGCCGTTCGAGAACACCACCTGCTCGCCGCCCAGGCCGCGCAGGCGCGTGGTCTTCAGGCCGATGTGCTCCACCGAGCCGAGGACGTCGCCGACGATGATGAAGTCGCCGATCTCGAACGGCTTGTCGAGCGTGATCGAGAGCGAAGCGAACAGGTCGCCGAGGATGTTCTGCACCGCCAGCGCCACCGCGATGCCGCCCACGCCGAGGCTGGCCACCAGGGCGGTGATGTTGACGCCGAAGTTATCCAGCACCATCAGCATCACGATCACCCACAGCGTCAGGCGCAGGATGAAGCCGAGGATGGCGCTGGAGTTGCGCCGCGTGCCGTCCTGGGCCAGGCGCAGCTGGTCGCGCCATGCGCGCAGGCCGACGTCGCCCCAGATCGCCAGCTGCATCAGCAGGGCCGCCACCGCCACCCGCGACACCAGCAGCGCGCGCGCACGCCCCAGTTCGAGGAAGGTGCTGCCGAAATAGAGCCCGAAGGCGACGATGAACAGCAGATAGGTGCGGGACAGCATCTTGACCACCAGGTCGTCGAGCCGGGCTTCGGTCAGGGCCGAGGTCGCGGCCAGGCGGCGCAGCACCAGCGAGCGCACGAACGCCATCGCGGCGCTCGCCAACAGCGCCACGATCAGGGCGATCGCCCAGTCTTCGAGGGAATTGTTCAGGAAGGAAAACTGGCGCAGGGACGCCAGGGTGGGTACACTCATCAATACACTCTCCGGTTCAGCACGACATACCCGCGCTAGTTTGCGGGCGCCCGGCCTCAGGGTGCGCACAATTGACTTTCGGCAGGTCCCGGCATACATTGCCTTGTTTGCATCATCCACCGCGCACCGCCTGTCCGCCCTGCATGGCCAACGACCACACCAGCATCCTCCTCGTCGACGACCAGCCCGCCAACCTGGCGGTGCTCGAAGCCACCCTCGCCGGGCTGGCCGAGGAGCTCGTGTCCGTGACCTCGGGCGAAGCCGCGCTGCGCGAGGTGCTGGCGCGCGACTTCGCGGTGGTGCTGCTGGACGTGCGCATGCCGACCATGAACGGCTTCGAGCTGGCCGAGCTGATCCGCCAGCACCCGCGCACCCAGGCTCTGCCCATCATCTTCCTGACCGCCGGCGACGCCGAAGAGTTTCCGATCGAGCGCGCGTATGCCCTGGGCGCGGTCGACTACATGACCAAGCCCTTCAACATCACGGTGCTGCGGGCCAAGACCGGGGTCTTCATCGAGCTGCACCGCAAGCGCGCCGAACTCGCGCGCATCGAAGAGGAACGGCACCGCGCCGCGCTCCGGACCCGCGACGAAAAGCTGGCCCACACCGAACGCCAGGCCCAGGCCGACCGCGAACGGCTGTACCGCGAAGTGCAGGCCGCCAGCGAGCGCATGCGCGACATCTTCCAGCGCGCGCCGGCCCTGATGTGCGTGATGACCGGCCCGGAGCACGTGGTGGAGATGGCCAACCAGCGCTTCGCCGAGCTGGCCGGCGGCCGTGCGCTGGCCGGATTGCCGCTGCGCGCCGCCATGCCGGAGCTGGAGGGCCAGGACTTCGTCGAACTGATCGAGCGGGTGTACCGGACCGGCGAAGCCTGCGAAGCCAGCAATGCGCGCCTGATGCTGCGCGCCGGCGCCCCGCGCGCCGGGCTGGACGAGCACTTCCTGGATTTCGTCTGCATGGCGCTGCGCGAGCCGGACGGCAAGGTCTCGGGCGTGCTGCTGCACGGGGTCGACGTCACCGAGCGCACCCGCGCGAATGCGCTTGCGGTGGGCCAGCGGGGCGCCCTCGAACTGGCCGTCACCGATGCCCCGCTGGGCGACGTGCTGGACGTGCTGGCCCGCACCGCCGAAGACTACAGCGGCGGCGCGGCGCTGGCTTCCGTCCAGCTCATCTCCGCCGACGGCCAGTACCTGCGCCACGCCGCCGCGCCTTCGCTGCCGCTCGAATTCCAGCTCGCGGCGGACGCGGTGCGGATCGGACCCCTGGCCGGCACCGCCGGCGCCGCCGCCTGGCGCGGCGAGGCGGTCGCCAGCGCAGACATCGCCGCCGACCCGCTGTGGGAAGGCCTGCGCGAACTGGCCCTGGCGCACGAGCTGCGCGGCTGCCGCGCATTGCCGATCCTGGCGCCGTCCGGGACCGTGCTCGGCACCTTCAGCCTGTATTACCGCGACGCCGGCCACCTGGCGCCGCAGGAAGAATCCTCGCTGGCCCTGCTGGCCAACACCGCTTCCCTGGTGATCGGCCAGCGCCACGAGGCGGCCGAGCGGCAGGCCGCCGAACACCGCTCGCGCGCCATTTTGGAGAGCATGAGCGAGGGCTTCGTCGCCCTCGACGGCAAATGGTGCATCACCTATGCCAACGGCGCCCTGGAGGCGGTCACCCGCCGCCGTCGCGACGACCTGGTCGGCGGCCAGTTCTGGGACCTGTTCCCGGAACTGCGCGGCGGCGCCAACGAACAGGCGCTGCGGCGCAGCGCCCAGGAACGCACCCGCACCCGCCTGGAGGTCTACGACGAGGCCGAAGGGCGCTGGTTCGAGATCAATTCCTTCCCGATGGAGTCGCCCGGCACGGGCGACGAACAGGGCCTGGCTCTTTATTTTCGCGACGAGACCGACCGCCGCCGCGCCGAAGAGGGCATCCGGCGCCTGGCCGCGGTGGCCGAGCAGTCGTCCGACTTCATCGGCATCTTCACGCCCGACGCCGGCGGCATCTACCTGAATCCGGCCGGGCGGCGCATGGCGGGCCTGGACGACCGCGCCGACATCGCCGACTGGCGCATGCTCGACTTCTTCCCGCCCGAAGACCGCGCCTTCGTGCGCGAGCACATGATGGCGGCCCTTACCGGCGAGCAGGCCGAGTGGGAGGGCGAACTGCGCCTGGCGCGGCCGCACGGCGGCGCGCCGATCCCGGTGTACTTCAAGGGCTTCGCGGTGCGCGACGCCGGCGGCCAGAACATCGGCCTGGCCACCATCACGCGCGACATCACCGCCCAAAAGCGCGCCGAGGACGAGCTGCGCCGGGTCGCGGCCGACCTGTCGGAGGCCGACCACCGCAAGAGCGAATTCCTGGCCACCCTGGCGCACGAATTGCGCAACCCGCTGGCGCCGATCCGCACCGGCCTGGACCTGCTGCGCATGGGGACTTCCGACCAGCAGACCACGGCGCGCGTGCACGGCATGATGGAACGCCAGCTGGGCCACCTGATCCACCTGGTCGACGACCTGCTCGACATCGCCCGCATCACGCGCGGCAAGATCGAACTGAAGAAGGAGCCGGTCCTGCTGCGCACCATCGTCGCCACCGCCGTCGAGACCAGCACCGCGCTGATCGAGGCGCACGGCCACCGCCTGAGCGTGGAGCTGCCGGCCGAGCCGCTGGAGCTGGAGGCGGACGTCACGCGCATGGTGCAGGTGCTGTCCAACCTGCTCAACAACGCCGCCAAGTACACGCCGGCGGGCGGGCGCATCGTGCTGTCGGCCTGGCGCGACGACGGCCATGCGGTGATCGCGGTCGCCGACAGCGGCATCGGCATTCCGCCGGAGAGCATCGGCTCGGTGTTCGAGATGTTCACCCAGGTGCGCGGAAGCCTCGACCGCGCCCAGGGCGGGCTGGGGATCGGCCTGTCGCTGGTGCGGCGCCTGGTCGAACTGCACGGCGGCCGCGTCAGCGCCTTCAGCGGCGGACGCGGCCAGGGCAGCACCTTCACGGTGCGCCTGCCGCTGCGGCCCGGCACCCCGCATGCGCTGGAGCCGGCCGCACCGGGCGGCGCGGCGCCGGTGCCGGGCGCCGGCGGCCCGCTGCGGGTGCTGGTGGTGGACGACAACGCCGACGCCGCGGAGAGCCTGGTCGCGCTGCTGGAAATGCTGGGCCACGCGGCGGCCGTGGCGCATGACGGCGTCGAAGGCCTGCTGGCGGCGCGCAGCTTCCTGCCCGACCTGGTGTTCCTCGATATCGGCCTGCCCGGGATGAGCGGCTACGAGGTCGCGCGCGAGATCCGCCGCGCGCAGACGCAGCGCCAGCCGGTGCTGATCGCGCTCACCGGCTGGGGTTCGCAAAGCGACCAGGAGCAATCGCACGAAGCCGGCTTCGACCAGCACCTGACCAAGCCGGTCAGCCTGGAAGCGCTGGAACAGGCGCTGGCGGCGGCGCTGCGGAGCCTGCCATGAGCAGGATGGCCGTCTCCTGCGGCACCCTGGTGGTCGACGGTGCCGGCCGCCTGCTGCTGGGGCATGTCACCGGCACCCCGAAATGGGATATCCCGAAGGGCCTGCAGGATCCGGGCGAAAACCTGCTGGCGGCCGCGATGCGCGAGCTGTACGAGGAGACCGGGCTGGCCTTCGACGCCGCGCGCTTCGTCGAACTGGGACGCTTCGACTACCGGCGCGACAAATGCCTGCATCTGTACAAGGTGGAGGTGGGCGAGGCGCTGTGCGACCTCGGCCACCTGGCGTGCCGCAGCTTCTTCCCGCACCACGTGACCGGCAAGGACACGCCCGAGATGGACGGCTTCCGCTGGGCCAAGCGCGACGAGGTGGCGACGCTGTGCTGGCCGCGCATGGCGGCGCGCCTGCTGTCGCTGTCCTGGTAGCTCAGGCAGGCAGGGCCGGGCGCCAGCGCGTCCTCGATCGCCTCCACGGTAGCCGGCTTGGTGAGTCCGACAAAATGTCAACCTTCCGCCGTGCGCTGCGCTCGCCGGCGTGGCGTTAGGATGACGGTCCAGGAGGAAGAATCATGAGCAATGGAATCGGCGGCGCCGGCGCCCCGGACTATGACGTGGGCGCCATCATGGGCGGCCTGTACGGGGACGGCATCATCGCCTGCAAGGGCGCCTTCACCAGGGAATGGGTGGCCGCGCTGAAGGAAGACATCGAGACCCTGTTCGCGGAGGCGCGGGCCCGGCCCGGCGGCGCGCTCGAGCGCGGGCCGAACCGTTACTACGTCGAGGTGCATCCCGAGCGCGTGCGCGGCTTCGTCGACCTCGTCACGCATCCGTGGGTGACGGCGGTCTGCCGCGCCGTGCTGGGCCCGGACTACAAGGTCGTGGAGGCCGGCTTCGACATCCCGTTCCCGGGGGCCATGCACCAGCCCTGGCACCGCGATTTCGCGGCGCCGGAAGCGACCCTGGTCGGCCGGCGCCTGAATTCGCTGGCCTTCAATATCACCACCGTCGACGTGACGGAAGAAATCGGTCCCTTCGAGATCGCGCCGGGCACCCAGTGGGACGACCTGGCGGGAGGCGACCCGATGTTTCCGGCGAAGGAGCTGTATCCGCGCTACGAGGCGCGCGCCCAGCGCAAGCTGCCGCAGGTGGGCGACATTTCGGCGCGCTCGGCGCTGACCATCCACCGTGGCACCGCCAACCGTTCGCAGCAGTCGCGCCCGGTGTTCGTGCTCGGGGTGGATGCGCCGGATGCGCGCAACGCCGAGAAGCACGACCTGCAGGTCACGCAGGCCTATTGGGATGGGCTGCCGGAAGAAGTGCGCAAGCACCTGACCTGCCGGGTGGTGGCGTCGCTGGAAGATATCTACCAGGCCCACACCATCGAGGGCCTGAAGATGGGGCTGACGATGTAGGCGGCGTCAGGTGCCGCTGTCGTCCTTGTTGGCGTCCGGCTTGAGGGAACCGGCGAGGGCATCGGCGGCGATGCCTTGCGGCGCCTTGCCGACCCGGCGGGTGGCGTCGGATTGCTGGTCGAGGCTGACTTCCTCGGCCACTTCGAAGCGGCCGTCGGCGCTGTTCTCCGGGTGATTGTCGGCGGCGCCGGCCGGCAGCAGGTCTTCGGAACGGCTGATCCCGCCGTTCTGGTCCGGTGTGGCGCGCTGCTGGTTCTGCCGGTCCTGCTGTTGCC
Source organism: Telluria sp. Soil_C_11 (assembly GCF_057657395.1). NCBI lineage: Bacteria > Pseudomonadati > Pseudomonadota > Betaproteobacteria > Burkholderiales > Oxalobacteraceae > Telluria > Telluria sp. Soil_C_11. The sequence goes on along the minus strand of NZ_JBDGIN010000007.1, from coordinate 18,217 downwards.
GGGACTGGTCCTGCGGGTTCTGCGGGGTCTGCTGGTTCGCCATCGTTTCCTCCTGTGCGCATAGCGGATCGGTTTGTCGTCCGGCCGATTATGGCGCACGGGGGAGGGCGCGGGCGCACGCTACCGGGGCTCAGTTCCCGGATTTGTTCCGCGCCGGCAGGTTCTTTTCCAGGATCGCCCAGATGATCAGGCCATAGGCCAGCAGCCGGATCAGGTAATGCAGGGCCGAATCCTCGGCATCCTGGTAAGTGAGGGCCGAGTACACGCGGTGCGCGCCCTCGATGCCGAAGGAAAGCGCGAAGTACATGAAGAAGCGGTCGCGCGTGTTGCGCCAGAAACGCAGGAAGAACAGCGCGATCACGGTCGAGGCCATGGCGATGGCGCCGGTGAGCATATCGGTCACGGTCATTCCTTTTCGTAGATCAGGCCGTACAGCAGCAGCAGCATCGACACCAGCGCCGCCACCAGGCGGACCGGCAGCAGGTCGGCGTCGGGGAAGACGACCTTGTCGAGCACCAGGAACAGGTTGTTCACCGTCATTGCGACGAAGGACCAGCCGCTCCAGAACAGCAGGCGGTGGCGCGTGCGCCGATAGCTGACGAGCAGCAGGCAGGCGCAGGCCAGCGAGGTCAGGGTACACAGTGTATAGATGGTAAACGCCACTTAGGAATCCTTTCGCCATTTGAAGGCATCGGCGAACTGCTGTGCCTTGCGGTCGAGGGAAGAATGGATGAGGTGAGTGACTTCGACCAGGTGGGTCGCGTACAGGTCCGCCAGGCGGTCGATCCGCTCGCGCAGGGCGTCCTCGCGCGGCCGGTAGCAATAGGCGTCGGGATCCGCGCAAGGCGCGGCCATGCCGGAACGGCACAGCTCGGCCAGCAGCCCTTCCGCGACCTTGTCGCGCACGTAGAGGCGGCGTGCGAGGCTGTCCCGGCTCCATGGCTGGTCCGGATGGGCCCGCATCAGCAGCAGGGCTTCCAGGAACGGCACCGATGGGATACTGGTCAGCACGAAGCGCCGGAGATCCTCGGGAATGGAGATGTTATCCATTGCCACTATATTTGCTCAAATGCACTTTAGCTTTTGGAAAGGCTGGAATTCTATAACATTCCGATCGGAAATGCGCATTTCAAACGTGCGCGGTGTTGGATCCATGCTTTGTGGGCGCGCAAACAGCGCTCGGCTACAATGGCAAGACCTTTGATTCATTGCCATCGCCATGCTCCATAAGCTGTTAGCTCCCCTTGTTTTATTGTCCACCCTGCTGACAGCCGCCGGCTGCGAACGGCATCGTGCGGACCTGCCGCGCGCGGCCACGCCGGCGACGGAACAGGCCGGCGCCCGGCCGGCCCGCGAAGCCTGCGCCGACCACTACCTGGACGGGCGCGCGCCGCAGATCCAGAATCCGAAACTGGCCCCGGCCACGAAGGAGTTGTGCTTCAACGTATTCAGCGTGATGCACTCGGGGGTGACCCGCACGCCGCTATGGTCGGCAGAGCACCTCGAAGCGCAGGAAGTCGAATCGGCGCAGCAGCTCACGCGCGAAAATTCCTTCCACGCCGAGCAGCGCCTGCCGGCCGGCCAGCGCGCCGAACTGGCGGACTATGCGCGCAGCGGCTTCGACCGCGGCCACATGGCGCCGAACGGCGACATGCCCGACCGCGACAGCCAGCGCGACAGCTTCAGCCTGGCCAACATCGTGCCCCAGGACGGCGAGAACAACCGCCACCTGTGGGCCGGCATCGAAGGCGTGGTGCGCAAGATGGCGAAGAAAGAGGGCGACCTGTACGTGATCACCGGGCCGGTTTTCCTCGGCAGCAACCTGCGCAAGGTCGGCAACGTCCTGGTGCCGACCCACCTGTATAAACTGGTGTACAGTCCCCGCCAGAAAGCCGGCGCCGCGTGGTTCGTCGAGAACACGGCCGACGCCAAGGCGACCGTGATCCCGATCCCGGAACTCGAACGCATCATCGGCATCAACCTCCTTCCCGCCCTCAGCGAGGAAGAAAAGGAGCGCATGCTGCGCCTGCCGACTATCCGCCAGAAGAATGGCGACAGGAGGAAACCGTCATGACCAAGAAAGAGGACGCGCCCGCGTTCGTCCCTTACGCGAACGAAGCCGATGTGCTCGAGATCGGCCACCTGATGCTGGAAAACCGTCTCGACCGCATCACCATCTCCGGCGACGTCGACCTCACCGCCGACAAGCGCGGCCTGGAGGCGGCGCGCCGCCTGCATGCCTTGCTCGGTCAGGTCGTCGCCAGCCTCGAAAGCAGGCCGCTCCCGGACCAGTTGCCGCCGCCCCAGGTGGAGACGGTCGACAATCCTTTTGCCTGAACCATCCTCATAGTTTGTAGAGAGTCAATGGTGCGCGGGCTCAGTCGACTTTTGGAGTAACCTCGATTGCTCTAGCGTCGTGATCTCGGGGAGATGGACTGTGCCAATTGACCAAGTGCAACCGAACGGGCAGGAGCCGCTGAAAGTACCGGTGGTCCGCGAGGAAGTGCAGGTCGAAAAGCAGGTCGTCGACACGGGGCGCGGCGTGCGCATCCACAAGACTGTCGCCGAGCATCCCTGCCACATCGACGAACGCCTGCTGCGCGACGATGTCGAGGTCAGCCACGTACCGGTGGACCGCATCGTCCCGCTCGACGCTGCGCCCGCCACGCGCTACGAAGGCGATACCCTGGTGGTGCCGATCCTCGAAGAAGTGCTCGTGGTCGAACGCCGCGTGCGCATCAAGGAGGAGCTTCGCATCACCCGGACCCGGCGCGAGGAGCGTCACGCGGAAACCGTCATGCTCAAGTCCGAGCAGGCCAGCGTGGAGCGCTTCGACGATGCGGGCGGCCGTCCATCAGAGTGAACTCTCAACCGGAGGAACCATCATGCAACATACTTTAGTAGCGGTTTTCGACAACCGTAGCGACGCCCAGAATGCGATGGACGAACTGCTGGCCTCGGGCTTCACCCGCACCGACGTCAACGTCTCCAGCGCAGACCCGACCGGGCAGACCGACAGCGTGACAGGCACCACCAACCACACCAGCGAAGTCCACGAAAGCATCGGGGCGCAGATCAAGCACTTCTTCACCGGCCTGTTCGGCTCCGACAACGACGACCACGTCGCCCGTTATTCGGACGTCGTCAGCCGCGGCCACCACGTGCTGACCCTGGTCACCGACTCCGAGCCGGAAGTCGAACGCGCCGCCGACATCATCGAGCGCTTCGGTCCGGTCGACCTCGACGAGCGCCACGACCTGACCGGTTCGGCCAGCTCGCTCGATCCGGCCATGCTGGCGGCCGGCGCGGCCGGCGGCAGCGGCATTCAGCGCGAGTCCTCGATGTCCTCGCAATCGGAGTACCGCGAGCCGTCCTACGGCTCCGGTTCGCTGAGCGGCGAGACGGGCGAGCGCAATTCCTTCGCCACCCAGGACCTGAACGATCCGGTGCCGAAGGGCCAGACCTACCAGGAGCCGATGGGCGGCTCGATGCGCGCCGGCGATTCGCTGCAGGCGGGCGGCTCGATGGACAGCGAGATCGCCGGCAACACGCTCGACAACTCGACCGGCAGGACGCTGCAGGGCACCTCGTCGCTGCAGGGTTCGAGCGACGCCTCGCTGGGCGGCACCATCCAGACCGGCTCGATGCAGCGCGACACCGCGCGCTCCGATACCCTCCGCTCCGACTCGATGCAGCGCGACATGGGCGAACAGCTCAACGAACAGCGCAGCACCGCCATCCCGGTCGTGCAGGAAGACCTGAAGGTCGGCAAGCGCGAAGTGCAGCGCGGCGGCGTGCGCGTGTTCTCGCGCGTGGTCGAGACCCCGGTCGACCAGACCGTCAACCTGCGCGAAGAACACGTGAACGTGGAGCGCCGCCCGGTCGACAGGCCGCTTTCCGGCGCCGACGCGTCCGCCTTCAAGGAACAGACGATCGAGATGCGCGAAAAAGCCGAGGAAGCCGTGGTGCAGAAAACGGCGCGCGTGGTCGAGGAAGTCCGGGTCGGCAAGGAAACCACCCAGCGCCAGGAAAACATCCACGACACCGTGCGCCACACCGAAGTGCAGGTCGAGAACCTGGGCGCGACGGACGACGACAGCTACTACCGCAACGACTGGAAGACGAATTATTCCAGCCTGGGCGGCAGCTACGACGACTATGCGCCGGCCTACCGCTACGGTTCCGAGATGCGCCGCGACCCACGCTACCAGAACCGCAACTGGGACGACATTGAGTCGGACCTGCGCAGCGACTGGGATACGCGCTACGGCAAGGGCGGCAGCTCGACCTGGGAAAAGATGAAGGCGGCCGTGCGCCGTGGCTGGGACAAGATCACCCCGGACATGCATGACGACGACAGCTACTACCGCAACGACTGGCAGACCAACTATTCCAGCCTGGGCGGCAGCTACGACGACTATGCGCCGGCCTACCGCTACGGTTCCGAGATGCGCCGCAACGAGAAATACCGCGACCGCGACTGGAGCGACGTCGAGTCCGACCTGCGCAGCGACTGGGACAGCCGCTACGGTTCCAGCGGCAGCTCGACCTGGGAAAAGATGAAGGCGGCCGTGCGCCGTGGCTGGGACAAGATCACCCCGGACATGCATGACGACGACAGCTACTACCGCAACGACTGGCAGACCAACTATTCCAGCCTGGGCGGCAGCTACGACGACTATGCGCCGGCCTACCGCTACGGTTCCGAGATGCGCCGCAACGAGAAATACCGCGACCGCGACTGGAGCGACGTCGAGTCCGACCTGCGCAGCGACTGGGACAGCCGCTACGGTTCCAGCGGCAGCTCGACCTGGGAAAAGATGAAGGCGGCCGTACGCCGCGGCTGGGACAAGATCACCCCGGACAGCGACGACGACTCCTACTACCGCTCCCACTGGAACAGCAGCTACGCCAGCTCGGGCGACACCTACGACGACTACGAGCCGGCCTACCGCTACGGCACCCAGATGCGCAGCGACGCCCGCTACCAGGGCCGCAACTGGGACGACGTCGAATCCGACCTGCGCAGCGACTGGGACAGCCGCTACAGCACGGGTGGCGTTTCGACCTGGGATCGGATGAAGGCGGCGGTGCGCCGCGGCTGGGACAAGGTCGCGCACTGATCGCACACGCCAGCGCCATGGAGAACGCCGGCTTTTGCCGGCGTTTTTTATCAAGGACTACTTGGGTCCCCGCCTGCGCGGGGACGACGATCGTGCGCGAAGGCGACGATGCCGGGAACTCCTACTGCGCGAACGCCTGCGCCGCCGGCGTGACCCTGACCGCCTCCGGCCGGATCCCCAGCTTCATCGCACCGATCGCCTTGTCCTCGTCCAGCAGCGCCTGCGGCTTGGCAGCGTCGTAGGTGATCGGCGAGAAGGCGTCGCTCAGCAGCTTGTCCTTCAGGCCGGCCGCGTCCCTGGTGATGAACACGACCGACAGGTTCTTCGCCGACAGGTGCTTGCGGATCGCGGCGTTGACGTCCGCCGCCGTCAGTTTCGACAGGCCGTCGCGCATCATCTGGGTGAATTCCGGCGTGCGGTACCACTGCGAATCCAGCGCGTAGCCGAGCTGGGCGTCCTGGGTGGCGGTCATCACGAACACGTTCTTCATCAGGTAGTCGCGGGTCGATTCGAACTGTTCCTGGCTCAGGCCCTGGTCGATCAGCTTGCCGAGCTCGGTCAGCGCGATGCGCAGCGCCATGTGCGCGTTCTGCGGCGCGACCGGGCGGATCCAGACTTCGAAGATCTGCGACTTGCGGCCCAGGTTCGGGCTCGGGAAGAAGCCGAACATCCCGCGCGGGAAGGCTTCGATATAGGCGTAGTCGCCGTAGTTCATGCCGCGCGTTTCACGGATGCGCTGGTACAGATAGGAGTTCGAGGCGCGGTGTTCGCCCAGCCAGGTCTTGGCCAGCCACAGGGCCGGGAAGTCCGGGTGGGCGCGGTTCACGTCGATCGGCAGGCCGAACGAAATCGCGGTCGCGCGCGTGTTCTTCTCGATGATCTCGACTTCCAGGCCCTGCGGCATGTGGCCCCGCGGCGCGGCGATGCGCGGCAGGCCGGCGCCGTCCGGCAGGCCGGCCAGGCGGGTCTTCAGCTGGGCCGTCATCTCGGGGCTGACGTCGCCGGAGATGCCGACGTGCAGGGCGCCCTGCGCATAGGCCTGGCGGTAGAAGTTCTTCACGTCGTCCAGGGTGATCGATTCGATGCCCTTGCTGGTGCCCAGCACCGGATGGCCGTAGGGCGTGCCGGCGAAAATGTTGGCCTGCAGGCGCTCCTTGCCGAACTCCTCTTCGTTATTGTCCTTCAGGTCGAGCACCAGGGCGTTCTTCTGCGCATCCTTCAGGCGCCGGAAGTCGTCTTCGCGGAAGCCCGGGCTCAGAAGCTGGGGCAGGGCGATGTCGAGGAACTGGTTCCAGTTGTCCTTGTGGATGGTGCCGGTGAAGGTGGTCATTTCCTTGTCGGTCTGCTCGCCGAAAGCCCCGGCGATCGGGAACAGGGCCTTGCTCACCTCGTCGTACTTGCGCTCGGTCGAACCGGCGCGCGCCACCATCGCCGCGGTCAGCGCCGCCAGGCCTTCCTTGCCGGCCGGGTCCTGCGCCGAACCGGCTTCGAACAGCAGCTTGAAGCGGACCTGCGGCAGGGCGGTCTTCTGCACCAGCACGTCGAACTTCGCATCGGCGGCCTTCGGGGCCATGTCGGCCAGCTTTGGCAGGGTCTCGATCCCCGCCGGCAGCGCCTCGTGCGACAGGGTGGTCACCACCATCGACTCGTCGACCAGGTAGGTGCGCGCCGCGGCCTGCAGGTCGGCCGGGGTCAGGGTGCCGATCAGGCGGTAGTAGCGGTTGATCGTGTCATAGGAGCGGTTGTAGTGGACGTAGGACGCCAGCGTCTGGGCGATCGTGTCGGTGTTGTCCAGGGTGCGGATCAAGCCGTATTTTTCCGAGGACTGGGCCTCTTCCAGCGCCTGCTTCGTGACCGGGGTGTCGCGCAGCTTCGCGACCGTCTCGAGGATGGCGTTGCGTACGTACAGCGCATCCTCCGGCTTCTTGACGCGGGCGCCGATCGTCACCAGCGACGGGTCGACGCGCGCCGGCGTGTAGTCGAACAGCTGGTCGACCTTCTGCTCGTCCTGCACCAGGCGCTTGTACAGGGGCGACGTTTTCCCGAACGACAGCGACAGCAGCATCGACAGCGCGGCCTGGTCCTTCCGCGTGTCGGAGAAGGCCGGCGCGCGGAAGGCCACCGTGACCAGCGGCAGGGTCGGGCTCTGCCAGTCCACGTGGCGGTACTGGGCGCCGGCCGGGGCCGGCTCGGCAGGCACGGCGGCGTGGTACGAGCCGCGCTTCCAGCCGCTCCAGTATTTTTCGACCAGCGCGACCGCCTTCTTCGGATCGACGTCGCCGGCGATGATGATGGTGGTGCGCTCCGGGCGGTACCAGCGGTCGAAGAAGACCTTCGAGTACTGGTACTGGTTCGGCATGTCCTCGATGTCCTTCAGGAAGCCCATCGTGGTGTGTTTATAAGTGTGGGTGCTGAAGGCGGCGTCGCGCTGGACCTCGAACAGCTTCTGCATCGGGTTGGCGCTGTTCTTGTTGTACTCGCCCAGCACGGCGCGCGATTCCGTCTTGAACGCGGCCTCGGCGTAGTCGAGGTGCTGGAAGCGGTCGGCCTCGACCTTCAGTACCGTCTCCAGGTCCTGCTTGGCGAAGGTCGTGTAGTAGTTGGTCAGGTCGTCGCTGGTGTAGGCGTTCTGGCGCGCGCCGGCCTTGGTGATGATGTCCTGGTATTTCTCGGGCGGGTAAGCCTTGGTGCCCCGGAACATCATGTGCTCGAAGAAGTGGGCGAAGCCGGACTTGCCCGGCTCGACTTCATTGCGCGAGCCGGTCTGGACCGGGATGGTGACCGACACCAGGTTGGGGAAGCCGGTCGGCACCACGATCACCTTCAGGCCATTGGGCAGCTGCTTTTCGGTGGCCTTGAACGGCAGGACGTCGGACTTCGACGGCGCCGCTGCGGGAGCGGCGAAGACGGGCACGGCGATGGACAGGCCGACTGCCGCCAGCGGGGCGAATTTGGACAACTGGGACACGCGATCTCCTCGGGAAAAATGCTGTGCGCGACAGCATAGTGGATTCCCGACGAAAGATATAGAAGTATCAAGCTCAGCCGGGTTCCGTCAGCGGCAGGCTGATCCGGTTACGGCCCATGTGCTTGGCGCGGTAGAGGGCGGCGTCGGCGGTCGCCACCAGTTCGCCGGGGCTGTTGTCGGGCGCCGCCAGGGCCGTGGCGGCGCCGATCGAGACCGTCACGTGCTGGCCGATGGCCAGCCGGTTCGGCACCCGCAGCTGCTCGACCCGGGTGCGGATGCGCTCGGCCACGCTGGCGGCGCCCTTCAGCGACTGGTTCGGCAGGATCACGGCAAATTCTTCGCCGCCGTAGCGGGCGACCAGGTCGTTGGCGCGCATCTCGCTGGCGACGGCGGTGGCGATGCGCTTGAGGCACTCGTCGCCGCCGATGTGGCCGTTGGCATCGTTATAGGCTTTGAAATTGTCGACGTCGACCATCAACAGCGACAGCGGCTGGCGCTGGCGCAGGGCGCGCGCCCATTCAGCCTGCAGGGTGTCGTCGAAGCAGCGGCGGTTGGCCAGCCCGGTCAGTCCGTCGCGCGTGGCCAGCTGCTCGAGGGCGATCTGGGCCGTTTTCTCGTCGGTCATGTCGCGCAGGGTCTCGACCACGGCGGTAAGACGGCCGCGCTCGTCGTAGATCGGGCTGGCGTCCAGCGCCAGGTAGCGGCGCCGGCCCACGCGCGGCATGTCGAACCAGCTTTCGGCCGACAGGTGACCCGGTTGCCCCGGCGCGGGACGCGGATGGATGCTGGGGATCTCGCCGCCGCGTTCCTGGATCAGCAGGTCGGCCAGCGTGGGTTGCGGCTCCTCGAAAAAGCTGCGCCAGTGGTCGCGCGTGCCGATGACTTCGCTGGCGGCGACGCCGGTCAGGCGTTCGCAGGCGCGGTTCCAGATCATCACGCGGCAATTGATGTCGAGCACGAACACCGGGATTGCCAGCATTTCCATGAGCTGGTGCGCGAAGGCGCGGTCGCCGTTCGCGCTGGAGGAATCCATGAGCCGCTGTATTGTCGTGCCTGTCATGTGCCGTCCTTTTAGTCTGTCCGTAGGGCAATCAGTTGATTGCTGACAAGAACGGATTGTGCTGGACGGCACACGGCGCCTTATTGATTTAAGGCAAGAAGATTTTTGGCCCGGAATTTCCTGAACGAAAGCAGCGAATCTTATCCGGCCGGCTTAGCCGGGCTCGGCGGCGCGGGCATCGCGGCGCAGGCTGTTGCCGAGGCGGTCGAGGCGGGACCGCAGCAGTTCGAAGCGGCCGCGGATCGCCTGGTCGGCGCTGCAGCGCTGCTGGATCTGCGTCAACTCGGCCTGGATGATGACCAGTTGGCCGGCCGGATCGCCGGTGCAGTCGCCGGTGGCGCGGGCCGTCATCCGGGCCAGCAGCAGGTCCGCTTCGGCGAGCGCCTGGTCGGCCTGGCTGCGCGCCGATTGTTCCCGGCACAGCGCGGCTTCGAGGCCGGCCAGCCGGTCTTCGCTGCGCAGCCGCTGGCACAGCGTCAAGAACAGGATGCCCATGCCCAGCAGGAGCAGGGCAGCCGCCCCGAGGCGCGTCGGCAGCGGCGCCACCGCGGTATCGACCCCGGCACGCCACAGGCCGGCCAGCAGCAGGGCGGCGATCAGTGCGTACAGGGCCTGGCGCATCATGGTCTTCATGGTCAGCCTCCTAAAGTGGTAGGAACTTTCCGCTAAGAAAAGGTACGACTTTCCGAGAGGACAGTTTTTGCCAGAGGTCAATAATCCTGCGGCGCTCCGGCCCAGCGGTATAAATCCGCCGGGTCTTCTGCACCGGCCACGGTGCGGGGTATAATGGAAGGTTGACGAGAGGCTTAACCGGACTTTTACCGTGACTTACAGCATCAAAGAAATTTTCTATACCCTGCAGGGCGAAGGCGCACACGCCGGCCGTCCGGCGGTATTCTGCCGCTTTTCCGGCTGCAACTTGTGGACCGGCCGCGAAAGCGACCGCGCCAGCGCCGTGTGCCAGTTCTGCGATACCGATTTCGTCGGCACCGATGGCGAGCGCGGCGGCAAGTTCAAGGATCCGGACAGCCTCGCCGCCGAGATCGACGGCCTGTGGCCGGCCACCCACGCGGCCAGCAAGTATGTCGTCTTCACCGGCGGCGAACCGCTGCTGCAACTGGACAAGCCCCTGATCGACGCCATGCACGCGCGCGGCTTCACCATCGCCATCGAGACCAACGGCACCCTGCCGGTCCCGGAAGGCGTCGACTGGATCTGCGTCAGCCCGAAGATGGGCTCGAAGCTGGTGGTCGGCAAGGGCAACGAGATCAAGGTGGTGATCCCGCAGCCCGGCCAGGACCTGGCCGCCTACGAAGCGCTCGACTTCGACAACTTCTACGTCCAGCCGATGGACGGTCCGCTGGCGGCCCAGAACACCCGCCTGGCGATCGAAACCTGCCGCCGCAACCCCAAGTGGAAGCTGAGCATCCAGACCCACAAACTCCTGCAAATCCCCTGAGCCTCATTGGCCTATTTATGCTGACCATTACCCGCAAGCTGGAATTCGATGCCGGCCATCGCATTCCCGACCACAAGAGCCAGTGCCGCAACCTGCACGGCCACCGCTACACCCTCGAGATCACGCTGACGGGCGCCGTCATCGATTCGGAAGGCAGTTCCGACAACGGCATGATCATGGACTTCTCGGACATCAAGGCGCTCGCCAAGGAACACCTGGTCGACGTCTGGGACCACGCCTTCCTGGTCTACGAAAAGGACGAGAAGGTGCGCGACTTCCTGGCCAGCCTGCCGGGTCACAAGACCGTGATCATCGACCGCATCCCGACCGTCGAGAACCTGGCGCAGGTGGCCTGGGGCATCCTGAAGGCGGCCTATACCGACCGTTTCGGCACCGGCCTGCGCCTGCAGAAACTGGTGCTGCACGAAACCCCGAACTGCTGGGCCGAAATCACCGATGACCGCGCCGGCGCCTGATTCCGCCATCCCGGCCGCGGCGCCGCCCGAGGCCGGCTCCGCCGCGCGCGACGGCGACGGCGCCTACATGGCGCTGGCCCTGCTCGAGGCGCGCAAGGCCTGGGCGGCCGGCGAGGTGCCGGTCGGCGCCGTGGTGGTCAAGGATGGCGAGGTGGTCGCCGCCGGCTTCAACCAGCCGATCGGACGCCACGACCCGACCGCGCATGCCGAAATCGTGGCCCTGCGCGCGGCCGCCGAAAAGCTCGGCAATTACCGCCTGCCGGGCTGCGAACTGTACGTCACGCTGGAACCCTGCGCGATGTGCTCGGGGGCGATGATGCATGCGCGCCTGGCGCGCGTCGTGTATGCCGCCACCGACCCCAAGACCGGTGTCTGCGGCTCCGTCCTCGACCTTTTTGCGCGCGAGGAATTGAACCATCACACCGAGGTCGTCGGCGGGGTATTGGCGGACGAGGCCGGCGCCATGCTGAAGGGCTTCTTCGCCGAGCGCCGGGCCGCACGCAAAGCCCTCCCGTAACGCCCCCGATTTGCCGGAAATGGTATGCTGGTTTCACGCCGCGCGCATAGCGGCGCGGAGACCCGCGTGGACCAATCGCCCATCACTCGCCATCCCTTCCGCTCCCATTCGGCGCGCCGCCGTTACCGATGGTGTTGCCGCCATGCCTAGCCTGAACGCCAACGGCATCCGCATCGCCTTCGACACTGCCGGCGATCCGAAAGCCGTGCCCCTGCTGCTGATCTCCGGCCTCGGCCTGCAATTGACGGCCTGGCCGGACGAGTTCGTCGAAGGACTGGTCGAGCTCGGCTTTTACGTGATCCGTTACGATAATCGCGACGTCGGCCTCTCCACCAAATTCGAGCATGCCGGCACGCCGAGCCTGGGCCTCGCCTGGCTGAAGTCGCTGGTGCGCTGGCCGCTGCGCCCGCCGTACACCCTCGAAGACATGGCCGACGACGCGGTCGGCGTGCTGTCCGCGCTGGGCGTGGCGCGCGCCCACGTGGTCGGCGTCTCGATGGGCGGCATGATCGGCCAACTGATGGCCGCCAGGCACCCCACGCGGGTGTCGAGCCTGACCTCCATCATGTCCAGCAGTGGACGGCGCGGCCTGCCCGGACCGACGCCCGCCGTCAAGCGCGCGATGATGCGCCGCCCGGGCCTCGATGCCGACGCGATGGTCGAGCACGGCGTGCGCCTGCTGCAGGCGATCGGCAGCCCCACCTATCCGACCCCGGAAAAGCAGTTGCGCCGCCGGGTGGCGCGCGCGCTGCGCCGCAACTGCTGCCCGGGCGGGGTGGTGCGCCAGATCCTGGCGGTCGCCGCCAGCGGCGACCGCACGCCGCTGCTGCGCACCATCGTCGCTCCGACCCTGGTGATCCACGGCGCGGCCGACCCGATGGTGCCGCCTGCCTGCGGCCTGGATACCGCCGAGGCGATACCGAATGCGCGCCTGGAGATCATCGAAGGAATGGGCCATGACCTGCCGACCCAGTTGCTGGAGAGGCTGCTCGCCTTGATCGACGCCCATGCCCACGGTAAGATGGCGCCCGACTCGACACCACGGCTCTTCGTCAAACAGTGATCACTCCACAACTCGTACAGCGACTCGGCATCGCGCTGGTCGCACCGGGCGGCTACGCGCCCGATCCGGAAGCGGTAACGCGCGGCATCGCCCGCCTCGAAGCCCAGGGCATCCTGGTCCACAACTACTATGACCACGCACAGCGCCACCTGCGCTTCGGCGGCACCGACGAAGCCCGCCTGGCCCAGCTGAACGCCGCCGCGGCCGATCCGGACGTGCAGGTCGTGGTCGCGCTGCGCGGCCAGTACGGCATGAGCCGGCTGCTGCCGCACATCGATTTCGACCGCATGGCCGACAGCGGCAAGATCTTCGTCGGCTACTCGGACATCACCGCCTTCCACATGGGCCTATACGCGCGGCGCGGCGCGATCAGCTACGCCGGCCCGATGTTCGCCGGCGATTTCTGCGCCGCCGAGCCGGTCGCGTTCACGCTGGACGATTTCTGGCATTGCCTGGCCGGGCCGACCCATACGGTGGCAGGGCAGGGCAACGGCAACCCTCTGCTCGACGTCGCCGGCACGGTCTGGGGCGGCAACCTGGCGATGCTCATGTCGCTGGTGGGCACCCCGTATTTTCCGCGGATCGACGGCGGCATCCTGTTCCTCGAAGACATCGCCGAACATCCCTACCGCGTCGAGCGCATGCTGTTGCAACTGATGCAGGCCGGCGTGCTGGCGCGCCAGCAGGCGGTCGTGCTGGGCGATTTTTCCGGCTACCGGCTGGCGCCGGCCGACAACGGCTACGATTTCGAGAACATGCTCGCCTACCTGCGCGCGACCCTGCCGTGCCCGGTGCTGACCGGCCTGGAATTTGGCCACATCCCGCGCCGCGTGACGATCCCCTTCGGCGCCCAGGGAAGACTGGTGTCGGACGAATCCGGCTGGCGCCTGACGATGTCCGACTATCCGACCATCCGGCAAGGCTGATCCACTACTTTTGGTGATAAAGCGTGAGTTTTCGGCTCAGGCGTTCCCGTAGACTGGGCGGTGAAAGGACCCGCCCATGCCAATCCGCTTCGCCGCCTTCGCCCTGCTGTGCCTCGGCTGGACGTCCGTCCACGCGGCCCGGCCGACCCATCGGCCTGCGCAGCTGCCGGCTCAGCTGCCCATCCAGCTGCCCCAATACGCACCCGTAAAGGAGCGCATCTGCACCGATTGCCCCATGCCGAAACCCGGCGTCGAACTGCCGCGCCACGGCGTCGTACTGGGATCCTGGGGCTTCTTCAGCTACGGCAGCCACTACCACGTCGTCGACCTCGACCGCGGCATGCTGGTAAACACCTTCGTGCCGAGTCCGGGCGTGCCGGGTGCGCCTCCGCCGAAGCGCGGCGTTCCTAAGGCGCGCCAGGCCGTGGCCTTGCCGAAATCGGAACTGCCGCAACTGGTCGAACTGGCGAACCGCATCTGGGCCAAGCCGCATGCCATCCGCACGCGCGACGCGACCGATGTGTCCTGGGATATGTGGCTGATCGACGGCCAGCAGATCCGCCATGAGTCCGGCGCAGGGCTGCCGGATGGGCTGGCGGCCGAGTGGCTGCGCCGTATCAACAAGCTGAGCGGCGTGCAGGACGCCTCGCCCGGCGAAATCGGGCGCGACAAATAAGGTACTTCCCCTGGAGAACCGGCTTGCGTGCAAATGGCGCGGCGGTGATGCCGGCCGCACTGCGCGGTGGTAAAATGCACGGTTAATTGAAAACTCCGCAGGAAGGTAAGTTCCAGTGCTCAGTACAGCCAACATTACGATGCAGTTCGGCGCCAAGCCGCTGTTCGAGAACATCTCCGTCAAATTCGGCGACGGCAACCGCTACGGCCTGATCGGCGCGAACGGTTGCGGCAAGTCGACCTTCATGAAAATCCTCGGCGGCGACCTCGAGCCGTCGGGCGGCAACGTCTCGCTCGACCCGGGCGAGCGCCTCGGCAAGCTGCGCCAGGACCAGTTCGCCTACGAAGACGTGCGCGTGCTCGACGTCGTCATGATGGGCCACACCGAGCTGTGGAACGCGATCACCGAACGCGACGCCATCTACGCGAATCCGGAAGCGACCGACGAAGACTACATGAAGGCGGCCGAGCTCGAGGGCAAGGTCGCCGAGTACGACGGCTACTCGGCCGAAGCGCGCGCCGGCGAACTGCTGCTCGGCCTGGGCATCGCCACCGACCTGCACCAGGGCCTGATGAGCGCCGTGGCGCCGGGCTGGAAGCTGCGCGTGCTGCTGGCCCAGGCCCTGTTCTCGGATCCGGACATCCTGCTGTTGGACGAACCGACCAACAACCTGGACATCCATACGATCAGCTGGCTGGCCGACATGCTGAACCAGCGCAACTCGACGATGATCATCATCTCGCACGATCGCCACTTCCTGAACTCGGTCTGCACCCACGTCGCCGACATGGACTACGGCACGCTGAAGGTCTATCCGGGCAACTACGACGACTACATGGAAGCGTCGACCCAGGCCCGCAACCAGCAGCTGGCGAACAATGCCAAGGCCAAGGAAAAAGTGGCCGAACTGCAGGAATTCGTGCGCCGCTTCTCGGCCAACAAGTCGAAGGCCCGCCAGGCGACCTCGCGCGCCAAGCAGATCGAGAAGATCAAGATCGAGGAATTCAAGCCGTCCTCGCGCGCCTATCCGTTCGTGCGTTTCGAAGGCGAAAAGAAGCTGCACCGCCTGGCGGTCGAGACCGAAGGCCTGTCGAAGTCGTATGACCGCACGCTGTTCAAGAACTTCTCGATCATGATCGAAGCCGGCGAGCGCGTCGCCATCATCGGCGCCAACGGTGCGGGTAAAACCACGCTGCTGCGCTGCATCGGCGGCCACGAGATCACCGGCCTGGACGCCGATACCGGCCGCATCAAGTGGGCCGAGAACGCGAATCCGGGCTATATGCCGCAGGATCCGACCGAGGAATTCGCCACCGACCTGAACCTGACCGACTGGATGGGCCAGTGGACCAAGGAAGGCGACGACGACCAGGCCGTGCGCTCGATCCTGGGCCGCCTGCTGTTCGGCGGCGACGAGGTCAAGAAGTCGGTGCGCGTGTTGTCCGGTGGCGAAAAGGGCCGCATGATGTACGGCAAGCTGATGCTGGGCCGTCACAACGTCCTGATGCTCGACGAGCCGACCAACCACATGGACATGGAATCGATCGAGTCGCTGAACGTCGCACTGGATAAATACGCCGGCACCCTGGTCTTCGTGTCGCACGACCGCGAATTCGTGTCCTCGCTGGCGACCCGCATCCTCGAGGTGAAGGAAGACCGCGTGGTCGACTTCCAGGGCAATTATGAGGATTACCTGAAGAGTCAAGGCCTCGAATAATTCTCGTGACGCGACCGTAAATGGTGGGCACGGGGTGCCCACCCTACGATCGGTGGTTGTAGGGTGGGCACCCCGTGCCCACGAAATATGGTGATATCGCTAATGAATACGATTGCCCCAATCAAGACCTTTGAATATGACCGACCCGTAGGCGGCGTGTGCTCGACCTCGGAAGCCTGGGCGCGCGTGCCGTCGCCCGTCGAGGCCGCCGAAAGGGCAGCCCTGAAAGACCGCATCCGGCGCCTGCTGAAGGAAAAAGAGGCGGTGCTGGTGGCCCACTACTACGTGGACGCCGACCTGCAGGACCTGGCCGAGGAAACCGGCGGCTGCGTCTCCGACTCCCTGGAAATGGCGCGCTTCGGCCGCGACCACCCGGCCAGGACCCTGGTGGTTGCCGGGGTGCGCTTCATGGGCGAGACCGCGAAGATCCTGAGCCCCGAAAAGACCATCCTGATGCCGGACCTGGACGCGACCTGCTCGCTGGACCTGGGCTGCCCGGCCGAAGAGTTCGCGGCCTTCTGCGACCAGCATCCCGACCGCACCGTGGTCGTGTACGCCAACACCAGCGCCGCCGTGAAGGCGCGCGCCGACTGGATGGTGACCTCGTCGATCGGCCTGGACATCGTCGACTACCTGCACAAGCAGGGCAAGAAGATCCTCTGGGCGCCGGACCGCCACCTGGGTTCCTACATCCAGAAGAAGACCGGCGCCGACATGCTGCTGTGGCAGGGTTCCTGCCTGGTGCACGACGAGTTCAAGGGCATCGAACTGGACCTGCTGCGCGCCCAGCATCCGGATGCGAAAGTGCTGGTCCACCCCGAATCGCCGGCGAATGTGGTCGAGCAGGCGGACGTGGTCGGCTCGACCACCCAGCTGATCGACGCGGCCCGCACCATGGATGCGACCACCTTCATCGTTGCCACCGACAACGGCATCCTGCACAAGATGCGCGCCGCCGCGCCGGGCAAGCATTTCATCGATGCGCCGACCGCCGGCAACAGCGCGACCTGCAAGAGCTGCGCCCACTGCCCGTGGATGGCGATGAACGGCCTGGTGAACCTGGCCGCCGTGCTGGAAGCGACTGACGGCCGCAACGAGATCCACATCGATCCCGAAACCGGCCGCCAGGCGAAAAAGGCGATCGACCGCATGCTCGATTTCGCGGCCGCCAAGAAGGCCAAGGCCCTGCCTACCGGTTCGCTGGAGCAGGAAAGCAAACTGTTCTCGGGAATTGGACCGGCATGAGTAATTTGAAGAACCCGTTCGCGGAAGAAGGCAAGCTCGATGAGAAGCTGCAGGCCGCATTCGAACAGAACCTGCTGGCGGCGCTGCTGGAAGACGTCGGCACCGGCGACCTGACCGGCAAGCTGGTCCCGGAAGCGCCGGTTGCCCACGCCCGCGTGATCGTCCGCGAAGAAGCGGTGCTGTGCGGCGCGCCCTGGTTCGAAGGCATCATGCTGGCCGTCGACCAGGACATCGAGATCGACTGGAAGTATGCCGAGGGCGACGTGATGGCGCCGGATTCCGTGGTCTGCACCATCGAAGGATCGCCCCGTTCGCTGCTGACGGCCGAGCGCGCGGCGCTGAACTTCCTGCAGCTGCTGTCCGGCGTCGCATCGAGCACGCGCAAGTACGTCGACGCGATCGCCGGCACCCGCGCCAGGATCCTCGATACCCGCAAGACCCTGCCGGGGCTGCGCCAGGCGCAAAAATACGCGGTGCGCGTGGGCGGCGGCGCGAACCAGCGCATGGCGCTGTACGACGGCATCCTGATCAAGGAAAACCACATCGCGGCGGCCGGCGGCATCACCCAGGCGCTGCAGGCGGCGAACGCGCTGAACGCGGGCGTGACGATCCAGGTCGAGGTGGAGTCGATTGCCGAGCTCGAGGAAGCGCTGGCGGCCGGCGCCATGTCCATCCTGCTGGACAACTTCGACCTCGACATGATGCGCGAAGCGGTGCGCATCAACGACGGCCGCGCGCTGCTGGAAGCCTCCGGCGGCATCAATATGCAGACCGTGCGCGCGATCGCCGAGACTGGCGTGGACCGGATCTCGGTCGGCAGCCTGACCAAGGATGTGAAGGCGACGGACTACTCGTTGCGGATCGTCGGCTAGGAAACCGTCGTTAGCAATCGAACGTCGTTCCCGCGAAGGCGCACTACTGTCCGGGATAATAACGTTGTGCTGATCATCAGGCTTCTCCAAGGGGTGACAGGTTGAGGCTTGATGG